>JBBRBJ010000004.1:0-104092 GCA_038205925.1 Rhodobacterales bacterium | reverse complement strand
ACTGAAGGCGCACCATTTCCGTAACGTCGGTTGGCGATGTGGCACTACCTCTGGCGGAACGTGAGCACTGGCGTCCGGGCCTTTGGCCACGGTCTCGCGACCTCGGTCGAAACAGGAAATGGCCTATGTACCTAAGTCTTGTCGTGAAATCCGCCAACTGTGCCTTCGTGCTGCGGGCAGCTGGTGTTCCCGATCAGACAAACCAAAAGAGCAGATATCGCAGCAAAACAACTTTGTCGGGGGGCATGAATGGCGTCAGCATCGCCTGACACCCTTACCCCGGCATCAGAGTTGTCAAGCCTGGCTGGGCCCGTCACATTGGCAAACCTGCAGCAGAGCCGGACGGTTCTTTATGGGTTGGCCCGGTCGGACACACTGGATCTGTCGGCTGTCACCGTGCTTGACACGGCCGGAGCTTGGCTAATCGCCTCGTTTCTGGCCGAAAGACAGGCGGGTGGCCAAGCCGTTGCAATAGCGGGTGCGACGGAAGCGCAGTCTCTTATACTAAAGACGGTGACGAATGCGCTGCCAACTGCGCCAAAGCCCCCGAAACGCCGCCCGCATCACCGGGCGGGGGATGAACTTGCCTTTTTAGGCGCCAAGATCAGCCCCTTCCTTGCCGGGATCGGTCAAAGCCTTGGCTTTCTTGGCCTTGTCATTGCGCGGTTGGGCAACACCGTCGTGCATCCGTCACGCCTGCGGTTCACGGCGCTGGTTCACCACATGCAAGAGGCTGGGTTGAATGCCGTTCCCATCGTGGCCCTGATGGGGTTTCTGATCGGCATCGTGCTGGCCTTTCAGGGGGCAACACAACTCAAGCAGTTCGGGGCGGAAGTGTTCGTGGTTGACCTGATCTCAATCTCGATCCTGCGCGAACTTGGCATATTGCTGACTGCGATCATCGTGGCGGGCAGGTCAGCCTCGGCATACACGGCGGCCATCGGGTCGATGAAAATGCGCGAAGAAATTGACGCGATCCGAGTGCTCGGATTGGACCCGGTCGAGTTGCTGGTCATTCCGCGCGTCCTGGCGCTGGTGATATTGTTGCCGGCGCTGGGGTTTGTGGCCAACATGGCAGGCCTGTTCGGCGGCGGGCTGATGGCGTGGATTGACCTTGGCATTTCGCCGGGCATGTTCCGCGCGCAGCTTTTGTCGGGCACCGATGTGTCGCACATGCTGGTCGGCCTGTCCAAGGCGCCGGTCTTTGCGGTGATCATCGGGGTGGTGGGGTGCTATCAGGGGATGCAGGTCAAGGGCGATACGGAATCGCTGGGCAGCCGGACCTCACGCTCGGTTGTTGTGGCGATCTTTCTGGTGATCGTCGTCGATGCCCTCTTCTCGATCTTCTTTGCGCTGTGGGGCGTATGATGGATGACGATCCGGTCATTTCCGTGCGCAACCTCGGCAATCGCTTTGGCAAGACGGTGGTTCACAAGGGGCTGGATCTGGACGTGCGGCGCGGTGAAGTGCTGGGCGTTGTCGGTGCATCGGGAAGCGGCAAATCCTTGTTGCTGCGCACGATAGTTGGCCTGCAGCGCCCCTCCGAAGGGCATATTACTGTGCTCGGCACCGATGTTCTGGCGGCCGCACCGGGCAACCTGCACGACGTGCAGAACCGATGGGGCGTGATGTTTCAGGACGGGGCGCTGTTTTCGTCGCTGACAGTGCGTGAAAACGTGGCCGCACCCATGCGCGAACGTCTGGGCATCGACGCGGACACGCGCACTGCGCTGTCGGATCTGCGGATTGCGCTGGTCGGTCTGCCGCCCCGCGCCGGTGATCTTTTCCCGTCCGAGTTGTCGGGCGGCATGCGCAAGCGGGCTGGTCTGGCCCGCGCCCTTTCGCTTGATCCCGAAATCCTGTTTCTGGACGAACCGACGGCCGGCCTCGACCCCATCGGCGCCTCGGAGTTCGACGCGCTGATCACCTCGATGCAAAAGGCGCTGGGCTTGACGGTGTTTCTGGTGACCCATGATCTGGACACGCTGCATGCAACCTGTGACCGCATCGCCGTTCTGGCAGAAAAGAGGGTTCTGGTGACCGGAACCATGGACGAGATGATGCTGGTCGATGACCCTTGGGTGCACGCGTACTTTCACGGGCCGCGGGCGCATGCCGCCCAGCAGACAGAAAAGGCAATCTGATGGAGACCCGCGCGCGCTATATTCTGGTCGGTGTGTTTACAGTGTTCAGCCTTCTGGCGGCACTTGGCTTCATGCTGTGGCTGGCCAAGGTCCAGCTTGACCGCACCTTTGCGCAGTACGACATTGTCTTCGACACCGTCGCCGGGCTGGGGCAGGCCAGTGCCGTGCGCTACAACGGAATAGATGTGGGCAAAGTGCTGATCATCGAGCTTGACCGTGCCAACCCGGCCCTTGTGCGGGTGCGGATCGAGATTTACGCCAGTATCCCAATTCGTGTGGACACCATGGCCACGCTGGCCTCGCAGGGGGTGACGGGTGTTTCCTTTGTGGCGCTGGAAGGGGGCCGCGCAGATTCTGCCCGGCTTGAGGCCATTCCCCCCGCTGAGGTGCCGGTCATCGCTTCGAAACCGTCGGTTGTTCAAGGCCTGATCACCGACGCGCCGGACCTTCTGGCCGAAGCGATTTCGCTCATGCGCGACATCCGCGGCTTTACCACGCCCGAAAACAAGGACGCCATCACGGCGATCCTGAAGAACGTCGAGGCCGCAACGGCGCGCATCGACAGCCTTGCCACGCGTACCGAATCCGTCATGACCGCCGCCGAGGCGTCGCTGGCCAAGGCAGACGCGGCCCTGACCGAGGCAGAAACCGCCTTCGCCACCGCAAACACGGTGATCGGAGACGATGTTCCGGGCCTGATCGCAACACTGAAAACAGCCGTGGATGATGTCGGGCGCTCTGCAAGCGGATTGCGCGAATTTACCCAGACCGGACTGCCGAAGTTCAGTGCATTGGCTACGGATGCGCGCACCCTCGTTGCCACCATCGGGGCAGTGGCCGACCGAATTGCTGTCGACCCCGGACGATTTTTTCTGGGCAACCAGACCCCTGAATACAGGAGATGACTTCCATGCCCCTTTTGCGCGCGGCGCTTTTGTCGTTTTGCCTTCTCCCCGGGTGCAGCGCGCTTGGCGCTCTGTCCGAAGCCAGCACCGAACTGGACGCCTACACGCTGTCGGCCTATGCGCCGGGGTCCGGCCAGACCGGGGGGCGCGGGCATCTGATTGTCGAGTTGCCGACGTCGGGTGGGGCACTGGCGACCGACCGAATTCTGATCAAGCCCTTGCCGTTTCAGGCCCAGTATCTGCCAGATGGTCGCTGGTCTGAACCTGCGCCGGCGTTGTTGCAGACCCTGCTTGTCGCATCGTTTCAGAACGCGGGCGGGTTCCGGCTGGTCGGACGTGCGGCGGCAGGCTTGATGCCCGACTACACCCTGATGACTGAATTGCAGGACTTCCAGTCCGAACCGGTCACCCCCGGCGCCCCGCCGATGGCGGTGAACGTCGCGATGATGATGACACTGATCCGCGAGTCCGACCGCCAGATCGTCGCCTCGCGCCGCTTTGCGGCCACGACCACCGTGGGCAACAACAGCACGCTTTCGCTTGTCGGCGGATTTGACAGCGCCTTGCAAAAGGTGCTGCGCGAAGCCGTTCAATGGACCCGCGCAAACGCCGGCTGAAAGACCCGGGGAAGGCCGCCACGGGCAAAGCTCAGGGTTATGCGGTGCGGCAGTTTACAGGCGTTCCAGCGCGGCTGTCATGGCTTCGGCCGTCGCGTGTGAGATGCTGCCGGATTTCACCGTGCCGATGGCCGACCAGTCGCGCGCTTGGGCGTTCCTTATGTCGAACGCGTTGGCCTTACGCAGCTTTTTCAACTCATCCCATGATACAGGCATTGCAACCGGCGCGCCCGGCCGTGCCCGCAGAGAAAACGGTGCCACCGCCGTCGCGCCTGCGTCATTGCGCAGCCAGTCGATAAAGATCCGTCCCTTCCGGTCGGCCTTTGCCAGCTTGGCGGTAAAGGCCTTCGGGCGCCGTTCCGCAAGCAGGGTGGCGAAGGTGCGCGCAAACAACGTGACCGAACCTGTGCTGGCCGTACGGCGCAAGGGAACGGTCACATGCACGCCCTTTCCGCCTGTGACCATGGGCCAGCTTGCCAGACCCGCCTCGGCCAGCAGATCACGGATCAGGACGGCAGCATCCCGCACCGCAGCAAAACCCAGACCCTCATCCGGATCCAGATCAAAGATCATCCGGTCGGGCGTCTGCGGCCTGTCGGTGCGCACACCTTCGATGTGAAACTCCAGCGTTCCCATCTGCACAGCGGCAATCAGGCTGGCGGCGGTCGTCAGATACATCTTGGCCTGCGTCTGGCCCTTTGCATCCGGCAGATCCATTTCGCGCAGCGCGGTGGGAAAACCCTTGCCACGGTGCTTTTGGAAAAACTGCTCGCCGTCCAGACCATCGGGCAGGCGCAGCAGCGACAGCGGCCGCTTGCGCGCCACCTCCAGCAACCGGTCGGCCACGGCCTCATAATACCCGGCCACGCCAAGTTTTGTAACCGGGGGCTTGGGATAGACGACGCGGTCCGGGTGGCTGATCCCCACACCTGCAACCTGCGGGCGGGTGCCCGGATCATCAGTGGATACGTCGGTCATGATCTTGTCCTCACGCAGGGCAATGAAACTTGCGTGGCGCAGGTGGCCGTCGCGCGTGATCTCGGCATAGCGCACCTCGGCGATCAGGTGTGGATCAACCCAAGTGATCTTTGCGCGCAACGCGGGCGGTGCGGTCAACGCCGGGGTCGTCCGGGCGAGTGGTGCCATACGCGCCAGAAGGTCGGTCTCGGTACTTGCGTCAAATCCGGTGCCTACCTTGCCGCGATAGACAAATGCCCCGTCTTGCCAGTCGGCCAGCAACAACGACGCAAAGGCGCGGCCGCGCGATGTGCTGTGCTGATATCCGACGATAAGAAAAGCCCCGCGCCGCTCGACCTTTGATTTCACCCAAGCGGCGGACCGGCCTGACCGGTAGGGCGCGCTGCGCAGTTTTGAGACAAGCCCCTCACCGCCTGCGTCCCCGATCTGTGCGAAAAGGTCGGCACCTTGGCCACTCAGCACGGGCGACAGCCGCAGGAAGCCGCGTGGCGTCACTCCGGCAAACAGGGTTTCCAGGGCGGCGCGGCGATCCTGCAGGGGTGCGGGCGTCAGGTCGGCCCCGTTCAGCGACAACAGGTCAAAGGCGTAGAACAGGAACGGCCCCCCATGCTCGATGGCGCGGGCCACGTCGCCAAACCGCTCAAGTCCGGCGCCGGCAACTATTTCGCCGTCGATCAACGCCGAGCGCGCGGGCAACTGGTTCAGCGGTGGCAACAGGGGCCCGAACTTGTCGGTCCAGTCCAGGCCGTTGCGGGTGAAAATACGTGCGCCGCCCTTGCCCAGAGCAACCTGCGCGCGGTATCCGTCCAGCTTTACCTCATGCCACCACGCATCGCCTTCGGGCGGGGCCTCGTGCATCTCGGCCAACTGGGGTGGGCGAAACCTTGGCGCCGCGCCGGTACGGAGGGGTGAAAGCGGACGATCAGGCGAGCCAGCCGCAATATCGGCCAGACTGCGGCCTGTTGAAATGCTGGTATCGTGCAGATCCGTCAGCACCGCCGCATGCGCTGCCTCGTCCTCCTCCTTGATCAGCAGCCAGTTTTCCCGCCCGCCATCCCCCGCACGTTTGCCCTTCATGCGGATCAACGACCATTTCCCCGTCGTTCGTTGACCCAGCAGGGCAAAATGCAGATGGCCCGAGGCCAGCCCCTGATCGACATCATGAAACGGCTGCCACCAGCCGACATCCCATAGCATCACCGTACCCGCGCCGTAATTGCCTTTGGCAATCACGCCTTCGTAGGTCAGGTAATCACTGGGATGATCTTCGGTCCTAACCGACAGGCGCTTGTCCCCGGGGTCAAGCGAAGGTCCGCGCGTCACGGCCCAACTCAGCAGGACCCCGTCATGTTCCAGCCGCAAATCCCAGTGCAGGCGCGTGGCGTCATGTTTCTGGAACGAGAACCGGGGCGCTGCGCCAACCGCCGCATGGGTACCCTGCGGTTCCGAGGTGCGGTCGAAATCCCGTTTCGCGGCATAGTCCTTCAGCGCGCGCATGGCCTAGCCCGCCGCCTTGCCCCGGGGCGCTTTCTTGGTGGCAGGCTTGGGCTTTTCTTTCGCGCCCGCCTTCAGGCTGTCTTTCAGGGCCTGCATCAGATCAACCACATTGGCACCCTTGGGCCGTTCCCCGCCGTCCGCCGCAGATGTGCGCGGCGTCTTTCGGTTACCCTTTTTGGCGTCGATCAGCGCGCGCAGGGCAATGTCATAGCGATCCTTGAACGCCGAGGGGTCGAAGGGACCGGTCTTGCGGTCGATCAACTGTGTAGCGACTGACAGCAGGTCGGCGTCCGCAGGATCGTCTTCGATGCTTGCAAACAACGGCTCTGCCGAGCGCACTTCATCGGCGTAATACAGGGTTTCCATCAGCAAACCATCGCCGCAGGGGCGGACGGCACACAAATGCTCACGCCCGCGCATTGTCAACTGCCCCAGTCCCACCTTGTTGCTTTGGCGCAGTGCGTCCCGCACGACGCGGTAGGCGTCTTCGGCCAGATCGTCCGTTGGCACGATGTAATAGGGCTTGTCGTAGTAAAGTGGCGAGATATCGGCGGTATCGACGAACTGTACCAGTTCAAAGGTCTTTTTCGTCTCAAGCTTGATGGCGTCGATCTCTTCGGGCTGGATCAGCAGATATGTGTCATCTCCCAACTCATACCCTTTCAGGATATCAGAGGTCTTGATCGTTCCGATGCCCGGCACCGTCTTGTCATAGCGCACCCGTTTGCCTGACGGGCCGTGGATCTGACGAAACGACACCCGCGCACCCGATTGCGTGGCGCTGTGCACCTCGACAGCAATGGCCACCAATGACAGTCGCAACTGTCCCTTCCAGACTGCCCGCGATGCCATGACGACGCCCCCTGTCCACTATCAATGAGGAACAAGCACGGATGCGATGGTTTGGTTCCACGTGGGGTTGCTGCGCGTAACCGGATTTACGGGAACAAAACCCCGAGGCATCAGGTTCATGTCCCACAAACGGAGGATGCCATGACACGGCCGACACACGATCCGCTTCCCTTGAATGACCGCGAGACCGAAGCGCGCAGGCGTCAGATCGATCCTGCCGGCAGCCCTCGCGAGGACCCGCGCGCCACCGCCAGACGCGCACAAAAACAGGCCGGACAGGATCTGCGCGACCCACAAGGAGAGGACGACAATGCCAAATGAACCAAAGCACGCCAAGGAAAAGCGCACAGAGCCCACAGAGCGACAAAATGCCCAAGGCGACCATGAAGGATCGGCGCATACGCCCGACGAGTTCGATGTCATGAACCCGAAAAAGCAGAAAGTTGGCGCTGGCAAGAATGGTCGGGCAAAGTCCCCCCCGGACGACTGAAACCCTGCGCAAACGCTCGATCTATCGCGTCGAGCCGTACGCGGGCGTTGCGACCGACGGTCATCATCGACGGGGGCCCACGGGCTCATTTCTGCAGATTCAGGATGGTTGCAAAAGGTCGTTCAGTTCGTTGACCCGCATTTCACCGATGACCATCTGCCGCGCTCGATTGAGACGGCTTTTCACGGTGCCCACCGCACATCCGCAGATCTGCGCGGCATCTTCATAGTTTTCGCCCACAACCAGCACCAGATAGAGGATTTCGCGGTACGGCAGCGGCAACTTGTTGATTGCCAGAGTCAACCGCTGACCGGTTATGTAGTTGTCGTGATTGGGATACACCTTGGCATGCCCCGAGGCGCAATCGATATCCCCCGGACGTTCCCGGTTTTTCTTGTAAATGTTTGTCAAAAAAGAATTGCGCATGATGGTGAACAGCCACGCCCGCAGATTTGTACCGGGCCGAAACTTCTCGATATTCGAGATTGCCTTCAAGAGCGTCTGTTGAACCAGGTCGTCAGCGTCCTCGCGGTGTCGGGTCAGACCGCGCCCATAGGCGCGCAGTGCCGGGATATGCGTAAGTATGTCATCGCTGGTGAAGACGCATGGCTTATTCATGTCGAGACCTCCGCGCACGAACTTTCCCGTACAACGCCAAAATGGTCGCGGTGGTTCCGGCACGCGGTGTGGTCAGGTTGTCCCGGCCAGGCTGTCAGCCGCACAGGCTGCTTTAAACTGCCAAAGAAGGCAGACCTGCGTATCCGCAGGCCTGCCCTTCGATGTGTGCGCTATTTCGATTCAGGCGTTGATCGGCCTTGTATCGTAGCGGGGCGAATTTGGCATGGCGGTTGGGCCCGCAGATCTTTGGGGACTGGACTCCAGCCGCCGGCCGCTTGATGCGGCGACAACGTAGCCAACGATGGTGATGGCAAGCATGGCGCCGAACGCCACAAACGCCACAAGTACTTCTGAAAACATGAAACCTGCTCCTTTTGCGTGTACATGGCAGTCAACCCGGGTCGTGATGCGTTTGTTCCCGAAACATGCAAGGCTGTTTGGGGGCACCCGGATTGCCGGTCATGAGTCGTGCACGGCGATAAAAACAAGCCGCACCTGGGACTGTGCAGTAAGGCCAGTTCCCCGCAAAGAATGGATTCTGCAGGCGAAACACCACCGACTGGACGCTTGCCCCCGGCCGTTGTCTGCGTCAGGACGGCGGGGCCTCATTCGCGCAGATTTGTGGAAAGTAAATCAGACGTGGCTCCGGTTTTCGACACACAGACGCCGGTTTGGCACCTCGCGCGCCTTTTGATTGGCGCCCGTCTGCTCGTGAGGGGCGTGGGCGGCATGGTGGTGGAAACCGAGGCCTATGCACGCGACGACCCGGCATCGCACAGTTACCGGGGGCCCACGGTGCGCAATGCTTCGATGTTCGGGGCGTCCGGCCACGCGTATGTCTATCGTTCGTACGGGATACATCTGTGCCTGAATGTCGTGGGCAGACCGGGCGAGGCCGTGCTGATCCGCGCCATAGCGCCCGAAACAGGCCTGGACCTGATGATGCAGCGGCGCGGGCACAGCAACGTTCGGCAGTTGTGCGCGGGGCCGGGCAAGCTCGGCCAGGCACTTGCGATCACCCTGGCAGACGATGGCCGGCCCTTTGACGAAAAGGATCTGCGGCTGACGGTTGCGGATACATTGGCGTCCGACATCCTGACCGGGCCCCGGATCGGTATCAGCCGTGGCGCCGAAAGGCTCTGGCGCTTCGGTCTTGCGGGTTCGGCATTTCTCAGCCGCCGGTTCTGAGCGTCAATTGGCGTCGCAGACGGTCTTGTCGGTCTTTTCGCGAAGGACGGTCGTGAGTCTTTTCGCCAATGACGACAACGCGTCGGGAACCGGTTCATGACCGATGCTTTCCAGCAGATGGGTCGCCGCCACGTCAAGCAACACCTTTGGATCAACCATGGCCTGCGCCACATCGTCCAAGGCGGTTTCGGCAGATGAAATTGGTTTGATCATGCGACTACCCAAGCTGCGTAAACCTTGGACCGCAAATAACCAAGAATACGCGCAAGTCAAACGATCACCGTGCGATGTGACGTAGAACCTGGAAAAACTGACACATGGTGCGGCATTACCGACGCGGGATGGGTTGTGGCCGCCCAGATATGGGCGTTTGCGTGCCCAGATGGCGCACATTTTTTCGCCGGTCCGGACTGCGATTGCACGGGCGCCCGAACAAACCGGCTGCGAGGCGGTTGAACCGAATAGAGATGCAAGGCCAACGCGCACAAGGCCAACGCCGAAAAGGAATAACCCAGATGAAACACCCAAAGTCAGCAGAAAAAGACCCCAAGATCGACGAGGGGGCCGGACAGGGATCTACCGCCACGAACGGCTACTGGCTGCACGATGAAGGCGGCCCGGCGCGCTATGTCGCTGCACCAAAGGGACCGCGGCACAATGTGCCTGACGAGGACGACGGGCCGAAAGATTAGACTGTACGCCGACCCACGTCGGAACAAACCCGCCCATTGGGCCGTTAAGAAAGCCGTTAAGGAACCAGACCTCTGATCGAAAGGACAAGCCATGCGACTAGCAGCACTTCTGATGGGATCGATACTTGCTTTCCCCGTTTCGGCACAGACAACGAATGATGACACGGTTGCTACCGAAACCTATTGGGACCAGGTAGGCGCCGGATTTTTCAGTGACGCCACAATGGAAACCCTGCGCCCCGAATACGAAATTCGTGCGCATTGGACGGGACTTAGCGCCGATGACCAGGCGGCCGTGCGCGCGCGTTGTGCCAATGGCGAAGACGCCACGGCTCTGTCGCGGCAAGAGGGTGATGAAGACGAAAACGCAGACGCCACCGTGTCCGATCTGGCTGATCAGACTCTCACGCAGGAAATTACCACGACCGGTTCGGTTCAGGGCAAAGAGGTCCAGAAGGCCAGTCCGTCAGATCAACCCGAACCCTATACCGGGCTTGCCGGCGGGGTTCAGGATGGTGACACGCGAATGGTCGCGATCTGCGCGCTGATCAAAACGCTGTAAGGTGCCACTGCACTTTGGTCATTTTACTGGGTCCGGGTCTGGATTTGTGTCCGGTGCCGGTCCCCGACCGTATGATCCACAAATTTGCCAACGAAGGGCAGGGCAACGAAGGGCATGGGCTGGATGACTCTGGCGGCGGTACGCTGGTCGCTGGGGTCGCATCGATGGCCAGGGCCCAAATCACTGCAATGCCCGCACGCGCCCGGTTGGCAAAAGCCGGACTTCACATCTAGCGGTTGAAGCCCGGCCCGCCGTGGCAAGCGGGGGCCACCAGTGACGCTTCGCCCTCCAGATCGGCAAGGATCGGGCACTCCGGCCGGTCATCCCCCGAACAGCCCTGCGCCAGATGGTCGAGGGTGGCAACCATGCTTTCCATCTCGGCGATCTTGCGGCGCAGACCAGCGATTTGGTCCTGTGCAAGCTGTTTCACATCGGCGCTGTGGCGACTGCGGTCGCGCCAGAGCGCCAGCAACTCGCCAATCGCCTCGACCTGAAAACCCAGATCGCGGGCCCGGCGGATGAACCGCAGCATTTGCACATCCGAGCCGGTATAGGTGCGATAACCCGATATTGTTCGTCCTGCCGAGGGGATCAGGCCCGTCTGTTCATAATACCGGATCATCTTGGCCGACACGCCCGACCCTTTTGCGGCGTCTCCGATGTTCATGCAGTTGCCTTTTCGTTGCGAGTGGAAAATCGGCGTAAGGGCAGGGCCTTGTCCGGATGGCAACGGCCCTGCTCATTTGTTGCTTCGGTCGGATCCACAGATAGGGCTTCCCATCATGGGAAGGTCAAGCGGAAAGTTTCACAAGAATGTGCTCTTGACCTTCCAACGCTTGGAAGCCCCATGTCGTGTTCAGTGAAGTGCAACCAGGGAGTATTCAATGCAATTTCATATCGAAACGATGACGTGTGGTGGTTGCGTGCGCGGCGTGACCAAGGCCATTCAAGGCGTCGATGCGGCGGCGACGGTTACGGCCGATCCGCCGAACCGCCGCGTTGATGTGACAACGAGCGCCCCACGCGACCAGATTGTCGTCGCGCTGACCGAAGCAGGCTTTGCGCCCGCGTGACCCAACCAAAGGAGAAAACCATGAAGAAAACTGCACTTGCACTGACCGCCGCCGCGCTTGTTGTCGCGGGCGGAATCGCCTTTGCCCAGATGGAGGGTATGGATCATTCCAAGATGGGCCAAGGCGCCATGGAAGACACGGGGACCATGGGCATGATGGACCATTCCGCCATGATCCCGCCCGAACTGGCCGACAACGCGGCCGTAAAGGAGTATGCCGCCGCAATGGATGGCATGATGGCGGGTATGATGGTTCCCTATACCGGCGACGCAGATGTGGATTTCATGCAAGGCATGATCCCGCACCATGAAGGCGCCGTTGCCATGGCCCAGGTGGTTCTGAAGCATGGCACCGACCCCGAAGTGCGCGCTTTGGCTGAAGAGGTCATCGCGGCGCAGGAAACAGAGATTGCACAGATGAAGGCGTGGCTGGCCGCACGCGGTCAGTAATGGTGACAGGGCGGGCAATTCAATTTCGAGGGCTGCCCGCCTACCGGCCATTTCGGGCCCGCACTAGGTACCCCTTTTCGCCCGCGCTCTACGGTTTATGTATGGTGAAAGGGATGCCAAATGCTGCTTTGCCTGCGCGATGTCGTCAAAACTTATCCGGGACCCGGGGCGGCAGTGCTGGGCGGTGTCTCATTCGATCTGGATCGTGGCGCGATGCTGGCCCTTACGGGAGAATCCGGGTCGGGCAAAAGTACGCTTTTGCATCTGATTGGCGGGCTGGATACGGCGGACAGCGGCATGGTGTCCATCGAGGGGACGGACCTTACGCCGCTGGACGACGGTGGGCGCGCCGCGTTGCGCCGCGGTACGGTGGGCGTAATCTTCCAGCAGTTCAACCTGATCCCCTCGCTGACGGTGGCGGCCAACATTGCGTTTCAGGCACGGCTGTCCGGGCGGCATGACCCGGATCGTGACCGGGTCCTGGCAACCCGTCTGGGGCTGAGCGATCATCTGCACAAATACCCTGAGCAGCTTTCCGGAGGGCAACAGCAGCGGGTCGCGATTGCGCGCACGCTCGCCCCACAGCCAAAACTGGTGCTGGCGGATGAGCCGACGGGAAACCTCGACGAAGCAACGGCCGACGGCGTTCTGAACCTGCTGCGCGATCTGGTCGAGGAAACCGGCGCAGGACTAATTCTTGTGACCCATTCCGAGCGTCTGGCCGCGCGTCTGCCCCGGCGGTTGCACCTGCAGGCGGGGCGCCTCGCGTGACGCGGGTCATCCTGTCGGCGCTGGCCTCGCACTGGCGGCGCAACCCGCTGCAACTGATTACCCTTCTGGCAGGTCTTGCGCTGGCGACGGCACTTTGGTCGGGGGTGCAGGCGATCAACGCCGAAGCACGGTCCAGCTATGATGCCGCAGCAGCCACGCTGGGCGAGGGTCAGTTTGCCCAGATCACCGCACGCGACGGTCAGCCGATTTCGCAACAGCGGTACGTCGCCCTGCGGCGTGCGGGATGGGCCGTGTCGCCTGTGATTGAAGGGCGGCTGAACGGCGTTCGGATCGTTGGGTTGGAGCCCCTGACCGCCCCCGGCGGCCTTGGGCCAGTGGGTGCAGGCGGGGGTGCGGACATTGGCGCCTTTCTGTCCGGCGCGGGGCAGATTTTCGCGCGCGAAGACACGCTCGCCCGTTTGACGGGGACGGGCGCGCAGGGCGTCGTCGCGCAAGATGCTGCACCAAACACGGCCGTCACCGATATCGGTCTGGCACAACGGCTTCTGGCACGCCCGGATCAGATCGACCGGCTGATCGTGGCGCCCGACCAGCCCCTTACGCGTCGTCCGCTGGCCGAGGTGGCGCCTGATCTGATCCAGTCGGCGGCAGCCGAAGGGGGCGATGTGGCCCGGCTGACGGACAGTTTTCATCTGAACCTGACCGCGTTTGGGCTGCTGTCTTTTGCGGTGGGACTGTTCATCGTGCATGGCGCGATTGGCCTTGCGTTTGAACAACGCCGTCCGATGGTGCGCACCTTGCGGGCGCTGGGCGCGCCGTTGGGGCGGTTGATTGCGCTTATGGCGGTCGAACTGGCCGTGCTTGGGCTGATTGCCGGGGGTTTGGGCGTCGGTTTGGGCTATCTGATCGCGGCGGCCCTGCTGCCCGATGTGGCGGCCACACTACGGGGTCTGTATGGCGCCGATGTCTCGGGGCAACTGGCGCTGCGCCCGGTCTGGTGGATCTCGGGGCTGGCCATCGCGCTCGGCGGCACGGCGGTGGCTGCTAGCGGCGCGCTGTGGTCGCTGGCGAGAATGCCGCTGCTGAGCGGGGTACAGACGCGGGCATGGGCGATGGCACGGAACAGCAAGGTCGGGGCTGCGGCGTCCGTGGTGCTGTTGGTCCTGTCCGCTGCCCTGGCCGTTTGGGGGCAGGGGCTGCTGGCCGGATTCGTCATGTTGGGGGCACTGCTGATCGGCGGGGCGCTGGCCCTGCCACCCCTTCTGTCACTGGTGTTGACGCTGGCCGAAGCGCGGGCGCGTGGGCCTGTCTCGCAGTGGTTCTGGGCCGACACCCGGCAGCAGGTGCCGGGCCTGTCGCTGGCGCTGATGGCCCTGCTGCTCGCGATGGCGGCGAATGTCGGGGTGTCCACGATGGTGTCATCGTTCCGGCTGACCTTCACCGGCTTTCTGGACCAGCGTCTGGCGTCCGAGCTGTACGTCAGCGCCGAGGATGCCACGCAGGCCGCTGCCATCCTCGCCATCGCGCAAGATCAGGCGGACGCGGTCCTGCCGCTGCTGTCGGCGGACCGGCAGGTTGCGGGACTGCCTGCGCAGGTCTACGGCGCCCGTGATCACGCCACCTATCGCGTGAACTGGCAGTTTCTGCGCGCCGTTCCGGGCGTCTGGGACAGTCTGGCACGGGGAGAGGGCGTTTTGATCAACGAACAGATGTATCGCCGCGCTGGGCTGGATCTGGGCTCGGTCGTTGCCGTTGGTCCCGGCGCCAGCTTGGCCGTACTGGGGATTTACGGGGATTACGGCAACCCCATCGGACAGGTGATCGTGACCGAGAATGTGTTCCGCAGCCTGTTCCCGGACATCACCGCCCTGCGTTTTGGCCTGCGCACGGTGCCGGACCGGGTTGCGGCGCTGCGCACCCGTCTGCAAGAAGGTGCGGGCGTTCCGGACGGCGCGATGATCGATCAGGCGGCAATCAAGGCCCTGTCGTTGTCGGTGTTCGAACGGACATTCACCGTGACCACCGCGCTGAACGTGTTGACCCTTGCAGTGGCAGGCTTTGCGATTCTGATGAGTTTGCTGACACTCGCCGCGATGCGTCTGCCACAACTGGCCCCGGTCTGGGCGCTGGGTCTGACGCGGACCCGGCTGGCTTTGCTGGATCTGCTGCGCGCAGTGGTGCTGGCGGCGCTGACGGGCGCGCTTGCGCTGCCTCTCGGGCTGGCGCTGGCCTGGGCGCTGCTGGCCGTGGTGAACGTCGAGGCGTTCGGCTGGCGCTTGCCGATGTATCTGTTTCCGATCGATTATCTGCGGTTGGGTGGGCTGGCCCTTCTGGCCGCGACGCTGGCGGCGCTATGGCCAGCGTGGCGGCTGTCACGCACGCCACCCGCGCACCTGTTGGGGGTGTTTCGTCATGAACGTTAAGGCGCTGATGCTCTTGCTTTTGCTGCTGCCCCCGCAGGCCGTGGCGCAGGGTTTTGCCGGGTTGGGCACCCAGTCCGAGGGGTTCGCCATGCCGACGCCGGACCGGGTGCTGACCTTTCCGGCCGATCATGGTGCCCATCCTGATTTCCGCATCGAATGGTGGTATCTGACTGCCAACATGACCGGCCCGGATGGCACGCCCTACGGGTTGCAGTGGACGTTGTTCCGCTCGGCCCTTGCGCCGCACGACGGGCAGGGGTGGGATACACCGCAACTGTGGATGGGCCACGCTGCCATCACCACGCCCGACGCACATTATGTGGCCGAACGCCTTGCGCGCGGTGGCATCGGGCAGGCAGGGGTGGCTGCTGCGCCGTTTTCCGCCTGGATTGACGATTGGGTCATGCAGGGGCCGGATTTCGAGCACTTGCGCCTGACCGCATCGGGGCCCGACTTTGCCTATGACGTCAATCTGACCGCGACTGGCCCCCTGGTCCTGCATGGCCAAGGTGGCTATTCGGTGAAGTCCGCAGCCGGGCAGGCCAGCCATTACTATTCACAACCGTTCTTCGATCTTTCGGGAACGCTGACCCTGCCCGGTGGGGATGTTGCGGTGACGGGCCGCGCGTGGTTGGACCGGGAATGGTCGTCGCAACCGCTGGCAGCGGATCAGCAGGGATGGGACTGGTTCTCGCTGTCGTTCGACACGGGCGAAAAGCTGATGGGTTTTGTCCTGCGTGGCAACACCGACTACACCGCCGCCACATGGATTGATGCGGGTGGTCAGGCCACCGCCTTGGTGGACGGGGCCTTTGCCGCAGCACCCCTGAACCGGCACAGTGTGGCAGGGCGGCAGGTACCAACGGCCTGGCAGGTGCGTTTGCCGGATCGCGGCGTAGATGTAACCGTAACCGCGCTGAACCCCGATGCATGGATGCAGACATCGGTACCCTATTGGGAAGGGCCCGTCGCCGTGACAGGCAGCCATACCGGCGTCGGCTATCTGGAGATGACAGGCTATGACAACTGATCCACACCCTTGGGCCGCCACCCTTGACGATCTGCACGCACCTGTCTGGATGCAACTCGTGCGGGGCATCCGCGACTGCTGCGCATCCGCATGGCACCTGACCCTTGCCTCCACCTCACCCGGCGGGTGGCCCGGGGCCCGTACATTGGTTCTGCGGGGTGCCGATTGTGCCGCCGCCACCGAACAGGAAAGAAAAGATTGATGAGTATTTTTCGGACAATCTACACGTCACGGCCCTTTGGCTTTGATGAAACGATTCTCAGCAGCATCCTGATGACAGCGCGGCGGCTGAATGCGCGGGACGGCGTGACCGGTGCCCTTATATGCCGGGCCGACCTTTATCTTCAGTGGATTGAAGGGCCCGAGGATCGGGTCAGGAAAACGCTTGAGCGTATCGCACGCGATGACCGTCACCTTGAGGTGAAGGTGCATGTTGCCGAAAACGTGCCCGAGCGGATCTTTGGTGAATGGGCCATGCTGCACGATCCGGCCGCATCCTGGATCTGGACGCCGGCCGAAGTTGCGGACGGGGCCATAGACCGCGCGACATCCAACGAGGTCACGTCCTTTTTCACGCGAATACTTGAGACAGGCGACGTGCCGGATATTTCCGGGTGAGGGCCCGTGCCGTCAGGGAATGACAACTTCCGATTTTACAAAGCCGGCAATCAGGGCGTTTTGTTGCCCTTATTGCCAACATCGGCGCCACTTATTGGGACTGGCGTCGCGGCGCCGCGCCATCGGTTCAGCGCGTCAACCGCGCAGCCGGATCAGCCGGTCCAATTCGATGCAGGCCGCACGCGCATCGCGAAACACAAGGTCGACATCTGCGAGGCTGACCACTTTCTTTTCGTCCGCAGACGAGCCGGGGGCTACCCCGATGACGGCATAGGGATGCACGATGCGGATTGCCACGACCAACCGAACAAGACACGCCAGCTGCTGGTCGGTGCTGAGCGATAGCCCGATGATCGGCGGCAAAGTGCCTTCGGTGCGCGCAACAAGGCTGTCATGATCGGTGCCGACCTGCAGATCAATGTCCCATCCGGCCTCACGGAAAAGGTCGGCAGCGATGGTTATACCGATGCCGTGCTGCTCGCCGGGGACGGTGGCGAAAAGGGCGCATTTACGCGCGTCTGGGTTTGGGTTTGTGGGCACCATTTCGGCCCGCAGCGCGCGCATCAGGGCGTAGAGGTGCCCCGTGCCGATGGTGACCTGTTCGGCCGACAGCCGACCCCTGTCCCAACGCCTGCCAAGTTGCTGCGCCGCAGCTGCGACATAGCCGAAATACACACCTTGACGGGTCACGCCTTCTGCGCGGCGGTTTTCGATGAATTGAAGGGCCGCGTCCGGTTCCACCTGGATCAGGCAATCGCAAAAATCTGACACGCTGTCGGCACTGACGGCAACATGTTGAAAGCGGGGTGCCGTGCGCGCGCTGCGCGCAATACGGTCGACGATCTCGCTGGCAAGCCGTTCGACTGCCGAAGGCGCCAGCGCCCCCCGCTTGGCCTGAAACAACTGCGACGTGCGGGCGAATGCCTCAGCGTCAATCATCGTAAACGATTTGCCCAAGAGAGCCCCCTCCGCTGGTTCAACGATCTTACTTCTGCTTGCGCGATTCGCAATCCTCCAATTCCTGAACAGTTCGGCGTCTTTCGGGATCCGGACCGATTGCAGCGAACGAAGAGAGCAGGCGCCTGCGTGGGGGGGGGGCAAATTTGCCGTTCAAGAAAGCCGAACGCTCGCTTGATGCCGTGCGGGTCGCGCAACCCATGACTGTCGGGGGCCATCTTCTTTTCTCGCAACCGCCACTGCGACAACGGATAAAGCTATCCGATTGCTTGCGAAATGGCGGGTGAGGGGGCGTCAATCTCCGTATCGCCAGCCCGAAAACAGTGGCATGCTTGGAAACGACCTTCTTATGGATATAAGCATGACATCTGCCGCCATCCTGCCTGCGATCGACGCGCACCATCACTTCTGGAACCCCGACACGGGCAACTATCCTTGGATGGAAGGCCCGGTCTTGCCGATCCGCCGCGTGTTCACGCCCGACGATCTGCGACCGCTTCTTGCGCCGGCCGGGGTGCAAAAGACCATTCTTGTGCAAACATGGTCCAGTTTGGACGAATCGCGCGCGTTTCTGGCGCTGGCCGAAGCCACGGATTTCATCGCAGGCGTCGTGGCCTGGGTCGATCTCACTGCGCCGGATGTGGGCGAAGTGCTGGATGATCTGCGTGCCGGTCCGGGGGGCAGGTGGTTGGTAGGAATACGCCATCAGGTACACGACGAGGACGACCCACGCTGGCTGTGCCGGCCTGATGTGTGGCGCGGCCTGCGTGCGGTGCAGGTGCGCAGCCTTGTCTATGATTTGCTGATCCGCCCGCGTGAGGTGACGGCCGCTCTGGAAACCGTCCGGGCCTTTCCGGATCTGCGCTTTGTCATCGACCACATCGCCAAGCCCGAGATCGCTGCAAATGGCTTTGATCGCTGGGCGGCGCTGATGGCGCCCTTTGGCCGGGAACCCCATGTCTGGTGCAAACTGTCAGGTATGGTGACCGAGGCCGACTGGGCCGACTGGACGCCCGCGCAGATCTCACCCTATATCGCCCGGGTGCTACAGATTTTCGGGGCCAATCGCTGCATGATGGGCACGGACTGGCCGGTCTGCCTGCTCGCGTCTGACTACCAGCGGACCGTCGATCTGGTAAGGGATGCGATTGCAGATCGAAGCGAGGCAGATCAGAAGGCCGTGTTGTGGACTGCGGCAGCCGAAGCCTACCGGTTGGACGAAGGGCGCTTGTGACGGGTGCTTGACCGCACGCTGGATTGGATTCATTCGTGTATGGCCAACGCCGACATCGGGCGTCTATCAGCGCAGACAAGCCAGAGCGCGGTTCCAAAGAATCCGGTATCTGATCCGGATTTCAATTTCCACTTAACACGTCGATACCTGCTTTTATGCAGTTGCGGCAAAAAACCCGCCCTGGGCAGCCAAACTCTGCGCCCATAGGTGGCAGAAAGCCGCCGATCCAAACCTTCAAGTTGCCTCGTTTTCCCGAAAAATCAGGGAAAAACCATTGATATGAATTTGTTTATCTCTTTCTGCGCCATGCGCAGGATCCGGGGAACTCCGCGCTGCCGACGCGCGTTGTAAATCCGAACCACCCACATCACCACATCATATCAAGGGGCCCGCATATGCCACATCCTTCGACCCCCCTCAGAACCGTCATCATCCCCGCCGCCGGCAAGGGCACGCGGATGCTGCCGGCGACGAAGGTGACCGCTAAAGAGCTGCTGCCGGTTTATGACCGTCCGGTCATTCAGTTTGCCGTTGACGAGGCGATCGAGGCTGGCGCCGAGCGGATTATCGTGGTGATCAGCAAGACCAAAGCCGCAATCTGTGATTTTCTGGGCGATGTCGGTCTGGCTTCGCCACGCGGGTCTGCCCGCGCGGCGCCAGAGATCGTTTACGTGATGCAAGATCAGCCGAAGGGCCTGGGCGACGCAGTGCTGTGCTGCAAGGACATGATGCTACCTGGCGCCTTCGGTGTCATCTTGCCAGATGACATCATCATGGGGCGCGGATGTCTGTCAGAAATGGCGAGAAACCACGACGAGGGCCAAATGATCGCGGCCATGAAAGTGGCTGTCGAAGACACCAGCAGCTACGGCATATTCGCGTTCAATACGTCCACACAGGAAACCTCGGTCCGGGTGACCGGCATTGTGGAAAAGCCGCGACAGGGTGATGCCCCGTCAACTTTGGCCGCAGTTGGCCGGTATATCTTGCAGCCGGTAATATTTGACATCCTGCGCCAGACGCCACAAGGTGCCGGGGGCGAGGTGCAACTGACAGATGCGATTGCCGTCGCCACCGAAACCCTTCCGCTAACCGCGTTTCAATTTTCCGGCGTCCGGTTTGATTGTGGCTCACACGATGGGTTGCTTGCCGCATCGAATGCCCGCCAGGCAACACTCAAGATCCTCCGGGGCAAAACGTTGCTTTCAACGGTGCGCGGTCCGGTCAGGGCCGTGATCAGCAACCCTGCGCCAGAGCAACGCCGAGGCGGACTGACAGTGGTCTCCGCCGCTTCTTCGCGCAGCGCGCTTTAGCGGCAATACCGCGGGATTGAAGCTCTGCCACCAGATAATCGCTTGAACTCGAAAGGACGACATCATGGAATGGAAGCATATAGAGCGCCAATGGGCCGCGATGGCCCGCCGCATCCGCGCAGATGCGCGTTGTGCAAACAAGGATGACCTCATCATCACCATGCCGCGTGGTGTGATCCGGTCTGAAACGGCCAAAAACCCGGTGGCCGGGACGATGCCCGCCGCAGGCCCGGATGGCGCACCGAAAACGGTGTCAACGCATTGACCAAAAGGGATCTGCTCTCGAAAATCTCGCGGGCATTGCCGCACAATGCGGCAATACGCAACTCTGATCTGTGGCAGGACAGCGCCCCTATCCGGGCAGATCTGTTCGGCACCGAGCGGCTGGAGCATCATGCCGCGACGCTGGCTGTCGCCCAGACTGTGGCGGCGCGTGCAGACCGGCGTACGCCGCGTCTGGATGTGCGCGTGGGCGAAAACGCCGAGGTTCTCCTGACGGCCTACAAAACTTGCGCGCTGGCGTTGCAGTCCGGTCAGACGATTGCCCCGGCAGCCGAATGGCTGCTCGACAATTTCCACCTTGTCGAAGAACAATTGCGCCAGATCCGCGAAGATCTTCCACCCGGATTCTATCGGCAGTTGCCAAAGCTGGCGGACGGCCCCTTTGCCGGGTACCCACGCGTGTTGGGAATTGCCTGGGCCTACGTGGCCCACACCGACAGCCTGGTGTCGGGCGCCGTTTTCAGCCGGTTTGTGCAAGCGTATCAGCAGGTCCAACCCCTGTTGATCGGCGAGTTGTGGGCCGTGGCGATCACGCTGCGCATCGTGTTGATTGAGAACATGCGCAGGCTTACCGCCCAGATCGTCGAAGGGCAGCAGCACCGCCAAGAGGCTGACGAGATCGTGGATGTGGTTTTTGCCGCCGAGAAGATCCCCGGCCAGTCGCAGTTGTCCGCCTTGCACGGTGCCGTCGCCCGTTATGAAACCACGCCCCTGCCTGAGATCGTCGCGGCCCAGATCGTCAAACGACTGCGCGGGTTCGATCCGGCCCAGACACCGCTTTTCGCATGGCTGGAAGACCGGCTTTCCCGGCAGGACACCTCAATTGAGCAGGTCGTCAACAGCGCGCAGATGCGGCTTGCGGCATCGAACGTCACGATGCGCAACATCGTCACCTCGATGCGGCTTGTGTCTGAAATGGACTGGGCCGATTTCTTTGAGGAGGTCAGCCTTGTCGACGCGCGCCTGCGTTCGGCGTCTGACTTTGCCATGATGGATTTTGCGACGCGTAACCGCTATCGCACCGCGATCGAGATCCTTGCGCGCGGCACCGACGCGACCGAGATTGATCTGGCAGAGGCGAGCCTGGCGCTGGCAGCGGGCGGCGAGACGGCCCGAAGCCGTGACCCCGGGCATTGGCTGATTGGCGCCGGCAGGCCCGCGCTGGAGGCAAAGCTTGGCTTTCGCCCATCGTCGTGGTTGCGGGTGCAGCGCCAGATCGGGCGCTTTGGTTTGACGGGGTATCTGGCATCGATTGTGGCCTTGTCGTTGGTTATCCTCGGCTTCGGGCTGTCGCTGGCGCAGGCCGAGGGCGCGGGCATTGTAGCATTGATGGTCCTCGGCATCTCGGGCCTTGCCATTGCGTTTGAGGTGGGCTCGGCCATCGTCAACCTGCTGATCACCCGTTCGGTCGCACCCAACCCGCTACCCGGACTTGAACTGACGCAAGGCGTCCCACCGGATCTGCGCACTCTGATTGCCGTGCCCGTCTTGTTGCATGATATGAACGAGTTGCATGCGCAGATCGAACATCTTGAAGTGCATCACCTGTCCACAACCGGTGGCGCCCTGCACTACGCGCTTTTGTCCGACATGGGCGATTCCGGCACCGAGACGACGGCGAAAGACGCCGACCTGGTGGCCGCAGCATTGGCTACGATTGCCAGCCTCAACGAACGCTATCCGTCGCCCGATGGCCCCGTATTCTTCTTTCTCCACCGCAACCGTCAGTGGAACCCCAGCGAAGGCCGCTGGATGGGGTGGGAGCGCAAGCGAGGTAAACTGACCGAGTTGAACCGTCTTTTGCGCGGCGCGCAGGACACCAGCTTTGACGTCCAAAGCAGCCCGCTGCCGCAAGACATCCGCTATGTCATCACGCTGGATGCAGACACGCGCCTGCTGCATGGAACCGTGCGCCAGATGATTGGCAAGATGGCCCACCCACTCAACCGGCCTGTGTTCGACAGCACCGCGGCGCGGGTCACGCAAGGTTACGCCATCTTGCAACCGCGCGTCACCGCTGGCCTGCCGATCGGCAAGGAAGGGTCGATATATCAGCGGATCTTTTCCAGCCAGGGCGGGATAGACCCCTATGCGTCCGCCACGTCGGATGTCTATCAGGATCTGTTTCAGGAAGGCTCGTTTACTGGCAAGGGTATCTATGACGTTGACGCCTTCGAGGCCGCGCTGGCCGGCCGCGTGCCCGACAACACCATGCTCAGTCACGATCTGTACGAAGGCGTTTTTGCGCGTGCGGCGTTGGCGTCCGATATCGAAGTGGTCGAGGATTTTCCCGACCGGTACGACGTGGACATGCACCGACGGCACCGCTGGGCGCGCGGCGACTGGCAGCTTTGGCCCTGGATTGCTGGAAGGCGGGGCGGTGTCCCCGCGCTTGGCCGTTGGAAGATGGTCGACAATCTGCGCCGGTCCTTGCTGGCGCCGATGGCGATGCTCAGCCTGCTTGCCGGATGGATGATGGCGCCCATGGTGGCGTTGATCTGGACGACGTGGGTCGTGGTCCTTCTGGCCCTGCCGCGCCTGCTGCCGCTGCCCTTCGGCATCTTCCCCGAGCGAATCGGCGTGACCTTGCGCAGCCACTTTGCGGCGCTGGGCCGCGATGTGCTGACCGCATTCGAGCAGATTGCACTGTCGATCATCTTTCTGGCCGATACGGCAGCGGTGATGATCGACGCCATCCTCCGCACTGCCTGGCGGCTTGCGGTGTCGCGCGCCCATCTGCTGGAATGGGTGACGGCGGCACAGTCAAGCGGTGCTGCACAGCCTTCGGTTGCGGGCCAGTATGGCGCGATGGCATGGGGGGTGATCCTCGGGGTTGGCACCTGTGCCGTTGCCGCCTTCGTGAACCCGGCGATCCTGCCATGGCTGGTGCCGTTCGCAGTGGCCTGGGCGGGAGCACCTGCGCTGGCCCGTGTCATCAGTCTGCCCAGACCGGCGCGGCAGGACCCGCAGCTTTTGCCCGATCAGGCGCGCGAGTTGCGTCTGATCGGGCGCCAGACCTGGCGTTTTTTCGAGACGTTTGTGACGTCAGAGCATAATCACCTGCCGCCCGACAATTTTCAGGAAACGCCCTATCCCGCCGTCGCCCCGCGCACATCGCCCACCAATATCGGGATGTATCTTTTGTCCACAGTCGTCGCGCGCGACATGGGCTGGACAGGCCAGACCGCCGCCCTGCACAGGATGCGCGACACGCTTTTGACGCTGCGCCGCATGCCGCGCTATCGTGGTCACATCTATAACTGGCATGACACCCGCGATCTGCGCGTGCTTGATCCGGCCTACGTCTCGTCGGTGGACAGTGGCAATCTGGCCGGGCATCTGATCGCGGTCGCTCAGGCCTGCCGTGAATGGCAGACAGTCCCGGTGGCCGATGCCACGGTGCGGTCGGCAGTGCGCGATACCGCAGCCCTTGCGCTGGCAGCCGTCCCGGATGTGCCTGCGGCGGATGCGCTGACGCACGCGCTGGCCGGGCTGGCCATGGCGCAAGAAACCAGTCTGACGGACCAGCTGGTGATGGCCGCGGCGGCGCGCGATCAGGCGCAGGCATTGGGCGACGATGCCGTCGATGCCGCATTTTGGGCCGCTGCCGTTCACCAATGTCTGGCCGAGAACCTTGCCGACCAGTCCGCGCCGCCTGATACACACCTGCTGGGCGAAGTAGAGCGATTGGCGCGCAGCATCGCGGTCGAAATGGATTTCGCCTTTTTGCTCGAACCGGACAAGAAGTTGCTGTCCATCGGCTTTTCGCTGGACACCAACCGGCTGGACGCGAACTGCTATGATCTGCTGGCGTCCGAGGCGCGTCTGGCCAGTCTGTTCGCGATTGCCAAGGGCGATGTTGACACGCGCCACTGGTTTCGGCTGGGGCGCACGGCCACACCGATCGGGTCCGGTTCGGCGCTGATCTCGTGGTCGGGCAGCATGTTTGAATATCTCATGCCATCGCTGGTCATGCGCGCGCCGGTAGGTTCGGTTCTGGAACAAACCAACCGGCTGGTGGTCGGGCGCCAGCAAACCTATGGCGCCGCGATCCGCACCCCGTGGGGCATATCGGAATCTTCCTACAACGCCCGCGATCTTGAAATGACTTATCAATACTCGAATTTCGGCGTGCCGGGTCTGGGTCTGAAACGCGGTCTGAGCGAAAATCAGGTGATTGCGCCCTATGCCACGGGGCTGGCCGCGATGATTGATCCCGTGGGCGCCGTGCAGAATTACCGGCGGCTGGAGGCTTTGGGCGCGCGGGGGCGCTACGGGTTTTACGAAGCAGTCGATTTCACCCCGGCGCGGGTGCCGCAGAATGCCGACCACGCGGTTGTGCGCAGCTTCATGGCGCATCATCAGGGCATGACCATCGCGAGTATCGCCAACGCATTGCAAGACGGGCGCCTGCGCGACCGGTTCCACTCAGAGCCTATGATACAGGGCGTGGAACTGCTGCTGCACGAACGCGTGCCACGGGATGTGGCCTCGGCCCCGCCGCGTGCAAAGAATGTGCTGGCGGGCACCGCACAGGTCAGCGACATGCCGTTGATGCGGGTGTTCGACAGCCCTGCCGACGCAGCACCTTCCGCGCATCTTTTGTCGAACGGGAATTACGGTGTGATGCTGACGGCGACCGGCGAAGGGTTCAGCCGCTGGCGCGATCTGGCGATCACGCGCTGGCGACCCGACGCCACGCAGGCGGCACTTGGGTCGTTCATCTTTCTCCGCGATACGGCAACTGGCCTGAAATGGTCGGCCGGCGTGCAGCCGATCCGCGCAGATGCTGCCCGCCACCGCGCCGTGTTCAGCGAACATCAGGCATGTTTCACGCGGCAGGCAGCGCAACTCACCACAATGACCGATGTTGTGGTGTCATCCGAGGACGATGCCGAAGCGCGCAGGGTCACGCTGACCAATGCCGGGCGCACCGCGCGCGAGGTTGATCTGACTTCGTACGCCGAACTGGTGCTGGCACCGCAATCGTCAGATCTGGCGCATCCCGCGTTTTCCAAGATGTTCGTCGTTACCGATTATCTGCCCGAACTGGGCGTGATCATTGCCACCCGGCGCCGCCGTTCAGACAGCGACCCCGAGGTTTGGGCCGCGCATATCGCAGTGGTCGAGGGCCGCGAGACGGCACAGATCCAGATCGAAACGGACCGGGCCAGATTTATCGGACGTGGGCGCACGCTCGCCACGGCGGCGATGGCGGGGGCACCTCTTTCGGGCACCACTGGCACCGTACTGGATCCGATCTTTTCCATCCGCCGCCGTGTCAGCGTGCCTCCGGGCGGTGTCACGCGTGTGACATTCTGGACGATGGTCGCAGCCTCGCCCGATGCGCTGCTGGATCTGGTCGACCGGCACCGTGATTCTTCGGCGTTTGCCCGCGCCGTCACCCTGTCGTGGACACAAGCCCAAGTGCAGCTGCGCCATCTGGGGATCACCCATGCCGATGCAGCCGATTTTCAGGCGCTTGGCGGAATGATCATGCGCTCCGACGGGCGGTTGCGCACGCCGGGCACGCAGATCATCGCGGGCGCGGCCCCGCAATCAGCCTTGTGGGCGCACGGTATTTCGGGCGACCTGCCGATCGTGCTGTTGCAGATCGACGATGCGCAGGACATCGCCGTTTTGCAACAGGTGCTGAGCGCGCATGAATATTGGCGTATGCGGCAACTTGCCGTTGACCTTGTCATCCTGAACGACCGGCAGTCATCCTATGTTCAGGATCTGCAGATCGCCATCGACAGCGCGGTGCGCGCCGCCCAGTCTCGCCCCAGGGCCGACGGCATCCATGCCCCCGCACAGGGCAGCATCCATACGCTGCGTTCCGACCTCATCGCTCCCGGAGCACGCGCGCACCTGCTGTCTGCGGCGCAGGTGGTGATGGTGGCCGGGCGTGGCAACATTGGCCAGCAACTGGCTCTGTTGATGGCACCGCCCAACATTGCACAATCCGTCGCGCGGGCGCCGCTGCAGCTCGCAGCCCCGGCGGCCTTGCCAACGCGCCCTTCGACCGTGCCTGTGTCCCCCCCCGCCTTGCCTGAGCCCACATTGCCCGAGTTGGAATTTTTCAACGGTATCGGCGGCTTCGGCGACAACGGGCGCGAGTATGTGACCGTACTGCGCGATGGCAACACGACGCCTGCGCCTTGGATCAACGTCATCGCCAATGCGGGCTTCGGCTTTCAGGTCTCGGCCGAAGGGTCGGGCCATGTCTGGGCCGAAAACAGCCGCGAAAACCAGATCACGCCATGGTCGAATGATCCGGTCACCGACCCTGCGGGAGAGGCGATCTACCTGCATGATCTGGATAGCAACCGGATCTGGACGCCAACTGCCCTGCCCATTCGCGGCACCGGCACCTACGTTGCGCGCCACGGTTTTGGCTACACCTCCTTTGCGTATGAAAGCCACGGCATCGCCGCCGACATGGTACAATTCGTGCCGCTGGGGGCCTCGGTAAAGGTCAGCAGGCTGACCTTGCGTAACAAGGGAACCGCCGTGCGCAGACTGTCAGTGACCGGATACGCCGAATGGGTGCTGGGCACATCGCGCAGCGCCGCGGCGGGTTTCGTCGTCACGAAGCCAGATCCCGAAACCGGAGCCATCCTTGCGCGCAACACCTTCAGCACGGCTTTCCCGGGGCGCGTGGCCTTTGCGGATATTGGCGCAGACACCAGCAGCTTTACCGCGGACCGCGCGGAATTCATCGGCGCCGGCGGCACGCTTGCCGCCCCCGCAGCCCTGCGCGCACAGCCCCTGTCCGGGCGCACAGGTCCTGCACTCGATTCTTGCGCCGCCCTGCAGCGCCGCGTGACATTGCAGCCGGGCGAAGCGGTGGATATTGTCTTTCAGATCGGTCAGGCCGCCAGCGAAGAGGCCGCAAGCGCGCTGATCCAGCAGGTTCGCGGTGCCGATATGAAGGCGTCGCTGACGGCGGTGAAACAGCACTGGACCGATCTTCTGACCTCGGTTCAGGTCACGTCGCCCGACCGGTCCATGGACATCATGCTGAACGGCTGGCTGCTTTATCAAACACTCGCCTGCCGGATCTGGGCGCGTGCCGGGTTCTATCAGGCGAGCGGGGCCTACGGCTTTCGCGACCAGTTGCAAGACGGCATGGCGCTGACTTTCAGCCGCCCCGACATGACACGGGCGCATCTTTTGCGCGCGGCCAGCCGTCAGTTCCCCGAAGGCGACGTGCAGCATTGGTGGCTGCCGCACTCGGGCCAGGGGGTGCGCACACGGATATCGGATGACCGCGTCTGGCTGGGCTATGGCGTCGCGCGCTATGTGGCGGTGTCGGGCGATACAGGGATTCTTGACGAGGAATTGCCGTTCTTGCAAGGCCCGGCCGTCCCCCCGGGCGCGCATGATGATTTCTTTCTTCCCACGGTTTCTGAAAGGACCGCCAGCCTGTTCGAGCATTGTGCCCGGGGTCTGGATCAGGCGATGGCGCTGACGGGCGAAAACGGCATGCCGCTGATCGGCACCGGCGACTGGAATGACGGCATGAATCGCGTGGGCGAGGGGGGGCAGGGCACAAGTGTCTGGCTGGGCTGGCTTCTGATCGCCACGATCGACCAGATGGCGCCGCTTGCCGACAGCCGCGATCCCGCCCGCGCGGCACGCTGGCGCCAGCACGCCAAGGCTGTCACCGAGGCGATCGAGGCGCATGGCTGGGACGGTGCATGGTATCGGCGCGGCACGTTTGACGATGGCACCCTCCTTGGCTCTGCCGCATCCATGGAATGCCGGATCGACAGCATCGCGCAATCCTGGGCCGTGCTGTCCGGTGCGGCTGATCCGGCGCGCGCCAAAACCGCGATGGCGTCGATGACCCAGCATCTGGTGCGCCCCGATCCGGGCCTTGCACTGCTGTTCACCCCGCCATTCGACCGCGCCCCCGAAGACCCCGGCTATATCAAGGGCTATCCGCCCGGTCTGCGTGAGAACGGTGGCCAGTACAGTCATGCCGCAATGTGGACGATCCTGGCGCATACCAGACTGGGCGACGGCGATGCAGCAGGCCGGATGTTCGCGATGCTGAACCCGATCAACCACGCAGCCACCCCGGGCGATGCCGACCGCTACAAGGTGGAGCCCTATGTGGTTGCGGCCGACGTGTACTCTACCGCCCCGCACGAAGGGCGTGGGGGGTGGACGTGGTATACCGGATCGGCAGGCTGGATGTACCGTGCAGGGGTCGAAGGCTTGCTGGGCCTGAACCGGGCCGGGGGGCATCTGACACTGAACCCATGCTTTCCCAAGGCGTGGCCGCAAATGTCGGCGACGATCACCCTTGGCGCTGCCAGAATTGCTGTCACGATCCTCAATCCCCAAGGGTCGGGGCACGGTATCGCGTCTGCATCGCTTGACGGTACCGCACTGGATGCCGGGCCGGATGGTGTGACGATGCAGACTTCTGATGGAAACCATGAGTTGACGGTCACTCTCGGGCCCTTACCAGCATAGCGGTTATCTGCCGATCTCGGCGCATGTGACAACAGGGTCGACAGTCGAGGTAATGCGCGACACACGCCCGCGTGTCAGCCACGCTGGTGGACTTGCCGTTCGTGTGACAGTCTGATGGTCAGGCGGATCGGATCGAGAGGGGGGATGATGCGGGAAATGTTCGAGGCAGAGGTGCCGACGGCGGCCAACCATGTGGCGCTGTCGCCCATTTCGTTCCTGCGCCGTGCAGCGCTGGTCTACGGGCCGCGCCCGGCCACCACCTACGGCGGCGTGACGCGCGCCTGGGCCGAGGTTGCTTTGCGCTGCCGCGGGGTTGCGGCGGCTCTTGTCGCGCATGGAATCGGGCAGGGAGATACGGTGGCGGTCATGTCCCCCAACATCCCCGAGTTGTTTGAACTGCACTACGCCGTTCCGCTGACAGGGGCGGTCCTGAACACCATAAACGTGCGGCTTGAGGCTGAAACGGTCGCCTACATCCTGCAGCATTCCGATGCGCGACTGGTGATCTGCGACACGGCCTATGCATCTCTGCTGCGACAGGCGTTTGCGATCAACGGGTTCGAGATCCCGGTGATCGACATAGCCGATCCGGCGA
Organism: Rhodobacterales bacterium; assembly: GCA_038205925.1. Lineage (GTDB taxonomy): Bacteria > Pseudomonadota > Alphaproteobacteria > Rhodobacterales > Rhodobacteraceae > Pseudotabrizicola. Next base: position 74,356 of record JBBRBJ010000004.1, on the reverse strand, counting down.
CCGGCGCCCCCGGCTTTGGACAGGGCGACTATGAGACGCTGGCCGAACATGCGCCCATGGGCTGGGCGATGCCCGGTGACGAATGGCAGGCGATTGCGGTCAATTACACTTCGGGTACGACGGGGCGACCCAAGGGGGTGATCTATCACCATCGCGGTGCCTATCTGATGGCGATGGGCACGGCCACCGGCTGGAACCTGCCGCCAAACCCGACCTACCTGTCGGTCGTGCCGATGTTTCACTGCAACGGCTGGAACCACCCCTGGGCTATGGCCATCGTCGGTGCTCATCTGATATTTACCCGCGATCCGGTGCCAAAAAAGCTGGTCGAGGCCATCCTGACCCACAACGTCACACATCTGGGCGCGGCGCCGATCATCCTTCAAATGCTGTGCGAAAGCCCCGATGCGCCCGCGGGCGGGTTTGCCCCGGCGGTGCGGGTGTTTACCGCAGGCGCGCCGCCGCCGCCTTCGGTTCTGGAAAAGGCGGCGCGTCTGGGTCTTGACGTGATGCAGGTCTACGGGCTTACCGAAACCTATGGCCATGTCTCGCAATGCCTGTGGCAGGAAGATTGGGCCGACCTGTCGCCCCCCGATCAGGCTGCCAAACAGGCGATGCAGGGCGTGGCCTTTCCCATGCTGGAAGACCTGCGTGTGGTGAACCGCGAAACGGGCGAGGATGTGCCGATGGACGGGCTGACACAGGGCGAGATTGCCATGCGCGGCAACACGGTGATGAAAGGCTACTACAAGGATCCCGCCGCCACCGCAGCCGCTTTTGCGGGGGGCTGGTTCTGGTCGGGAGATGCGGCTGTGGTGCATCCCGATGGCTACGTGCAAATCCGTGACCGCCTGAAGGATGTCATCATATCGGGTGGCGAGAATATCTCGTCGGTCGAGGTCGAGGCTGCGCTGTATCGCCACCCGTCCGTCCTTGCCGCCGCCGTGGTGGCCCGCCCGCATGAGAGGTGGGGCGAAAGCCCTTGTGCCTTTGTCGAACTGCGCGACGGGCACGAGGTGCATGAAGACGACGTGATCGCCTTTTGCCGCCAGCATCTGGCGGGCTTCAAGACACCGAAATCGGTGATCTTCCAGACACTGCCAAAGACGGCCACCGGAAAGATACAAAAGTTCCTGCTGCGCGATGCCGCGCGGAAAATGGGGCCGCTGGCCTGAGCCAAGTCAAGAAGGAAGCCCCTGATGCCGCTGGATATCCGGAACCTGAATCTGAAGAACATCACGCTGGATCTGCACGACGATGGCGTTCTGATCGCCACGCTGAACCGCGAGGCCAAGCGCAATGCGCTGGATGCGGACACGATCGAGGAGTTGGTGACGCTGTTCACCACCGTGCCGCGCGCAGGGGTGCGGGCCGTGGTTCTGGCGGCGATGGGCACACACTTCTGCGCGGGTCTCGATCTGGTGGAACACCATGTTGCCGACCGCAGCCCGGCAGAATTCATGCACCTGTGCCTGCGCTGGCATGAGGCGTTCAACAAGATGGAATACGGCGGCGTGCCCATCATCGCAGCATTGAAGGGCGCGGTCGTGGGCGGGGGGCTGGAGCTTGCGTCGAGCGCCCATATCCGCGTGGCCGACGAGACCACCTACTTTGCCCTGCCCGAAGGCCAGCGCGGCCTGTTCACCGGCGGCGGCGCCACCATCCGCGTGTCCGGTCTTGTGGGCAAGGCGCGGATGATCGACATGATGTTGACGGGTCGTGTCTACAAGGCGGCCGAGGCGGTGGACATCGGACTTGCGCAATACCTTGTCGAAGGCTCCAGCTTTGACAGGGCGCTGGAACTGGCCCGCGCGGCGGCACAAAACCTGCCGCTGTCGAACTTTGCCATCTGCTCGGCCATCAGCCATCTCGGCAACATGTCGGCGCTGGATGCGGCCTATGCCGAGGCGGTTGTGGCGGGTGTGGTCAATACCCAGCCCGACGCCCGCGCCCGGCTGGAGGCGTTCGCCAACAAGACCGCCGCCCGCGTGCGCCCCGGTGCGTGACGCTTTTCTGAGACGAAACAAAGTGTTGTCGTGGTTTAAAACGGTTTGAAAATATCCGGCCCACTTGTATTCTTTCCCCGAATCGTTCCCTTCACAAGTGGGCGCGCGCGGGGAAATCATGGCGGCTGAAACATCCGACTGGTGGCGCGGATCGGTGACCTATCAGGTCTATCCGCGCTCCTTTCAGGACAGCAACGGCGACGGGATCGGCGATTTGCCCGGCATCACTGCGCGCCTTGCACATCTGGCCGACCTTGGGGTGGATGCGATCTGGCTGTCACCCGTGTTCAAAAGCCCGATGGCCGACATGGGCTATGACGTGTCCGACTACCTCGACATCGACCCGCTGTTCGGCAGTCTGGACGATTTCGACACGCTGGTGGCGCGCGCCCATGGCCTTGGACTGAAGGTGATCATCGATCAGGTGATCTCGCATTCGTCCGATCAGCACCCGTTTTTCCGCGAAAGCCGCCTTGGCCGCGACAACCTGCGCGCTGATTGGTATGTCTGGGCGAATGCGCGCCCCGATGGCAGCGCCCCCACCAACTGGCTGTCGGTCTTTGGCGGGCCTGCATGGGAATGGGACAGCCGGCGCCGCCAGTATTACCTTCACAACTTTTTGCCCAGCCAGCCGGATCTGAACTTTCACAAACCGGATGTGCAGGACTGGGCGCTGTCGGTGCTGCGCTTCTGGCTGGATCGGGGGGTGGACGGCTTTCGGTTGGATACCGTCAACTACTACTTTCACGACGCCAGACTGCGCGACAACGGCCCTCTGCCCTTTGTGGGAAACCAGCCGCCCGTGAACCCGTATGATATGCAGGACCACGCGCACTCGAAATCCCGGCCCGAGAATCTGCGCTGGCTTGAACGGGTGCGCACCTTGCTCGATGAATATGAGGGCCGCACGATGGTGGGCGAGGTGGGCGATGCCCCGCACCGCAACGTCCAGATCATGGCCGACTATACCCAACCCGGCCGCCTGCACATGGCCTACAGCTTTGACATGCTGGGGCCTGAATTCACCCCCGCCCACTTCAGGGACAAGATTGAAGGCTTTTTCGCGGGCGCCCCAGACGGCTGGCCGATGTGGGCGTTTTCCAATCACGATGTGCCGCGCCACCTGACTCGCTGGTTGGCGCATGGGGCCGACGCCGATGTTGCCCGACTTGCCGCCGCGATGCTGCTGAGTTTCGAAGGCTCGGTCTGCCTCTATCAGGGTGAGGAAGTGGGCCAGTTGGAAACCGACATCCTGTTTGAAGAGCTGACCGATCCGCCGGGCATCCGCTTTTGGCCCGATTACAAAGGCCGCGATGGCTGCCGCACGCCGATGGTTTGGGACGCCAGTGAGTACGGCGGTTTTTCCGATGTGAAACCGTGGCTTCCGGTCAAGCCGCCGCAGCAGGCACGCAATGTGGCGGCGCAGGCGGGCGACAGCGACTCGGTGCTGGCATTCTACAGTGCGATGCTGGCGTGGCGCAGCGACACTCCGGCGCTGCGTCTGGGGCGGACCCTTTTCTACGACGTGGCAAACCCCGTTCTGGCCTTTGCGCGCGGGGACGATCTGGCGTGCGTGTTCAACCTGTCACCACAGGCCGTCACTCTGGCGGTGGAGGGTCGGATTGCAGATGGGCCACATCAGGCGGCCGATCTGCGTGAGGGCCGTCTGACCCTTGGCCCCAACGGTTTCGCGTTTCTCGCCCCGGACGGGGGGCTGTCGGTTTCGGATCAAGTCTTGTAGTCGGCCCGATCAGCGCCGCAGCCTACGCGACACGCGCACCCGCCACCCAAGAGCCGCGCACCACGCCTGCCTGCCCCACCCGTGCGACCCGGATCACATCCGCCCGGCTGGCCGGGACCAGCACCCCCCGGTCTGTCAGATCGGTTGCCATCGCGGGGGCCGATGTCACGGTCGCAATCCCGCGTGCCAGATTTCCCCAAAGATCGCCCAGCAGCAGCCCCGCCGACAGCAGGGCCGAGGGCACATAATCGGATGACACGATGTCCAGAAGCCCTGTCTCGGCCAGCGCTTGCGCCGCCACATTGCCCGAATGCGACCCGCCGCGGATCAGGTTCGGCGCGCCCATCATCACCTTGATCCCGTGGTCGCGGCAGGCGGTGGCAGCTTCGGACGTGGTGGGGAATTCGGCGAAATGCGCCCCATGCCGGGCCGAGACGGCCACTTGGGCCACCGTCGTGTCATCATGGCTGGCCAGCACTGCGCCATAGCGCCGCGCCTCGGACACTGCCGTCGCCTCATGCAAGGCACCAAGGCGGTCGCGCAGGGCGCGCTGGCTGGCGATATGGTCCAGAAATTCGGCCTCGCTCATCCCATGCTTGCCGACCACGTAATCCTTCAGCTTGGTCACGTCGCGGAACTGCCGCTCGCCGGGGGTATGGTCCATCAGGCTGACGATGCCGATCAGATCATCCGGGCCGAACTTGGCCATTTCCGCAACCAGCGTTTCCGAGCATACCTCGGCCCGCAGATGCAAGAAATGCGTGATCCGCAGCACGCCGCGCGCGCGCAGATCCAGAATCTCATCCGCAAGGGCACGCGCGTATTCGCCGTAGTTTGCCTTGGCGTTCGACAGCACAGACCCCACGCGCAACGCATCGAACACGGTCGTGATCCCCACGCCCGCCAGTTCGGCATCATGCGCGATAATGGCGGATGCATGCGGCCAGTCCACCTTGGGCCGCGGCTCGATGTGACGCTCAAGGTTGTCGGTGTGCAATTCGATCAGGCCCGGCATGACCAGATCGCCGCCGCAATCTAGCGCGCCCGCAGGCACGCCTGCGCCAGTGTCTATCGTGGAAATCAGGCCGTCGCGCATCACCAATGACCCGCGGATCACCTCATCGGGCAGAACAATCATGGCATTGGCGAGGATGGTTTCGGTCATTGGGCATGGTCCTGTCTTGCAGTCGGGTGGAAAAGAACGTCTCGTGACATGGTCATGTCACAACGGTGTGACTTCGGAAAGTCAGGGTGCGGCGCATGGAAACGATGAACCGATATGCCGTGTATTATGCCCCGCGTCCGGGCGACTTTGCCGATGCGGCTGCCGCATGGCTGGGCTGGGATCCCGATGGGGGCACTCCTGTGCCCCACCCCGATACGGGTCTGCCGATGGCCGATATGACCGATGCGCCGCGCAGATACGGCTTTCACGGCACCCTGCGCGCGCCGTTCCGGCTGGCCGAAGGGGCCGGTGCGGCAGATGCCGAGGCAACGGTCAAGGAACTCGCCGACCGCCTTGCCCCGGTTGTCTGCGAGGGGCTGACCCTTGAGGATCTGCACGGGTTTCTCGCCCTGACACCGCAAGGCTGCGAGGCCGCTTTGACGGATCTTGCGGCCCTGGTCGTCGAATGCACCGACGGCTTGCGCGCACCGCTGACCGGGGACGAGATCGCCCGCCGCCGCCCCGAGCAACTGTCGGCCCGTCAGCGCGATCTGCTGCTGGGCTGGGGCTATCCGTTCGTGATGGACGAGTTCCGGTTTCACCTGACCCTGACCCGCCGTCTGATGCTTGACCAGATGGCCGCCGCGCGCGCCGCGGCCGCGACACATTTCAACAGCATCCTCAAACGCCCGTTCGTGATCGAGGATCTGTGCCTGTTCGGCGAGGATGTGACGGGACGTTTTCACCTGTTGCACCGCTATCCGATTTCGGGCTGAAGTGCGGTCAGAAGGCGGGCCACCCCGGTGGCCATTGTGCTGTCGTTGTGCACCACCTCGGCCACGATGCCATCCGGCAAGCGAAAGCCCGCGCGTTGCAGCCGCTGCATCAGGTCGTCTGCTTCCTCGCGCCCCCGCGCGGCCAGACGGGTGGCCAGCACAGCATCGGGCGCGGTGATCAAGATGACCCTCAGGTCGGGAAACAAGGCCATCGCGGCAGGAAGGGCCGCGCGTGAGCCGTTGAACAGGACATCACCCGCACCCGAAAGCTGCGCCTCGGGTATGCCATAGCGCAGGCCATGCGCCTGCCAGTCCAGTGCAAAGTCCCCCGCCGCCTTGCGCCGGGCAAAGGCGGCCTCGGTCACGCCCTCGAAATCCTCGCCCCCTGCGGCTTCGGGCCGCGTGATCACGCGGCGCACCAGCGTCAGGTCGGGCCGCGCGGCCATGGCGCCCGCGATCAGCGTGTCCTTGCCCGCACCCGATGGCCCGACGATGGCAATCAGACGTCTCACGCGGTGGCCACGGGCGTAAATCCTGTCACGTCGACCACCCTGTCACAAACCCTGTCACGCGCGCCGGCATCGTGGAAGATGCCGATAATGGCCGCGCCCCGCGCCTTGGCGGCCTCGATCAGGGACAGAACCACCTCACGGTTGACCGGGTCAAGGCTGGCTGTCGGCTCATCCAGCAACAGCGCCGGGTACGGATGGGCAAAGCCGCGTGCGATGTTGACCCGTTGCTGCTCGCCCCCCGAAAAGGTGGTGGGTGACAGGATCCAGAGGCGCTGCGGTATGTTCAGCCGCGTCAAAAGGTCGGCGGCGCGGGCCCGGGCAACATCGGCGGGGACGCCCAACTGCAACAGCGGTTCGGCCACCACGTCAATCGTCGGCACCCGGGGGACGACGCGCAGGAACTGGCTGACATAGCCCAGCGTCTGGCGCCGCAGCCGGATGATCTCGCGCGGCGAGGCGGAGGCGACATCAACATCCCCCACCATGATCTGACCGCCCGCGGCAAGGTAATTGCCATAGATCATCCGCATCAGCGTGGATTTTCCGGCACCCGACTGGCCCACCAGCCCCACGCAGGTGCCCGGCGTCACGGTCAGCGCCGCGTTTGCCATCACCGGGATCACGGTGCCGCCCTGATTGTGCAGGGTAAACGACTTGGACAGATTGGAAATCGCAATCATCAGTTACACCTGCAAGACAGAAGAGACGAGCAATTGGGTATAGACGTGCTGCGGATCATCCAGCACCTGATCGGTCAGGCCGTGCTCTACCACGCGCCCCCCCTGCATCACCATCAGTCGATGTGCCAGCAGGCGCACCACCGCCAGATCGTGCGTGACGATGATCACCGACAGCCCCAGATCACGCACCAGACCGCGCAGCAGATCCAGAAGCCGCGCCTGAACGCTGACATCAAGGCCGCCTGTCGGCTCGTCCATGAACACAAGGCGCGGCGCCGTCACCAGATTGCGCGCGATCTGCAGGCGCTGCTGCATGCCGCCGGAAAAGGCGCTGGGGCGGTCGTCGATCCGGTCGGCGGCAATCTCGACCCGGCCCAGCCAGTCGGTGGCCGTGGCGCGGATATCGCCGTAGTGCCGCGCGCCGATGGCCATCAACCTCTCGCCGACATTGCCCCCGGCGCTGACACCCATGCGCAACCCGTCGCGCGGGTTCTGGTGGACATAGGCCCATTCGGTGCGCGCAAGGCGCCGCCGCGCGGGTTCCTCCATCGTGCGCACGCAGCGCCCGTCGTAGACGATCTCGCCCGAATCTGCCTGCATGTGCCCGGCAAGGCAGGACAACAGCGTCGATTTTCCCGATCCGCTTTCGCCAACAATCCCCAGAACCTCGCCCGGAAAAAGATCAAACGCCACATCGACGCAGCCTATGCGCGCGCCATAGCGCCGGGTCAGCGCCTCAACGCGCAACAGCGGGGTATGCAGATCTTTCATGCGCCGGTCCCCCCGGCCACGCGGGCATTGCAATAATCGGTGTCTGAACAGACGAACATCCGCGATCCGGCATCGTCGGTGATCACCTCATCCAGATAGCTGTCGCGCGCGCCGCACAGATCGCAGGCATGGTCGGCCTTGGTGGCCTGAAACGGGTGGTCGTCGAAATCGAGGCTGACCACCTCGGTATAGGGTGGCAGCGCATAGATGCGCTGCTCGCGCCCCGCGCCGAACAACTGAATTGCCGGGTTGCCCGACAGTTTGGGGTTGTCGAATTTGGGGATGGGCGAGGGGTCCATCACATGCCGCCCGGCCACCCGCACGGGATAGGCATAGGATGTGGCGATCTGACCATGGCGGGCGATGTCCTCATAGAGCTTGACATGCATCAGCCCGTATTCCTCAAGGGCGTGCATCTTGCGCGTTTCCGTTTCGCGCGGTTCCAGAAAGCGCAGCGGTTCGGGGATGGGCACCTGATAGACAAGGATCTGCCCTTCGCGCAGCGGGGTTTCGGGAATGCGGTGGCGGGTCTGGATCAGAGTTGCCTCGGTGGTAACTTCGGTCACGGCCACGCCTGCGGTGCGCTGAAAGAACTTGCGGATGCTGACGGCGTTGGTGGTGTCATCCGCACCCTGGTCGATCACCTTCAGGCGGTCCTCGGGCACCAGACACGCCGCCGTCACCTGCACCCCGCCCGTGCCCCAGCCATAAGGCATCGGCATCTCGCGGCTGGCAAAGGGCACCTGATAGCCCGGCACGGCGATGCCCTTCAGAATGGCGCGGCGGATCGTGCGTTTGGTTTGCTCGTCAAGATAGGCAAAGTTATAGTCGGGCGATGCGGCGTTCATGGGCGGGCCCTCATGATTTCTTGCGACGGTCTACTGATTTGGGCGGCCTCACGCGCGGACAATGCCTCGGCCCGCAGGCGCCGGACCAGTTCAAGTTCGGCCTGAAAATCGACATAGTGCGGCAGCTTGATGTGTTCGAGGAACCCTGTGGCCTGAATGTTGTCGCAGTGCGACAGCACGAATTCCTCATCTTGCGCCGGGGCACCGATGAAATCTTCGCCCAACTCCTCCCACCGCAGGGCGCGGTCGACCAGCGACATGGCAATTGCCTTGCGTTCCGATTGGCCGAAGACAAGGCCGTAGCCACGGGTGAATTGCGGCGGCTCATGCTTGCTGCCGGTGAACTGGTTCACGGTTTCACATTCGGTCATCTCGATTTCGCCAATCTCGACGGCAAAACCCAATTCGGGGATGTCCATCTGAACCGCGACGCGGCCAATGCGCAACTCGCCCACAAAGGCATGGGTGCGCCCGTAGCCGCGCTGCGTGGAATAGGCGAGCGACAGGATGAACCCCTCGTCCCCGCGTGTGATGGCCTGAAGGCGCAGCGCGCGGCTGGCCGGCAGTTCCAGCGGCGCGCGGGTCAGATCGGGGGGCGGGGTGTCGCAGGGGGTGGCTGTCTCGATCAAGCCGTCGCGGTTCAGAAACCCGGTCACGTGCGGCACGGGGCCGGGGATGGGGGGCGCGGTGGGTGCGGCGGGCAGCGCCTCGCCATCGGCGGCGAGCTTGAAGTCCAGCAGGCGGTGGGTGTAGTCGAACGTCGGCCCCAGAACCTGCCCGCCGGGCAGATCCTTGAACGTGGCACTGATGCGGCGGTCCACCGCCATGGCGGCGGTATCCACCGGGGTTGACGCACCAAGGCGCGGCAAGGTGGTGCGATAGGCGCGGATAAGGAACACCGCCTCGATCAGATCGCCGCGCGATTGCTTGATGGCAAGGGCGGCAAGATCGGGGTCATAAAGGCTGCCCTCGGCCATCACGCGGTTTACCGCCAGCCGCAATTGTTCGCGGATCTGGGGCAGCGACATTTCAGCGATGGCTGTATCGCCCCGGCGTTCCTCGGCCAGCCAGGCGTGGGCGTTGTCAATCGCCCGCTCGCCCCCTTTTACGGCAACATACATCAGGTGTCCTCCACGCAGGTGGATCGGGGAATGGCGGCAAGGCGGTTGCCGCAAGTCAGCAGCGCATCGAACCCCAACGGGTAAAGCGCGTGATTGGCCTGAAAGTCCGCCGTAGCGGGCAGGGTCAGGTGAGCGTCATGTCGGATACCGGGGCCGGTGAGGCGCGGGCCTTCGTGGGCCAGATGCGTCACCTCGACGATCAGGGTTGCGGCGCGGTCGGGGTAGTCGTCTTCGCCGATCGCAAAACGGCTGACAGGCGACAAATCGGCCCAGGTGCCCAGTGCAAACATCGCCGCAGAAGCCCCGACGAGTGCTGCGCCAGTGTGGAACGTCACCCAGTCGCGCACCGCCTGCGTATCGGTTGCTCCGGCCAGATGCAGCGGCGTGGTGCCGTCGACGAGCGTCAGGATCGCGACCCCTGCTGCCACTGACAGGGGTGCAGGTGGCTGGCCACCCGAAACCGTGTGGATCGTGCCGGGACGGGCCATGGCCTCCAGCACCGCACGAAAGGCGCGGGCTGAGTCGATTGACGGGTCGGCAAAGCCGCCGGTCATCGATGTTGTGGCGAAAGGGACGGGTGTCACTGATCTTCTCCCCTGACCATCGTGAAGAAATCAACCTTGGTTGCGGCCGCCTTGGCGGCGCGCGTGTCGCGGCGGGCGGCGGCCTCGGCTTCCAGGGGGGCCACAACGGCGTCACGAACGGCCCTTGCCCCTTTGCTCTGCATCAGCGCATCGACGATGGCCGCGCGTGCGGCATGGCCCTTGTCGCGGCCCTGCACGACGGCATGCCCGACCGCCCCATCCACAAGTTGCAGCGAACACCGCGTCACCGTCATCTCGCCAAGATTGAACGGCGCCCCGGTGCCGCCGATCCGGCCCTGCACCATCACGGCGCCGATTTCGGGCGGGCGCAGAAAGGCGTGGTCCGGCAAATCGGGCAGCAGCGCGGCCAGCCGGGCAGGCGGCGCCTTGGCCAGAACAGACATCCAAGCCTTGCGTTCGGCGTGTGCGGTCATCGTATCCCCGACATCTTGTGAACTTGTGCAGATTACTATACAACTATACAAATATGCATCGCCTTGCACAACCCAAAGCCCCGTGAATTTTTGATGACATCCGCTCCAAAGACCCGAAGTGCCCTGTGGACGGCCATCGCGGGCGCGCTGCGCACTGAAATTGCGGCGGGCCATTATGCCGCTGGAGACAAGTTGCCCACCGAAGGGGCGCTTGCCGCACGCTTTGGCGTGAACCGGCACACCGTGCGCCATGCTCTGTCGGCGCTGGCGGACGAGGGGATCACACATTCGCGCCGGGGCGCGGGCGTTTTTGTAACATCGCGGCCCACCGACTATCCGCTGGGCCGCCGCGTGCGGTTCCACCGCAATATCACCGCATCCGGCCGCACCCCGTCGCGGCAGATCAGTCGCTGTGAGACCCGCCCCTGCGACGCGGCCGAGGCCGAGGCGCTGCACCTTGTTCCCGGCGATGCGGTCCATGTCATCGAGGGGCTTTCGCTGGCCGACGGCCAACCGCTGGCGCAATTCCGTTCAGTCTTTCCCGGCGCGCGTTTCCCCGGCCTTCTGGTGGCAATGGCAGACTTTCCGTCAGTCACAGCGGCGCTGGCGGCATGCGGGCTGACCGATTACACCCGCGCCTCGACCCGGATCAGTGCCGAGCGGGCAACACCTGTGCAGGCCCTTGCCCTGCGGCTGCCCGAAGGCGCGCCTGTCCTGCGCTCGGTCTCGGTGAACGTGGACGCGGACGGGGTTCCGGTCGAGTTTGGCGAGACATGGTTTGCGGGCGACCGGGTGACGCTGACCCTCTCGGATTCCGTGGACGGCCAGAGGCCTTAACCCTCAAGGATCACCGCGGCCTTCATCGTGCGCGGATCGACAGATGCCCTGCGCATCCGTGCAGCAGGCATGCGTTTCGGCCTCGCCTACCCCTTGATCAGCTTGCGCCGCAGCCAGCCTGAAAGCGTATCCATCATCATCACCATCAAAACGATAAGGGTCATGTAATAGGCGACCTCTTCCCAATCTTTCTGCGTCTGGATCGCCTGGGTCAGCAGCAGCCCGATCCCCCCACCCACAATCGCGCCAATTACGGTGGCGCTGCGGGTGTTGGATTCCAGATAATACAGAATCTGGCTGAGAAGCACCGGCGTCACTTGCGGGATCACGCCAAAGCGCGCGCGGAGCACCCCGTTCGCCCCGGTGGACCGCACGCCCTCGACCTGCTTTTCGTCAATGTTCTCGAGCGCCTCCGAGAACAGCTTGCCGAAGGATCCGGTGTCAGTGATCAGGATTGCCAGCGCTCCGGTCATCGGGCCGGGGCCAAAGGCGCGGCTGAGGATGATGGTCCAGATCAGCGCATCCACCCCGCGAATGAAGTCGAACACGCGGCGGAATGCGAACCGGATCGCGCTGAACGGCATGAAGTTCGATGCCGCCGCAAACCCAAGCGGCAGGGCAATGATCGCCGCCCCCATGGTGCCCAGAAATGCCATCAGAACGGTTTCAAACAGCGCCCAGAGCACATCGCCGTGGCGCCACATCTTGTTGGTCCAGAACTCTGACACGATCGCCGCCAGGTTGCTGCGCGCGGGGTCCATACGCTCGCCCCACAGGGCCAGTGTGGTCAATTCCAGCGGACCCATGCCGTAGAACGGACTGTCGAGCGTAAAGAAGAACAACTCCCACCCCGGTTCATACTTGAACGTGTCGACCTTGGATCGCGAATAATTGAAGCGTCCGGCATCCGTAGTCACCGACACCTTCGTGTCTGACGCGTTGATCCAGTCTGGCAGCGGCTCTGGCGCGGTCAGGGCCACCTTGCCGTCCGTGGGCTTTATATCGATGGTGCCATAGCCTGGAACGACGTAACGCGCGCCTGCGGCGTCATAGGTCACCAGATGGCCTTCGCCCAGATCAATCCGTGTCACCGCGCCATCGCGTGTCACCCAGTCGGGCAGCATTCCCTCTGGGTAGGCACCCTTGCTTTCACCCTCGATCGCCACGGTGAGATCTCCGGACCGGTTGTCGCGCGTGACGTGGGTCTTGTGTGTCCAGAAGTCCGACAAAAGAATCGCCGCATTGTCGAGCCTTGCCCTTGCGGCAAGGCCGGGCAGGTCGAAAGCAAACACAGTATAGGTGAGATAGGTCAGGATCAGCAGCGGGACCGCAAAGGCCAGACGCCGCTTCTGGTCAAAGCGCGAGGTCACTTGATCCACAAGCGAAGGGTGCATGCTGGCGGTTGTCATCTTAATGCCCCTTGACCAGACGGTTACGGTAACGGTCGGAAACCCGGTCGATCAGGACAATCGTCAGGAACAGCAGCAGGAAGATCGCCACCACCTTGTCGTAGCGCCCTTGCCCCCACTGCATCGCGATCTTCAGATCATGGCCGATGCCACCTTCGCCAACAAATCCCAGAATTGCGCTGGCGCGGACGTTGATTTCAAAGCGCAAAAGCCCATAGGACAGCCAGTTGGGCGCCACCTGCGGAATCACTCCGAGCCACATCCGCTGGCTCCAGCTTGCCCCGACCGAAGCCAGGCCTTCAACCGGTTTCAGATCGGCGTTTTCGGCCACTTCGGAAAACAGTTTGCCCAAGGCGCCCGACGTATGCAGCGCAATGGCAATGACCGCCGGCACAGGACCGCCTCCGAGGATGTAGATCAGCACAAGCGCAATCACGATTTCCGGAACAGCGCGCAATGCGTCCATGCTGCGGCGAAACACCGGTATCAGGCGCGGCCAGCGTGCCAGCCCGCGCGTGGCCAGCAGTGCAAGCGCCATTGCCACCAACGCGCCGAGCAGCGTAGAGACGGCAGCGATGTTCAGCGTCTCGATCAGCGAGGGCAGGAATTGCAGGAACAGGCCCGGCAGGTTTGCGCGGTTCGTCCACGCCTCGGACAATACCTCGCCGGCGAAATCACCCATTTGAGGCAAGCCGTTCCAGAAGCCGCCGGCGTTGCGATGATCCGCCAGAACCCAGCCCGAGGCCATAAGACCCACAAACAGCGCCAGCAACAGGCCGCCATACATCCGCTTGCGGCGCACCATCTCAAGATAAGCGCTGCGGGTATCGATCAGGGTGGGGTTTGGCCCATGTGTGAGCCCGGCAGCGATGTCAACCATGGCGGCAAACGTTCCTTTGAAGGCAAGAAAAAGCCGGACTGCCCAAGACGGGCAGTCCGGCCGCCGGTGCTGAAATTACATGCTTTCTTGCAGCTTGCGGGCAGCGATGATGCCCAGATAATCCTCATGCTTGACCGGAACGAAGTCTTTCGCTTCGCCTGCCGCGACATTGTAGGCGCAGTCCTTGTCGTCGGCCCACATGGTGTCGAGCATGCCAAACATCTTGTCCTTGACGTCCTGTGGCAGGGCGCGCCGGACAACCATCGGGCCTTCCGGAATCAGCGCCGAGCGCCAGATTTCGACCATGTTGTTCATGTCAACCAGACCCGAGTCGGATGCCTTGCGGAATGCGCCGGAGGTAAATCCGTCTTCCCAGTTGCCCAGACCGTCGGCCCACGCCACGGCTGCGTCGAAATCGCCGTTGTGAACGCCGACGATGGACTGTTCGTGCCCGCCCGACATCTTCACTTCCGAGAAATAGTCTTCCAGTTTGCCATACTTCGCCAGCAGTTCGGCGCCGGGGACAAGGTAGCCCGAGGTCGAATTCGGATCGGCGAAGGCAAAAGACTTGCCTTTTGCGTCATCCATCGACGTGATCCCCGAGTCTGCACGCGCAAAGCCGATAGAATAGTAGCCGGTGGTGTCGTCGATGTTCTGCTTGGTCAGCAGCACTTCCACCGCTTCGGGGTCGGTCAGGAATGTCTTGGCATAGGCCGAGGCACCCAGCCAGGCATAGTCCAGTGTACCGCCCAGAAGGCCCTGGATCACGCCGTCATAATCGGCCGGTGTGAAGATTTTCACCGGGACACCCAACAGCTCTTCGGTTTTTGCGCGCAGGCACTCGGTCGAGGTCATGCGGTCCTGGGCGTTTTCGCCGCCGAGAATTCCGATCCGGAATTCAGTGATCTCTTGCGCGGAAGAGGCTCCGGCAAGGGCGGTAGTGGCAGCAAGAATGGCGAGCAGCTTTTTCATCGTCGTCTCCGTGTTGAGCGGCGCCGGGGGGCGCCGGGGGAATGCGTCAGGCCAGCATCCGGTCCGCGTAGGCGCGGTCGGGGCGCGTATCGGTGGGGATGCTGGTAGAGGTGGCAGCCTCGTTAAAGCTGTCGTCGGCACCGTAGATGTCGCGCGCGACACCGGTCGAAAGCTGGTCCGGCGTGCCGTCAAACACGATCCGCCCGTCGCGCATGCCGATCACACGATCGCAATAGCGCCGCGCGGTGTCCAAAGTATGCAGGTTTGCGATCACCATCCGCCCATCCTCGACGTTGATGCGCTTCAGCGTGTCCATCACCACTTGCGCGTTCATCGGATCGAGGCTCGCAATCGGTTCGTCGGCCAGAATGATCTTGGGGTCTTGCATCAGCGCCCGCGCAATGGCGACTCGCTGCTGCTGGCCCCCTGACAACGCTTCGGCCCTTTTGGGCGCCTGTTCGACAATGCCGAGGCGATCAAGGATTTCCAGCGCGCGCACGATGTCGGCGCGTGGCCAGAAGTTGAACATGGTCTGAAGGGTGGACCGGCGGTTCAGGATGCCATGCAGCACGTTCGAGGCTACATCCATTCGGGGCACAAGATTGAACTGTTGAAAGATCATCGCACACTGGCTTTGCCAAGCGCGGGCCTGCGATCCGCTAAGCGCCAGGATATCGCGGCCATCGACAAGGATTTGCCCTGAAGATGCGTCCGTCAGCCGGTTCATCATGCGCAAAAGCGTGGACTTCCCCGCCCCCGAGCGCCCGATGATCCCTACGAATGCCGGGCCGCTGACTGCAAAACTGATCCGGTCAACCGCAGCCTTCTGGCCGAACAGGCGTGTGACGTCTTTCACCTCAAGCACGCAAGAACCCCCTTGGATTGGTCAAGCGGGGGATACGTGCCGAATGTGACAGAGTCTGTGATGTTTGATGAAACTTCGGTAACGATCAGCACAGAGCGGTGGATAAGTCCGGTTCATCCTTCTGAGGGCTGCGCGTCACGTCCGTTGCGTGGCGCCGTCGCGCAGCGCCTGATGCCAGTCAAGTATGGCTGCATCATCTGCCGGCAGGGCCGTGGCCATCCCGTCGCTGAAAGCCAGAAATCCCGCCATGTTCACCGCCGAAACGGCCGTCAGAACCGGAATGCCCAAGGCGAGCGCCTGCCCGATCACCGGGCGAAAGCCGCGCCCCTCGCATTCCTGCTTGCCGAACTTGTTGATGATCAACAGGTCGGGCATGCCCTTTTGCAAGGCCGCCTCGACCAGACCGACAGCCGTTTCCAGACCTGCCGCGTCAAGCCGACAGCCGCGCGACCCGGGCCCGAGGAACTGGCTGATGCGGATCAGCGTGGGCGTGCCCAGGATCGAAAGATCCATATGACAGGGGCGTTCTGGATCATGCTCGGTGTTGATCTGCACCACGCCGATCAGCGTTTTGTGCGTTCCCAAGGCGGCGGCGACCGAGGCCAGCAGCCCGTCATTGCCGCCGCGCAGCGCCGCGGTGACATATCCCAGTCCGGCACCGTGCATGGACCCACCCTTGATTGATTGTCCCCGTGCATACAAGATCGTCCGATGCGGGGAAAGTGTAGCGTCTACGGCAAAAATACGATGGCGACAGGGGAGGGACGCTGAATGATCGAGATCCCTTTGCCGGCCGTCATTCTGGCCGGGGGCCATGCCTCGCGCATGGGCGGAGGCGACAAGGTGCTTTTGCCGCTGGGCGGGCGGCGGGTGTTTGACCACATCCGCGACCAGTTGGCCCCGCAGTGCGGGTCGCTTGCATTGAATGCCAACGGCGATCCGGCGCGGTTTGCCGACCTCGGCCTGACGGTCTTGCCCGACAGCCTGTCTGACTGTCCGGGACCCCTTGCGGGTGTGCTGGCGGCCATGGACTGGGCGGCCGGTCTGGGGCATGCGCGGGTAATCACAGTGCCCGGCGACACGCCCTTCTTTCCCCGCGATCTGGTTGCCGCTCTGCGGGCCCATTCCGACGTCCTGGGTCCTGTGCTTGCCGCGACGTGTGACGACAGTGGCACATCAAGGCTCCAGCCCACCTTTGGCCTTTGGCCGGTTGCGTTGCGCGCGGTGCTGCGGTCCGACCTTGCCGCAGGCGTGCGCAAGGTGCGGTACTGGGCCAGGATGCACGGTGCCACCCTCGCGCATTTTGACGATGACGGTCGGATGTTTTTCAACATCAACACCCCCGCTGATCTGTACGCAGCGGATGCCCTCTTGTCATGTGGCCAGAGCGGCCTGCAGGCATGAGCTTTGATCAGGTCGCCATCCTCGACTGGTCGGCAGCCGCAGGTCCCAGGAAGGGCAAGGATTCGATCTGGCTGGGTCTTGCGGATGCGACCGGCACGGCCACCGAGAACATCCCGACACGACATCTGGCAGCACAGCGGTTGCGGACATTGACCGAGAATGCTCTGTCGGACGGCAGTCGGCTGTTGATCGGCGCGGATTTCGCTTTTGGCTTTCCAACAGGCTTTGCTGCGCCCCTTGTCGGTGCGTCTGCCGCGATGGCGGTATGGAACTGGCTGGCCGATCAGGTGACGGACACGCCCGGAAACCTGTCGAATTATCGCGAGGTTGCCGCCCGCATGAACGGCCAGTTCAAAGGTGGCGGGCCGTTCTGGGGCAATGGCGCCCGTCGCGATGTGCCCGGTTTGCCGCGGCTGAAACCCCCCTTGCCGCTTGGACTTGGCGCCCACCGGCACTGTGACCTTGTGGCGCGTGAAAGTGGTGCCTCGCCCAAGACTGTCTGGCAACTTGCGGGTGCGGGTGCGGTTGGGGCGCAGGTCCTGACCGGGGTGCCGGTCCTGAATGCGCTGCGTCGCACCTTTGCCGGACAACTTTCCGTTTGGCCTTTCGACCTTGCTGATACGCCTGTTTTACTGGCCGAAGTCTATCCATCACTCTTGCATGCTCAGGTGCGCGCGGCAGTTGCAAAAGGGCAGGTGGTGGATCAGGCGCAGGTCGGGCTGCTCGCAACGGCGCTGTTCCGCCATGCCCGCTTGGGTAACCTGCCGCGCCTCATGACGACAGGGGTCCCGGCGCCGGTTCTGGCCGAGGAAGGCTGGCTTCTTGGTGCAGGGCAGTCGGCGCTTCTGGCGTCAGTTCTCGATTGAGAGTGCCGGGAGATAGAGCGCCGCCACGGATCATGCCGGGGTTGTGGCACCAGCGCCGCGCACGATGACATAGCGCTGCCCGCCCTCGACATCCTCGACCGACAGCAGGGTGTGACCGGCTTCGGCGCAAAAGTGGGGCAGATCGACAATCGCCGCCGAATCAGAGGCGGTCAGGGCGAGTATCTTGCCCGGGGCCATTTGCAACAGTCGCTTGCGCGCCCTCAGCACCGGCAGCGGACACAACAGCCCGCGCGCATCCAGTTCATCGATGTCATTCTGGTCTGTCATGATTTGTGGCTAGGGTCTGATGCATGTCTTGTCCATCCTCTCATGTGACGCGCATCAGAAAGTTGTCTTGTGCAACATGGCGTGAGCCACTGCCAAACTATCTCATCAGGGGTGTCAGCGGGCTGGTCCCATTGCGCGTCGCTGTCTACAACCCTGATCAAGGAGAGAGTTCGGGAAGCGTTGACAGAAGTGCTGCAATTGCCGCCCGGGTAGCGGCGCTGTCGACAAGGTGCTGATGACCAGCCTGCAATGCCGGGCGGGCAGCATCGTGGGGCACCGGCGTCCGCAGTGCGGCAAGTTCGTCCCAGACATTCTCGTCGGACATGTCCCGAAGTATTGTGGCCCCGCTTCTCGGCGCTTGCCCGCCGGATGCAGCCCGAGGCGGGGCGGCGTCCCAGATGCCAGCCCAACGATCAAGCCGATTTGCCCCCTCCGGATCGCCAGCGTTTCGCAACACTGTCGCGGCTTGCGAGAATTCGCCCGAGTCCTGAAGCGCACGCGCCAGAAGCGCCGGGTCCGCTGCGGACAGATCGGACGCCAGAGTGCGCAGGGCCGATCGGGCGTCCTTGTTGCCAAGCGCTACTTCCGCAGACAGCGCCAGATCTTGCGGGCTGTCCGGAAGCCATGAGCGCGCCGCATTGGGAAGGCCCAACTCGGTCAGACGACGGGCAAAGATCGCTTTCGTGGGGGATGGGATCCGGTCACCTGCAACGGGCACTTCGCCGACAAGATGGACCAGAAGATCAGTGGGTTGCCCCAATTCCGCAAGCAGCATCCACGTGTCACTTCGAAGCGCAGCATCATCCGCCGCCGCTGCAAAAGCAGCTGCGAAATCGCCGGACAGGGCCTGTGCATGGGCCAGCGCCCGGCGAAACGCCCCGTCCCGGTCACCGCCCCGTGTTTCAAAAGCAAAAGCCTCAAGTCCAAGGACTTCCTTTTCGTCGACGGTCCGGCGTTGCTGAAACCGCGCTTCGACAAGAGCGAGAAGCGCGTCTGCGGCAAGCTTGACATCAGAGACTGCACCCAGTTTCGTTTCGGCCTTTTCCGGGGCGCCTTGATGCAGGGCTATCTCAGCTTCGACCATTGGGACGATGCCTGCGTCCGTTGGGGCAGCGCGTGTCAGGGCCGAGCGTACGATTTCTGCATTCGCCGCATCACCGGCGCGCAGCAACCGGTTGATTGTGGTTTGGGCAAAGACGAGTTTGAGGTGTTGCGGCAAACCCATGAAGGTGCGCGCAACGGCGGCCCCGTTCAGCCCGGCAAGGCTGGTCTGCTCCTGTGCCGCGGCGATGGCCCAGAAGGCAGCGGCGCTGTCGCAGGTCTGCAATCCGGCAAAGGGGTTTTCCGACGCGGACTCGCCATCCACCAGATAGGAAAGCCCGACTGCAAGCGGATCAGCAGACACCGGCACCGGAAAGGCACGCATCAGATTGCGCGCTTCGGCCCCGAAGCCAAGGTAGAGGTAGGCGCGTACCGCAGTCTGGATTCCGTCCGCGCTGGGCTGATCGAATTCGCCCAACATGAGGGCTCGGGCCGAGGTCAGTCTGTCGGCGCCACCATCCACCGTGGACCATGCGGCCAGATCGACCCGCTCTTCATCCGGGCAAAGGCCGCCTTTCTCGGTCAACCTCGGTTCGGACGATCCGTCCGATACCGCCACACCTGCAATTTCCTTGAACTGATCGCCAAGCACAACGCGTGCATTTGAAACATCCTCCGCAGCACCTGTTGAAACGTCTGCCAACCGAGAGGGGACAATGTCGACCACGCCCGCAGTTGCGCCTCTGGCCAGTTCACCGATCACGGCATTGCGAAAACCGTCCGACTGGACGTCAGCGGTGAAAGCGGTCCGAGCCGAAGCATTTCCCGGCCCTTGCGGGGAGGACTTCGCTGTGGGATCCAGGTCGAGCCAATCATAGGCTGGCCGAGGCGCCGCGGTCCGGACAACGGTCCTGCCATCTGGCTGACCAAGGGGTGGCAGTGGCTTGCCTGTCGCCCTTGCCTGTTCAAAGATCGACCCCTCTGGCGGTACGCCATCCCGGATGTCGATCACAAGGGTATTTTGGTTGAATTCGAATGGAATGGCATGGCAGGCGCAGCCGACGCCCATTTGCAAACGCCCGGTGATGGGATCTACCCAGATCGACTTCAGGCGTGCCTTGGTGATCAGGCGATAAACGTCGGACACATCGAAGGTTTCCCGGCGGTCGCCGCGCTGCAGTTCATAGCCACCGTCGATGCGGCCAAGTTGCCAATCCGCCCCGTCCGCAAAGGTCAGCACAAGGCGGGTGAAATCAGCGTGATCGCCTGATTTCACGACGACGGTCTGCGCAACGGCCGGTGCGGCCAGAAAGGTCAGAAAGATCAAGACCCACTTCATGCCGCATCCTGCTTCAGGCCGCGCAAAGCCTCTTCGAGATCGATAAAGGTCGGGCGCACGCTGTGCGGCGTGTTCTGGCGCCCCACCTCGATGCAGATGTTGGCCGGGTGCTTGTGCAAATTTGCAATCAGAACCTCACGAATCAGATGATAGAAGTGGGCATCTTCATCAACGATGGCTTTCACGCGGTTGGCAAATGGGCCAACGATTCCATAGGCAAGGAATACGCCCAGAAAGGTGCCCACAAGCGCGCCACCAATCATCTTGCCCAGAACTTCGGGCGGTTGATCGATTGAGCCCATTGTCTTGATCACACCCAAAACTGCAGCCACGATTCCAAGGGCCGGAAGGGCATCGGCCATGGATTGCAAAGCATGACTGGAGTGGAGCGCATGTGTCTGATTGGCTTCCATCCTCTTGTCGAGAACCTCTTCCACCTGATGGGGGTCGTCATAATTCATCGAGGCCGCCCGAAACGTGTCGCAGATCAGATCGACTGCTTCATGATCTTTCCGTATCTTCGGATACTTTCCGAAAATCGACGAAGAGCCGGGATTCTCGATGTGTTCTTCCAGTCCAACCTGATTGCTGCGCGCCAGCCGGATCAGTTCGAACAAGAGGCACAGCAGGTCGCGATAGTCGCCCGGGCGCCACGTTGGCCCCTTGAAAACCTTGCCTATGTCCTTGGCTGTGTGTTTGACCACAGACATGTCATTGGAGATCAGAAAAGCCCCGATGGCAGCCCCGCCAATCATCATCATCTCAAACGGAAGGGCTTTCAGGATGATTCCCAGCTTGCCGCCGGCAAGGATATAGCCGCCAAAGACCATGACGAAGATGATGGCGATTCCAATGAAGCCTAACATTTGGTCCTCGATCAAGTTTGTGCTGTGATCATGTTTGCATGCGGGGGTAAATAAAAAGCTGACCTCACTCCTTGGGGGCAAGGGCGTTTCGTCCGGCGATCAACACGCTGATCGTGTAAGCGTTTTCCGGCTTCATCCCGGTCAGGATGGCCGCTGCGGCCTCGGGGCGCATTCTTCCCAGAAAGCCTGCGGCGAATTCGGGGGCCATTGTCTCGAACAGGGTGGCCGCTTCCGCCGGTTTCATCGCTTCATAAACGACCGTCAGGCGGGCAAGGTCGTTTTCCGCAGCACCATCTGCAATCGCAAGTGTCTCACGCAACTTGGTTTCCGCCGTCTCCAGCTCTCCGAGACGAGAGGTGATCGCCTCTTCGGCAAGGGCAAGCGCCGCCATGCGGTCGTTGATTGCTGCCTCGCGTGCCATCACAGTTTCATCCCGTTCTTTCAGGGCGGCAGCAAGTGCTGCAGGCGGCTCGGGGCATTGCAGGGGTTCGCGGCTGACCTCGTCGAGGGCATTCGCCTGCAGTGCCATGGCCGCACCTATACCGTCGCCCAGCCGAAGCGCGCCCGAAGCGGCCATCAAAAGGGCTAGGATGGCAAGCGTTCCGCGTCCGGCAAAGATCTTGCCCGGGGTCATTCTGCGGTCCTCAACGAGGGCCGCTCGGGACGTCTGCGCACAAATCGCAAACGCCTCTCTTCCGAATCGGCGGCCTCATCGGGTGCATCTTCGGGGGGAAGGTCGTGCAGGGATGCCAACATCAGTTCCAGGCGGGCGGCGGCGGCTTCGGCGCGTCGTACCTGCTCGTCAAGCGCCGACGATGATGTCATGGCCGAGGCGCGGGCCTTGTCGAGGGCACGGGTCATATCATCCACCTGTACCGACAAAACGGCAATCGCTCCGCCCATCCCGGTTTCCAGCGTCGTGAAACGTTTCAGTCTGCGGGCCAGCACGAAGCAATACAGCGCCGTTGCAAAGGCCCCTGCTGCAAGAAGAAAATCGGCGATGAGGGTCATGAGGTCCACCTGTCAATTGAGGACAAATTCAGAAATGAGAAGATCGCGAACCCGGCCTTCACCGGTCACGATCTGGATGCGCCGCAGCATCTGCGCCTTCAGCCGGACCAAGGCCGCAGGATCCTCAAGCTGGGTCAGTTCGACCGCCCGGAGGTATCCATTCAGAACGTCAACGATGCGAGGGAGCAAAAGGCGTACGTCACCGGCCTGGGAGCCCGCCACCTCAAGCTGCGCGGCGAATCGCAGGTGCCGGGCCGATGCGTTTGGTCCAAGGCTGATCATGATCGGATCGACAGCAACAAAGGTCATACTCGGCAATGCCTCGACACGCGCACCGGCATGTGCGTCCGGCCCCAGTACCATGCCTGAAAAGGTTGCATAAAAAGCCCCTCCTCCCAGCGTGAGAGCCCCCACAAGCCCCAGCATCAGGGGCAGCTTGCTTTTCTTCGGCATCGCGTCGGCTGAGGTATCGGTCTTGATCATCGCGTTCTCGCATTTCTTCGATGAGAACGAAAATAGATCAAAGGTCACTAACCGATTGTTAAGACGCATCCTCCATTCATCGATTGTGGCAGGCAGATGTCTGCATGACGGAGGCATGGCGTGAACAATCTGGTTTCCTTGTGGCTGGGGCTGACACTTTTCAGGCGTGCAATTTTGGTCGCTGCGACCGTTGGTGTGTTTCTTGCAGTTCTGGGCCTTGCACGCATTGGACAGACCCAGAGCCAGAGCCTGCTCTATGCGGGGATTGAACAACGCGCGGCGGGCGACGTGGTAAGCGCGCTTGAACAGGCCGGCGTTATGTTCGAAGTGCGGGGCGAGGCGATCTATGTTGCCGCAGCGGAACGTGATTCGCTGCGCATGCAGCTTGCGTCGCAGGGGCTGCCAGCCTCGGGCGCGGCAGGGTACGAACTGCTGGATCAGTTGTCCGGGTTTGGCACGACCTCGCAAATGTTCGACGCCGCCTACTGGCGCGCGAAAGAGGGAGAACTGGCCCGCACGGCACTGGCAATGCCGCAGATCAAGGCGGCGCGCGTTCATATTTCCCAAGGCGTCGGGGGCGAATTTCTGCGCGATCGGCGCATGACGGCCAGTGTCACCGTCACGACGTCGTCGGGTAACCTGCGCCCGGATCAGGCCGACGCCCTGCGACATCTGGTCGCAAGCGCGGTTGGCAACATGCAGCCACAGGATGTATCAGTGATTGATTCTGTGGCGGGCCTGATTGCGCCGGCGGACGATACAGGCCTTGGCGGTTCCGCCGATACGCGCGCCGTCGACATCAAGCGCAATGTCGAGCGGCTGTTGGCGGCGCGCGTGGGGCCCGGTCGTGCCGTCGTCGAAGTCTCGGTCGATGTTGTCCGTGACCGAGAGGCTATCACCGAAAAGCGCATCGATCCGCAGGGGCGGGTTGCCATCTCATCGGAAACGGAACAAAGCAGCGATAGCGCCACCGACACCCAGTCCGGCGTGACGGTGGCGTCGAACCTGCCTGCCGGCGAAGGGGCTGGTGGAACCGGAGGCACCAGCCAGAGCTCGAAAACGCGCGAGCGACTGAATTTCGAGGTGTCGGAAACCAGCCGGGAAGTGCTGCGTGAGCCTGGTGCGATCCGGCGTCTGACCGTGGCAGTTCTGGTTGATGGTGAGCGCATCACCGCCGCCGACGGCACTGTGACATGGCAAGTGCGCCCCGAGCCCGAGTTGGCCGACCTGCGCGAACTGGTCTCGTCCGCCGCGGGTTTGGATGAGGCGCGGGGCGATGTGCTGACGCTGAAGTCCATGGAGTTTCAGCCGGTGCCATCCGATGGGAGCCTCGCAGAGACCGGCATGTTCCCGGCCTTTGGTCCGGTTGACACGATGTCGGCCCTTCAGATTGCGGTGCTTGCGCTTGTCAGCCTTTTTCTTGGCCTCTTTGTGGTGCGCCCCCTGCTGTCGCAATCGCGTCCTGCGGCGACTGCCCTGGCCGTTTCGGCTGGTCCGATGGCCCTTTCCGGCCCGACGAATGCTGCGTCGGAAGGTGGTTTGACGGGTGAAATTGCCGATGGTTTCGACATGCCTTCACTGCCGGGTTTCAATTTTGAGGAAAATGGAATGCCCGGTGGCCATCCCACCGACCCGGTCTCGCGGTTGCGGCGCCTGATCGACGAGCGTCAGGCCGAATCGATCGAGATCTTGCGCAACTGGATGGAGAAAGAGGAGGAAAGGAGCTGATGGCAACTTTGAAGCTTGAAGTGTTTGAAACCCCCAGGCCAGCGCAGGCTGGCCAGACTGTGGTGATGGAAGCATCCGCGGTTGAAGATGTGCGTCTGCAGGCCTATGAAATCGGGTATTCGGCCGGGTGGGAAGATGCAGTGGCGGCCACCCGTGACGATCAGGAGCGTATCGGCACCGAACTGGCCAACAACCTGCAAAGGCTTTCGTTCACCTTTCATGAGGCGCGCACGCATGTCCTGCGCTCGGTACAGCCGCTGGTCATTCAGTTGTCTACACGACTACTCCCCGACCTCGCGCGCGAGGTGCTGGCACCTGTCGTGCTCGACACGCTGATGCCACTGATCGATTCGCTGGCCGACGCCCCCATCCGCGTCGTCCTCAATCCCGCATCACGCCCCGCTGTGGAGCGCCTGCTGACACAGGCCGCAGGACTGCCACTGATTGTCGAGGAAGAGGCGACTTTGGGCGAAGGTCAGGTGTACCTGCGCTTTGGCGACGTCGAACATCACATCGATCTGGATCAGGCGGTTGCCGATATTGCCCGTGCCGTCCATGACTTTTTCGATTTTTCAGAAAAGGAAGCCAAGAATGGATAGCCCAGCAGATTCCAATCCGTTTGCTCAGGTTCCGATAGAAATCACTGTCTCGGTCGGCAAGGCGCGCCCCCTCGTGCGCGATCTGCTGAAACTGGGGCAAGATGCGATCCTTCCGCTGGACAGACGTGTCGAAGACCCGGTCGAGCTTTACATCGGTGACCGTCTGATTGCCCGCGGCGAGTTGCAAGAGATGGAGGGTGAGCACGCCGGACAACTTGCCGTGCGCCTGATCGAGGTCGCCAACCTGCGCGGCGGATTATAGGATTGCATCGTGAAAAAGGGGCTTTTCGGTGCGTTCGCGCTGACACTCGTGGCCACCAGTCCGGGACTTGCGCAAGACCTGTCGCTCAATCTGGGTGACGGCACCTCGGTCTCGGCGCGCTCGATCCAGTTGATCTTGCTGATCACGGTGCTGAGCATTGCGCCGGGTGCGGCGGTGATGGTGACATGCTTTCCCTTCATCGTCACGGTGCTGTCGATCCTGCGTCAGGCCATCGGGTTGCAGCAGGCGCCACCCAACATGCTGATCGTCAGCCTTGCCCTGTTTCTGACCTGGTACGTGATGGACCCGGTGTTCACCCAAGCCTGGGAAAACGGCATCGGTCCGCTGAGCCGTGATGAAATCGATCTTGGCGCCGCGATCACACAGACGCTTGCCCCGTTTCGCGCCTTTATGGCCGCGCGACTTGATCCCGACACTTTTGCCAATCTTGTAGAGTTGCGCCCCGGACCTTTGCCCACCAGCATTCCCGATGCGCCGCTGTCCATTCTGGTTCCCGCCTTCATGCTCTCGGAAATCAAGTTGGCGTTCGAAATCGGCTTTCTGGTGTTCTTGCCGTTCCTCGTGATCGATCTGGTTGTCGCCGCGGTGCTGATGTCGATGGGCATGATGATGGTGCCGCCTGCGATCGTGTCGCTGCCCTTCAAACTGGCCTTCTTTGTCGTGGCCGACGGGTGGAGTTTGATCGCCTCGGCGCTGGTCCGAAGTTATATGTGAGTCAGCGCGTGCAACACAGGGCGGTCAGGATCGCCTTGGCGTTGTCGCTGTCCCATTCGGCATCGCCGATCAGACGGGCGACCTCTTGTCCCTCCGGGTTCAGAATCAGGGTAACGGGAAGCCCCATCACCGAAGCGCCCCGCGAGAGTTCCGATTGCGGATCGCGCAGGATGGGTAGGGTCTTGATCCCGGCGGTGGCAAAAAACTTTTCGATCCCGGGCACGGCATTGCGCCCCGTCGCCACCGGCACAACAGCAATCTGGGGCATTGCCGCCTGAAGCCGGTCAAGCGATGGCATTTCATGACGACAGGGTGCGCACCATGTGGCCCAAAAATTCAGGACAACCCATTTTCCGCGATAGTCGGACAGTGCGTGTTCGCCATCGCGGGCATCCAGCAGCACGGTCACGGGAAGGTCGATGGGCGCGTCATGAAAGGCCAGCTTCTTCATGTCGCCCGCACGCAAGGATGCGGCATCCTGCGCCAGACCCGGATTTGCACCCAAAGCCAAGGCCGTATAAAGAACGACAACGAATTTACGCAGCATGATACCCCCGAAGGTTGCCCCCATGACCGTTTCGCCACCCTCTCCCTCCGCCAACCAGATGTGGGGCGGTCGCTTTGCCGAAGGTCCGGACGCCATCATGACGGCGATCAACGCCTCCATCGGGTTCGACCGGCGGCTATATGCGCAAGATATCGCAGGCTCACGGGCCCATGCGGCGATGCTGGCCGCTACAGGCATCATCAGCAATAAGGACGCCGAAGCAATCGGGGAAGGCCTTCTCACGGTGTTGTCAGAAATCGAGGGCGGAAAGTTTGCGTTCCGCACCGATCTCGAGGACATCCACATGAATGTCGAGGCGCGGCTGAAAGAGATCATCGGCGCCCCTGCGGGCCGGCTGCACACGGCGCGCAGCCGCAACGATCAGGTGGCGGTGGATTTCCGTCTTTGGGTGCGCGATCAGTGCGATGCGGCGATTTCAGGGCTGACCGCCTTGATGCGCGCATTTGTCGCACAGGCCGAGGCGGGGTCTGACTGGGTGATGCCGGGCTTTACGCACCTGCAAACGGCGCAACCGGTGACCTGGGGCCACCACATGCTGGCTTATGTCGAGATGTTTGCCCGCGACCGGTCACGGTTTCAGGATGCACGGGCGAGGATGAATGAATGCCCGCTAGGGGCGGCAGCGCTTGCGGGCACCTCGTTTCAGATTGATCGCCATGCCACGGCGCAGGCACTCGGTTTTGACCGGCCAACAGCCAACAGTCTGGATTCGGTCAGCGACCGCGACTTTGCGCTGGAATTTCTCTCGGCCGCCAGTATCTGCGCGATGCACCTGTCGCGCTTTGCCGAAGAACTCGTGATCTGGTCGAGTGCCCAGTTCCGCTTTGTGAAGCTGTCAGATCGCTGGACCACCGGCAGTTCCATCATGCCGCAAAAGAAGAATCCCGATGCTGCAGAACTGCTGCGCGCCAAGATCGGGCGCATTCTCGGGGCAACGGTGGCGCTGTTCACGGTAATGAAGGGTCTGCCGCTGACCTATTCCAAGGACATGCAAGAGGACAAGGAACAGGTGTTCGACGCGGCAGACACACTGATGCTGGGGCTTGCCGCGATGACGGGGATGGTGGGCGACATGACGGCCAACCGCGCGTGCCTTGCCGCCGCCGCCGCCAGCGGGTTTTCGACTGCGACCGATCTGGCGGACTGGCTGGTGCGCGAACTGGGCTTGCCGTTCCGCGACGCGCATCATGTGACCGGCACGCTGGTCGCTTTTGCCGAAAGCCGCGGCTGCGATCTGCCGGATCTGACGCTTGCGCAGATGAAATCGGTGCATGACGGCATTCGTCACGATGTTTTCGACGTGCTTGGTGTAGAAAACTCGGTACGCTCGCGCCAATCCTACGGCGGGACCGCACCTGATCAGGTACGCAGACAGGTGGCTTCATGGAAAGAAAATCTGGGGTGAAATGGGCGATGGCAACAGCTATGCTTGCCCTGTCGGCCTGCGTTCTTGCACATGTTCCTGGCAAGGCGCCGGGCATATGGGCACAATGGAAACCTCGGTACGCCCCTTACCTGTGATGGAGTTTTGATGCCCCGCTTGATCTTGATCTGTTTGTTGCTGTCGGCCTGCGGCGCCGATGGCCCCCCCGAAAAGCCGGGCATCACCCTGTCGGGTGAGGCGCGCCTGGGCATTGTCAGCAAGTAGGGGGAAAAGCCATGTCCTTGTTGCGCATGATTTATCTGGCACTTGCCCTGTGGGGCGCGGTGCATCCGATGTACTGGTTCGTGACCTACATGCGCGAGACGGGGACCGGCCTGTCGGGGTTGATAGACGCGTGGTATGTCAACGCCTCGACCACCGGATTGACCTGGGATCTGACGATTGCGGCCATCGCGCTGACCGTGTGGATCGTGGCCGAGACGTCGGTGCGCAAGAACTGGCTGGCCCTGATTGCCATTCCGGCCACATTCTGCATCGGGGTCAGTTGCGGATTGCCGCTCTACCTGTTCTTGCGCACGCGCCCTGTGGCCTGATGGCATTTGAAATCGCCGTCGACAGCCGCTAAGCCCTGCACAAGGCAGACAAAGGCAGGGCCATGGATCATTTCCTTTATCGTGACGGCATGCTGCATGCCGAAGATGTGGCGCTGAGCGATATTGCCGCCACCGTCGGCACGCCGTTCTACTGCTATTCGACTGCCACGCTGACGCGCCACTACCATCTGTTTACCCAAGCGCTTTCACCGCTGCCGCACCTTGTGTGCTTCGCGATAAAATCGCTGTCGAACGTGGCGGTGCTGAAGCTGCTCGGCGATCAGGGTGCCGGGATGGATGTGGTCTCGGGCGGCGAATATCTGCGCGCGCGGGCGGCGGGTGTTCCTGGGGACCGGATCGTTTTTTCAGGCGTCGGCAAGACCCGGGAAGAGATGCGGCTGGCCCTGACCGGGGGAGTGCGCCAGTTCAACGTCGAATCCGAGCCCGAGATGCGCGCGCTGTCCGAGGTGGCCTTGTCACTGGGGCTGGTCGCGCCAATTACCATCCGGGTGAACCCCGATGTCGACGCCAGGACGCATGAAAAGATCGCCACCGGCAAGTCTGAGAACAAGTTCGGCATCCCCATCGCCCGCGCCTCTGCCGTTTACGCCGAAGCTGCCCGCCTGCCCGGCCTGCAGGTGGTCGGCATCGATGTCCACATCGGCAGTCAGTTGACCGATCTTGCCCCGTTCGAGGAAGCCTATCTCAAGATCGCCGATCTGACCCACCGCCTGCGGGCCGAGGGGCACACGATCACCCGCCTTGATCTGGGCGGCGGGCTTGGGATCCCCTATGAGCGTTCGAACCTCGCCCCGCCGCTGCCGATGGATTACGGCGATCTGATCAAGCGCACCGTGGGCCATCTGGGTTGCGAAATCGAGATCGAACCGGGGCGCCTGATCTCGGGCAACGCCGGGGTGCTGGTGTCGCGGGTCATTTATGTGAAAAAGGGCGAAGGGCGGGATTTCCTGATCCTTGATGCCGCAATGAACGATCTGATCCGCCCGTCGATGTATGGCGCGCATCATGATATTGTGCCCGTCAGGGAACAGGGCGGCGCGTCCATCACGCAACCCTATGATATCGTGGGGCCCGTGTGTGAAACCGGTGATACATTTGCCAAGGCGCGGGCGTTGCCCCCCATGGCCGAAGGCGATCTGGTCGCCTTTCGCAGTGCGGGCGCCTATGGTGCCGTGATGGCATCGGAATACAACACGCGTCCCCTTATCCCCGAGGTTCTGGTAAAAGCGGATCACTTCGCCGTCATAAGGGCGCGTCCGAGGTTTGACGAAATCCTTTCGCGCGATACCATCCCCGAATGGCTGTAAGTTGCGCGCGGCCTGATGAAAGGTTTGCATGGCAGTGACCGATCCCTCCACGGTTTTGACCCGCATCCGCTGGCCACTGCGGCTGACGTATCTGGGCCTTTGGGCCGAGCGTTTGGCGCGGACCTTCTGGCCCCTGTGGTCTGTGGTGATTGCTGTTGTGGCGCTGCTCGCCTTTGGGCTGCAGGATCTGGTGGCGGTTGAATACGTCTGGGCGGCTGGTGTGGGGGTGCTGCTGGCTGCCGCAGGCGGCCTGTGGTTCGGCCTGCGGCACTTTCGACGCCCGACCCGTGCCGAGGCGCTGATCCGGCTGGACGCCCGCCTTCCGGGGCGCCCGATTGCGGCGCTGACCGACACGCAAGCCATCGGTGGTGCGGATGCGGCCTCGACTGCCGTCTGGCGCGCACACCTTGCGCGAATGGCGGATCGCGCAGCACTGGCCCAACCCGTCCGTCCCGACTTGCGCCTGTCAGGGCGCGACCATTTCGCGCTGCGATATGTGGCGCTGACGGCGCTGGTCATGGCACTGATGTTTGGCTCATTGGGTCGGGTTGCCTCGGTGGCCGCTCTTGCGCCGGGCGGTGCGAACGCGCTGGCGGCCGGGCCAACATGGGAAGGCTGGGCGCAGCCTCCCGCCTATACCGGCAAGCCCACGATCTACCTCAACGATGTCACCGCTGAAACGCTTTCCATGCCCGTGGGCACGCTGCTGCAATTTCGCCTCTATGGCGAGGTTGGCGCCCTGACAGTTGCGCAGACCGTGGCGATGCCGGTGCCGGTCGACGCAAACGAGACGGTCCCGCAGGCCGCTGCACAAAACCTCGCCGCACAGAACTTTGCGCTCGAAACGTCGGGCACGGTCACGATCGACGGTCCCGGTGGCCGCACATGGGCGTTTACCGCCACCCCAGACACTGCCCCCACCATCACCACCAGCGGCGACATGGGGCGCGAGGCGGATGGGCGGTTCAAACAGTCGTTCACGACCACAGATGATTACGGTGTGGTGGCAGGGCAAGTGGCAATCAGCCTTGATGTGACCGCCATTGACCGCCGCTATGGCCTTGAGACCCAGCCCGAGGCGCGCGATCCGGTGATCCTCGATCTGCCGATGCCTGTGACCGGCGACCGGGCCGCGTTTACCGAGACGCTGGTGGATGATCTGTCAGAGCATACTTTTGCCAACTTGCCGGTCACGATGATCTTTGCCGCAACAGATGCTGCCGGCAACAACGGCACGGCGGCCCCGCTATCTGTCACTTTGCCCGGCAGACGCTTTTTCGATCCTCTTGCCGCCGCCCTGATCGAGATGCGGCGCGACCTTTTGTGGACGCGCGCCAACGCTGCGCGCGCCTCACAGATTCTGAAGGCCATCACCCATACCCCCGAAGAATTCATCCGGAACGAGCGCGCCTATCTGCGCCTTCGCGTGGTGATGCGCCAACTGGATGCCGAAAAGACCAGCCTGACGGCCGAGCGCCGCGACGAGATTGCCGCCGAGTTGTGGCAGATTGCGCTTCTGGTCGAAGAAGGCGATCTCGCCTCGGCCATGCAGCGGCTGCAACGGGCGCAGGACAGGCTGGATGAGGCGATCAAGAATGGTGCCTCGCCCGAGGAAATCGACCAGCTGATGCAGGAAATGCAGCAGGCGCTGAGCGAATACATGCGCGAGTTGGCCGAAGAGGCGCAGCGCAATCCCGACAGTCAGTTGTCACAGAACATGGACGGCATGCAGATGTCGGGCGATCAGCTTCAGCAGATGCTGGATGAACTGAAAAAGCTGATGGAAGAGGGCAAGACCGCCGAGGCGCAGGAACTGATGGAGATGCTGCGCCAGTTGATGGAAAACATGCAGGTGGTTCAGGGCCAGGGCGGTCAGGGGCAGGGCCAGCAGGGCAATCAGGCGATGCGCGACCTGAACGAGGCGCTGCGCGACCAGCAAGGATTGTCGGACGATGCGTTCCGTGATCTGCAGGACGGCCAGAATGGACAGGACGGGCAGCAGCCGGGTGACCAAAGTGGCGAAGGTCTGGCCCAGCGGCAGCGTGAATTGCGCGACCGTCTGGGTCAGCTTGGGCAGGGACAGTTGCCGGGTGAGGGGTCTGAGCGCGGCGAAGCAGGGCGGCAAGAGCTTGACCGCGCCGGTCGCGCCATGCGTGATGCCGAAGACGCGCTGAAAAACGGCGATCTGCCGGGCGCTCTGGACCGTCAGGCCGAGGCGATGGAGGCAATGCGCGAAGGCATGCGCAATCTGGGCGAAGCGTTGGCCGAAGAACAGCGCCAGCAGGGCGAGGGCCAGCAGGGTGAAGACTTCGGCCGTGCCGACCCCAACAGCCAGCGTGATCCGCTGGGCCGCGAGCCGGGTGATTCTGCCCGCATTGGATCAGATCGCAACATGCTGCAGGGCGAGGATGTGTATCGTCGCGCGCAAGACCTGCTGGACGAAATCCGCCGCCGCACTGGCGAACAACTGCGCCCCGAAGCAGAACGCGACTATCTGCGCCGTCTGCTTGACCAGTTCTGACGGCTTTACAATTCCCGCGCACAGCGCAAGAACCGGGCCATGTTCGAAATTGCCCCCGATCTTGTCGCACTTCTGATGCTGGCCGCCTTTGTGGCGGGGGTGGTTGATTCCATCGCGGGTGGAGGCGGTCTGATCACGGTGCCTGCGTTGCTGCTGGCCGGGGCGCTGCCGGTCGAGACGCTGGCCACGAACAAGCTGCAGGGCACCTTTGGCGCGGCCACTGCAACCGTCGCTTACGCTCGCGCGGGGCAGGTGCGCCTGAAGGATCAGACACTGATGGCGCTGATCAGCGGCGTTTCGGGTGGCATCGGCGCCTTGGGCGCGCATCTGATTCCGGCAGATGTGTTGCGCATGGTCATGCCGGTGATCCTGATCGCGGTTGCACTGTTCTTCGCGTTGAAACCCGGTCTGACTGATGTCGACCGGGTGCGGCGGCTTGGGGCGGGGGCATTTGCTGTGACCATTGTGCCGCTGGTCGCCGCCTATGACGGGTTTTTTGGCCCGGGCGCGGGGTCGTTTTACATGCTGGGTTTTGTGATGCTGGCGGGCTATGGCATTTTGAAGGCGACGGCGCACACCAAGCTGCTGAACTTTGCCTCGAACCTCGGGGCGCTGATGGTTTTCGCGCTGACTGGGTCAATGTGGTGGGCCGTCGGGCTGGCCATGGGGGTTGCACAGGTGGCGGGTGCCGCCGTGGGGTCGCGGTTGGCCATGCGGGTCGGCGCACGGCTGATAAAGCCGCTGCTGGTCGCCACCTCAACCGCGATGGCGGCACGGTTGCTCTGGCAGGCTTGGGGATAGACGCCTTATGCCACCTTGCCCCACCCATCGCCCTGCATTTCGCGCAGGCGGCTGGCGGTGCGCGCGAACTCGAACGATCCCGCGCCTTCAATATACAGCCGCTCAGGGGTGTCCGCAGCCGAGCAGATCAGCCGCACCCGCGCCTCATAGAGCGCGTCGATCAAGGTGACGAAACGCTTTGCCTCATTGTAGTTTGACGCGGAAAGTTGCGGGATATCTTCAAGGATCAGCACCCGCAAGGCGGCTGCAATGGCCAGAAAATCCGCCGGACCAAGCGGTTTTCCGCAAATCTCCCAAAAGGTTGCGCGCCCCACACCATTGGCGAAGCGTGAAATCTCGACCTGCCTGCCGTTCACCGGCAGCAAAAGCGGCTCGCCCCGCGCAGCTTCGGTCAGATCATTCCAGATGGCGTTGATGGCCGCACGCGACCGGCCTGCCGGATGGAAATACACCTGCGTCCCGGCAAGTCGGTGCTGGCGGTAATCATGCGGCGATTTCAGCGGGATAACCTGCATCTGGCTGTTCAGCATCCGGATGAACGGCTCGAAAAGCGCCCGGTTCAGCCCGTCTTTGTAAAGATCCTCCGGCGGCCGGTTCGAGGTGGTCACAAGCACCACGCCTGCCGCAAAGAGCCGCTCGAACAGCCGACCCACGATCATCGCATCGGTAATGTCGGTAACCTGCATCTCATCAAAAGCCAGCAGCCGCGCGTCGCGGATCACCGCCTCGGCCACGGGGGCAATGGGGTCTTCCTCATTGCGCTGGCGGGCCTCATGGATGCCGCGATGCACCTCTTGCATGAAGGCATGAAAATGCACCCGACGTTTCAGAGTAATATCCGTGGCACCAAAGAACAGATCCATCAGCATGGATTTGCCGTGTCCCACACCACCCCAGAGATAAAGCCCGGTTGGTGGCGTCGGGGGCTTGGCGAACAGCCCCGCGAATAGTCCCGTGCGCCGGGTGGCATGCGTCTCAAGCCAATCGCGCAGGCCCTCAAGCACAGGCAAAACTGCCTTTTGCCCGTCATCGGCACGCAAGGTACCCTCGGCGACACGGGTGTCATAGATCTGGGACAGGCTTTGCCGCATGGGGGTTTGTACCGCGTTGGTGCGGCTGGGAAAAGGGGCCTCAGGCCGCCAGAAGCTGCACTTCCCACGCGCGCAGGGTTGGTCGTGCACTGCGCTGCCAACGATGGCCCACCCAAGGAAACAGTCGGCGCAGATCGGCTTGAACCGATGCAGGGGCACCGGAAAAGACCGCCGGGCCTAGGCGGAAACTTTCGGTCAGCACGCCTTCGGCGCACAATATGTGGTGGTCGTGAAGTACAAGATGCAAGTAGGTTGTGCCTTCAGCACAGGCATCGGGCATCAAGGGGCGCGCTTGCGGCAGGGTGACAGCGGGGGCCAGCACCTCTGGCTCGGCAAACAACAACTGGCATTCGGCGCCGGTCAGAAGGATTCCATGCTGCGGAGACACCAGCAGATCGCGCGCAGGCACACCCGGTGCCAGTGCCCCTGCAGGGATTCGCACCGGGCACAGCCACGGTTCACGCCACAGCCGCGTGGCAGGAAGTTCGGTTCGCAAGACATAGAGCAGCGGCTGATATCCGGCATCCCGTGTGGCCAGCAGATCGCCCGGCGACAGATTCTCAACACGCTGCGGGCCCGTGGCCGTGTCGATCAAGGTGCCGGGCGTAAAGCAGGGCGGAGAGACATAGGCGCCATAGGCGGTCGCAGGCTGGCCCGTGCCGCCCGGCCCTTCACGCGCACTGACCACCGTCAGCGGCACCCCCACGGGGGGCCACCCGGCCGGCGGTCCGATAAAGCCAAGCCCTTCGATGGTGCCAAACACTGGGGTGGAGTTGTTGACGTTGTAGCCGATCACGGTCCAGGTTTGCCCCGTGGCAGGGTTAAGCAGGACAAGGGAATACTCTGCCTCGACCACAGTTCCGTTGGCGTAGGTCACACCGTTGATCGTCTGGGCGCCTGACAGGGTCTGGCTGCTGTCGTTGTCGTCAAAATTCAGGTCATTGTCGTTGATAAGCGTTTCACGCCAGGTCGGGCTGTCAAGCGTGATGGTGCGCCCGGGCAGATGTGTGCCATCACCTTGGGTCACGCCATCAAGCGTGCCACCGCCCGAGACGGTGATATTGGATTTCTCCAGCATCCAGACCGAGGTAACGGGCATCTGGCCCCTTTCTTGCGCTGTCACATTGCTTAGCGTGCAAGCGTTAACAGCCCAAGAAGGCGCACTGGCGGCAGAGGGATGAAGAAAATGAGGCTGGCGCGCCCCTCAGCGAAGGGCCACCCAATGCACCCCCGCAGGCGGTATCGTCACGCCACCCCATTCCACCGCAACAGGGTTGTAGTTGAACCAGAAGCGGTGCGTGGCACTGTCGCGGCGGCGCAAACCCTCGGGCAGGGGGTCAGTATCCAGCCCGGCCCGCTGGCACGCGGCCGTCAGGATACGGTCCAGCGCTGTGTCGTCGGGCCAGCCTGCCAGATAATGCAGGCCGCCCGCGGCGACGAAGGCGGGGAAGCCGTCTTCGCTGGTCTCCAGCACTGTGGCCGAGGTTTCGAGTTTTTCACGCCAATGCAAAATGGCGCCGCCACCGGTCAGCGGAACGGGCACATCGGGCGGCAGGGATTCCACCCGCGCCACCAGCGCCTTCAACCCCGGAAGATTGGGAGGCAGCGGCACGGGGGTGGCAAACTCGGCCGTCTTGCAGTTGCTGCGCGGCCCGATGATCGACTGGCCCTTGTGCGCGGCCAACGCGGCAAGAAAGGGCGCAGAGAGGGTGGCCACTCCGGGTGCCAGAACCAGCGGATAGGGCGCAAGGTCGGACGTGTCGGGCGGGATGATATCGACGTTCATCCCAAGGCGCCGCAGTCCCCTGTAGATGTGAAAGACCAGCCAGAGATAGTCAAACCCACGCCCTTGCGGCTGCGTTTGCCATGCCCACGCCGAGGCATAATCGAACATCAGCGCAACATCAGGTTTGGCCGTACCCTGATCGGGCATCCCGGCCAGCGCGCGCGCGACCTCGGACGCCTCATGGAGTGCGGGCGCGGGGGCGCTGTCTGGGCGCAGCAGGCCTGCATGCATCTGTTCTTGCGCGAACGGCGCCTGACGCCAGCGGAAATAGCACACCGCCTCGGCCCCATGGGCAAAGGCTTCCCACGCCCACAGGCGCGCCATGCCCGGCAGCGGATCGGGGTTGTACGGCGCCCAGTTTACCGGGCCGGGCTGCTGTTCCATGATCCACCAGCGGCCCCGACCGACGGCGCGGTAGAGGTCGTGATGAAACGCCTGAAAATCGGGATCCCCCTGACGGACAAAGCGGCGCTTGTGCTCGGGCGGGGCGGGGATGCGGTCGGACAGAAACCCAAGGGGATAGCTGTCCCATGCGGCGATATCCAGATCCGCCCCTGTGGCAAAATGATCGAAATCTGTGACCGCGCCCATGTAATTGTGCGCAATCGGCGCATCGGAGTGTTTGCGGATGATCGCGGTCTGCAGGCGGTTGAAACTGGCAACCTCGTCACTGGCAAAGCGGCGAAAGGCCATCACATGCGCCGGGTTCGCCTCGGTCACGGTCAGGTTCGGCAGGCCGATCTGATCGAACTCGGTGTAGTCCATCGACCAGAACACGTTTCCCCACGCCCGGTTCAGCACATCGGGCGACTGATAGCGCCGGGCGCACCAGTCCTGAAACGCCTTCAGCGCAGTGGCGGAATAGGACAGCACCGTATCATGGCAGGCGTATTCGTTGTCGGTCTGCCATGCGGCGACGTGCGGGTTCTGGCCATACCGCTCGGCCATGGCGGTCACGATCTGTGCGCATTCAACGCGGTAGCCCTGATGCGAGAAGTCATAGTGGCGGCGCGAGCCAAAGCCCCGCGCGCGGCCCTGCGCATCGACTGCCAGCATGTCGGGGTGGCGGTCCAGCATCCAGCGCGGCGGGGTCGCGGTCGGGGTGCCAAGCACGACCGAAAGCCCGTGCCGCCCCAAGACTGCAATGGCGCGATCAAGCCAGGCCCAGTCAAAGGTTCCTGGTTCAGGCTCCATCCTTGCCCATGCAAATTCGCCGATTCGCACCCACGTCAGACCAACCGCGGCCATCCGGGCTGCGTCTTCGTCCCATTGTTCTTCGGGCCAGTGTTCCGGGTAATAGCAGACGCCAAGGGTGCGTTTCATAGAATAACCTGGTGTTCTGGCTTGCCTCTTGCCACGCCAGCGGCGGCAAAGGTCATGCCCGCGTGGGGATGGGCCGCGCGGGCGGCATCATCCATGCCTTGCAGGGCCGTCGTGCAATACAGCGTATCGCCGCCAAACGCGGGGCACGAGGTATGGGGCGCGTCGAAGGCCACGGTCCGCAGACGCGTGCCATCGGGGCCGTAGGCCGCCACGCGCGCGGCCCCCCATTCCGCAAGCCACATCACACCATCCGCGTCGATCACCGCGCCATCGGGGTTCAGCCCCTCGGCCGTCAGGTCAAGAAACGCCTCCGGCTGCCCCACAGGCCACCCCGCCGCATCAATTCGCACACGCATGACGCGGCCCGTGACCGTATCGGTGAACTGCGCCGTGCGCGCGTCGGGAAAGCAAATGGCGTTCGGAATGGTGATGTCGGGATAGATCTTGCGGACCTCTCCCCGATAAAAGCGCCAGATGGCCCCCGCGCCCGCTTCGGCTTTTTTGCCCATCGTCCCGATCCAGAAACCGCCCTGCGGGTCGGCGCGGCCGTCGTTTGACCGGGTGGTCGACGTTTCCAGATCCAGCCCCCGTACATGGGCCTTTTCCCCCGTCTCGACGTTGAACCGAAACAGCGCGCGTTCCGAAGCGATCAGCAATTCGTCATGGCTGATCCAGCCTGCCGCACTGACCATATCGGCAAAGTGCCATTCCTGCGGGCCATCCCCGCTGCGCGAAAGCAGGCGGCGGTTCA
Organism: Rhodobacterales bacterium; assembly: GCA_038205925.1. Classification (GTDB taxonomy): domain Bacteria; phylum Pseudomonadota; class Alphaproteobacteria; order Rhodobacterales; family Rhodobacteraceae; genus Pseudotabrizicola. Next base: position 35,987 of record JBBRBJ010000004.1, on the reverse strand, counting down.
GGATGTCGAACCAGAACAGTTGCTTGCGCAGCGGGTGCCAAAGCGGGCCTTCGCCCAACTCGCAGGGGCGGTTGTCAAATATCATAGCGAAGCCATCGCTGCGTCAAAGGCGGCGACAATGACTTGGGCGCGCAGCACCACCTCATCCACAGCCAGACCTGGGGTATAAAGTGCCGTACCGATGCCGAAGCCTGCGCATCCCGCGTTCAACCAGACGACAAAATTCGCAGGCCCCGCGCCACCAACAGCATAAAGCGGGGTCGCGCGCGGCAGAACGGCGCGCATCGCCTTTACGCCATCCGGCCCGATCAGGCTGGCTGGGAACAGCTTCAACCCATCCGCGCCTGCATGCAGCGCGGCGAAACACTCGGTCGGCGTCATCACGCCGGGCCAAGAATGCATCCCGCGGGCCTTGGTCTCGGCGATCACGGCCTTGTCGCAATTGGGCGAGACGATAAGCCGCCCGCCCGCATCTTGCACCCGTCCCACGTCGGCGGGCGTCAGTACGGTGCCGGCGCCGATCAGGGCTGCATCCCCCACCGCCCCTGCAATGGCGGCAATTGAGGCAAAGGGATCGGGCGAGTTCAGCGGCACCTCGATCCGGGTGATCCCGGCGGTCACAAGCGCGCGTGCCACGGCCTCGGCATCGGGCGGGGTGATCCCGCGCAGGATGGCAATAAGGTTGCGGTCGGTCATCGTGTCGCCTCCGGCTGGCGGGCAAGCGACGCAAGGCCCGCAAGTGTGCATTCGGTTCCGGGCAGTAATCGCGCCTCGGCCCCAACGGATTTTAGCGCACGGGCGTAGACTTGGCAAAGGGCCGATGATCCGATCAGCGCCACCGCCTGCCCCAACCAATAGGGGCGCGACGCCGCAAGCTCGATCCCGATCAACAGACCCGACAGCCGCGCCCGCGCCGATGGCGCCGACAGGCCCGCGATCAGGCCTTCGGCCCGCAGTGAAAACAGGGCGGCGCCAAAGCGTTCGGGGCGCGAAAGCGCATCGGACAGGGCCGCATCGAACGCCAGTTCATCCCAGCCGTCGCCTGCCATGCCATGCCGCAAGACCGACTGACCCGAGATCAGGGCAAACAACTCGCCCGTGAGGAAGGTCTGAAAGCTGACCACCTCGCCCGCCGAGATATGGGCCCATTTGGAATGGGTGCCGGGCAGGCAGATCACGCCGTCAAAGCCGGGGTTCAGCGTCAAGGCCCCTGCGATTTGCGTTTCTTCCCCGCGCATCACGTCGGCGGGTTTGATCTGCTTCAGCCCCGGAGCAATCTGCACGGTGATCCGCGGGTCAGCCACCGGCACCTGCACCAACCCGGTTGCATCAAGCGGGGTGCAGGGCACCGCGCGGTAAGGTGCCTCGTGCCATCCCTGACGGCTGCCGACCATGCCGCAGGCGATCACGGGGGTAACGCCGTGGCCAAGCCAGGGATCGATCAGGCGCAGAAGGGCGGGTTCGAACGCGGGCTTTGTCAGGCGCCCCATACCGTCATCCGACGCAGCCTCGGCCAGAATGCTTTCCTGCCCCATGGCCCATGCGCGCAGGTTCGATGTGCCCCAATCGACGGCAATCCAGAGGGGTTTCTGGCCGGGTTTCTGATGCGCTGGGGTCACAGACGCTCTCCTTCCACGACCCACATGGTTGCGGGCCAGGCGACGGGCAGGGTCAGCCCTTGCCCCATCAGCGCCTGCCCCGTCAAGACCAGTGGTCCGGTTTTCAGGGCATTGGGCCCGCGCGATTGCCGCGGGCGGTCGGCGGCGTTGCGCAAGGTCACGCGGTAGCGCGCCTGCGGGTCAAGCGCCGTCAGCCGCAGTGGGCGCGGCAGGATCTGGGCGCTGGCCTCGGATTGGCCAGCAAACAGCACAAAGCGCGCGCCGTCTGCAGCAATCTGCATCTCGGCCGTCACAGCCGGATCGGCCGAATCGAGGCGGTGAATGGTGCCCGCCATCAACCAGTCGCGATTTGCCTTGTACCAGGCGGTGATGGCGGTCAGCGTTTCCGCCTCATCTTCGGTCAACTCACGCAAGTCCATCTCGAACCCCATGTGGCGCTGTGCGGCCACCCAGGCGCGGAAGGCCATCGGCAGAATGCGCCCCGAGGTGTGCGATTTGCGCGGGCCGACATGGCTGCCGGTGATGGCCGAGGGCACGAACAGCGCCGCGTCATGCTGGATTCGCAAACGCTCAAGCGCGTCGTTGCTGTCAGACAGCCAGACGCGGTGCGTGCGGGCCAGAATGCCTGCATCAATCCGCCCGCCGCCGCTGGCGCAGCTTTCGATCTCGACCGTCGGATGCGCGGCGCGCAGCCGGTCCAGCAAGGCGTACATCCCCCGCGTCTGGTCGGCGTCCACCACGGGCAGCAGGCGGTTGTGATCCCATTTGATGTAGTCGATGGCATGGTCGCCAAGGACTGCGCTGATGGCGGCAAACAAGTGGTCGCGCACCGGGCCAAGGCCAAGGTTCAGAACCATCTGGTTGCGCCCTGTCACCTGATCGGCGCGGCCCAACATCCAGTCAGGGTGCGCGCGCATCAGATCCGAGTCCGGGTTGACCATTTCAGGCTCGAACCACAAGCCGAACGTCATCCCAAGGCTTTGGACGTGATTGATCAGCGGGTGCAGCCCATCGGGCCATTTCCGGGCGTCAACGGTCCAGTCACCCAGACTGCTGGTGTCATCATCGCGTGCGCCGAACCAACCGTCATCCAGCACAAACCGCTCGGCCCCGATTGCGGCGGCACGGGTGGCGATGTCGGTCAGGTCGGGCAAGGTGTGGTTGAAATAGACAGCCTCCCAGCAGTTGTAGTGCACGGGGCGCGGGCGCGAGGATGGCCATTGCACCACACGGTCACGCAGGTCGGCCGACAGAGCCGCGGCTATGCCGTTCAGCCCGTGTGTCGAATGGGCGACGATCAGATCAGGGCTGGAGAAGGCACGGCCCGGCGCGGTTTCTGCGCCCGATGTTGCACCGAACTGCACCATTCTGCGGCCATCGGGCAATTCTTCGGCGATCATCCGATGCCCGCCCGACCAGGCCAGATGCAGGGCATGGGCTGCGCCCGCCGTATTGGTGCAGCCCATATCGGGCAGAATCAGATAGGGCGGATGCTCATGCCCTGAACGGCCCGTCCGCGCCTCACGCATCCGGATGCCAGGGGCCCAGGGGGTGCGGATCAGCTGAAACTCACCAATCCAGCGGCCCGAGACGTCGATCATCTGCTGCCCCGATTGTGGCGCAGGCAGAACCGGCGCGGCCAGCCATGTCAGCCGGATCGGGCGGTCGGCGGCCAGATCGGTGCGCAAGGTGAACACACCCGTCGGATGCGCGGTGAAAGTGTGGGTCAGCGTGATGCCATCGCCCGTGCAGACCAGCGCAAGGGTCGATGGCCCGGTTTGGGCATGATCAAAGGCAAAAACCGGGTGCAGCGGCGTGCCATCCTCTTCTGCGCAGATCAGTCCCGGCTGGCCATGAAACGCGCGGCCAGATTCGGGGCACAGCGACAGCACTGGCAGCCTGTCAAGCATTCCGCCCGTCAGATCCTGCATGGCGGCGGCTGCCAACTGGCCCAGATCCTCGGCCTCGGACAGGGCGTCCCCCCACCAGATCACCTGCGGGATGCCCCCGTCCGAAGACAGCGCAAGGGTCTGCGTCCCGGCGTCGATCCGCCATTGCATCACTTGACCGCCCCCAGTGTCAGGCCCGCGATGAAGTGTTTTTGCATCAGAAAGAACATGGCCACCGGGGGCAGGGCGGCCAGAATCGAACCCGCCGACACCAGATGCCATTGCGCGATCCACTGCCCGTTCAGCGACGACAGGCCCGCTGTGACCGGCTGCGTATCAGGGCTGTTGGTCAGCACGGTTGCCCAGAAGAAATCGTTCCAGATGAAGGTGAACACCAGCACCGAAAGCGCAGCGATGGCCGGGCGCATCAGCGGGATCACGATGAACCAGAAAATCCGCCATTCCGCCACGCCTTCAACCCGCGCGGCCTCGATCAACTCGAACGGCAGGGACCGGATGAAATTGCGCATGAACAGCGTGCAGAAGCCCGACTGGAACGCGATGTGAAACAGGGCCAGCCCATACCAGGTGTTGTACATCCCCAAACTCAGCGTCAGGTCGCGCACCGGCACCATCAGAATCTGGAAGGGCACAAAGTTGCCGGCCACGAACAGGAAGAACACGATCATGTTCGACGGAAACCGGTACACCGCCAGCGCAAACCCGGTCATGCATGACAGGGCCACGGCACCGATCACGGTAGGGATCGTCACATAGAACGAGTTCATCATGTATTTGAACATCGGCGTGTTCTGGAACACGAGGGCGTAATTCTCGAACGCGATGGATGAGGGCATGCCAAAATAATTGCCCTGTGCAAGGTCGGACGCAGGACGCAGGGACGTGACCGCCACCCCCAGAAGTGGCAACAGCCACAGGACCAGCGCCACCGGAACCGCAATCTTGTAAAGCGTGCGCGTGGTCGGCGACAGTTGCTCGATAGGGCGTGGAAACATGGCTTAACGCTCCGTCTCGTCGCGCCACATCTTCCAGATGAAGCCCGAGATGAAAATCATCATGATGGCAAACAGGACAACCGCAATAGCGGCCCCGTAGCCCATCCGAAACCCGTATTCCGACAGCGCCTTTTCATACATGTAGAACGACAGCACGCGGCTGGAGCCATAGGGGCCGCCATCCGTCATGATCGACACCAGATCGAATGAACGCAGGGCTCCGATGACCGTGACGACGACAGCGATGAAGGTGGCGGGGCGAAGTTGTGGCAAGATTACATACCACAGCATCTTCCAGCCCTTGGCGCCATCCAGACGGGCGGCCTCGACCTGATCGGGGGCCACGTTGTTCAGACCCGTCAGATACAGGATCATCACGTAGGCAATCTGCGGCCAAAGGCCCGCCGCGATGATACCGTAGGTGACGTATTTATCTTCGGCCAGAATGGCGATGCCGGTGCCGGTGAACCATTCGATGATGTTGTAGAACAAGCCGAAATTCGGGGCATAGAACCACGAAAACATCAGGCCCACGACCACCTGCGAAATCACGAAGGGAAAGAAGAACAGCGACTTGTAGGCGCGCATGCCCGCAATCGTCTGGTTCAGGAAAATCGCGATCATCAGGCCCGCTGGCACCGCGAGCATGTAAAGCACCAGCCAGATCACGTTGTTCTTCAGCGAGGTGTAGAACGCATCGTCGTCCATCAACTCGACATAATTCGCCGTGCCCACCCAGACCTTTTCGCCCAAGCCGTCCCAGTCGAAAAAGCTGATCCACATCGACTGAAAGATGGGAATGACCACATAGATCAGGAACATCAGGATGCCGGGCGCAAGGAACAGCACGGGCGCAAGCGTGCGCTGGTTCATCGGGCGACGGGTGGGGGCGGATGTAGCCACGCGGTGACCTCGCGGATGCAGGGACGAAAAGGCCCCGAGGACGCGCCCTCGGGGCTGTTGTGGGGCAGGGCAGCGAGAAGGTGCCGTCCTGCCCCGATCGTGTGCGCGTGCAGCGTCTTATTTGTAGACGTTCTTGCGGGTCTTCTCGAGACGCTCAAGGATCGCATCCAGGTTTTCAGGCTTGACCATGAACTCCTGGAAGCCTTCCATGCCGGCCTTTGCCATTTCGGCAGGCGCGTCACGGTCGAAGAACTGGGCCAACGCATAGGCGTTGGACAGCGATTCGAAACCGGCCGAGATGAACGGGTCATCCGCGGCCACGGTCGAGTTCTTGTTGGTCGGAAGCTGGCCGATGGCGGCGTTCAGCTTGGTCTGCGCATCGGCCGAGGCAACGAATGCGAGGAACAGCTTGGCGTCGTCGACGTTCTTCGCACCAGCCGGGATGTGAATCGTATCGGTCGGGGCCTCTTCGGCGCGCGGGATGCCGGGGGTGATTTCCGGGAACACCATGAAACCGAGGTTGTCGTTGGTCATGCCGCCTTCCTTGAAGACGCCGACGGCAAAGTTGCCCATCACATAGTTCGCAGCCTTGCCCTGCACCAGCAGCGCCGCCGCATCCTGCCAGTCGATGGCCGCGTGGTTCTTGGTGATGTAAGGCTGGATCTTCGCCCAGTTCGCAAACGTCTCACGGACGCGCGGATCGGTCCACTCGATCTTGCCATTGGCCAGATCCATGTGGAACTCATACCCGTTGGTGCGCAGGTTCATGTAATCGAAGATACCTGCCCCGGGCCACAGCGCCTTGGTGCCGGTGGTCAGGCAGTCGATGTCCGCCGCCGCGAATTTTTCGCAGTTCGCCACGAATTCGTCCCAGGTCTTGGGCTCTTCCACACCGGCGGCCTTGTAGGCGTCGCGGTTGAAGTAGATGCCCCACTGGTAGTAGGTGTAGGGCACGCCCCACTGCTTGCCATCAATGGTCATCGACGCCTTGGCCGAGGCCAGCGCATCGCCGAGGCCATTGGCCTCCCACACGTCCGACACATCCATGAACTGACCGGCAGCGACAAATGGCGCCATCCGGTTTCCGGCATACCAATTCGCCAGATCGGGGCTGTCCGCGCTCAGGAAGTTGCGGATGGCGGTCTTGTAGCCTTCATGGTCGAAATTGTTCAGCTGCACGTCGACATCGGGGTTCGCAGCCTCGAAATCGGCAATCAGCGCTTCCATTGCGGCCAGCGGAATTGGATCGTAGTCGGCATTGTATTTCAGCACACGCTGTTGTGCATGTGCGGCGGTCGACAGCAACAAAGCCGCCGTCAGGGCAATCGTGCCCTTTGCGAAACGGACCATGGTTTCCTCCCTTTGGTTCCATTATGTGAAACTTAGTCTTGAATATTGAAAACATAATCCGGTATCGTCTAAGCTGTCAACTGGCAGCAAAAGGCGGTGCGGCATGGGGTCGGAAGGCCACGCAGACGGAACGGTGGGCAAGGCGCTGGATGTGCTGGACATGGTTGCCAGCCACGGCCGGCCCGTGCGCTTTTCCGATCTGCTGGAAAAGTCGCCCTATCCCAAGGCGACGCTCTACCGCTTTTTGCAAACCTTGACGCATCAGAGGATGCTGGCGTTCGACGATGATCGCGGCACCTATGCGCTGGGGGTGCGGCTGGTGCGGCTGGCCCATGCCGCTTGGGCGCAATCGTCGCTGGCGCCGCTGGCACGGCCCTATCTTGATGAATTGGCACAAGAAACCGGCGAGACAGTGCATTTGGCCCAGATGGATCTGGGGCAGGTGCTTTACGTTGACAAACGTAACGCGGCACGCCCGGTAGAGATGTTCAGCCAGGCGGGCAAGGTGGGTCCGGCCTATTGCACCGGGGTGGGCAAGGCGATGCTGGCCTTTATGCCGGAATCCGCGGTCGAAAGCGCCATCTCGCGACAGTCGTTTCATCGGTTCACCGATCAGACCCTGAACACGCCCGACAAATTGCGGGCTGAGCTTGCAGTGATTCGCGTTCGTGGCCACGCCTTTGACCGCGAAGAGCATGAGCCGGGAATCATCTGCTGCGCGGTGCCCATTCTGGCCCGGTCAGGCCGGGTATTGGGGGCGCTGTCGGTGACATCGACCACCGCGCGCAGCACGCTTGTCGCGCTTGAGGCGCAGGCAGACCTTATCAAGACATGCGCGGCACGGATCGCCGCCGAGGCGGAAAGCTGGCGCTTTCCGGAACAGGAATGACAGCCCCGACAGAATGGGGTGAAGGGGGAGGGACTGATGACCGGAGTTACACTGAACCGTGTGGTCAAACGCTATGGCGACGTGCAGGTGATCCACGGGGTGGACCTCGAGATCGCGGATGGCGAGTTTTGCGTGTTTGTCGGCCCCTCGGGCTGTGGCAAATCCACATTGCTGCGCATGGTCGCGGGGTTGGAGGAAACCACTGATGGCCGCATCAACATCGGCAACCGTGACGTGACGCGGGCCGACCCGTCCGAGCGGGGGGTGGCGATGGTTTTCCAGACATATGCCCTTTACCCCCACATGACCGTGGCCGAAAACATGGGCTTTGGCCTGAAGATGACGGGCCACCCCAAAGCCACGATCGACGCCAAGGTGGCCGAGGCCAGCCGCATCCTGAAGCTGGACGATTATCTGGCGCGCAAGCCCAAGGCCCTGTCCGGCGGTCAGCGGCAGCGCGTGGCTATCGGCCGGGCCATCGTGCGCGGCCCCGAGGTGTTCCTGTTCGACGAGCCGCTGTCGAACCTCGATGCCGAGTTGCGGGTGGAAATGCGGGTGGAAATCGCCCGTCTGCACCGCGAGATCGGCGCCACGATGATCTATGTGACCCATGATCAGGTCGAGGCGATGACGCTTGCCGACAAGATCGTGGTGCTGCGCAAGGGCCGGGTCGAACAGGTCGGAGCACCTCTGGAGTTGTATCACGACCCCGACAACAAGTTCGTCGCGGGCTTTATCGGCAGTCCGGCGATGAACTTCGTGGCGGGTACAGTCGAAGGCGCGGGCCGCGTTGCCTGCGCCGGATTGGTGGACCCGGTCACGATGCGTGTGCGTCTGCCCGATGCGGGCCAGCCCGTTACTCTTGGCATCCGCCCGCAGCACCTGAGCCTCGCCCCCGGAGCGACCCACCGCGTCGAGTTGACCGAAGCCCTTGGCGGCGTCAGCTTCTTGCACGTCTCCGCGCCCTCTGGCGAAAAACTGGTTATCGAATCGCGTGATGATCCGTCGGTAAAGATGGGAGATATGGTAGGGATCGCGTTTGATCCGGCGCATGTGATGGCCTTTGACGCCAGGGACGAACGCCGCATCAGATAAAGTGCCAAAGGGGGGCGTCTCAGAGGCCCCCCTCCTTATCCGGCGAAGTCTGAGCGCGCATAGCCCTGCAGATACAACAGCGCCGTCAGATCCCCGTGATTGACGCGCATGGCGCATTCCGCCTGCACCGAAGGCTTGGCATGCAGCGCCACCCCCGCCCCGGCAAGTCCCAGCATCCCCAGATCGTTCGCCCCATCGCCCACAGCAATCGCCTGTGCAGGCGTAATCCCGAGGCGTTCGGAAACCTCTTTCAGCGCTTCGACCTTGGCCGCGCGGCCAAGGATCGGCATCCCTACCGCCCCGGCCAATTTGCCATCGGTGATCAGCAAGGTATTTGCGCGATATTCGTGAAAGCCCAAGCTGGCGGCAATGGCGGCGGCAAATGCGGTAAATCCGCCCGATACCAGCGCCGTATGCGCCCCGTTGGCCTTCATCGTGTCCAGCAGCACCCGCCCCCCCGGCATCAGGGTGATCCGGTCACGGATCACGCGGGCAATCACCTCCTCGGGCAAGTCTTTCAGCAGGCCCACCCGTTCGATCAGCGCGTCTTCAAAACCCAGATCGCCATTCATCGCGCGCCGGGTGATCGCTGCCACATGCGCGCCCACCCCTGCCTCATCCGCCAACTCGTCGATGCATTCCTGCTGAATCATGGTGCTGTCCATGTCCGCGATCAACAGTCGCTTGCGACGCCCCGCGGTCACCTGCACCGCCAGATCAATGCCAAGAGTCTGCAATCCGTCCCACACCTCCCACAGATTTGCGGGCATCGCGGTCAGCGCAAACTCGGCCGCCACCCCGGGATCCAGCCACACCGCATCCCCCCCGCCCCAGGCATTGCGCAACGACTCAACGGCGCTGCGATCAAGACGCGGGGTGGCAGGATTAGTCAGCAATGTGGCGATGAACATGGTGGGCAATCTTTCCGGACAAGGGTTCCGATCGTGAACATCCGCGTCGCTTTTGCCGCGTGTTGCGCCGCATTAACGCGATTTTCCCGCTTGTGCCAGAGCGCGCCCCGCTATAGCCACGTCAGTGGGACACCCTTCCCCAACGAAGGGCATTTATCTGTAAGGATACCATGCTTGATATGACCCCCCCGGCACAGCGCCCGGCAAATCCGCGCTTTTCCTCTGGCCCTTGCGCCAAGATCCCCAACTATTCCCTTGATATGCTCTGTGACGCCCCCCTCGGGCGGTCGCACCGTGCGGCTGTCGGCAAGGCCAAGCTGCGCGAGGCGATTGACCTGACGCGCATCATTCTTGGCGTGCCTGATGACTACCGCATCGGCATCGTGCCCGGTTCGGACACCGGCGCGGTCGAAATGGCAATGTGGACCCTGCTTGGCGCCCGCCCGGTCGAGATGCTGGCGTGGGAGTCGTTCGGAAGCGGCTGGATCACCGATGCGGTCAAGCAACTCAAGCTGGACGCAAAAGTGACGGTCGCGGCCTATGGCCAGATCGTTGACCTGACGACTGTCGATTTCGACAGCGACGTGGTGTTCACGTGGAATGGCACCACAAGCGGCGTGCGCCTGCCAAATGCCGATGCCATCCCCGCCACCCGCAAGGGCCTGACCATCTGCGACGCGACCTCTGCTGCTTTTGCGATGGATCTGCCGTGGGACAAACTGGATGTGACGACATTCTCGTGGCAAAAGGTTCTGGGCGGCGAAGGCGCGCACGGCATGCTGATCCTGTCGCCGCGCGCGGTTGAGCGGTTGGAAACCTACACCCCAGCATGGCCCCTCCCGAAGATTTTCCGCCTGACCTCCAAGGGCACGCTGATCGAAGGCATTTTCGTGGGCGAGACGATCAATACGCCGTCAATGCTGGCGGTTGAGGACTACCTAGTGTCGCTGAAATGGGCGCAATCGGTGGGCGGTCTGGCCGGTCTGGTGGGCCGCGCGCAGGCCAATGCGCAGGTGGTGTGGGATTTCTGTGCCGCAAACCCGTGGCTGCAAAACCTTGCCGAAGACCCTGCGACGGCCTCGACGACCAGCGTTTGCCTGAAATTCGCCGATCCGCGCATCAAAGATGGCGAGGCGTTTGCCAAAGCCGTGTCCAAGCGGCTGGAAAAAGCGGGCGTGGCCTATGACATTGGCGCCTACCGCGACGCGCCTGCGGGTCTGCGCATCTGGTGCGGATCGACGGTGGAAACCGCCGATGTGGCCGCCCTGATGCCTTGGATCGCTTACGCGTTCCGCGCGGAAATCGCAGCGCAATAGCCCATCGGGTGCGCCCCGTCGGCGCATCCATTTTCTTCCCCCCCCCGAATTCACAATAGGAGCCCACCATGGCCCCCCGCGTTCTCGTTTCTGATGAGCTTTCCGAAACCGCCGTCCAGATCTTCCGTGACCGCGGGGTCGAGGTCGATTACATGCCCAAACTCGGCAAGGACAAAGAGGCGCTTGCCGCCATCATCGACCAATATGACGGCCTTGCCATCCGGTCGGCCACCAAGGCCACCGAAAAGCTGCTGGCCGCTGCCACCCGGCTGAAGGTGATCGGGCGTGCGGGTATTGGCGTCGACAACGTCGATATCCCTGCCGCTTCGAAAAGGGGCATCATCGTGATGAACACCCCCTTCGGCAATTCGATCACCACCGCCGAGCATGCCATCGCCATGATGTTCGCTGCCGCCCGCCAACTGCCCGAGGCCAATGCCTCGACCCATGCCGGAAAATGGGAAAAGTCGCGCTTCATGGGGGTCGAGTTGTTCAACAAGACGCTTGGCGTGATTGGCGCGGGGAATATCGGCGGCATTGTATGCGACCGCGCCCTTGGGCTGCACATGAAGGTTATCGCCTATGACCCCTTCCTGTCGGACGAACGTGCCGTGCAAATGGGCGTGACCAAGGTCGAGCTTGATGATCTTCTGGCCCGCGCCGATTTCATCACGTTGCATGTGCCGCTGACCGACAAGACCCGCAACATTCTGTCGGCACAGAACATTGCCAAGACGAAAAAGGGGGTAAGGATCATCAACTGCGCCCGCGGCGGCCTGATTGATGAGACTGCTTTGGCCGAGGCGCTGAAGTCTGGCCATGTGGCTGCCGCGGCCCTTGATGTGTTCGAGGTCGAACCCGCCACCGAAAACCCGCTGTTCAATCTGCCAAACGTGGTTGTCACCCCGCATCTGGGCGCCTCAACCTCGGAGGCGCAGGAAAACGTGGCGCTGCAGGTGGCCGAACAGATGTCGGATTACCTTTTGACAGGCGCCGTACAAAACGCGCTGAACATGCCGTCTGTCACTGCCGAAGAGGCCGTTGTGATGGGCCCGTGGATCAGGCTTGCCAGCCATCTTGGCGCCTTTATCGGGCAGATGACGGACGAGCCGATAAAGGCCATCAACATACTGTATGACGGCACGGTTGCCGCGATGAACCTTGCTGCGCTGAATTGCGCGGCCATTGCGGGTGTGCTGAAGACCTCCAACCCGGATGTGAATCTGGTCTCGGCCCCGATCATCGCCAAGGATCGCGGCATTCAGGTGTCCACAACCCGGCAGGACAAATCGGGCGCCTTCGATGCCTACATCAAGATCACCATGGTGACGGAAACGCGCGAACGTTCGGTCGCGGGCACCTGCTTTTCCGATGGCAAGCCGCGTTTCATTCAGATCAAGGGCATCAACATCGATGCTGAAATCGGCGCCCACATGCTTTACACCACGAACGAGGATGTGCCGGGCATCATCGGCCTTTTGGGCATGACCATGGGCAAGAACGGCGTGAACATCGCCAACTTCACACTCGGTCGCTCCGCCCAGGGCCAAGAGGCGATTGCGCTGTTATATCTTGATCAGGCGATCGATCCCAAGGTGGTCGATACGCTTGAATCCACAGGTATGTTTCTGCAGGTCCGTCCGCTGCAATTCGACGTGGCCTGACCACCGCAAAAGGTGGGCAGAGGAAGGGGGCCGTCCCGGCATTCGGGCCCCCCGCCCCCGCCCTTTTCCCTTCCCGCCTTGCCGCTTTTGAAATACTCCGGGGGTCCGGGGGCAGCGCCCCCCGGGCGTCTAGCTGCGAAAGGCCCGGATCATGCGCACCTATGCTATTGGCGACATTCACGGTCATCTCGACCTGCTGCATCATGTTCACGATCTGATCGCGATCGACATGGCCGGGCACGGGCCCGGCACCATTGTTCACTTGGGCGATCTTGTGGATCGGGGGCCAGCCTCGGCGGGAATCGTCGAATACCTGCGCGCAGGCGTGGCGCGGGGCGAGGATTGGGTGGTGCTCAAGGGCAATCATGACAGGATGTTCACCCTGTTTCTGGACGATCACGGCGCGCAGGATGCTGGTCTCAATTCCAATTACACATGGTTGCACCCCAGGCTGGGCGGAGCCACGACGCTTGCATCTTATGGCGTGAAGAACGCCTCTGATCGTCCCGTCGCGCCCGTTCATGCGGATGCGGTTGCAGCCGTGCCCGCTGCGCACCGCGATTTTCTGAATTCCCGCCCGACATGGCACCGGGCAGGGGCTGCGATCTTTGTTCATGCAGGCATTCGCCCCGGCGTGCCTGTGGACCAGCAGGACGAAACCGACCTTGTCTGGATCCGCACAGGTTTTCTTGAGGTGACTACCGCACATGAAGCGCTGATCGTTCATGGCCACACGGCCATCGACGCGCCTGCGCATTACGGGAACCGGGTGAACATCGACAGTTCAGCCGCGTATGGCGGTCCGCTTTCGGCCATCGTGATCGAAGGCACCGATGTGTATCGCCTGACCCGGACCGGCCGCGTGCGCATGGAGCCGCAAGCAATCTAGCTGTTTGCTGCAAAGCCTGTCGACAAGGCAAACAGGATCACCATCAGCCACAAAAGCAGCCGTCGGTCCCGCGCAAAGGCCGGATCCCGCCAGAATACACGGGCAGCGACCAGCGTTGCCGCAAAGCCCGGCAGGGCCTGATCGCCTTGCCTTTGCATCACACCGAACAGACGAAACAAGGCGCGAAACGCCACAAAAGCCCAGAGCGCAAACACCAGCCCCTGCACCACCAGCCACACCGTCATCGCAAAAGCCCCCGGATTGCCATGACAGCCGAAGCGCCGAAGAACAGCCCGGCCACGCCAAACACCTCGATCAGCCCCGGCCCCTCGGGCCAGCCCTGAACGATGACCACACCCACCAGCAGACCCAGCCCTACCGCCGAGATTGCGAGCCGGATCTTGCTTTCACCGTGCGATGGGGTTGTTGCCATGGGGTCCTCCGTCGCGTGCAGTCTAGCTGGCCTGTCGCAGTGCCGGCAACCTGTGTCGCGCAGCAAGGCCCGCCAGCACAACACCGGTAGCCACGGCGGCGATCACCCAAAAGAAACCACGCTCGCCAATATGGACCACCGCGGGGCCCATCACGACGGGCGCCGCGATCCCGCCCAGCAGTCCGGCAGCAATGATCGTGGCCGGAACGCGGGCATCGTCGCCCATCGCCCGGCTGGCGGCCACATAGAAGGCCGGAAAGAACACACCTGCGGGCAGCCCGATCAACATGAAGCCCACGCCGGGATCACCCACCGCCGCGATGGCCCCCAGCAGACCGGCAAGCCCCATCGCCCCAAGGAACAGCGAAAACGGCGCCACCAGATGCGCGCCAAAGACAAGCGCCACCCGCGCGCCAAGAAAGGCCACGAAGAACGCGCTCAGGCGACGGGCGGCGTCCTCTTCCCCCACTCCGGTGGCGATCAGGGCTGTCGGGCCAAGGCCAATCAGGCAGGCTTCAAGCCCGATGCCGAACACGGCGAACAACATAAGTCCCGGCCTTGGGTTGAAACTGCCCGTCGGACGGGGTGCTGCCGCCCCTTGACCGCGCCCCGCAGGCCCCGCAATCAGCCAGATCAGCACCGCCAGCACCGCCACCACGCCAAAGGCGCGGGCGGGCACCGACCCCAGCCAGACAAACACCAGCGGCGCCGCAATCGCCCCGATCCCGAAACTGGCGTTCAGCAGGCTGAGCATCGACGTCCCCCGCGCCCCAAAGGCGCGCAGCACGCGCGGGTTGAACACCACCGTCGCTGCGCCGTAGCCCGCGCCAAACACCAGCGCACCCAGAAACGTCACCGCGACGCCCAACCCTGTCGCCACCAGCGCCGACCCCAAGGCCATTCCGGCCACGGTCACGCGCGGCGTAACCGCTGCGCCACCGGCATACATGAACCCTACCCCGGCCGCGCACCCAACCCAATGCGCCGAGATCAACCAAGCCGCCTGCGCCTCGCCCAGTGCCAGATCACGGGCAAAGGCAGGCAGGGCCGGGCCATACATCGACTGCCCCGCCCCCATCATCACGAAGGTGGCGACACCGGCCAACAGCAGGCCCGCATGGGCCCGGATCAGATCGCGCATGGAATCCTCAGGTTGGGGAAAGGGACAGCGGGCCTATTCCTCGGGCGCGCCATGGGCAAAGTCAACGCCACGTCACCTCCCATTGGCTTTCCAAATCCGCTATTGTGCATTTGATCAAGGAGCAGCCCCATGCCAGACGATATCTTCATCCTGTCCGCCGCCCGCACCGCCATCGGCAGCTTTGGCGGCAGCCTTGCCGGCGTTTCCCCCATAGAGCTTGCCACCCATGCCATCCGGGCCGCCCTTGCCCGCGCGGATGTGGCGCCGGGCCGCGTGGGCCATGTGGTCATGGGGCATGTGATCAACACAGAACCGCGCGACATGTATCTGGCACGCGTCGCGGCGATGCAGGCGGGCATCCCTGAAACTACCCCTGCGATGAACGTCAACCGGTTGTGTGGTTCGGGCGCGCAGGCCATTGTCTCGGCGGTGCAGATCCTGATGCTCGGCGATGCCGATATCGCCGTGGCGGGCGGGGCCGAGTGCATGAGCCGTTCGCCCCACATCCTGTCTGCCGCACGTTTTGGCCAGAAGATGGGCGACACGCGCGCCATCGACATGATGACGGGTGCGCTGACCTGCCCGTTTGGCACCGGGCACATGGGGGTGACGGCGGAAAACGTGGCGGCCGAGCATGGCATCAGCCGCGCGGCGCAGGACGCGTATGCGCTGGAATCGCAGCGCCGCGCCGGCGATGCCATTGCTGCCGGGCGTTTTGCCGCGCAGATCGTGCCCATCGAGATTTCCACGCGCAAAGGCCCGGTGCGCTTTGATACCGACGAACACCCCAAAGCTTCCAGCCTTGAGCAGCTTTCCGCCCTGAAGCCGGTGTTTCAAAAGGACGGTACCGTAACGGCGGGCAACGCGAGCGGCATCAATGATGGTGCGGCGGCGCTGGTTCTGTCGCGCGGCCATGCGCCGGGGCTGAAGCCACGGGCACGGGTGATGGGGTATGCCCATGCAGGGGTGGACCCCAAGGTGATGGGCATCGGTCCGGTCCCGGCGGTGCAGTTGCTGTGCGCCAGGCTGGGGATGAAGCCCGGCGATTTCGATGTGGTCGAGTCGAATGAGGCGTTTGCCGCACAGGCTATCGCGGTGAACCGCGAGCTGGGCCTTGATCCCGCACGGGTGAACGTGAACGGCGGCGCAATTGCCCTCGGCCATCCGGTGGGGGCCACGGGTGCGATGCTGACCGTCAAGGCGCTGCATGAGTTGGAGCGGTCGGGCGGCCTGACCGCGCTGATCACCATGTGCATCGGCGGCGGGCAGGGCATCGCGCTTGCCATCGCGCGGGTCTGATCAGCGCACGCGCACCGATGCGCGGGCGGAACGCCCTTCGGCATCAATCACCGACAGGGTCACAAACCCAAGGCCGGACAGCGTCAGCATCGTCTGCCGTGCCCGGTCTTGCACAACCAGCGGCACGCCGTCCGCCATCCATGTAAAGGGCGCGGCCCCGCCTTGCACCCGCGCCATCAGAGCGCCATTCAGCAACTCTACTTCGGCCCCGTCTGGCGGAAACGTCAGTGTCGGCGCGTCAGCCCCATCCTGAAACGCGGCAGCGCGCGAGCGAAAGCGTTGCAAGGGTTGCGGAAGCTGGGCGTTAGCGATCAGCAAGGTTGCGGGCGGGGCAGGGGGCTGTGGATCGAGCTGGCGTTTCAGGCGGGCAAAGGCCTGAAACAAGACCGGCGCCGCCACTTCGGCCCCGAACACCCCGGGCACCGGAGTGCCATCGGGCCGCCCCATCCAGATACCGATCACATGCCGTCCGTCATAGCCAATGGCCCATGCGTCGCGGTGGCCGTAGCTGGTACCTGTCTTGTAAGCCAGCCGGTTGGCGGGGGCGCCGGGTGGCGGGGCAAGGCCTGCAAGGATATCGCCCACTTCCCACGCGGCGGGCGCGGACAAGATGCGCTGCCCCTCGGTCCGCGCACCGCCCACCCAGTGTGTCAGGGGCAGGCTGACACCCCCTCGCGCCATGGCGGCGTAGAGTTGCACCATGTCTTCCAACGTCACGCCGATGCCGCCCAGACCCATGGCCAAGCCCGGCTGCCCCCCCGGAACGATGCCCCGAACACCCGCCTTTTCCAGTGCCGCCAGCAACTTGGCCGGTCCCAGCGCATCCAGGATTTGCACGACGGGCAGGTTCAGCGACAATTGCAGCGCTTCACGCACGCGAACCGTGCCGCGAAAGACGCGGTCAAAGTTCTGGGGCATGTAGCCCCCGAAACTCATCGCCTTGTCGTCGATCATCGTTTCGGGGTGGGCCAGACCCTGATCGAAGGCCAGCCCGTAGATCAGCGGTTTCAGCGTGGACCCGGGGCTGCGCAGGGCAACGCTCATGTCAACAAAGCCAGCGCGGCGGTCCGCCTGATAGGCCGCCGAGCCGACCGAGGCCAGCACCTCGCCCGCGCGGTGATCGGCCACCACGATGGCAAGCTGCATCCGCTCTCCCTGACCGGCCACCACATCGCGCGCCAGTGACTCAAGTGCCTTTTGCAGCCGGACATCAAGGGTCAGCACATGCCTCTCGGAGGTGGGATCCTCGGCCAGCGCCCTGTCGGCCATATGGGGGGCAAGGGCGGGAAAGGGGCGGCGCGCGTGGGGAACGGGTTCGGTCAGCGCGGCCACGGCCTGCCCTGGATCAAGAATTCCGTCCTGCACCGCCCGGTCCAGCACGCGGGCGCGCGCGGCCACAGCACGGTCAAAGGCGCGGTCCGGGCGTCGGCCCTCGGGCGATTGCGGGATCGCCACCAGTAATGCGGCCTCGGCTGGGGTCAGGCGGCGGGGTTCCTTGCCGAAATAGGCGAAAGACGCTGCCCGCACGCCTTCAAGATTACCACCAAACGGCGCAAGGTGCAGATAAAGCTGCAAGATCTGGTCTTTGGTCAGCCGCCGCTCCAGCGCCCAGGCGACCCGCATCTGCCGCAGTTTGCCGCCCACACGGCCTGTCCCGCTTTCCTCAAGCAGACGAGCCACTTGCATCGTCAGGGTCGACCCGCCCGAGACCACACGCCCGTTCCACGCCGCCTGCGCTACGGCGCGCGCGGCGGCGCGCAGATCGACGCCCGCATGGTCGTAGAACCGCTTGTCCTCATAGGTGACCAACATCCGCAGGTAATTGATGTCCACCGACCCCGCATCCGCCCGCATCCGCCAGCGGCCATCGGCCACTGTATATGCGCGCAACAGCGTGCCGTCGCGGTCCAGCACTTCGACCGCCGTCTGGACGGTCAGGGCGGGCAGGGCCGTAGCATCGACCCAATCGCTCCACCCATCGCGCGCAATGGCGGCAAGCCACAGGCCCGCCGCCAGCGTGAAGATCCCCCGCGCGCGCATCAGTCGGCGATGGTCAGTGTGCCTGTTTCGCTGCGCGCACGGAAGTCGGGGCGATACATGTCCTCGACCGAGGCTGCCGGGTGGTGGAACACCCCCGGCGACACCGCGCGCACCACATAAGCAAGGCGGAAGGGCTGATTATCCGCGCGGTCAATGGCGGTCAGGAAACGGTCTTGCCGGAACTCGGAATGCTGTGCCTCGGCCTCCAGCCCCAACCAGTCAAGATTAACCAGTGTCCCGCCGGAGATAAGGTTGGGGTTGTCGATCTCAAACCCTGCGGGCAGAGGGTCATTGACCATCAGACGTGCCTCGCCCCGGCCGAACGGGGTAATTTCCAACACTGTCACCAGCCTGTCGCCGCTGCGCAAACCCCCGAGCGACGCCGCCTCTCCATCAAGCGTATAATAGTTGCGGGTAATGGCATAACCGTTGCCGCCCGCAGGCTCGGCCGCCATTGGCACGCCGTAGCTGGTCAGCGTGATCTGCGAGGCTTGCGTGCCGGTGTTGGCAACCATGACGGGCGTGGCCTGGCTGTCGAGCACCTTGACCAGCGGCCCCGTCGGCACCTGACCGTCAATCACGATACCATCGCCGCCGGGCCGGTCGATCAGCGCGTGGGTGGCCATCAGCGCCCACGTCGCCTCTTGGGTCGAAAGAAGGCTGGTGTTGGCCGCAATGCGCGCGGTCAGCACCTCGCGGTCCACCACTTGCGTACCTGCCTCAACCGCGAGGGTCAAAAGGGCGGCCGCATCACGGAAATTGGTACCGTAATCGGCGCGAAAGATCTGTTCGGTCTCTGCGGTAAGCAGCGCATTCACCCGGCCCGCGGCGCGGCGGAACATGGCGTCGGCGCGGGTCTGGTCGCCGTAGCTGGCAAGGGCTGCCCCCAGTTGTGCCTGGGCAAGGGCCGTGCCGAAGGCAGCGCCCTTCACATCCGCATAATACCGCAGATCACCAATCGCCGCCGCCCCTTCGCGGGCCAGCACCATCAGTGCATAAGCAAGCGCTTCGCCGCCTGTGTCAAAATCGGCGGTGTAGTTCACCTGATTGCGCAGATTGTCCAGCGCCTGACGAAAGGCCGCATCCGGCACCGCATAGCCGCCCGCACGCGCGCGCGACAGAAAGTCGGTGACATAGGAATCCAGCCACAGATCGCCACTGCCCGCCGACCACAGGCCAAAGGAACCCTCGGCCGACTGGTTCGTCAGGATTGCCGCAACCGCCTGTTCGATACGCTGTGCAACGGTTTCGGCGCCCTGCAGGTCCATCGCCTTCGCCACCTGATCGAAATACAACAGCGGCAGCGCCTTGGAGGTGATCTGCTCGGTGCAGCCATAGGGATAACGGTCAAGCGCCGCCAGCAACCCCGGCGCATTCAGGCGCGCAATGGGGCCAATGGCGATGGTCGCCTGCGCTGTGCCGGGGCGCAGGCCATCGAATGCATCGGGGCCAAAGGTCAGCGTCTGCCCGGCGGCCAGCGTCAGCCGCGTCATGCGCGAAACCTCGGGGTCGTTCGACTGTACGGGGATGGTCAGCGTCTTTGTCAGTTGCTTGCCATCGGGGGTCGTCAGCGCGACCGTGATGGTTTGCACCCCTTCGGCGCCCGCCGTGACCGGCACCGCGAACACCGCCTTGGCCTGATCACCCAGTTCAAAGCCCGAGGGCACCTGACCGACCGTGATGCCGTTGCCGGCCACATCCAGCCCCATCCGGCCCGACGGACCGCTGGCGTGCACTATTTCAAGCAGCAGGCGACTTTCATCGCCCGGCGCCATGAATCGGGGCAGGCTGGCCGTGACTACAACCGGATCGCGCACCAACACATCGGCATTGGCCTGACCCACGGACGTGCCCGACCAGACGACGGCCATAACCTTGACTGCGCCGTTGAACGACGGCAGGTCAAAGCGGGCACGCGCGACGCCATCGGTTACCTGAACCGGGCCAGAGAAATAGGCGACCAGTTCTTCGGTGGGGGGCGGCGCTTGCAGCCGCGCCTGCGCGCCTGCATCCCCGCCCGAGCGGACGGTGCCTTCGGCGCCGTTCAGCCCGTCGATCAGGCGGCCATAGACGTCACGAATCCCGACGCCAAGTTTGCGCTGGCCGAAGTAGAAGGCTGACGGGTCGGGTGCCTGAAAGCCGGTCAGGTTCAGGATGCCCTGATCGACCACGGCGATGGTCGCCCAGGCCGTTTCACCCGAGGCCACGCCATCCACCTTGACCGCCACCTCGATGGGCCCGCGAGGGGCGGCTTCGGGCGTGGTGTCGATGCTGACGGACAACTTGCGCGCGCCAGGATCTATGGCTGCATGCGCAAGGCCAAGTGCGCGGACCGGATTGCGGCCGGCGGCCACGTCCATTGGCCGCAGGACAGAGGCGGTGACATAGACGCCCGCGCCCCATTCATCTGTAACAGTCAGCGGAATCAGGTTCTCGCCTTCGGTCACCTCGACCGCCTGCATGGCCACCAGACGGTTCGACAAGACGGTGATCAGCGCGGTGCCCCCGGCGCGGGGAACTACACGCAGAATGGCTGTGTCGCCCGATTTGTAGGCGGGCTTGTCCAGCGACAGTTCCAGCGTATCGGGTGTGGCACTGACATCGGCAGGTGCATACCAGCCGGCGTAGAAGGTGGTGGAACTGGCGGCGAGGCTGCCATCGGTCCGCTCGACCCGCATTTCATACTGGCCCCATTGCACAGCGGCCGCGATGTCAACCGATTGCGTGCCCAGTTGGGCCGTGCCCTCGGCGGCGATGGTGCGGCTGGTCACGGGTTCCCAGTTCCAGTTCCCGTAGGACTGATACCACTGATAGTTCGTCTCGATCCGGGTCAGGACCCATTTCACGCCCATCGGCGCGGGTTTTGCATCGGCGCCAAGGCCGATCACGGCAAAGCGGGCTTCGGTGCCCTCGGCCACAACCCCGTCAAACAGCGGCTTGATGCCGATCATCGGCGCGGTTGGGGTCAGCAGTTTGGTGATCTGGCGCTCCACCGGGCGACCCGACCCTTCGGCCAAACGCACGGTAAAGCGCGCCTCGAGCGGGCGCATCGGATCGGTCGCCTGCGGCAGGGCGGGAAACAACGTGACGAGGCCTGCAGCATCCGTCCGCTCGCCGCCAAAGGATTCCAGCATGGCGGCAAAAGGTTCGTCATGCAGGCCAAAGAAATAGCCGGGATAGCCCGGAACCTCGGACGCTGCGCGCAGCAACACCTCACCTTCTACGGCGAGATCAGCCCCCGGCGCGCCGAACAGATACCGGGCGTTCACGGTCAGATCGGGACTGCCCCCAAGGACCAGCGGCTGATCGGACAGAGACAGATCAAAATCGATCCTCTCGGGCAGGAAATCTTCGACAAGAAAGGTCCGGGTCGCCAAGGGGGCCGCCTCGAGATCGGCCAGCACGTCCAGACGCCAGACACCGCGCGGGGCGCTGTGTGCGATGGGCAGGGCAAAGACATGCCCCCCCGCGCCCTGATCCTCGACCAGACTGCGGGAGTATTCGACGCCATCGGGACGCTTCAGACGTGCCGTCAGCGGCAGGCCCGCCACGGCGGCGGCCTTGGTGTCGCGGGCAAGGGCAGTCGCATGGACGGTTTCGCCCGCCCGGTAGGCGCCCCGGTCCGTGGTCAGGAACACATCGACGGGCGGGGCCGCATCGCGCCCTTCGACGCCGCGATCAGACAAATCAAACTCGGGGTCGGTCAGCGACAGAAAGGCCAGATCCACCTCGGCCTCACGCGCGACCAGCAGGGCGGGCGCCTGCCCGCCTGTGCCGCGGGCAAGACCGGCATCAAATGCGGCATAGCCCATCGCATCCGTGGTGGCCGTGCCCAGAATCTCGTTGGTGCGCGACAACAACTCCACAGTAACACCGGGCTTGGCACCCGCCGTTCCAAGGCTGCGCACAAAGACATGCAGACCGTCGATGCCCGACAGCGATGTCATCCCAAGGTCTGACACCACGAACCATTGCCATCCGGCAGCCACCTCATAGGGGTCTTCGCCTGGAACGGCCGCTTTCAGTGCATAAACGCCCGCAGGCTGCCCCCTTAATGCCTCGCCCATCGGCAGGCGCGTGGTGACATCCTTGTTCACGTCCACCCCGACAGTGGCCGAACCGGCCCAAATCTGCGTGCCGACGCTGCCCGAAAAATCGCCTTCCTGCCAGTCGGCCATCGGTTGCGTGACATAGCCGTTCTGGAACGCGCGCAGAAGGTTGCGATCGGTCACATGATACAGGGTCAGGTCCAGCATGGTTGTGTTGACCGTTTCAACCGGGATAGAGGTCCCATCGCCCTTTGGCAGCACATAAGCCCGGCCGGGAAAGCGGACGCCTGCAGTGCGGTCTCGGACATAGCCCGCAATTGCCACCGATTTCGCAAGGCTTTGGCCATCGGCGGCGGGCAGTCCCTCGCGAAAGGTCACGTTGTAGCGGGCACCATGCGCCAAACCCTCGACGCACAGGTTTCGCCAGCCGTCCGAGGTGACGGTCAGGCCCGGTTCGGGCAGTTGCACGAACGGCTCGTAATCCAGGCCCGAAGGCACCAGATCTTCGGAAAATGTCACGCACAGGCGCGGGCGGATGCTGTCAGATTGAAGCTGGTTGTCGACGATACGAAAGCCGTACTTGCCGATCGCGGCATCCAGAAGTGCTGCGGTATCGTCGCGAGGTTGCAGCGCCTGCGCCAGTCGCAGGGCGCCAACGGTGTCGCGGCCCCGGCCCAGCAGTTCCAGCGCGTCACCCATGGTCACGAGGATGCTGTGGCGCAGCGGCGCGGACGGTGCGCGCAGATAGCCGTTCACAGCAGCCTTGAAAGCACTTTCCTGATAGCCGCGCTGGCTGGGCGTATCGACCCGTGCATTTTTGAGCAAAAGTCGCGCGTATTCGGCCCAACTCTCGGGCGAATCGGTCTGGGTCAGGGCCGCACCGGTAAAGCGCATGGCCGAGACATCATCACCGCGCGTTTCGGCATCGGTGGCGGCCAGAAGATGCTCTGCTGCGGTAAACCGGTTGGCGGGATGCGTGCGGCCCAACGCCTCAGCCTGCGCGAAAGCGGCCTGAATGTCATCGTCGGACAGAAAGCCGAGATCGGCGCGCCGGGGACGTGCGCCATCCTCAACCCCCTGACCTGCGACAAGTATCTGTCCCGAAATGGCGCCCTGATAGGATGTGGGCGCATCCGGTTCGGCCTTGGGGAAACACGATCCGTTGCGGCTGTTGAAGGTAAAGCCGGTGCATTGGTTGTTGGTCGTGCAGGCCTTTTCGCAAGCCTCGAGCGTGGTGTCGAAAATCTGCGCGATATCGCCGCCGGGCAGGTCCATGTCTTGCATCACCACGGTGCGCTTGGGGGGCACCAGAGGGCCCTCTTGCGCGAGTGCCGGGCCTGCGAAGAACATGGAAACGGCCAGAAGACGAAGCAAAGCGCGCATGGGAAACCTCCTACGGGAATAGCCGCATCGTGCACCCCCGGACGCTTGCGCGCAAGCACCCGCAGGGTAATGAATACCTTTGCGATGTTAAGGCCGGATTCATTCTGTTGCCTCTATGTTCCGTCTCACGGATTCCGCAGAACGCGGGCCTTTTGGATGGGGCAGAATGGACCTGACGGAAAAACTGGCAAAAGAGCGGCGCGCCCGTCTGGCGGCCGAACGCCTGCTGGAACAAAAGCAGCGTGAGCTTTTTGCCGCCAATGAAAAGCTGGCGCTGCACGCCCGTGGCCTGTCGGATCAGATCGTCGAACAGCGTGTTGTCGTGCGCGAGGCAAAGTCCGAGGCCGAAGCGCTGAAGGATCAGAATGCCCGCTTTCTGACCGATCTTGACCGTGCCCACACCCAGGCCGTGATGGCCGAGCGCCGCCTGTGGGATTCCATCAACACGATTCGCGACGGGTTTGCGGTCTTCGATGCCGCCCAGAAGCTATCTGTTGCCAACCGCGCGTATCTCGCCCCTTTCGAGGGCACCGAGATCGGCCTTGGAGCCAAATGGGAAGATGTCTTGCGCGTATCGGCCGAGACCGGTTTGGTGGTCATCGGCGACGAACCGGTTGACGCGTGGATCGCCCGCATGCTCGCCCGGTGGGATGGCGACCCGATCGCCCCGGTGGTCGTGCAATTTTCAAACGGTACCTATGTGCGCCTTGTCGACAGGCGGGCCCGTGACGGCGACATGGTCAGCCTTGCACTGAACATCACCGAACAGATGCGAATCTGGGCCGCGATTGAGGCGATCCCGGATGGTTTTGTGCTTTTTGACAGAGAGGACCGACTCTTGACCTGCAACCAGAGATACCGTGAGATCCACACCGAAAGCGCGCCTGCGATGGTCCCGGGGGCCACATTTGAAGACATCCTGAAATATGGGCTGGAGCGGGGCCAATATGCCGATGCCATGGAGCAAGAGGCGGACTGGCTTGCCCAACGGCTGCGACAGCATCGCAAGGCGGATGGCGCAATCGAGCAACGCCTTGGCAACGGGCGCTGGCTGCGCGTTCTGGAACAGCCCACCCCTGATGGCGGCCGCGTCGGCCTGTGCGTCGATATTACCGAGATGAAGGACCAGCAGCAGGCGCTTGAAGCCGCACGCCTGCAGGCCGAAGCTGCCAACCGCGCAAAATCGGCCTTCCTTGCCAACATGAGCCATGAGATCCGAACGCCGATGAACGGCGTGATCGGCATGGCCGAACTGCTGTGCGACACGCCCCTGAATGAGGAACAGCGTCTGTTCGCCGAAACCATCCGTTCGTCGGGCGAGGCACTTCTGGTAATCATCAACGACATTCTCGACTATTCCAAGATCGAGGCCGAGCGTCTGACGCTGCACCCCGAACCCTTTGATCTGGAACGCACGATCCATGAGGTGGCGATGCTGCTGCAACCCCGTGCACGGGCCAGGGGGATTGATCTGATGATCGATTTCGACATGTTCCTGCCGACACGTTTTGTTGGCGATCCGGGGCGGTTGCGGCAGGTGCTGACCAACCTGATCGGAAATGCGGTCAAGTTTACGGAAGTTGGTCATGTGCTGATCCGCGTGGTAGGTCTTGAAGCCGAGGAAGGGTCGCAACAACTGCATGTCACGATTGAAGATACCGGCATCGGCATATCGGAAGAAAACCTCGAACATATCTTTGGCGAGTTCAATCAGGTGGAAAGCCAGCAGAACCGCAAGTTCGAAGGCACCGGTCTGGGCCTTGCGATCACCCGTCGCCTGATCGAGCGGATGGGGGGCGAGGTCTGGGTCGACAGCGAGCTTGGCAAGGGCGCGTGTTTCGGCTTTCAGGTCAAATTGCCCGTGGCCGAGGATGAGCCTGTCACCCGCATTCCCATCGCCATCCGTCGCGCGCTGGTGGTTGACGACCAGTTCATCAACCGCACCATTCTGGAACGACAGTTGACCCCGCACGGCATCGCGGTGGTGCTTTGCCGCTCGGGGGCCGAAGCTTTGGCGTTTTTGGCGAGGGATGTCGCGTTCGATGTGATCCTGACCGACCATGACATGCCCGAGTTGGACGGCCTCGATTTTGCGCGGGCCGTACGCGCGGCAGGTTTGCGGCTGCCGATCGTGGTGCTTTCGTCAAACCCGACTGTCGCGCGCGAGAAAGGTGGCGATTGCGACCTGTCGGGCATCTTGCAAAAGCCTTTGCTGCGGTCCGACCTCTATCGCCATCTGCAGGCATTATCTGCCCCCGCCCCGGTTTTGGCGGCACCTCTGCCCGCGCCCGCGCCCAAGGGTCGCCGCCTGATGCGGGTTCTGGCGGCCGAGGACAACCGCACCAACCAGTTGGTGTTTCGCAAAATGGTCAAGGATCTTGAGATCGAGCTGGAATTTGCCAATAACGGGCGCGAGGCGGTAGAAAAATTCCAAAGCTGGAAACCCGATATGATCTTCATGGACATCTCGATGCCCGAAATGGACGGCCGAGAGGCGACCATGGCTATCCGCACGATGGAGGGCGCGCTCAGCCGCATTCCGATTGTTGCCCTGACGGCACACGCAATGAATGGCGACGGCGACAGCATCCTTGCCTCGGGCATGGACCGTTACATGACCAAGCCGCTGCGCAAATCGGCAATTTCGGGCGCGATGGCCGCGTTCTGCCCTGCGGATGCCGTACCCATCGTGACCGCAGGTGATTAGGCGGCGGCCGCAGCCTGTTCGGGGCGGGTAAAGACCGGTCGGCCCGTTTGCGACAGATCGGGGCGGAAGGCATAGCCGCCCCGATCAAAGCCGCGCAAATCGGCCGCGTCGGTCAGGGCGTTTTCGCAGACAAAGCGCGCCATGGCGCCACGTGCCCGCTTGGCCCAGAAACTGACCATCCGTGCCTGCCCGTCATGTTCTTCCAAGAATGCCGGGGTGATCACCTGCAGCTTCAGCGCCTTGCGGTTGGCGGCCGTGAAATACTCGACCGACGCGCAGTTCAATACCGAATGCGCCCCATGCTCGGCCGCCAGCGTGTTCAGCGCAGCCGCGATCCGGTCCCCCCAAAAGGCGTAGAGATCGTCCCCCTTGGGGTTGGCAAGCCTGCTGCCCATTTCCAGACGATAGGGCTGAATTGCATCAAAAGGCCGCAATAGGCCGTAAAGTCCGGAAAGAATGCGAAGATGCCCTGACGCCCATGCCATTCCGGCGTCAGACAGGGTCAATGCATCCAGTCCCTGATAGGTGTCGCCCGCAAAGCAGTGGATGGCCGCAAATGAGGCGCCGGGGGCAGGTGCACTGGAAAACGCGGCGAAACGGCCGTGGTTCAGGTGCGCAAGATTTTCCGATATCCCCATCAGTTTTTGCAACTCGGCCACCGAAAGTTTCCGTGCCAGCCGCGCCAGCCGCAGGGCATCGGCGGCAAAGGCCGGATCCGTCATCTCTGCCCCGTCGCGCAATGCGCGCGGCGACTCATTCAGCTTTTTCGCGGGAGAGATCACGGTCAGCATCTGGCCTCACTTTCTGGTGCTGCAGATATCGCAAAACCTGCGCCCGTCCACCCCATCAGCCCGCGCGCAAGATATCGAGAAACGCGGGGCCAAAGCGTTCGATTTTGGCCGGGCCAAGGGCGCCCACGCGGTCAAGGTCGGACAGGGTTGACGGGCGGGCCTCGGCGATCTTGCGCAATATGCCGGGCGACAGGCTGAGGGGCTTGCCGGTTCCGTCCTCGCCCCGCAGCAAAGTGACCTGCACTTCGGCCAACCGGTCGTAAAGCGCGCCCGCATTCCGCCCTGCAAGGCGCAGGCGCGCTGGATGCACGGCCTGACTGGTGGTGCCGGTGATCACCTCAAGAAAGGCCACTCCGTGGCTTTTCAGCTTGACCGCGCCCACCCCGGTGATTCCGGCCATCTGATCAAGGCTGACTGGCTTGCGCTCGGCCATTTCGATCAGGGTGCGGTCAGGGAAGATCACGTACGCAGGCACGCCGGCGGCCTCGGCCAGGGCACGGCGTTTCGCTTTTAGGGCCGACAGCAGCGGCGCGTCTTCGTCGCTGACCATGGCCTTGACCGCAACACGCGACACGGCAGACGCAATGGTATCGCGGCGCAGGGTGATGCTTTGCTCACCCCGCAAGATCGGGCGGGCGGCATCTGTCATGCGCAGGGCGCCAAAACGCTCGGTGTCGGGGCGCACGAGGTCGCGCCCCATCATCTGGCGAAACACCGCGCCCCAGGCCGGCTTCGACAATTCGCGCCCGACGGCAAATGTCGGCAGTCCGTCATGCCCCTTTTCGCGGACCTTTGCGGTGGCGTTGCCGGTAAGGATGTCAATCAGATGGCCCGCGCCGAACCATTCGCCGGTGCGCAAGATGGCGGACAGGGCCTTGCGCACGGCCTCGGTCGCGTCGAACACCTCGACCGGGCGATCGCACAGATCGCAATTGCCGCAGGGTTCCGAGGTTTCCCCGAAATACCCGAGAAGAACCTGACGACGGCAGCCCGTTGCCTCGGCCAGACCCAGCAGCGTATTCAGCCGGCCATGATCGGCAGCCTTGCGGTCGGACGGGGCCGTGCCTTCGTCAATCTGGGCGCGGCGCAGGCGGATATCGTCGGGGCCATAAAGCGTCAGCGTTTCAGCCGCCGCACCGTCACGCCCGCCACGGCCGATTTCCTGATAATAGCTTTCGATGCTCTTTGGCAGATCGGCGTGTGCGACCCAGCGGATGTCGGGCTTGTCGATGCCCATTCCGAAGGCGATCGTGGCGACCACGATCAGACCATCTTCCTGTTGAAACCGGATCTCGACGCGGCGGCGGTCTTCGGCCTCCATCCCGCCATGGTAGTGGCAGGCGGAATGGCCCGCTTCACGCAGGGCCTGAGCCACAGTTTCGGTCTTGGCGCGGCTGGAGCAATAGACGATGCCCGATTGCCCCTTGCGCGCGGCGGCAAAGCGCAGAATCTGGTCGCGCGGCTTGTCCTTGACGGCGAAGGCGAGGTGAATGTTCGGCCGGTCAAACCCGCGCAGAAATGTTTCGGGCGGCTGGCCATCGAATAGGCGGGTCACGATCTCGGCCCGCGTTTCCTCATCTGCGGTTGCGGTAAAGGCGGCCAACGGCACGTTCAATGCGCGGCGCAGATCGCCGATTCGCAGGTAATCGGGACGGAAATCATGGCCCCATTGGCTGACGCAATGCGCCTCATCCACAGCAATCGCCGTGACGCGCGCGCGGCGCAGCATGGCCATCGCACCGTTCGAGGCAAGACGTTCCGGCGCCATGTAAAGGAGCTTGAGGCGTCCTTCGTCAATGGCTGCAAAGACGGCTTCGGTTTCTTCTTCGGTATTGCCCGAGGTCAGGGCGCCCGCTTCAACCCCGGCGGCGCGCAAGGCGCGCACCTGATCGCGCATCAGCGCAATCAGCGGCGAGATGACCACCATCACCCCATCACGGCACAGGGCGGGCAATTGAAAACACAGCGATTTTCCGCCGCCCGTGGGCATGATCGCAAGGGTGTTGCGACCCGCCAGAACGGCATTCACTATCTCTTCCTGACCGGGGCGAAAGTCCGGAAAACCAAAGACCTGTTGCAACAGGTGGTGGGGGTCTTGCGTCATTGGGGGGGGACGATCAGGAGAACGCCTGAGCGTTCGACACGATCAGACGCTGCAGGAAGAAGATCGCAATCAGCACGATCAGCGGTGCCAGATCCAGCCCGCCAAGGCTGGGCAGGCGTGCGCGGATGCGGCTGTAGATTGGCTCCAGCAGGCTGGATAGCCCGTTCCAGAGTTGGGCTACCAGCGGCTGACGCAGGTTCAACACCTGAAAATTGATCAACCAGGACATGACGATGTGCGCAATGATGATCCACTGCGCAATGTTTAGGATCAGCAAAAGCGTATCTCGCAGCGCGATCATGGGGCCTCCGGGCGGGTGAACACTAGGGATGGTATACAGGTAACGGGCGGCCCCCAAAAGCGCAATCGCCTTCCGTCGCGTCTGGCTTGACGTGCGCGTAAAGCACGGGCTAGTCAGTGCCGCAAACCCGAGGTGTCGATGTATCCCTATGCCCGAATGGTCAAGGAACTTTTAAAGTTTCGCGGCGCACCCAAGTTGGGCCTGTTTGACACCCATCACAGCACGCACATGTGCTGGCCTTGGGATATTGACCCGTGGATGGAGTTGAACAACGGGCGCACGCTGACGCTGTATGATCTGGGCCGCATCCCGCTGGCAATGCGGATGGGCCTGCACAAGACGCTGAAAAGCCGGGGCTGGGGGCTCGCGGTGGCCGGAAACACCACGCGTTATCGCCAACGCGTGAAGATGTTCGACCGGCTTCAGATGCGCAGCCGGCTGATCGGCTGGGACGCGCGGTTCTTGTACATGGAGCAGTCAATGTGGAAGGCGGGCGCGTGCACGTCGCATATCCTGATCCGGTCGGCGCTGATCGGGAAGGGGCGGGCAGGCATCATCGCGCCGGCGGAACTCGCCCGGTTGATCGGCGTGGCCGAGGAAAGCCCGGCCCTGCCCGAGTGGGTGTTAGCCTGGATCGCGGCGGACGCGACACGTCCCTGGCCGCCGCAGGGCTGATGCGGCCTTGGCCACCGCAGGGCTGATGCGGCCTTGGCCACCGCAGGGCTGATGCGGCCCTGGCCGTCGCAGAAATGATGCGCTGCTTGCCAGCCATGTGCTTTTCGGGCTTGATCCGGCCGAAGGCACGCAATGGGCCGACTGGGGGACAGGTATGGACGCCGCACGCAAACGTATCTGGGGCTGGTACTTCTTTGACTGGGCCAGTCAGCCATACAATACGTTGTTGCTTACGTTTATCTTTGGGCCATATGTGGTATCTGTGGTGGGAAGTGGATCTGCCGCTCAGACCATCTGGGGCTATGGCATTGGCGCGGCCGGTCTCGTGATTGCGGTCCTGGCGCCGCTGCTTGGGGCGGTGGCCGACAAGGCGGGGGGCCGGAAGGCGTTCATCTGGCTGTTCTCAGCCATGTATGTGCTGGGAGCATGGATGCTGTGGTATTCCGCCCCTGACAACTTTGACGTGTGGTCGGTGATGATCTGGTTCTGCATTGGCCTGATCGGGATGGAGTTCGCCACCACCTTTACAAATGCAATGATGCCCGATCTTGCACCGCGCGAGGATCTGGGCAAGCTCTCGGGCACAGGCTGGGCGTTTGGCTACATGGGCGGGTTGGTGTCGCTGGTCCTGATGCTGGTGTTGCTGGCCGAGGGGCCGAACGGCAAAACCCTGATCGGCATCTCGCCGATCTTTGGCCTCGATGCCGATGCCCGCGAAGGCACGCGCGCAGTCGGGCCTCTGACAGCCATTTGGTATGCCGTCTTCATGATCCCGTTTTTCGTCTTGGTGCGCGAGGTGCGCCGCCCGGGCCGGATCGGAATTGGTTCGGCGATCCGCAACGCCTGGCCTGAATTGCGCGGTACTCTGGCAAGTCTGCCCGCCAACCCCAGCCTCTTCGCATATCTGGGAAGTTCGATGTTCTACCGCGATGCGCTGAACGGAATGTACACGTTCGGCGGCATTTACGCGGCAGGTGTGCTGGGCTGGGGCGTGACGCAAGTGGGCCTTTTCGGCATTCTGGCCGTGTTCACCGGCGCCGTCTTCGCATGGCTGGGCGGCAAAGCTGACAGCCGTTTCGGGCCCAAGCCCGTGATCATTCTGAACGTGATGGTGCTGACGGCCGTCGCGATTGCAGTGGTGTTCGTCAGCCGCACCTCCGTACTCGGCATTCCCACCGGCCCCGACAGCCCCCTGCCTGACATCGCGTTTTATGTGCTGGGGGCGCTGATCGGTGCAGGTGGCGGATCACTGCAATCTGCCAGCCGAACGATGATGGTGCGCCAGTCAAGCCCGGCAAGGATGACCGAGGCCTTCGGACTCTATGCCTTGGCTGGCAAGGCGACATCTTTCATGGCGCCTCTGTCGATCGGCGTGATGACAGATCTGACCGGCAGCCAGCAACTCGGCATCCTTCCGCTTATCGTGCTTTTTCTTATCGGGCTGGTTCTGCTAGTCTGGGTGAAACCTGATGGTGAGGCTTCTGCATGATCTTTCGTTCCCTTGTTCTTGCTGCGTGTCTTTTGACGCCCTTGGCCGCGTCGGCGCAACAGTTGGCAAACCAGTTGTTCGGGGCCCACGATGCCCCCTCACAGCAAAGACCGATGCCCATCGGTTCGTATGCGCGGGGCTGCGGAGCGGGGATGGTGGAAATGCCCGAAACCGGGGCAAGCTGGCAGGCCATGCGCCTGTCGCGTGAGCGGAATTTCGGACAGCCTGAACTGGTGAGCTATCTGATCGAATTGTCGCGCGTGGCGCAGCAAGTCGGTTGGGCCGGGCTTTACATCGGCGACATCAGCCAACCTCGCGGCGGCCCGATGACCTCGGGGCATGCCAGCCACCAGATAGGACTCGATGCTGATGTGTGGATGCTTCCGCCAAAACGTCTGAACCTCAGCCGGGCCGAGCGTGAAAAGATCAGCTCTATTCCCGTGCGTTCGGCCGACCAGCGGTCGATCACCAAAAACTGGACGCGCGCGCACCATGCGCTGATGCAGGCCGCCGCCTCTGACCCGCGGGTTGACCGCATCTTTGTGGCCGCCGCAGTCAAGATAGAGATGTGCAGGACAGCAAGTCGACAGGACAAGGCATGGCTGCAGAAGATTCGCCCGATTGCCGGGCACGACACACATTTTCATGTGCGCCTGAAATGCCCCAAGGGAGCGCGCCTGTGTGAAACCCAATCGCCAACTGTCGCCGAGCTTTCAAAGGGCGGAAACGGCTGCGACGACACGTTGACATGGTGGGTGACCGACTATCTGAACCCGCCCAAAGGCGCGAAAAAACCCGTTGATCCCGATGCACCGCGCAAGCGCCATCCACGCGAATACACGATGACGGACTTGCCCAAGCAATGCAAAGACGTTCTCGCCTCGCGGTGATACTGGTTGTTCTTCTTACCCTAGGGTTGGAAGGCAGCGCCGGCGCCCCGGCCCCCAAGGGGTTCGTGGGTTCCTACCGCTGGGCCATATCCGATCGCCTTTTTGGTGGCTGGTCCGGGATCGAAGTGGAATCCGACGGGATCTCCTTTACCGCGCTCAGCGACAGGGGCGCATTCGTGCAGGGCCGGTTCCAGCGTGCGGCGGATGGTGCCATCATCGGCATCACCTCAGGCAAGATTACGCCGCTGAAATCCAACACCTCCAAATCTTTGCACGATTTTCGCCGCGACTCCGAGGATTTGGCACTTGCACCTGACGGCAGTTTCTTCATCTCTTTCGAAGGCGCTGCCCGCGTATTGAAGTATCGCAAAATCGACGGTCTCGCCGAAAATCTGCCCACACCGCCTGCCTTTGCAGCATTCCCGCGCAATGCCTCGCTTGAGTCCCTGGCGGTCGATGCCAATGGCGTTCTCTACACCTTTCCCGAAGAACTGATCGAGTCAAAGCGCGCGCGGCTTTTGACCGGCCAGCCTGGTAACCCCAATGGCGCTGATTTCCCCGTTTGGCGCTTTGCCCGTGGCAAGTGGACGCAACCCTTTGCGCTGAAGCGCCGGGGCAGTTTTCTGCCCGTCAGCGCAGATTTTGGCCCCGACGGCCGCCTCTATGTGCTTGAGCGGGACTTTCGTGGCATCATCGGCTTTGCCAGCCGGATCCGATCATTTAAGGTGGGTGCAAAGGGGCTGAGCGCCGAGCGCCTGATTCTGCAAAGCCCGATCGGAGTTTACGATAATCTTGAAGGGCTGTCGGTCTGGCGGGATGCGGGGGGGGCGATCCGGCTGACGATGGTGTCGGACAATAATTTCCTGCCCATTCAGCGGACCGAATTCGTCGAATACTCGTTGGGCAATTGACACGCGACGCCCGTACGCCTAAGGCGGCGCAGCGCCCTCGGGCACCCCGGTTCAGGCTGGGGCAAGTCTCCGCGACCTTGCATAAAAAACGGAAAAAAACGAAATGCAAAAGCTTCTTCCTGGCATTCTTGCCATGGCCATCGTTGTGTTGGCGTCAAACATCCTCGTGCAGTTTCTGGCCGGCCCATGGCTGACCTGGGGCGCATTCACCTATCCCTTCGCCTTTCTTGTCACCGACCTGACAAACCGCTTTTACGGGGCCGCCGCCGCGCGCAAGGTGGTGGTGGCGGGCTTTGTCGTCGGCGTCGCCTGTTCGTTGATCGGCACCCAGATCGCGGGCGAATTTGGCCCGCTGGTCACGCTGCGTATCGCTGTTGGGTCGGGTCTCGCCTTTTTGTGTGCGCAGCTTCTTGACGTGTCGGTGTTCAACCGCCTGCGCGCCGGATCGTGGTGGCGCGCGCCGCTGGTGTCGACACTTCTTGGGGCCTCGGTCGATACTGCGATCTTCTTCACCATCGCCTTTTCGGCGGGCCTGTCATTTGTTGAGCCTGCAAACGATGTCGCTTGGGCGAATGTGGTCCTGCCTCTGCTGGGGGTGGGCCCGGACGCACCCCTTTGGGTGTCGTTGGCCGTTGCGGACTGGGCTGTGAAAATTTTGCTCGCTTTGGTGGCACTTGTGCCATTCCGGCTGATTATTGGAAAAGTGATAGCAAAGGTTGCGTAAAAAGGTTTGACACACACAAAATCTGTGGCAGGCTCTGCTTATCGGCAACATTTTGAAAGGAGGTGATCCAGTGTCTAGAGTGATGTTGGAGATACGTGTCGGGACAGTCATGGGGGGCGTTTTCTAAGGGCAGACCCTTGGTGAACAAGCCTGTGATTGGGACAGATACCTAACTGGCCCATCTCCTGGAACTCGGAAAGGGTTGCCGTACACCGGCGACCCTTTCTCTTTTGCGGCCCTTTCTCTTTGCCGGGCGCCACGCTAATTTGTGTCCATGCTGCGCATCACCGATACCCTTTTTCTGGCCGACTGGGAACTGACCGAGTCGTTCACCCGCTCGCAAGGGCCGGGGGGGCAAAACGTCAACAAGGTGGAAACGGCAGTGGAATTGCGGTTCGAGGCAGAGCGTTCGCCCCATCTCTCTGCCCCGGTAAAAGCGCGCTTGAAACGGCTGGCGGGGCGGCGGTGGACGCTGGACGGCGCGCTGCTGATCCGGGCAGAAGAGACCCGCAGCCAGCACCGCAATCGCGAAATCGCGCGCGATCGGCTGGTCGAACTGATCCGTCAGGCGTTGATTGCCCCGAAGCGGCGGGTCGCAACCAAACCCACCTATGGCAGCACCCTGCGCCGACTGAAGGCCAAATCCGTTCGCGGCGATGTAAAGGCCGCGCGCGGCAAACCCGAGGCCGAGGAATGAACGGAACCACCCCTTTCCGAACACTTGTCCCTTCTCTGCGCGGAGAGGTTCCATTATTCACGGAACGGCTGAAAGCTGTCAGACGCAGGGAAATGACGATGCGCATTTGCATCGCTGTGGCATTCAGGTTGCCCTGTGGCTTGGAGATCAGGGTAGCCGCGCCATGACCGAAGCTGAAGAGGCCGCTGCGCGTTGGGGCGGAACGTTGGTCCGCGTTTTACGTCTGCGCGAGAATGAGGTTCATGAACTGGCCTTGCCGCAGGGTCGTGCCGCGTTGCGCTTGCATCGGGTGGGGTATCAGACGGCGCAGTCCATCTGGTCCGAGCTTTGGTGGTGCGCCGCCCTGTGTGACGCAGGCCTGCCTGTACCTGTGCCCATCGCGCCACCAAACGGCAGCTATCCCATCCGCCTGTCTACCGGACGGCTGGCATCTGTCGTCTCGTGGGTCGACGGAGAACCCATCGGCGAAGGGGGTGTTCCTCTGCCCGGTACGGCGCGCGATCAGGCAGCGCTCTATTTTTCCTTGGGGCGGCTGATCGGTCAAGTCCACCGTGCGACAGACGCGCTGGTATTGCCGCAAGATTTCACCCGACCGTCCTGGGAACGAGAGGGGTTGGTCGGCGAGACGCCCCTTTGGGGGCGCTTTTGGGACCATCCGTCACTTTGTGCGGCTGATCACGCCGTCCTTTGTGCGGCACGCAGTTTTCTTGACGAGCGACTGGCCGAAACGGCCTCGCCGATCGGTCTGATTCATGCCGACCTGTTGCGCGAGAATGTGTTTGTGAATGATCATTCCCTTACCTTGATCGATT
>JBBRBJ010000003.1:0-147251 GCA_038205925.1 Rhodobacterales bacterium | reverse complement strand
ATGGGCGCCTATGATGTGCTGCAGCGGCTGGCGGCCGAGGGTTTTGGCAATCAGCCCCCTGTGGCGTACCGCGCATTGGAGTTCCTTGTGGAACAGGGTCTTGCGCACCGTATCCGGCGGCTGAACGCCTTTGCCGCCTGCATGCATCCTGGCGAGGCACATGTGCCGGCCTTTCTGATCTGCCGCGCCTGCAACACCGTGGCCGAGGCACCTGCCGCCCCGGTGCGCGCTGCCCTGGATCGGGCGGCCGAGGCCATGGGCTTTGTGATCGAGCGCAGCAACATCGAGGCGCTGGGCCTGTGCCCCGCGTGCCGGGCGGCGGCTTAAGCCTGCTGTCGGTCGACCGGGACTTCATGCGCTTTGCTAACGCCTGAGGATGATCTGGGGTGAAGGCAGGGTGAGACGAAGGAATACTGAAACATCGAAAGGCGCGGGGTGGCAAGCCACCCCGCGTTACTGGTTAAACTCAGGCTACTCTTTATTGCTTGTAGGTCGGCAGGGCTTCCATCTGCTCTTGCGTCATCGACACGCGCAGCATGGTTCCGTTGCCATCCGTATTCGGCACCATGCGCAGCATGTCGGCCGAAAGTGCGACGGGCTTTTCGCCCATCCCGAGGAAGCCGCCAACATCGATCACCGCTGCGGAGATCATGTTGTCGGCGCCAATGGTTACGGCGCTGATTTCGCCCACATCTTCGCCGTTCGGTCCGTAAACGCGCTGGCCAACCAGATCGCCTTCGGTCATCATGGCATAGTCGACCATGTCACCCTCAACCATGGTGCCGTCGGCCATTGTTCCGTCAGCAGCAACACCTTCGGTGAGATTGGTGTTGGCGACCGGTTCGGTTGCCATCGTGCCTTCGGCCGTGGTGCCCGGGGCCACCGTGCCATCTGCCATCGTGCCGTCAGCAGCAACACCTGCGGTCAGATCGGTGTTGGCGGCCGGGGCGGTTGCCATCGTGGTGTTGTTCGCATCAGCAGCCGGTGCGGTGGCTTCGAACTCCATGTTTGCGTCAAACTCCGGGGCGCCTTCGAGTTCGGCCTTGTTGCCCTGGAACACGATGAAGAAGTCGTCCGGCGAGGCGCTGTCCGGCACCATCACAAGATCAGCCATCGACAGGGCCACGGTCTTTTCGCCGATCCCGAGGAAACCGCCGAAATCGACCAGAACAGCCTCATTGTCGCCAGCCATCGAAATCATCAGGTCCGAGATTTCGCCCGCATCTTCCCAGTCGGCATTTGCCTGGGCCAAGGCAGTATCGCTCAGCCCTGCAACGTCGCCTTCTGTCACGTAGACGCGCTTGCCGATGAAATTCGACGCGCGCACGCCGCGCTCGATTCCCTGCAGGTAGGGCGAGGTTTGATCAAGAACAATGGTGTCTTGTGCAAAGGCGGGCATCGCCATCGCCACCACAAGCGCAGTGGTTCCAAAAAGGGATTTCATGTCAGTCTCCTGTAGATGTTTGAAAGGCGGCGCACCGATCGGGATGGTCCACGCCTTGTATGGTGAGCAAACACGGCAGGCGCGGAAATGTTCCGCCGCGGCCTGAGGTTTATTTTTCCACATGCAAGGAACCGCATTGGCCCATGGTGCGGCCCCGCGCATTGGCGCGGCGCATCTTCGGCGCGCATGTCGTTTTTATCTGTCAAAGGTCGGGTAGACTTGCCCGTCTTGCCCACGATCAGGCATTGATGGCGCACACGTCCTTCCGGGAGCCGGCCGATGAAAACCCATGTGAAAGCCCTCGTTGTCGGCGGTGGTGCCGTCGGGAACGGCATCGCCTACCATCTGGCGCGCGCCGGGTGGGATACGATGCTGGTCGAGCGGGATGAGCTGACTGCGGGCAGCACATGGCATGCTGCGGGCCTGCTGCCGCTGTTCAACATGGGCTATGCCACCACGCACATCCACAAGTACTCGGTCGATTTCTACAAGGGGCTTGAGGCAGAGACGGGCCTGAACCCCGGCTTCTATGTGGTGGGCAACCTGCGGATGGCGCAACGGCAAGAGCGGATGGATGAGTATATGCTCTATTCCTCGGTGGCCGAGACGGCGGAGGTATATCACGAATTTCTGACCCCCGGCCAGATCAAGGACCGCTGGCCGCTGGTGCGCACCGGTGATCTGGTGGGCGCGCTCTATCACCCGCACGACGGCTACATAAACCCCGCCGACGTGACGCAGGCCATGGCCAAGGGCGCACGTCAGTTGGGCGCCACGATCGAGCGGCGGATACAGGTGAACGGCTACAAATGGGCGGGTAGCGAATGGATCGTGACCTGTGCGCGGATGGTCGAGCAGGGCGGCAATCTGGTGGCGGGCGACGAGACGTTCGAGATACGTGCCGAACATGTGGTGACGGCCACCGGCAACCACGCGCAGCGCACCGCGCGCCTGCTGGGCGTGAAGATCCCTGCCATCCCGGTGGAACATCAGTATATCGTGACCGAGCCTGATCCCGCGCTGGTAGAGTGGCGCAAGACCAACCCGCAGCACCCGGTTCTGCGCGATGCCGATGCCAAGTGGTATGTGCGCGAGGAACGCGGCGGCTGGATTCTTGGCCCGTATGAGCGGGGTGCCCCTGCGCGGTTCCTCTACGACGTTCCCGCCAGCTTTCGCGCTGATCTGTTCCCGCTGGATCTTGAGCGGATCGAGACGGAATACATGTCGATGATCCACCGCCTGCCGTCATCTGAATCCGTGGGGCTGAAGGATGATTTCAACGGCCCCATTTGCTATACACCCGACGGCAACCCGCTGGTCGGCCCGGTGCCGGGACTGCGCAACATGTGGATCGCCGAAGGCCTCAGCTTTGGCATCACGGCGGCGGGGGGGGCGGGCCACTACCTCGCCCAGATGATGACCGAAGGCGAGGCCGAGATTGACATGGCGTCGCTTGATCCGCGCCGATACGGCAACTGGATCACCACCGAATACGCCGCGCGCAAGAATGAGGAATGTTACGAACATGTCTTTGTTCTGCACCACCCGGACGAGGAACGCGAAGCCTGCCGCCCCTTGCGCACGGCCCCGGTGTATGACCGCCAAAAGGCGCTTGGCGCGCAGTTCGGGCAGGTGAACGGCTGGGAACGCCCGAACTACTATGGCCCAACGGATGCGCCCGCGGATTTCGACCACGACGCGCGGTCCTTTCGCCGGGGCGGCTGGTGGCCCCATGCGGTAGATGAGGCAAAGGCAATTCGCGAAACCGCAGGTTTGATCGATGCCACCGCCTTTACCAAGCATCTGGTGCGTGGGCCGGGCGCGACGGCATTCCTCGACTGGCTGACGTGCAACAAGCTGCCTTCGGTCGGCCGCATCAATCTGACCTATGCGCTGACAACACATGGCACCACGCGCACCGAATACACCATCGTGCGGCTGTCGCAGGACGCATACTACCTTGTTTCGGCCGGGGCATGGACCGAATACGACGGCGACTTTCTGCGCAAATGCGCCGAAGACAAGGCGCCCGCGTTTGGCCATATCGACATTCATGATGTCACGACCCAGTGGGGTGTCTTTGCCCTTGCCGGACCAAACGCGCGCAAGATACTGGCCGGGATCGTGCGGGATGCCGTGCCGGAAACCGTGCTGTCGAACAAGCGGTTCCCGTGGCTGACCATGCGCAACATCGAGCTTGGCATGTGCCCGGTGCGCGCGATCCGCGTGGCCTACACCGGCGAGTTGGGCTGGGAGTTGCACCACCCGATCGAGATGCAGCGCTATCTGTGGGATCTGCTTTTGGCGGCAGGTGAAGGGCACGGGATGAAACTGGTGGGCGCGCGGGCGCAAAACTGGCTGCGTCAGGAAAAGTCTTATCGCGCTTTTGGCAATGAGTTGGGCCGCGATGCAACCCCGCTCGAAGCCGGGCTGGAGCGGTTCGTGGACCTGTCAAAGGATTTTCAGGGCAAAGAGGCGATGCTGGCCACGGGCATCCGCAGCAAATGTTGCACGCTGTTGATCGACGGGCCGGATGATACCGATCCGTGGGGCAAAGAGGCGCTGCTGCTGGACGGGGTCAAGGTCGGGCGGCTGACGTCGGGTGGGTATTCGGTGGCCTTTGGCAAGCAGATCGGTATGGGATACGTGCCGCCCGCGCTGGCCGAAGTGGGCACGAAGCTGAAGGTGAAGATGAACCTGCGCGAATGGGATGCGGTGGTTGTCGAAGACAGCCCGTTCGACCCGACGAACGCCCGCATCCGGGCAGACGGCTGACGGGATCTTGACTTGCGCGGGCTAACGGGCCCGCGCGGCCAGCCAAGCCTGCCAGTCGGATCGTGACCCCTGAAACACATTGATGTCGGCTTGCCCGCGCACACCGGGCACGGCGCCGGTTCCGGTGTATTGCCAGAACGTCCAGTGCCGCCCGGCATAGCGGTCTTGCGGGTGTGCTGCGACCGAGCGCAACCAGAACTCGGTCCGCTCCAGCCGCCACATCTGGTTGCGCTCAAAGAAATCGGGGGCGGAATACAGGATGGGCCGCTGGCCGTAGTGGGCCTCAAGCATATCGAGGAAGATACGGGCCTCGGACCGGATGACCTCGGGGGCGGGGCGGATGGTGCAGGTGGGGGAAAACGGGGTCCATTCCATATCCAGCACCGGGGGCAAAGCGCCCGCTGCGCGCGGCACATGCCGGATGAACCAGCGCGCCTGCTCGGCGGCGGGGCGGCAATGATACCAGAAATGATAGGCGCCCACCGGCACGCCCGCCGCGCGCGCCGCGCGCCAGTTGGCGTCAAACGCGACATCCACGATGTCGCCGCCCTCGGTCGCCTTCAGAAAGGCGAAATTCACGCCGTTGGCTTGCGCCGTGGCCCAATCGACGCTGCCCTGCCAGCGCGAGGTGTCGATGCCGTGCACAGCATAGGATGTGGGCGAGCGGCCCTGCCACGCATGCGGCTTGGCATCGCCGAAGTTGGCGGCGGTAATGGCGGCAGGCCCGGCGTCCCGTGGGGCAGGGCTGCGGCCACAGGCCACAAGGGCAAGGGTCAGGCAAAGGGCGAGGGCTACGCGCATGACGGCCAGTCTTGCCGCAAAGCGGCGGGCGTGTCATCCGCGCATTGGTGCGGCACGATTACGCTTGCGTGAGGTCAGGTGAACCGCGCGGGCGAAAGGGCGCGGAGCAGTGGGGCGGGCACCTCGGGCGGGCGGCCGAGGATCAGGTCGGCGGCAAGCTGACTGGCCGCAGGGCACGTCTGAAACCCTTGCCCGCCCTGACCCGCCAGCCAGAAGAAACCGGGCGTGGCGGCGTCATGCCCGATCACCATCGACCGATCCCGCGAAAAGGTGCGCAAACCCGCCCAGTTGGCCAGCAGGCGGGTGACGGGTTCGGTCACGAAGGCCTCATAGCGCGCCAGCCCCTCGGCAAGCACCATGTCATCGGCCCAGGCGTCGTGGGGGTCCATCAGATGCTCTTCAGCGGGCGAGACGATCAGCGCGCCTGCGTCCGGCTTGGCATACCACGCCTCGCCTGCGCCAAAGATCATCGGCCAGCGGCTGACATCGTGCCCCCCCGGTGCAGGGATACGCGCCATTGACCGGCGCATGGGGGTAAACCCCAGCGGTGCCACCCCCGCCATGCGCGCCACCTGATCAACCCAGGCCCCCGCCGCATTGACGAGCATGCCGCCAGTG
This sequence comes from Rhodobacterales bacterium, assembly GCA_038205925.1. Taxonomy (GTDB): domain Bacteria; phylum Pseudomonadota; class Alphaproteobacteria; order Rhodobacterales; family Rhodobacteraceae; genus Pseudotabrizicola. The sequence continues at coordinate 141,613 of JBBRBJ010000003.1, read as the reverse complement.
AACGCGCCCGCGTCTGACTGCACCACCCAGCCCTCGGGCCCACGCTCGATTGAACGTGCGCGCACGTTTGTCATGATCTGCGCGCCCGCACCGCGCGCCTGTCGCGCAAAAGTCTGGATCAAGCGGTCAGTGTCGATATCCCACGCATGCACGGCATAGGCGGCATGGGCTACGGCATCGGCACGCAGGATCGGGAACAGGGCTTGCGCTTCGGCGCGCGTGATCGCATCCAGCCCCATCACGGCGGCGTCCTGCCCAAAGGCCACTGCATCCCCGGTCCCGCCCACCATCAGAAGCCCGCGCGGCGACAGAGTGCCCGAGGCTTGAAAGAACGCCTCGGACGCCAGCGACAGCGCGACCACCGCAGGGGTTCCGTAGCGCGGCTCATACAATGCTGCGGACCGGCCCGAGGCGTGGTGGGCCAGCGTTTCCTCGGCCTCGATCAGGGTGACGGCGGCATGCGGGGCAAGGCGGGCGGCAAGCGAGACACCGGCGATGCCGCCGCCGATGATGATGATGTCGCTCATGCCGCGTCCGATCGGTCGGTTCTGGCACGGCCGCGAACCTGCGTGATGCCAAAGGAAAGGGGGAACGTCTGTGTCATGGCGGCGACCCTGACACGGTGCCGCGTCGGGGAAAAGCCCCGCTGGGGCAGGAAATGTGCGCCATGAAAAAGGGGCCCGCGCAGGCGGGCCCCTTTGTGGTCAAATGCACGGCATCAGTTCGGAATTTCGCCCGTGATGCCCTCGACGTAGAAGCCCATGCCCAGCAGATCGCCATCCGGCGCAGTGGCGCCTTCGGCCAGCCAGACGCTGCCGTCTTGCTTGTTGATCGGGCCGGTGAAGGGGTGGTAGGTGCCCGCAGCGATGGAATCGCGCAGCGCCTCGGCCTCAGCCTTGATTTCGGCGGGAACGGCGTCGGTGATGGCGCCGATTTCAACTTCGCCCCCGGCAATTCCCTCCCAAGCATCTGCCTGTGCATAGCTGCCGTCAAGCAATGCACCCACGCGCTTGATGTAGTAGGGTGCCCAGTTGTCGATGATCGACGAGACCCGGGGCGACGGCGCATAGGCCGCCATGTCCGAGGCTTGACCGAAGCCGATCACGCCCGGCGTTTTTGCAGCCTCGGCCAAGGGGGCGGTCGAGTCGGTATGGCTGGCGATCACATCCACACCCTGTTCGATCATCGCCTTGGCGGCATCGGCCTCTTTCGCCGGATCAAACCAGGTGAACGCCCAGACCACTGTCAATTCGACCGCAGGGTTTACCTTTTTGGCATGCAGGTAAAAGGCGTTGATGCCCATCACGACTTCCGGGATCGGGAAGGACGCGATGTAGCCGATCTTGTTCGACTTGGTCATCTTTCCGGCAATATGGCCCTGAACCGCGCGCCCCTCATAGAAACGGGCGTTGTAGGTCGAGACATTCGGATGCTCACGCTTGTAGCCGGTGGCGTGTTCGAATTTCACGTCCGGAAACTTGCCCGCCACGGCGTTGGTCGGGTCCATGTAGCCAAACGAGGTGGTGAAGATGATGTTGCAGCCCGAAAGCGCCATCTGGGTCAGCACCCGCTCGGCGTCGGCGCCTTCAGGCACGTTTTCCTGAAACGCGATCTCGACCTTGTCGCCGTATTCCTTTTGCAGGTCCAGCGCGCCCTGATGGTGCTGGAACGTCCAGCCGCCATCGCCGATGGGTCCGACATAGACGAAGCAGGCCTTGACCTTGTCCATGCCCTGGGCAGCGGCGGCGCCCCCGAAGGCCAGCCCGAAGCCGAGTGTTGCGGTGGCAAGCAGTGTTCTGCGATTCATGAGTTTCTCCCCGTTGGGTCTTTGCGACCCTGTTTAGACGTGACCCCCGGCTGACAGATCAGCGCGAGGCATGGAAATTCTGACCAAGGTTTGCCGGCGCACTTGTCGCGCGGCCCTTGCCAGAGGAAATGATGACCAGCACCAGGATGGTTATCAGATACGGTGACATCGACAAGTATTCCACCGGGATTCTGGCCCCGGCCGCCTGTAGATTAAGCTGAAGGACGGTGATTCCGCCAAAAAGATAGGCGCCAATCAGGGCGCGCCATGGCCTCCAACTTGCAAAGACCACGATTGCCAGTGCGATCCAGCCCGCGCCTGCGGTGATGCCGTCGGTCCACTGGGGCACGCGCACCAGGCTGATGTAGGCGCCGCCCATGCCCGCCATGGCGCCGCCAAACAGCAGGGCCAGCATCCGGATGCGCCGCACCTTGTAGCCAAGGGCATGCGCTGCGTCGTGACTTTCGCCCACTGCGCGCAGGATCAGGCCCGCACGCGTGGCGCGCAGCGTCCACCACGTTGCCGCCACAAGGGCCAATGAGAAGTAGACCACCCAGTCATGGCTGAACAGGATTGGCCCCAGAACCGGGATCTGCGTCAGGGGCCCCAGCGGCAGATCAAACGTTGCGGGCGGTTTGATGCCCACATATCTTTGCCCAAGCATGGAACTGAGGCCAAGTCCGAACAGTGTCAGCGCAAGTCCGGTCGCCACCTGATTGGCCAGCATAACCTGCGTCAGAAGCGCGAATATGAAGGCGAGCACCGCGCCCCCCGCCGCGCCGCCCACAAACCCCACCAGAGGGCTGCCGCTTTCCACTGCGGCGATGAAGCCGCAGACGGCGCCCATGATCATCATCCCCTCGACGCCCAGGTTCAGAACACCTGCACGCTCGGCCACCAACTCGCCAATGGCGGCAAGAATGATGGGCACCGAGGCGACCATGAGCGACGCGATTAGCAGTGTCGGACTAATACCGCCGATCATGGCGCCACCCCCATGCGGGCACCCAGTCGGATGCGGAAATTCGTCAGCACGTCAACGGCCAGCAGAAAGAACAGAAGCATTCCCTGAAACGCCTGAATGGCGGCGGCGGGCAGACCCAGCATGAATTGCGCAAGCTCTCCGCCAATATACGTCAGCGCCATCAACAGACCCGCCAGCATGATGCCGATCGGGTTCAGGCGTCCGAGGAAGGCCACGATGATGGCGGTAAAGCCATAGCCTACGTTGAAGTCGATGCTGATCTTGCCTGCGGGGCCCGCTACCTCGAACAGGCCCGCAAGGCCCGCCAGCGTGCCCGAGATGCCCATGCACAAGACGACCAGCGCCCCGGGGTTCACCCCCGCAAATCGCGCCGCACGCGGGGCTTGACCTGCCAGCTTGATGTGAAACCCCAGGATATGGCGCTGCAGCAGCACATAGGCGGCGATCACCGAAATAAAGGCCGCCAGCACCCCCCAGTGCATGCCGGTGCCCGCGATCAGTTCAGGGTTCGCGGCACTGGGGTATTGCGAAAGGTTGCGACTGCCGGGAAAACCGCCACCCTCGGGGTTGCGCAAAAGGCCAAGCGACATCGATGCCAGAATGTTTTCGGCCACATAAACCAGAAGCAGGCTGACAAGGATTTCATTCGTGTTGAACCGGCTGCGCAGGATGGCCGGGATCATCGCCCAGACCCAGCCCCCGAAGGCGCCCGCCAGAACCATCAGCGGAAAGATGTACCAGTGATCGGCGGGATAGAACGCAAGCCCCACCGCCGCCCCCGCCAGCGCCCCCATGATATACTGCCCTTCGGCCCCGATGTTCCAGATGCCTGCACGAAACCCGAGGCTCAGGCCGATGGCGATCAGGATCAGCGGGGCAGCCTTGACCAGCAGTTGCGGACGCGAATAGCTGGCGAATTGCGCGTTGAAGAGGGGATCCCAGAAAATCGTGCGCATCGCGTCGACCGGGTTCTTGCCCAGAAGCGCAAACATGATCCCGCCCGCGATCATCGTCAGCAGAACCGCGAGAACCGGCGTCGCCGCCTGCCAGAACCGGCTGGGCGAGGGGCGTCTTTCAAGTCTCAGCATGTGTCCCCCCGGCGCCCCGACCTTTGGACGGATAAGACTGCCTGTCCCGACAATTTCCTCTTTAGACCGTCACTATCCATGATGAGCGACCTCCATTCCATGCGCGCCGCCCATCATCAGGCCGATCTCGTCAACGGTCAGCCCTTCGACCGGACGCTGGGCCGTCAGGCGGCCTTCGTTCAGCGCGGCAAAGGTGTCTGCAATCTCCAGCAACTCATCAAGATCCTGACTGATCACCACCACCGCCGCCCCGTCGCTGGCCCGGTCGAGGATTGCCTGCCGGATCGCGGCCGCAGCCGCGGCATCGACGCCCCATGTGGGTTGATTGATGACGATGATGCCGGGCGATTGGCTCAGCTCGCGCCCCACGACGAACTTTTGCAGGTTGCCACCCGACAGCGCACGGGCGGCCACATGCGTGCCGGGGGTGCGCACGTCGAAGTCTGCCACGATCCCCGCGGCAAAGGTGCGCGTCGCCGGCCAGTCGATAAAGCCGCGCTTTGTCAGCCCCTTGCGCACCACACCTGACAAAAGTGCATTTTCCACAAGGCTCATGTCCGGGGCCGCCGCATGGCCCAGCCGTTCCTCGGGCGCGGCCACCAGCGCCAGCGCGCGGCGGGCGTTGGGCCCAAGGTCGCCCACGCCTTTCCCGTCGATCTGCACCATCTGGGGGGCTGTGCGCAATTCGCCCGAAAGCGCCAGCAGCAATTCGTCCTGCCCGTTGCCTGCCACACCTGCGATGCCCAGCACCTCGCCTGCCGCCACCTTCAGGGACACGTCCTTCAGTGCCGTGCCGAACGGGATGGGCGAGGGCACGGACAGCCCCGTCACTTGCAGCGCCACATGGCCCAGCGGGCGGTTCCGGCGCGCAGGCGGGGTCAGCGTCGTGCCCACCATCAACTCGGCCATCTCGCGCGCCGATTGCTCGCGCGGGGTGCAGGTTGCGACCACACGGCCGCGTCGCAGTATCGTTGCCTCGTCGCAAAGGGTCCGGATCTCTTCCAGCTTGTGGCTGATATACAGGATCGCCGTGCCCTCGGATGCCAGTTGGCGCAGCGTGCGAAACAGGATCGCAACCTCTTGCGGGGTCAGCACGCTGGTCGGCTCATCCATGATCAACAGCTTGGGGTCTTGCAGCAAGCAGCGGATGATCTCGACCCGCTGACGCTCGCCCGCCGACAGATCACCCACCCGGCGTGACGGGTCCAGCGGCAGACCGTAGTCCTGACTGACCTGCCGTATGCGTGCGGCAAGGGTCTTCATCGGCGGTGGATTTTCCATGCCCAACGCTACGTTTTCGGCCACGTCCAGCGCCTCGAACAGCGAGAAGTGCTGGAACACCATCCCCACCCCCGCCACACGCGCCGCCCCCGGCGATGCCGGGGCAAAGGGCGCGCCGCGAAAGATCATTTGCCCCGCATCGGGCCGCACGAGGCCGTAAATCATCTTCACCAGCGTGGATTTGCCCGCGCCATTCTCGCCCAGCAGGGCATGTATCTCGCCAGTCTGGACGGACAGCGACACATCGGCATTGGCGACAACGCCCGGATAGGTTTTGGTCACGCCTTCGATCCGCAAAACCTCGGTCATCGCACTGCCCTTTCCCGTGTCACAGCCGCACCCCGCAAGACCGCCACCGCCACCCCCACCGCAATGGATTGCGGATGCTTGCCAAGGGCGGGGTCGCCGATCGGGCACTCTATCTGGGCAATCTCGGCCGGTGCGTGGCCCAAGGTCGCCAGCCGAGACCGGAACCGCGCCCATTTTGTCGTCGATCCGATCAGCCCCAGCCGGGCAAACCCGTGCGCCAGCAGCCGGTGACAAAGGTCAAGGTCCAGCGCATGCGAATAGGTGAGGACCAGATGCTCGGCCTGCCTCGGCGCATGGGCCACCAAACCCGCCGCATCGGCGGCCGGCACGACTGTCACACCCTCGGGGACCATGCCCGGAAACCGATCCGCCGCTACGTCCACCCAAGTGATCCGCAGCCCGGGCAAGGGCGCCAGCACCCCCACCAGCGCACGCCCTACGTGCCCCGCGCCCCAGATCCAGAGGTCACGTTCGGGGGCAGCAATCGGCTCGATGAACCAGCCCTGAATGGCTTCTGGTGAGAGGGTCCGCGATCCACTGCGCGCCATCCGCAACCGACCCGCAACTTTCAGGGGTATTTCGCCACCAAAACCCGGCATCGGGCGCACCACCGCATCACCAATGCTGCGCAGGCGCGGCATATCCCAGATTTCTGTCAAAAGCAGCACTGCCCCGCCGCAGCATTGCCCCAGATCAGGACCGAGCGGAACCTTGTCAAGCCGGTCTTTGCCGACCGCCAACGCACCTCTCGCCCGTGCCGCCGCTTCAAATTCCAAGGCTCCGCCGCCAATTGTGCCGATCTGCGCGTTGCGCAAGACCAACATCGAGGCCCCCACCTCTCGCGGCGCCGATCCCGCCGCACTTGACACGACAACCCGCGCTACCCGGCCCTCGGATGCGATTGCCTTTTTCAGGGACGTCAGATCGAAGGTCATCCGCGAACCCTTTGCACCGCTGCCAAAACGCGCTCTGCTGTGGCGGGCGCATCAAGGCCCGGATAGCCCGGCCCGCAGGCCGCAACTGCATCCGACAGCGCCATCAGGACCGAAATGCCCAGCATGAACGGCGGCTCGCCCACCGCCTTGGATTTGCCCACGGTGTCCTCGGCGTTTGCAACACCCCAGAGGGCCACGTTGAACACAGGCGGGCGGTCCGAACAGGCGGGGATCTTGTAGGTGCTGGGCGCATGGGTGCGCAAAGCCCCCTTGGCATCCCAGATCAATTCCTCGGTTGTCAGCCAGCCCGCGCCCTGCACATAGGCGCCCTCGATCTGGCCGATATCCAGCGCCGGGTTCAGGCTGGTGCCGGTGTCATGCAAAAGATCCGCCCGCAAGATGCGGTTTTCCCCGGTCAGGGTGTCAATCACCACCTCGGTCACGGCAGCACCGTAGGCGAAATACAAGAACGGCCGCCCCCGCCCGGCCTTGCGGTCCCATTGCAGCCTGGGCGTGGCATAGAACCCGGTGGAAGATAGCGACACCCGCGCCTGATAGGCCCACATCACCACGCGCGCAAAATCATAAACCTCGCCTGCGACACGGACCATGCCGTCTTCGAACCGCACCGTTTCGGGCCTGACCTGATGCTTCTCGGCAATGAACGCCGCCATCCGGTCGCGGATGATCTCGCACGCCGCCCGCGCCGCCATGCCGTTCAGGTCGGACCCGGAACTGGCGGCGGTCGCACTGGTGTTGGGCACCTTGGCGGTATCGGTCGCGGTGATCTTCACGACCGAAGGGTCAACCCCGAACACCCCCGCGGCCACCTGCGCCACCTTCTGGAACAACCCCTGTCCCATCTCGGTCCCGCCATGGTTCAGCGCGATCGAGCCGTCCTGATACACATGCACCAGCGCGCCCGCCTGATTGAGGTGGGTCAGCGTGAACGAGATCCCGAACTTCACCGGTGTCAACGCGATCCCACGCTTGAGGATCGGGTTCACCCGGTTCCACGCTGCCACCGCCGCTTTCCGCGCTGCGTAGTCCGACGATGCCATCAGGTCCTCGACGATCTGATCGGCGATGAAATCCGCGACCGGCATCTGATAGGGTGTGGTCTGCACGCCCCGATCCGCAGGAAGTTGATGCGACCCCGTTCCCGCCGCCGCCCCGCGTGAGGTCAGATCTGCATCCACTGTGCCCAACTCCGCACCCGGACTTGCTGCTTTTGAAATACGCCCACCCGAGGCTTCCCCCGCAGCCCCGCGCGTTCCCGCATAGAAATTCGCCCGGCGCACGGCCACAGGATCGGCGCCCAGAGCATGCGCCGCATGGTCCATCACCCGCTCGATTCCGATCATCCCTTGCGGCCCGCCAAAGCCGCGAAAGGCCGTGGCGCTCTGGGTGTGGGTGCGCAGCCGGTGGCTTTCGATGCGGATGTGCGGCAGGTGATAGCAGTTGTCGGCATGCAGCATGGCGCGGTCGGCCACGGGCAGCGACAGGTCCTGCGCCCAGCCGCAGCGGAAAAGGTGCGAGAAGGCGACCCCCTCCAACCGGCCTGCCGCATCAAAACCGGCCCGGTAAAGAATGCGCAGATCGTGGCGCTTGCCGGTGATCATCATGTCGTCGTCGCGGTCATAACGCATGCGCGCGGGCCGCCCCAGACGCGCGGCCGTCACGGCGCAGGCAATGGCCAGCGCGTTGCCCTGGCTTTCCTTGCCGCCAAATCCGCCGCCCATCCGCCGCACCTCGACGCGCACCGCACTCATCGGCACGTGCAGCGCATGGGCCACCTTGTGCTGGATCTCGGTCGGGTGCTGGGTCGATGAGTGGACGATCATGTCGCCCCCCTCTTGTGGCAGGGCTGCGGCGACCTGCCCTTCCAGATAGAAATGTTCTTGCCCGCCAACCTCCATCACGCCTTCAACGCAGTGGGTGGCGCGGGCAATGGCTGCGGACGCATCGCCCTTGGCCCAGATCACGGGGCCATCCTCGAACCTGCTGTTCGCGGCCAGGGCGTCATCAACGGTCAGGATTGCGGGGCGCGGGGTATAGACGATGCGCGCCAGGCGTGCCGCCTTGCGTGCGGCCAGATGGCTGTCGGCCACCACAAGGAACACCGGCTGGCCAATATATTGCACGCAGCCCACCGCAAGCAGCGGCTCGTCCGCCGCCGAGGGGCTGCAATCGGGCATCTCGGGGAAATCCGATGCATCCCAGGCCGCCACCACGCCGGGTGCTTTGCGCACGTCCGACAGATCGACCGACACGATGTCGCCATGCGCAATTTCGGACAATCCAAACGCCAGATGCAGCGTGCCCGGCGGCAGGGGGATGTCATCGACATAGCGCGCGGCGCCGGTCACATGCAGGGGGGCTGCGTCATGGGGCAGGGGTTTGCCGACACTCATGCCCGCACCCCCAGCACCGAGACGGCTGCGCCCGCGAGATCATGGCCATAGCGGATCAGCATGTTCTGCGCGCTCTGCATGCGGTAGGCAGCACTGGCGCGCATGTCAGTCATGGGATCAAAGTCCTGAGCCATTGTCATGGCGCAGGCGTTCAGTTGCGCGGCACTGAAGTCGCCGCCGATCAGCGCGCTTTCAGTCGCTGTTGCGCGTTTAGGAATGCCTGCCATACCGCCGAACGCTATGCGGGCAGATGTGACCTTGCCGTCCGTGATGGTCACGTTGAAACAGCCGCAGACGGCGGAAATATCCTGATCGAACCGTTTGGAGAGTTTGTAGCAGCGCAGCGCGGGGGCACTGACCGGAATGGTGACGGCCTCGACAAACTCGCCAGGCTGGCGGTCTTGTTTGCGGTATTCCAGAAAGAAATCTTCAAGCGCCATTGCGCGGCGCGCATCACCCCGGCGCAGGTGCAGCGTCGCGCCAAGGGCGATCAGGGCAGGGGGGCAATCGCCGATGGGCGAGCCGTTGGCGATGTTGCCGCCGATGGTGGCCGCGTTGCGTATCTGAACCGACGAATAGCGGCGCAGAAGTTCGGCAAAGGACGGGTGCAGGGGCTGCATGGCCTCCCACAGATCAGAGATCGTGACGCCTGCACCAATGCGCAGGGTGTCGCCCGCGCGCTCAATCCGCGCCATATCTTTGATGCCGTTCAGAAAGGCCACGGGCGACAGGTCGCGAAGCTGTTTGGTGACCCACAGGCCCACGTCCGTGGCGCCCGCGATCAGTGTGGCGTCAGGGTTTGCTGCATACCATCCGGCCAGTTCATCGCTGGTTTTCGGCTGGAACGCGGGCAGGGGGGCTGTTTGTCCCCCTTGGCCTGCGGTTTCACCCCCCAAGAGTATTTCCGAAGCAGCAAGGGCGTCGGCGCGCATCCAGTCGGGCACGGGGGCGTTTTCGGCGGCGATTGCTGCGCGGATGATGGGGGCGTAGCCGGTGCAGCGGCACAGGTTCCCGGCCAGTTGGTCATCATGGTCGGTGCGGCCGTTCAGATGCGCGGTGGCCATGGTCACGATGAAGCCGGGCGTGCAAAAGCCGCATTGGCTGCCGTGGTGGTCGATCATCGCCGATTGCACGGGGTGAAGGGATCCATCCGGGCCGGCGACACCTTCGACCGTGCGCACGACCTTGCCCTGAAGTTGCGGCAGGAACAGGATGCAGGCGTTCAGCGCGCGACTGCCGGTCTGGTCGGTGACCATTACCGTGCAGGCGCCGCAGTCACCCTCATTGCAGCCCTCTTTGGTGCCGGTCAGGCCGCGATCCTCGCGCAGCCAGTCGAGCAACGTGCGGGTCGGCGGTGCCTCTGCGCGCACAGGCGTTCCGTTCAGGTGAAACGCGATCGTTGTCATAGGATGCCGTCCGCCGCCTTCTTTGCTGACAGGGCAACTTGCAGGGCCCGCCCGATGCGGCGTAAAGCGGGGTCTGCGCCCTTTTGGTCTTGTGCGCTCATCAAGCCGGGGGTGGGGCTGGATGGCAAGCGGAAACTTCCCGCAGTTTCACGAAGCACCCTCTCGTTTTGCCTGACAATCGGGCAGTGCCCGACAAACAGGCGGGCTTTCCCCGGCACCGTTGCGTCGTTAGGCTGTGCCAATGTTGCATGCCCCCCCCCGATTCATTCACCTGCGCGTCCATACCGAGCATTCGCTGCTGGAAGGCGCGGTGCCGGTGAAACGTCTGATCAAGCTGGCGGCCGAGGCGCGCATGCCTGCGGTCGCGGTGACCGACACCAACAACATGTTCGCGGCGCTGGAGTTTTCGGTGACCGCCATGGCTGCGGGGGTGCAGCCGATCATCGGCTGTCAGGTCAGTCTTGCGCATGATCCGGCCACCCCCGGCGAGCGGCCCCGCCTGCCCGCGCCGATCGTGCTGCTGGCGCAGTCCGAGGCGGGCTACATGAACCTGATGAAGCTGAACTCGGCCCTTTATATCGGCAAGGCGGGTCAGTTGCCGCAGGTGACGATGGAAGAACTTGAGGCGCATTCGGGCGGTCTGATCTGCCTGACCGGAGGGCCGGACGGGCCGTTGGGTCGGTTCCTGCGACAGGGGCAAGAGGCCAAGGCGCAGGCCCTTGTCGTGCGCCTTGCGCGGGCGTTTGGCACCCGGCTGTACGTCGAGTTGCAGCGCCACCCGATGGAGGGAGGGCGCCTGCCCGAGGCCGAAGCGCAAAGCGAAGCCGGGCTGATCGCCATGGCCTATGCGCACGGCCTGCCGCTGGTCGCCACCAACGATGTGTATTTCCCGAAAACCGAGATGTATCAGGCGCATGACGCGCTGATCTGCATTGCCGAGGGCGCATATGTGGACCAGAGCCAACCCCGCCGCCGCCTGACGCCGCAGCACTATTTCAAGTCCGAGGCCGAGATGGCCGCCCTGTTTGCCGACCTGCCCGAGGCGTTGGAAAACTCGGTCGAGATTGCGCGGCGCTGCGCCTTTGCGGCCTACAAGCGGGCGCCGATTCTGCCGAAGTTTGCCGACGACGAGGTGAATGAACTGCGCCGGTTGGCCAATGAGGGCCTGCAGGCGCGCCTTGCGATCATTCCCCATGCAGTCAGCCCTGCGGATTATCAGGCGCGGCTGGATTTCGAGTTGGGCATCATCGAGCAGATGGGCTTTCCGGGCTATTTCCTGATCGTGGCCGATTTCATCCAATGGGCCAAGAAGAAGGGCATTCCCGTAGGGCCGGGGCGGGGGTCGGGGGCGGGCAGTCTGGTCGCCTATGCACTGACGATCACCGATCTGGACCCCTTGCGCTATGCGCTGCTGTTCGAGCGGTTCCTGAACCCCGAACGCGTCAGCATGCCAGACTTCGACATCGACTTTTGCATGGACCGGCGTGAGGAGGTCATTCACTACGTGCAAGGCAAGTATGGCCGGGACCGGGTGGGGCAGATCATCACCTTTGGGGCGCTGTTGTCCAAGGCCGCGATCCGCGACGTGGGGCGGGTTTTACAACTGTCTTACGGGCAGGTGGACCGCCTGTCGAAGATGATCCCGCTAGAGGGGGTCAAGCCCGTATCGATCACCAAGGCCCTCGCGGATGAACCGCGCTTGCGCGAGGCCGCCAAGGAAGAGGTGGTGGCGCGGCTGCTGGGTTATGCACAGGAAATCGAAGGGCTCTACCGCAACGCCAGCACCCATGCGGCGGGGGTGGTGATTGGTGATCGGCCGCTGGACGAACTGGTGCCGCTCTATCAAGACCCGCGATCCGAAATGCCCGCCACCCAGTTCAACATGAAATGGGTCGAGGCGGCCGGGCTGGTGAAGTTTGATTTTCTTGGGCTGAAGACGCTGACGGTGATTCAGAACGCGATGGATCTGCTGGAGCCGCGGGGGGTGCGTTTCGACATCAACCTGATCCCGCTGGATGACAAGCCCAGCTACGATCTTTATGCCAGTGCCAAGACGGTTGCCGTGTTCCAGGTGGAAAGCAGCGGCATGATGGATGCGCTGCGGCGGATGAAGCCGACCTGCATCGAGGATATCGTGGCGCTGGTCGCCCTTTACCGCCCCGGGCCCATGGAAAACATCCCCACCTATTGTGAGGTGAAGAACGGACTGCGCGCGATTGAATCGATCCACCCCACGATCGACCACATTCTGGCCGAGACCCAAGGCATCATCGTCTATCAGGAACAGGTGATGCAGATCGCGCAGGTCATGGGTGGATACAGTCTTGGCGGGGCCGATCTGTTGCGCCGTGCGATGGGCAAGAAGATTGCCGAAGAGATGGCCAGAGAACGGCCCAAGTTCATCGACGGCGCCAAGGTGACCCACGGCATCGACGCGAAAAAAGCGGGCGAAGTTTTCGACCTGCTGGAGAAATTCGCGAACTACGGCTTCAACAAGTCCCACGCGGCGGCCTATGCGGTGGTCAGCTATCAGACGGCCTATCTGAAGGCCAATTACCCCGTGGAATTCATGGCGGCGGTGATGAACTGCGACATCCACCTGACCGACAAGCTGGCGGTCTACAAACGCGAGGTCGACAAACTGGGGCTGACCACCGTGGCGCCCTGCGTCAACGCCTCGGGCGCCACATTCACGGTGTGCGACGGTCAGGTCGTCTATGCACTGGGGGCACTGAAAAACGTCGGCGTCGAGGCGATGCGGATGATCGTGGCGGCGCGGGGGAACAAGACCTTTGCCACGCTGTTCGATGTCGCGCGCCGGGTGGATCTGAAGCGTGTGGGCAAACGCCCGCTGGAAATGCTGGCGCGCGCGGGCGCATTTGATGTGCTGGATTCAAATCGCGCGCGCGTGTTCGAGGGGCTGGACGCGCTCGGCGCCTATTCCGCCGCCATCCATGAGGCGAAGGCGTCATCGCAAGTCAGCCTGTTCGGTGAGGCGGGGGCCGACATCCCCGAGCCGCGCCTGCCGTTCCGCGACGACTGGCTGCCGGTCGAGCGGTTGACGCAAGAGCATCTGGCCATCGGTTTCTACCTGTCGGGGCATCCGCTGGATGATTACATGGGCCCCCTGCGGCGCAAGGATGTGAAAACGCTGGCCGAGGTGACGGCGTTGGCGGCGAACGGCCCGGTGATGGCCAAGATGGCGGGGTCTGTTGCATCGAAACAGGAACGCAAATCCGCACGGGGCAACCGGTTTGCCTTTGTCTCGCTGTCGGATCCGACCGGTCTGTATGAGGTGACGGTGTTTTCCGACGTGCTCGAAGCCGCGCGCGACCATCTGGAGCCGGGCAGCAACGTTGTGCTGACGGTAAAGGCCGAACCGGATGGCGACGGGGTGAAACTGCTGGCCAATGCGGTGCAGCCGATTGATCAGGTCGCGGCCGAGGCGGGGGCGGCGGATCTGCGGATCCACCTGAACCGGGCCGAGGCGGCCGCATCGCTGGCGGGGCTGTTGGCGCGGGTCGAGGGGCGCAACCGCGCCATGATCACCTTGTGCGTACCCGATGCTCAGGGGCGCGAGATTGACGTTCTGTTGCCCGACCCCTATCCCGTCACCCCCCAGATCAAGGGGGCGATCAAGGCGATGGCGGGGGTGGTGATGGTGGAAGAGATCTAGCGCGTTGTGCGCGTGACCGGCCGCAGCGCCCAACCGGGCTCGATTGGGCGCAACCCGCCTTAGCGCAGCCCGATTTCTGCCAGCGCCTGTGCCAATTCGGGGGGCAGGGACTGCTCGGCCTCGCGCCCCTTGGTCAGATCGCGGGGGGCGTCCTTGGGGTCGAGGTAGCGCCAGCCCTGAAACGGGCGGCGCGGGGCGGCTTCGGTGCGGATCAGCCCCGCCTCAAGCAGGATGGCGCATCGTGTTATGCCGTCGGTGCCTGTCACCGCCTGCAATCCGACCACGCGCTGGCGGCACTGGATCACGCCTTTGATCACCCAATACATCGCGCCGCCGTCCAGCACCTCGGCTTCGCGCTTGGGCCACATGCGGGTGACGTGCACGGTGGTGTTGTCAGGCCAGCGTCCGCGCTGGCTGTCTTGCCACGCGGCAAGGTCTTCGACCGAATCTGTGCCGACCGAAAGCTTCAGAAGATGTGTATGGGTCATGCGTGCGACAATAGCGACAAAGCCGGCCTGTTCAAGTTGACGATGTGGCCGATGGGGCGTATCTTGTGCGTCCTTCCCAAGTTATCCACAACCTATGAGGACATCCCATCATGTCTCGCTTTGCCGCGCCCATTGCTGAACAGATCTGGGATATGAAATACCGCCTGAAGGCGCAGGATGGCACCCCGATTGATGGCACCGTGGAAGACACCTGGCGCCGAATCGCACGGGCGCTGGCGACTGTCGAGGCCGAGCCCGAGATCTGGGAAGAAAGATTCTACACGGCACTTGAGGACTTCAAATTTCTGCCCGCAGGACGCATCACGGCAGGCGCAGGCACCGGGCGCAGCGTGACACTGTTCAACTGCTTCGTCATGGGCACCATCCCCGACAACATGGGCGGCATTTTCGATGGTCTGAAAGAGGCCGCGCTGACCATGCAGCAGGGCGGCGGGATCGGATACGATTTCAGCACGATCCGCCCGCGCGGGGCCGAGGTCAAGGGCGTGGCCGCCGATGCCTCGGGGCCGCTGTCGTTCATGGACGTGTGGGATGCGATGTGCCGCACGATCATGTCGGCGGGCAGCAGGCGCGGCGCGATGATGGCCACGATGCGCTGCGACCACCCCGATATCGAAGCGTTCATCGAGGCCAAGAAAGACCCCGCCCGCCTGCGGATGTTCAACCTGTCGGTTCTGGTGACCGATCCGTTCATGGCCGCCGTCAAGGCCGATGCGCCGTGGGAACTGGCGTTCGGCGGCCGGGTCTACAAGACCCTTCCCGCGCGCGATCTTTGGAACAAGATCATGCGCAACACCTTTGAGTTTGCAGAACCCGGCGTGATCTTCATCGATCGGATCAACACCGCCAACAATCTGAACTACGTCGAGACGATTGCCGCCACCAACCCCTGCGGCGAACAACCTTTGCCGCCCTACGGGGCCTGCCTTCTGGGCAGCATCAACCTGGCTGCACTTGTGACGGATCCGTTCGGCCCGCAGGCTGTGGTCGATCTGGCCCGTCTGGATGATCTGGTGCGCGTGGCGGTGCGGATGATGGACAATGTCGTTGATGCCAGTCGGTTTCCACTGGAGGCGCAGGCCGCCGAGGCGCGCGCAAAGCGGCGGATCGGCCTCGGCGTGACAGGGCTTGCCGATGCACTGTTGATGGTGGGGCTGCGCTATGGCTCGGCTGCGGCGGTCACGGCGACCGAGGTGTGGATGAAGGCGATTGCGCGGGCGGCCTACCTCGCGTCGGTTGATCTGGCCCGCGAAAAGGGTGCCTTTCCGCTGTTTGACGCCGACAAGTATCTGGCGTCGGGGAACATGTCGGGGATGGACGCCGATGTGCGCGATGCGATTCGCGCCCATGGCATCCGCAACGCACTGCTGACCTCGGTCGCGCCGACCGGGACCATCAGCCTTTATGCTGGCAACGTGTCGTCCGGGATCGAGCCGGTCTTTGCCTATGCCTACACCCGCAAGGTGCTGCAAAAGGACGGCAGTCGCACCGAGGAAGAGGTGGTCGATTATGCCGTGCGCCTGTGGCGCGAAACCCATGGCGATGCGCCCTTGCCCGACCATTTCGTGAATGCGCAGACGCTGCCGCCCCTCGATCATGTGCGCATGCAGGCCGCGGCGCAACGCTGGGTGGACAGCAGCATATCCAAGACCATCAACTGCCCCGAAGACATCAGCTTTGAAGATTTCAAAGAGGTCTACATGGCGGCCTGGGACCAAGGTTGCAAAGGCTGCACAACCTACCGGCCCAATGACGTGACGGGGTCGGTCTTGTCTGTCAGCCCCGAGACCGCACCCGCCCAAGCCGCGTCGCTGCACCATACGGACGAAGGCGCCGAGGTGGTCTACCTGTCCGAGCCGCTTGACCGGCCCGCTGCGCTTGAAGGCGCCACCTACAAGCTGAAATGGCCGGGGTCCGAGCATGCGCTGTATATTACAGTCAACGACATCATCATCGCCGGCCACCGCCGCCCGTTCGAGGTGTTCATCAACTCAAAGAACATGGAGCATTTTGCCTGGACCGTGGCGCTGACGCGGATGATCTCGGCAGTGTTCCGGCGCGGCGGGGATATCTCGTTTGTGGTTGAAGAATTGAAGGCCGTATTCGATCCGCGCGGGGGTGCGTGGATTGCCGGGAAATACATCCCGTCGATCCTCGCCGCGATTGGCGGCGTGATCGAGCAACACCTGATCGAGATCGGTTTCATCGAGGGCGAAGGAATGGGTCTGAAATCCGATCCCAAGGCCGAGGTTGTGTCCATCGGCGCACCCAAGGGAAAGTCCTGCTCCAGCTGCGGCAGCTTTGAGATGCGGATGATCGAGGGCTGCATGACCTGCGCGTCATGCGGCTTCTCGAAATGTGGGTGAAAAATCAGGCTGTCCCTTCATTTTACTGGTTGCTCAGCAATACGGAACTTCCCTGTGGTTTTCACTGGTATCTTGGAACCCTCTAATTTCGACCCGCGATATGACAACGTCTTTCAAGACCAACGCCTCCGCCCAAAATGGATCGAAACGCAAAGGCACCCCTCGGGGTGCCTTTGACGCCAGAGCATCAGAACCGCGGATCAGCGGCGTGGATCGGTGTCGTTCTCATCCTCGTCCTCATCCTCATCAGATTGGGGCAGGGTGAAAAAGCTTTCGGCGTCCGAATAATCTGCCGGCTTTTCCTCTTTCTCGGTCAGCGAGAAATTCTCAAGCCCCGCAATCGATGACGGCATCTTCGGTTCGGGCGCCATTCCCAGTGACTGTTCGGTCGAGACCAGCTTGCGACGCTCATCATCGCTTAACACCACGCCGTCGGCCGCCTTGCGGCGCACTGCGACCTGCACGGCGGCATCAAGCTCGGATTGTTTGCACAGGCCAAGCGCCACCGGATCGACCGGGGTGATATTGTTGATGTTCCAGTGCGTGCGCTCGCGGATCGACAGGATCGTGGGTTTTGTGGTGCCAACCAGCTTGCCGATGGCGCCGTCCGAAAGCTCGGGGTGGAACTTGACCAGCCATAGGATCGACGCGGGCCGGTCCTGACGCTTGGACAGGGGCGTGTAGCGCGGGCCACGGCGCTTTTCCTCGCCCACGGCCGAGGCGTTGAACTTCAGCCGCAGCCTGTAGAGCGGGTCTTTCTGACCCTTTTCAATCTCACCCTCATCCAGTTGGTTGTTGCCGACCGGGTCGAACCCCTTGACGCCGGTGGCCACGTCGCCGTCGGCAATGCCTTGAATCTCAAGCTCGTGCATGCCGCAGAAATCGGCGACCTGCTTGAAGGAAAGCGTCGTGTTGTCCACCAGCCAGACAGCGGTGGCCTTGGCCATGAGCGGTTTGTTCATGCCTCACTCCTTTACAAATCTTTCCCGAGCCGGGAAAACGGCTGCGAACCTTGGTCCGCAATTTCCACGATGTCGGGGAATTCAGGACAGGATATAGGCGGTTTTAAAGGGCAGGGAAAGTGAAAATACACAAGTTTGGCAGGCTCACCTCTATTGGGCTGATTGCAATGGGTCTGCTGGCCGGGCCTGCGCGCCCCGAGGGCGAGCGAACGGGCGAATTTGACTACTATGTGATGGCGCTGTCGTGGTCTGCCACCTGGTGCGCGTTGCAAGGTGACGCGCGGCGCGATCCGCAGTGCGATACGGGTCGCGGGATCACCTTTGTGCTGCATGGCCTGTGGCCGCAGAACGAACGCGGCTACCCCAGCGATTGCCGCACGGGTGAGGGCGATCCTTCGCGGAGCGACACGGCCGCGATGGCGGATTTGTTTGGTGGCACAGGGGCGGCCTTCTATCAATGGAAAAAGCACGGGCGCTGCGCGGGCCTGTCTGCGCGCGCGTTTTACGCGACGGCGCGGCAGGCATTCGGATCCATCACGATCCCGCTTGTTTTTTCAAAGATCACCAGGGACTTGAAGGTGCCTGCCGACGTGGTTGAGGACGCCTTTCTTGAGGCCAATCCGGGGCTTTTGCGCGATCAGGTCACGGTCACATGCACGGCGGGGCGCATTCAGGAGGTGCGCATTTGCCTGACAAAGGATCTTGCGCCCCGTCGATGCGGCGCCGATGTGATCCGCGACTGCACCCTGAAAGACGCGGCGCTGGAGGCGGTGCGCTAGCCTTCCACCCGCAGAACGATCTTGCCAGTATGACTTGAGGCCTCCATCCGCTCATGCGCTGCCGAGGCCCGATCGAGAGGAAATTCGCTATCCATCACGGGCGCGAAGTGGCCCGCCGCGATCATCGGCCAGACATGGGTTTCCACCTCGCGCGCGATGGTGGCCTTGGCGGTATCGGATTGCGGACGCAGGGTTGAACCTGTGATCGTCAGCCGCCGCATCATCATTTCGGCAAAATTCAACTCAACTTTTGCGCCTTGCAGGAAGGCGATCTGCACCAACCGGCCGTCATCGGTCAGCGTGCGGATGTTGCGCGGAAGGTAAGGCCCGCCTACCATGTCGAGGATGAGGTTTGCCCCACCCATCTCCCTGATTGCGGTATCCCAGTCATCCGTCTTGTAATTGAACGCCTTTTCGGCGCCCAACGACTCGCACGCATGGCATTTCTCGTCGCTGCCTGCGGTCGTGAACACCCGCGCGCCCAAAGTGCGGGCAATCTGGATGGCCGTCGTCCCGATGCCCGACCCCCCGCCGTGAACCAAGAACCGCTCGCCCGCGCGCAGGCGGCCGCGCATGACCATGTTGGACCAGACGGTGAAACTGGTCTCGGGCAGGCAGGCGGCCTCGGCCATGCCCATTCCTGCGGGAACGGACAGTGCGTGCGACTCGTGGCAGGCGGCGTATTCGGCATAGCCGCCACCGGGCAAAAGGGCCGTAACCTTGTCGCCCACGCTCCACCGCGTCACGTTCGGCCCAAGTGCCACCACCGTTCCCGATGCCTCAAGGCCCGGCAAGGGCGAGGCGGAGGGCGGTGGCGCGTACAGGCCCGCGCGTTGCAGCGCGTCGGGACGGTTCACCCCGGCGTAGGCGATGCGGATTATGATCTGCGCATGGCCCGGAACCGGAACCGGCAACGTCACGGGTTTCAGGACCTCCGGCCCGCCGGGTTCGGAAATTTCAACGGCGCTCATCGTGTCGCTAAGGGTCATTTGGTGCCTTTCAGCGGAAACGGTCCGCCATGCGGCCGGGCAGATCATCCGGAACACGCGGCATGCGCACCTTTTTCATTATTTCCATAGGTCCCTTCAACAGCGCTTTTGATACCGGGTTGTCGCGCACTTGTGACTTCAGCTTTTCGATGCGCATCACGTCATCGATCCGGCGGTCAAGGAACCCCCATGTCGCTGCATGGCCGGGGCTCTCGTCGCCCAGCCAATAGAGAACCGTTGCCGAATAGACGCCCGAAAGCGTGGCGCGCTTGGTGTACCAGTTGATATCTGTGCTGGTGTCGCCAAGGGCGGTCCAGATGGCATCCGCCGTGCCCCAGATCGCGCGGGCACCGTCGGCGACGTGTGTCGGCAGGGCCAACAGGGTGGTGCTGCGGCGCACTGCCTCTTTATCATCCACCGCTTCCAGCCGATAGCGCAGTGCCGTGCTGACGCGGTCGCGGTAGCGCATTGCGTCAAGGTCGGTCGCAGCCAGACGATCGCGCATCGCCGCGTCGCCGCGCCGGTGATATGCGAGCGCCAGATCCACCCCGCCGCGTGGAAACAGGGCCCGTGCCAGACCAAGGGGCACGCCCGAATCATTGGCCGCCGCGCGCAGGGCAGCATCGGACCAGCCGTCGAACGCCACATGAATAAGGGCGGCGTCAAGTAACCGTGCGGCGGCGGTTTCGGGCGAAGTGTCATGATCCATTGTGTGCTCCTGCGTTTTGGCGCGTGGACAGGTGGGTGCAAGGCTGTTATAGCGCGGTTTGCCTGCACTTACAGTGCAACTCTAACTCAGGAAGGTGGTGACAACCACATGCAGGTCAGCGTCCGCGACAACAACGTCGAACAAGCCCTTCGGGCCTTGAAGAAAAAGCTCCAGCGCGAAGGCGTTTTTCGGGAAATGAAGCTTAAGCAACATTTCGAAAAACCCTCCGTCAAGAAAGCGCGAGAGCAAGCCGAAGCGGTCCGCCGTGCGCGCAAACTCGCGCGCAAGAAGGCGCAGCGCGAAGGCGCCATCTAAGACGTTTGCGAATCGAATGCTGGATGGGTGATGTATTTGCCCATCTGACAATCAACCCCCGCGCCGATGGCACGGGGGTTTTTTCATCGGCGGATTGCAGGGCGACGTTTGTGTCTGGCGCCCCGTACAAAGGTTCGCGCAGCGCTGCCCTTTTCCCCACGCCTGGCCCTCCCCGGAACGCAAGGCTCCTGCGCCCTGGATCGGAAGAATCCGGGCGATCAAACCATCAGCGCAGTTGTCTGGTATACGGTTCGAAGCGCAAAAGAGCTTTGCATCTGGCGCACCCCTGGCAGGCGCGACAGAAACTGTCGGTGGATGCGGGCGAAATCCTCGGTATCCTCGACCATCACCTTCAGAAGGTAATCCGCGCTGCCCGCCATCAGGTGGCATTCCAGCAGGTTGGGGATGCGGACCACCTCGCGCTCAAAGGCGTCAAGCAGTTCTTCGGCCTGCCCCGCCAGCGTGATCTCGACGAAAACGGTCGTGGCGCGGCCCAGTTTGCGGGTGTCGAGCAGGGCCACGAAGGCGGCGATATAGCCCTCATCCTCCAGCCGTTGGGTGCGGCGATGGCAGGCGCTGGGCGACAGGTTCACGCGTTCGGAAAGCTCTGCATTGGTGATACGGCCTTCGCGTTGCAGCACGTTCAGGATGCGTCGATCGGTTGCGTCAAGTTCCATGGTCGTGGCAATTTCTTTCGCAAATACCCTTCATATTGGTTGAATCTACGCGAAAGTGGCCGATGTGTCACCGATAATTCAAAGCATTTGGTGCCCAGGCGCGCGATGCTTTGCAGATGAACAAGCGGCAGCGCCGCAGGGAGGATTCTATGAAGATCGGATGTCCGAAAGAGATCAAGCCGCAGGAGTTTCGGGTTGGTATGACGCCGAATGCGGTGCGTGAGGCCGTAGTCCATGGCCATGATGTCGTGGTCGAGGCCGGGGCCGGTTTGGGCGCGGGCTTTGGCGACGCAGACTACATTGCGGCCGGAGCCACGATGCTGGGCACGGCGGACGAGGTGTTTGCCGCGGCCGACATGATCGTCAAGGTGAAAGAACCGCAGGCGGTCGAACGCATGCGTCTGCGCAAAGGGCAGGTGCTGTTCACCTATCTGCATCTGGCGCCCGATCCGGACCAGACGCGTGATCTGTTGGCCAGTGGCGTAACGGCGATTGCCTACGAAACGGTCACAGACGATCGCGGCGGATTGCCGCTTTTGGCCCCGATGTCCGAGGTGGCCGGGCGTTTGGCCCCGCAAGTGGGGGCGTGGACGCTGCAAAAGGCCAATGGCGGGCGCGGCGTGTTGTTGGGCGGCGTGCCCGGCGTGGCCCCGGCGCGCGTGCTTATCATGGGCGGCGGTGTGGTGGGAACACAAGCCGCGCGGATTGCCGCCGGAATGGGCGCGGACGTGACGGTGCTCGATCGCTCGGTCAACCGCTTGCGCTATCTGGATGATGTCTTTGGCGGCACCTTCAAGAACGGGTTCGCCGATGCGGCCACGACCATAGCGCTTGCGCGCGAGGCGGACATGATCATCGGCGCGGTGCTGATCCCAGGTGCTGCGGCGCCCAAACTGCTCAGCCGCGAGCAGTTGGCCGAGCTGAAGCCCGGTGCAGCACTGGTGGACGTGGCAATCGATCAGGGCGGCTGCTTTGAAACATCGAAGGCAACCACACATCAGGACCCGATCTATGAGGTTGATGGCATCATGCATTACTGCGTGGCCAACATGCCGGGCGCCGTGGCGCGCACCTCGACGCTGGCGCTGGGCAATGCGACGCTGCCGTTTCTTCTGGCACTGGCTGACAAGGGATGGATGCGGGCCTGCGCCGAGGACAAACATCTGAAGGCCGGACTGAACACCCATGCGGGCCACCTGACCTATCGGGCAGTGGCCGAGGCTTTGGGGCTGCCCTACATTTCTGCCGATGAAGCCTTGGCGATGTGACAGGAAAAAGGCCCCCCCACGGGGGCCTTTACACGCGCCGCTCAGCGCTTCAGCGCGTCGCGGATTTCCATCAAAACCTCTAACTCGGTCGGCCCGGCGACCAAGGCTTCGACCGCCTCTTTTCTGATGGCAGCCTCTTTCATCCTGTTCACGGCCTTGACGAGCAGGAACACGACCCATGCGATGATCAGGAAATTGATCACGGCGGCGATGAACGCGCCATAGGCAAACACGGACGCGCCTGCCTCGCGCGCGATGGCCAGCGATGCCGGGTTGGTGCCCGACAGGTCGATGTACAAATTTGAAAAGTCGACGCCCCCGGTGATCAGGCCGATGATCGGATTGATCAGATCGGCCACCAGCGAATTGACGATCGCGGTAAAGGCCACGCCGATGATGATACCGACCGCGAGGTCGATAACATTGCCCTTTGCAATGAAAGTTTTGAATTCGTTAATCATTCCGCATGTCCCTGTCAAAGTGCTACCGGCTTTTGCCCATACCTCTGGCACGATTGCGGGGGTTTTATTGCATAACCCGGAACAGTTTCGCAGGAGAAAATCCGGCCTTTTGCGGTACAAATGCCGCATGGGCCGCGCTAGACTGCGCGGATCATGGTGGTTGCACGCGAAAAGCCGAAAACATGGCGCAACGGGCCCAGCGTTTCGTGCCGGAAGGCGGCGAAACCCATGCGTTCATAGAGGGCCCGGGCGCGGATGTTGCTGTCGATCACTTCCAGCCTGATCGCGCCATAGCCGCGAAAGCGTGCCTCGGCCACCAGCGCAACCAGCAGCGCCGACCCGACGCCCTGACCCCGACAGGGCCGGGCCACGCAGATGCCATCGATCAGGAAACGGTCATTGTCGATCTCGGTCTGCAACAGGCGCAATGTGGTCGAGCGCCACGCCGCGCCCACGCGCCCATACACGGCGCGCATGTCTGCCGGAAGGCCGCTGGCAAAACTGCCGTTGGACGATTTGAAACCTGCCATGCCGATCAGATTGCCTTCACGATCAGTTACATAAAGGCAATGGTCGCCCCGGATCACGCGCTCAAGAAACGCCATCGCCAGTGGCTCAGGTCCCAGCACACGGCCCAACTTGTCTCCAAACGCCTGCCAATACAGCGCCGCCGCCTGCATTCTCAGATGTTTGGGAAGGCCGTGTAGGACAATCATATGCGTGCTGCGCCTTCACTTTCGGTTGAGAATGCCTAAGCCGGGAAACGTGTTCGGTAAAGAAAAACCATGATCTCCGATTATTACAGAGCACTGATGCGTGGCGCTCTCTGACTTCGTAGCGATGCCTTTTGCCCTGCTGTTTGGCGTGTTCGCCATCAAAGCGGACCCCGGTTTGACGCAGGTGAAATGCTGTTTTCGTTCAGCGTCTTTGCGGCAGCGTCGCATCTGTGCGCCGCGCAGGCGATGCAGGATCAGGCCGGTTCTGGTGATCGTTGCGGGTGGCACCACTGTTTATGGGATTTATGGGCTATGCTGACACGTCAGTTCGCCAGCGGAGCCGCGGCCTGAACCATCAGCACGCCATGGTTCTTGTCCGAATCAGTGTCGGTGTGAACCCGTGTCGTGACACCGGGCAATGCGCCGAAGGCTGTGCTGTATTTGCCCGGAAACCACGTTTTTGGCAGGCTTTCAAAACCGGGCACATCGCCAAGAATCGCCGAGATCGCATTGGTGCATTGTGCCTTGGGAACGGCTCCGTAGGCCTTTGCCCGCTGCATCACCAATTCGGCAACCCCGGGCGAGACGATCATCGTCTGCTCAACCACGTCAAAGGTCTCACGCGCGTGGTAATCAATGTAAAAGCTGAGCATCCTGGGTGTCATGCCGTAGTGGACATCATTCCGCTCGGGCAGGTTGGGGTGGTACCATGTGCCTGCAGGGTCAAATATCACGCGTTCGGACCCGTTGATCAGCAGCCCCGAATGGGCGCCCGACCCGTCACGGGTGGCAAGAACGGTGTAAAGCGTAATCGACGCGGGCACGCCATGAACATAGCGCGCGCGGGCGACCGCCTCATCCGAGGCCCATTTGGGTTCAGCCCCACCACAAGCGCTGACTGACAACAGCGCCAAAAGCGCGAGGACAAGACGAATCATATGTTGCGGCCCGTTATGCGTTGGCCAAGGCCATGAAGATCAGAATGGCAATGCTGATCCCCGCGCCCCATGTCACCATCCGGATAAAGCCCGCAAAGGTCTTTTCCTGCGCCTTGATTTCCATGCTGCCATGCTTGTGTTCAGCCATGTCTGACAATCCCTTTCGTCTGCTTTTTTCTGACTTAGCTGATTCACTCCGCGCTGTCACGGGGCGGCGGGCAGGATAGATTGCACTGTTGCAGCGCGGGTGTCAGGTGCGCCGACATCAGGATCGGGGGCATGCGTCATGCGGCGCTCCAAAGCCACGCCCCGTTGGCGCCCAGTGCACGCGAGACCGCACCTTGCAACAACAGGTGGTTCAGGTGCGCCACCGCCTCGACCAGCGCCAGACCATATTCGTCAGGGCCGATCTCACGCCTGAACAGGGGCACAAAACACTGCGCGGCGGTGTGCGGCGTGGTCAGCGCCGCGCGCAGACGGTCCAGAGCGCTGCGGTGATTGTCGATCATCTGTGTCAGCCGCAAGGGCAGGCCGGTAAAGGGCAGCTTGTGGCCCGGCAGAACCAGTTGGCTATCAGTCGCAAGCGGCTGAAAGCGCATGCAACTTTTCATCCAGTCGGTCAGGGGGTCGGCCTCGGGTTCGGTCGGGTAGACGCCGATGTTGGCCGAAATACCGGGCAAAAGCTGATCGCCGCCAAGGATCAGATCGTCCGACCAGAAGGTCGCATGATCAGGCGCGTGGCCTGATCCCAGGCGGATGGTCCAGTCACGGCCCGCCATGGCGATCTGCGCTCCGTCCTCCAGACGGGTAAAGCCTGCGGGCATTGAATGGACGGCATCGCAGAAGTTGAAGGGCCGCTCGGCCGCGCGTTTGCCGAGGATCTCGGGCGGCATGCCGGCGCGGGTGTAAAACAGCATCGATTCGGCCGAAGGGGTGGCCTGTTCATCCAGCACCAGCATGCGCGCGTACAGCCAAGCGGTGCGCGTCATCAAAAGATCAGCGCCGCGTGCCTGAAACCATCCGGCCATCCCCACATGATCGGGGTGGTGGTGGGTCACGATCACGCGGTTCACCGCCCTTCCGGACAATGGCCCCGCCAGCAGCCGTTCCCACAGCGCTACCCCGCGCCGCGAGTGCAGGCCCGTGTCCAGGATCGTCCAGCCCGTGCCATCGTCCAGGGCGTAGACATTGACATGGTCCAGCGCCATCGGCAGCGGCAGGCGCATCCACAAGATGCCAGGGACCACTTCGGTGGCAGTGCCCTCAGCCGGGGGATCGGCGAACGGGTGGCGGATGCCGTTCACGCCGCCAGATCTTCGGGCGACAGGGCGTAGAGGTCTTCGGCCCCTTCGCGCATTTGCGTAAACAGGGCAGCATGCTCAGGCAACAACCGCTTGATGGCCACACGCGCCAGCGCACGGCGGGGGCCGGGGGTGCTGCCTTCGGCCATGGCGGCGCTGAGGTGGTGATGCGCACCAAGAACCAGCGCAAAGCCGCGCAGATAGGGCACGGCCCCGGCAAAACGGTCATTGGCGCTTTGGCCCAGCAGCACTTCGGTCGCCTCGCGCAGGCCCTCGATCGACGCCCAGACATTTTCGGCAAGATCGGGCAACACCGCCCGCGCGGCCTTGGTGGCCGCTTCGATCTCGGCAATCAGGCGCAGGGCGGCCTCGCCCTCATCGGCCATCTTGCGGGCGACAAGGTCCATCGCCTGAATGCCATTGGTGCCTTCATAGATCGGGGTGATGCGAACATCGCGCAGAAACTGGGCCGCCCCGGTTTCCTCGATGAACCCCATGCCGCCATGGATCTGCACGCCCTCGGACGCGACGGCGCAGCCCACATCGGAGCCATAGGCCTTGGCGATGGGGGTCAGAAATGCGGCGCGCGCTTTCCATTCGGGGCTGTCGGTGGCCGTTGCCATGTCGATGGCGACCGCACAGGAAAGCGCGATGGCGCGGGCCGAAAAAACCTGCGCCTTCATCGTGGCCAGCATTCGGCGCACATCGGCGTGGCCAACGATGGTGGGTTGATGACGCTCGGGCGAGTGGCCTTGGGTCCGGCTGCGGGCATAGTCCAGCGCATGCTGGAACGCGGCCTCGGCAATGCCGACGCCCTGGATGCCCACGCCGACGCGGGCGTTGTTCATCATGGTGAACATGGCCGCCATGCCGCGGTTTTCCGCGCCCACCAGCCAGCCCTTGGCGCTATCATACTGCATCACGCAGGTCGGGCTGCCGTGAATGCCCAGCTTGTGCTCAAGGCTGATGACCGACAAGGTGTTGCGCTGGCCGGGGTTTCCCGCGTCGTCAGGCAGGAACTTGGGCACCAGAAACAGACTGATGCCGCCGGTGCCCGCAGCAGCACCCGGAAGGCGGGCCAGCACCAGATGGATGGTGTTCGTTTGCAAGTCGCTATCGCCCCAGGTGATGTAGATCTTCTGCCCCGAAATCGCATAGGTGCCGTCGCCCAGCCGTTCGGCCCGGGCCCGCAGTGCACCCACATCGGTGCCCGCCTGCGGCTCGGTCAGGTTCATCGTGCCGTTCCATTCGCCCGAAATCAGCTTGGGCAGATACATTTCTTTCAGCGCGTCCGAGGCGTGATGCTCCAGTGCCTCGATCTGGCCTTGCGTCAGCAGCGGGTTCAGTTGCAGCGTCAGGCAGGCCGATGAAAACATCTCGTTCACCACGCTTGCGATGGTAAACGGCAGGCCCATGCCGCCATAGGCCGGCGGCGCCGCGACGGCGACCCAACCGCCTTCGGCCATGGCGCTGTAGCCGTCGGCATAAGCTGGCGCCGTGCGCACCACGCCGTTTTCCAGCCGCGCGGGGTGTTTGTCGCCCGCGCGGTTCAAGGGGGCGATCACCTCGGTCGCAAGGCGCCCGGCTTCGGTCAGTACCGCTTCGATCATGTCGGGGGTGGCGTCGGCAAACCGTCCGGTCGCCGCCACCTGCCCAAACCCCACAACATGGTTCAGCATGAAGTGAAGGTCGGTCAGCGGTGCGCGATAGGGCATGGGTGTCCTCGGGGTTCTCTGGCGACGGCTTGGCAATCGGGGCTTCGTTGGGTAATGCAATGGCCACAGGTTAGCCATTGGGGCCGACCCCTCAAGCCCTACGCTGCGTCACATGTTCCAACAAACGCTTGATCTGATGCCCACGCAAGAGGGGCTGGCCCGTGCTGCGTCCATTTTACGCGCAGGCGGACTGGTGGCGATGCCGACCGAGACGGTCTACGGCCTTGCGGGCGATGCGCGCAATGGTGCAGCCGTGGCACGCATTTTCGATGCCAAGGGGCGGCCCCGTTTCAACCCGCTGATCGTGCATGTGCCTGACATGGGAATGGCGCGCAGGATGGCAGTGTTCGATGCGGCGGCCGAGACGGTGGCGGCGGCGTTCTGGCCCGGAGCACTGACGCTTGTTTTGCCGCTGGGTGCCGAGGCGGGGCTTTCGCCGCTGGTCACGGCAGGACTTGATACGGTGGCGGTGCGTATGCCCGCGCATCCTGTTGCCCTGGCCTTGCTGCGCGCTTTTGGCGGGCCGCTGGCCGCCCCTTCGGCCAACCCCTCGGGGCGTGTGTCGCCCACCCGGCCAGACCATGTGCGGGCAGGTCTGGGGGGGCGGATCGACGCCATTGTGGATGGTGGGCCCTGTGCGGTGGGGGTCGAGTCAACGATCTTGTCGCTTGCGGGCGGGCCTGTGCTGCTGCGCCCCGGCGGCATTCCGGTCGAGACGCTGGAGGCGGTGCTGGGGCCCATCGCAAGCGGCGGAGACGCCCACAAACCCACTGCGCCGGGCCAGCTTGCCAGCCATTACGCCCCTGCCGCACCTGTGCGTCTTGGCGCTAGCTTGCCAGCACCGGGCGAGGTCTGGGTGGGCTTTGGACCCTGTGATGGTGCTGCGCTGAACTTGTCGCCGGAGGGGGACCTGGTGGCAGCGGCGGCGGCGCTGTTTGCCGTTCTGCGTGAGGCGGATGCCCTGGCAGGACTTCGGGGGCGGATCGCCTTTGCCCCGGTGCCGGAAACCGGGCTTGGGCGCGCAATCAATGACCGCTTGCGGCGCGCAGCAGCCCCGCGCGACTAGTCAAACACGCCCATCACCCGACCGAACAGCATAAACGCCCGCGCAGTGCGGGTATCTGCAAGATCGGATATATCCGCGTCCGAGGCACTTTTTTCGAACGTCTGGAACATGCGGTCAAAGGTGCGCAGAAAATGGTGGCCGGCATCGCGGAAAACCGGGTCTTCGCGCATCCGCCCCGCAGTCAGCGCCAGCGACGACCGATCCCGCACCCCGCCAATTGCCGCGATCCCGCGCCCGCGTTCGCCCGCCGCAAAGCGCCGCCACAGTTCAGGGCGCGCACGGTCGGGGCGCAGGTCGTCCATATAGATGCCTTCCTGGCTGAGCAGGGTCAGCACATCCTGCGCGGCGCGGATCAGTTTGGCCACATCGCGGTCTTCCAGTGCCGCGCGCAGCGCGCGAAAGCCATCCTTGTCGTCCGGGTTTTCAGGAAATTGCAGCGCCCTGATGAACTCGCGCACCGAAAGCGGCGGGCGCAGCGCCTCGGCCGGGGTGCCAAGTGCAAGGCCAGGCTGCTCATCCGGCGAGGGTACATGCGCGACCATGGCCACCTTGCGGTCCGCAGATGGCACCACGAGGGCCGTGTCGCGGCGCGAGGTAAAGCTGGCGAGTGCCGTTTCCGTCTGCCGGGCCGCGTGCGCCAGTTCTTCAAGTTTCTTCTCGACCGACGGCTTTATTGCCGCGCCGCCCGCCTGCTGTGCCGCGATATAGGCGTTGCGCATCGCATCGACCGAAATTTGCAGCCGCGCCGCCTCGGCCCGCAGGATCGCAACCGAACGCAGCGTGGTCGCTGCCGCCCAGATCAGCGCCAGCGGCAGGAAAACGGCGAGCAGCGTCATTACCAGACCGAGTGCGCCCGTCCCCTCATCGGCAGTGAAGACATAAGTCAGAACTGCGCCCACCCAGATCACCGACAGCGCCGAGGCCACCAGTTCCGTCGAGGTGAAGCGCGGTTCATCCGCAGGGGGCTCGGCTCGGGCCACCCGCGTGTCGATGGATCGGTCTGGGGTCTTGGCCATGGACGTCCTCGTCTTGCGCGGTGTCTCAGACGTACCGGATGCTTACCACTTCGTAACTGCGATCGCCGCCGGGAGTTTTCACCTCGACGCTGTCGCCTGCGTCCTTGCCGATAAGGGCGCGGGCCAGCGGCGAGCGGATGTTGAGCAAGCCCCTCTCGATATCCGCCTCGGTCTCGCCTACGATCTGATAGGTCTTTTCTTCGTCCGTGTCTTCATCAACCAGCTTTACGGTGGCGCCGAACTTGATGGCACCTGACAGTTTCAGCGGGTCGATCACCTCGGCCAGCGACAAGATCGCCTCAAGTTCCTTCACGCGCCCCTCGATGAATGACTGCTTTTCGCGGGCGGCATGATACTCGGCGTTTTCCGACAGATCGCCATGCTCGCGCGCCTCGGCAATCGCGCGGATGACGGCAGGACGCTCGATCGACTTGAGGGTTTTCAGTTCGACGTCCAGGGCATCAAACCCGCCGCGCGTCATGGGTATCTTTTCCATCGTCAGCCTTACTAAAATGTGGGGCCACGGCCCCGCATGGGGGGCCATGGCCCGGATATGTCGCCGCTTACCCAAACGGAACGGGGGTGCAAATGCAAGGGGGAATGGTACGTCCGTGCGGCGGCTTGTCGCGCACCGACCACAAAGGTGCAGACCGGCCCCTGGCCCAGGGGCGTGATGTTGCGTCACGGTTGACCAAGGACGTCCCATGCGGCAATGACGTGCCCAGATAAAGTCAGCCAGAATAGTTGAGTGGGTGGCGCAGACGCGCCCGACGAACAGGACACAGGATCAGACCATGACCCAGATCGTGCGCGAGAAAATGGACTACGACGTGGTGATCGTGGGCGCCGGGCCTGCGGGCCTGTCTGCGGCGATCCGGCTGAAGCAACTGGATGCCGACCTGTCGGTGGTGGTGCTGGAAAAAGGGTCCGAAGTGGGCGCGCACATCCTTTCAGGTGCCGTGCTGGACCCATCGGGTCTGGATGCGCTGTTGCCCGGCTGGCGCCAGATGGACGCGCCGATCAAGACGCTGGTGACGAAAGACAACTTCTACATGCTCGGCCCTGCCGGTCAGGTGCGCATCCCCAATGCGCCAATGCCGCCCCTGATGAGCAACCATGGCAACTACATCGTCTCGATGGCCAACGTCTGCCGTTGGATGGCGCAGGTGGCCGAAGGGCTGGGGGTCGAGATTTTCCCCGGCATGTCGTGCAGCGCGTTGGTGTACGACGGGACCCGCGTCGCAGGCGTCGTGGCGGGTGAGTTTGGCCGCGATCCGGCCACGGGCGCGCCCGGCCCATCCTATGAGCCGGGGATGGAGTTGCTCGGGAAATACGTTTTCCTGTCCGAAGGCGTCCGCGGGTCGCTGTCCAAAGAGGTGATCGCGAAATATGATCTGTCCAAGGGTCATGAGCCGCAGAAATACGGCCTTGGGATGAAGGAAATCTGGGAGATCGACCCCGAAAAGCACAGGCCCGGCACGGTGACCCATACGATGGGCTGGCCGCTGGGCAGCAATGCGGGTGGTGGGTCGTTCATCTATCATCTTGAGAACAAACAGGTCTATGTCGGCTTCGTAGTGCACCTGAACTACGAAAACCCGCACCTTTACCCTTACATGGAATTCCAGCGCTTCAAGCATCACCCGATGGTGGCCGAGCTTTTGAAGGGCGGCAAGCGCGTGGCCTATGGCGCGCGGGCGATTTCCGAAGGGGGCTTTCAGTCGATGCCGAAGATGGTGGCGCCGGGCGTGGCGCTGCTGGGCTGTTCGGTGGGAATGGTCAACGTGCCCCGCATAAAGGGCAATCACAACGCCATGCTGTCGGGCAAGGCCGCGGCCGAGGCGGCACATGCGGCCATAAAGGCGGGTCGGATGGGCGACGAATTGACCGCCTACGAGGCTGAAGTGCGCGGCGGCGCCATCGGGGCTGACTTGAAAAAGGTCCGCAACGTCAAACCCTTGTGGTCAAAGTATGGTCTGGTCGCCAGCCTTGTGGGCGGGGGCCTTGACATGTGGGCCAATACCATCGGCCTGTCGGTCTTTGGCACATTGAAGCATGGCAAGACCGATGCGGCGGCGACGGGCCTTGCCAAGGATCACGCGCCCATCGACTACCCCAAACCCGATGGCAAGCTCAGTTTTGATCGGCTGACCAACGTGGCCTACAGCTTTACCAACCATGACGAGGCGCAGCCCGCGCATCTGAAGCTGAAAGATCCGTCGGTGCCCATTGCAATAAACCTGCCGAAATACGCCGAGCCTGCGCAACGCTATTGCCCGGCGGGAGTCTATGAGGTGGTGACCGATCCGGGCAGGGACCCGCGGTTCGTGATCAACTTTCAGAACTGCGTGCACTGCAAGGCGTGCGATATCAAGGACCCCAGTCAGAATATCGTCTGGACGACGCCGCAGGGTGGGGGCGGTCCCAACTATCCCAACATGTGATGGTGGCCTACGGGTGATGGGGGGCCCGCAGTATATGACATCAGGCGGTACGAACGGGCCGGGGCGTGAGGATATCCTCGGCTTCATCGCGCAGGAGACCGGGCATCGCCTGCACCCGGTGGATGAGGCTGACATCTTTGATGCCTGTGACTTGGACGGCGCGCGGGCTGACGCGTTCATGGCCGCGTTTGTACACCGCTTTGCCGTTGATCTTGCGGGGTTTGAGCCTGCGTTCCACCACCGCGACGCGGGCCGGTCCGCGCGATTTGGCTGGCCTATGGGCGTGCCCCACCGCTTTGGCGTGCGTTTGCCACTCGCGCTATCTACCCTTCTTCAGGCGGCGCAAACCGGGCGCTGGCCGGTACACTACCCCCAGCTTTTGCCAACCCCAGCCCGCGATTGGCTGAACTGGCCGCTGGTTCTGGTGGCGCTGCCTGTCGGCGTGGGTCTGCTGCTCTGGGTCTTTCGCGCGCTGATCTGACGTTTGCGCGAGGGGCGCGCCGGGGGGCCACCCGGCATTGCCCTTCGCCCCCTGCAAGGCTAGCTTGCCCTGAAAGCCCCTGGAGAACCCGTTCCCGATGACCCATTCCTATGCCCGCCTGCTCCAAGCCCTTGGCTGTGTCGCCGCTCTGACCTTTGGCCCGGCGGCCAGTTGGGCACAGACCGATGACGGCGACGCGGGGGCGTATCTGGCTGCGCGTTCGGCCGCGGTCAACGACAGCTATTCCGAAGGTGCGCGCTGGTTTGCCCGCGCGCTGCAGGCGGATCCGGGCAATGGCGCGTTGCTGGAAGGGCTGGTCGTCTCGGAAATCGGTCAGGGCAGACTGGATGCTGCCGCCGATGCCGCACAGCGCCTGTCGGGTGCCGGGGGGCGCAGTCTTGCCGCCAACATCGCCCTTGTCGCGAAAGATGCAAAGGCCGAAGATTACGCCGCCCTGCTGAATGCGCCCGAGGACCGCGCCGTCGGCAATCTGCTGGATCTGCTGGTGAAGGCCTGGGCCGAGTTTGGCGTTGGTCGCATGACCGACGCGGTGGCCGGTTTCGATGCCTTGGCCGCGTCGGATGGCATGAAAGCGTTTGGTCTTTATCACAAGGCGCTTGCGCTGGCGGCGGTGGGCGATTTCGAAGGCGCTGATGCCATTCTGTCGGGCCGTGCGGCGGGGCCCTTGGTAGTGAACCGGCGCGGGGTGATCGCCCATATCCAGATCCTCAGCCAGCTTGAGCGTTTCGATGAGGCGACCGTCCTGATCGACCAGAGCTTTGGCACCGAACCCGAGCCGCAATTGGCCGCTCTGCGGGCCATGCTGGCGGCGCGAAAACCGATAGCCTTTGATGTGGTCACGACAGGCCGCGACGGGATTGCCGAGGTTTTTTTCACTCTGGCTGCCGCCCTGAACGGCGAGGCAGAAGATGGCTACACCCTGCTTTACGCCCGCGTGGCCGCAGACCTGAGCCCGGCCCATACCGAAGCCCGGCTTCTGACCGCCGATCTCTTGGAAAAACAGGGGCAGATGGAACTGGCCCGTGAAGTTTACAGCCAGTTCTCCCCCGAGGATCCGGCCTTTTACAGCGCCGAGATCGGGCGCGCGGGTACGCTGGATGCGCTGGGCCAAAAGGATGAGGCACTGGCCGTGCTGAAGGCACTGACAATCAGCCATCCCGACCTTGGCGTGGTGCATATGGCCTATGGCGATGCCCTGCGCCGGGCCGAAGACTTTGACGGATCTGCCGCCGCCTATTCGGCCGCCATCGCCATGATCAATGCCCCCGAGGAACGCCACTGGGGCCTTTATTATTCGCGCGGCGTCGCGTTTGAACGGGGCAAGAAATGGCCGCAGGCCGAGGCCGATTTGCGCATGGCCCTGAATCTTAGCCCCGATCAGCCGCAGGTCCTGAACTATCTCGGCTACAGTTTTGTCGACAGGGCCGAGAACCTGCCCGAGGCTTTGGGCATGATTGAACGCGCCGTCGCCGCGCGGCCCGACGCGGGGTACATCATCGACAGCCTTGGCTGGGCCTACTACCGACAAGGGCGTTATGAAGATGCCGTCGGGCAGATGGAGCGCGCCTCGCTTCTGGAACCTGTCGATGCTGTGGTCACCGATCATCTTGGCGATGTGTATTGGGCTGTGGGCCGCAAGCTTGAGGCGCGCTTTCAATGGCGCAGGGCCCTGTCATTCGAGCCTGAAGACAAGGACGCGATCCGCATCCGTCGCAAGCTGGAGGTGGGCCTCGACGCCGTGCTGGCTGAAGAAGGCGCTCCGGCCCTGAACGCGGTTGCGAATGGAAACTGAGTTCGCCCCGGCAAAGGTGAACCTGACACTGCATGTGACCGGGCAACGCGACGACGGCTATCACCTTTTAGACAGTCTGGTGGTATTTCCGAATATCGGAGACAGCATAACCACCAGCCCGGCAGACAGTCTTTCCCTGACGATTGGTGGACCGCAGGCTGCACATCTGGTTGTTGGCCGCGACAATCTGGTGCTGCGTGCGGCAAGGCTGATGGGCGCAACTGTCGCGCTGACGTTGGAAAAGCGGCTTCCCGTTGCGTCCGGTATCGGCGGCGGATCAGCGGATGCGGCGGCGACGTTGCGCTTGCTGTCGCGTGTTTTGCAGCGCCCCTTGCCCGATGCGGCGGCGATCTTGGGCCTTGGCGCCGATGTGCCCGCTTGCCTTGCCGGGAGGGCGTTGCGGATGTCTGGCGTGGGCGAAGTGATCATGGATGTTCCACCGCTGCCCGTGTTGAATATTCTTTTGGTCAATCCAGGGGTGTCTGTGGCAACGCCGCGCGTTTTTTCCGCCCTGAAGGGGTGCTACAACCCGCCGATGGTCGCAGATTTGCCCGCATGGCCCGACGCACGCGCCTTTTGCGATTGGCTGAAGCTGCAACGCAACGATCTTGAGTCCCCGGCGATATCGCTTGCCCCCGAGATTACCCAAGCCCTGACCCTGATGCGCCAGACGGATTGCCTCTTTGCCGGGATGTCCGGGTCGGGCGCCACCTGTTTCGGCCTGTTCCCCCCGGATGGGCACAGCGCCGAAGCCGCACGCGCGCACCTCTTTACCGAGCGCCCGGATTGGTGGGCGGCCGTTGGGCAGATCAGGTGATCCGGGCCACCACATAGTCGGCCAGATCGTGCAGCATAACCCGCAAGGGATGGTCCGGCAGCACCCCCAGAGCGCCCTTTGCCCGGCCCGCCCACATCAGCGCCTCGGCCCGTGCACCCTCCATCGCGCCATGGCGCGCCATGATCGCGCGTGCCTGTTCCAGATCACCATCCTGCTGCTGACCCTTTTCGATCACGCGCACCCAGAAGGCGCGTTCATCCGGGCTGGCCTGCGCCAATGCCTTGATCACCGGCAGCGTCACCTTGCGCTCGCGGAAATCATCGCCCGTATTCTTGCCGATGTCGGCATCGGTGCCGTCGTAATCCAGCAGATCATCGACGATCTGGAACGCGACGCCCAAGGCATCGCCATAGGTGAACAAGGCGCGGACCTGATCCTCAGGCGCGCTTGCGATGATGCCGCCCACCTCGGTCGCCGCCGAGAACAGCGCCGCCGTCTTGCCACGCACGACTTGCAGATAGATGCCCTCGTCCGTGGCCAGATCCTGCGCTGCGGTCAGTTGCAGGACTTCGCCCTCGGCAATGGTGGCAGACGCGTTGGCAAGGATGTCCAGCACCCGCAAATTCCCCGTTTCAACCATCAACTGGAAGCTGCGCGAAAACAGGTAATCACCCACCAGTACCGATGATTTGTTGTCCCACAACAGGTTCGCCGTAGGCCGCCCGCGACGCCGCGCGCTTTCATCGACAACATCGTCATGCAGCAGCGTGGCGGTGTGGATGAATTCCACCGTGGCGGCAAGGTGCACATGGAACGGACCGTCGTAGCCGCACATCCGCGCGGCCGCCAGTGTCAGCATCGGGCGCAGGCGCTTGCCCCCGGCCTCAACCAGATGGGCGGTCACTTCGGGGATACGGGGGGCGTGGCGGCTGGCCATGCGGTCACGGATCAGCAGGTTTACTGCCGCCATATCGGCATCCAGCCAGGCGGCCAGCCTGTCTTGCGGGGGACGCGTGTCTGCCTGTACTGACGATTGGTCCAAACTCATCCCCCGCATCGCTCCGCTCTCGCCTTTTTCGGCAGGCCGTCGTAAATCTTGGCGCATGAAAGAACTTTTGCGCACCACCAACCCCACCGTGATCGCCTATGCGCAGGCCATGCTGCAAGGTGAGGGTATAGAGACGTTCGAGGTGGACGTCCACATGAGCATCCTGGACGGATCCTTGGGCATCTTGCCGCGGCGCCTGATGGTGCGTGATCAGGATCTGTTCATCGCGCGCACGGTGATGCGCGACAATGACATTGATCTGGGGCAGTGATGTTTGCGCCCGCGGAGCTGTCGGACGACAAGTTCCTGAGCGGGCGGCTGACACTGCTGCAACCCTTGCGCGGATATCGTGCAGCGACCGACCCGGTGCTGCTGGCTGCGGCTTGCGATGCGCGCGCGGGGCAATCGGTGCTGGACATGGGCTGCGGTGCGGGGGCGGCAGCACTGTGTCTTGGCGCGCGGGTGCCAGGGTTGCGTCTTTCCGGGTTGGAGGTGCAGGCGCCCTATGCCGAACTCGCGCGCCGGAACGCCGCCCGCAACGGCATTGCGATGGCTGTGCATGAGGGCGACCTGACCGCGATGCCAACGGCCCTGCGGACCGGGTTCGACCATGTGATTGCAAACCCACCCTACTACCCGGCAGGGGGCACACCGTCGCCCGATGCTCTGCGGGCGCGGGCCATGCATGGCGCGCTGCCGCTGGCCGCCTGGGTTCAGGCGGGCGCGCGGCGGTTGCTGCCGGGGGGGTGGCTGACGCTGATCTGCGGCGCGGACGGCCTGCCCGATGTGCTGGCCGGGATGGAGGACAAACTGGGGACCGTGACCGTGCTGCCGCTGACTGCAAGGGCGGGGCGTGCTGCGGCGCGGGTGATCGTCTGCGCGCGCAAGGGTGGGCGCGGCGCATTCCGGCTGTTGGCGCCCTTTGTGCTGCACGAAGGCGATGCGCATGATGGCGACCGTGAAAGCTATTCCCCTGCGGCGCGCGAAGTTTTGCGAGATGGCGCCAGCGTTGTGGCACATTTTCGCTGAAATGGCGGTATATGCCGTTCGGTGCTGGTCGATTTTTGGCGACACGACTCGGCGATTGTGATGCAATCGTTACATCGGACCGTTTACAGGAGGTAGGATATGACAGTCGCTTCGCATCTGCAGGAACTGCGCCGCAAGCATGAAAGTCTTTCGACCAGTGTGGAACAGGCGCAGCGCCGACCTGCGGCAGATGCCCTGAAGATCGCCGAGATGAAAAAGCAAAAACTGAAACTGAAAGAAGAGATTACGCGCCTTTCCCACGACTAGGGTTTTCGCGTTGGGTTGCGGGCACTGGCGCGGGCCGCCAGTGCCGCACCTGACGTGATCAGAACGGCAGCGACGCCGATTGTTGGGGATAGCGGTGTAATACCGGCCGCAACAAGCGCGACCGTTGACAGAAGAGGCGCGGCATACGAGGCCACGCCAAGAAACTGGATGTCGCCCCGCTTCATCCCGATGTCCCACGTAAAGAATGCAAGGCCCACAGGGCCAACTCCAAGGGCGGCAATCGCGCCCCAACCCATTGGAGATGTGGGCCAAACGGTTGTTTCCAATAACAGGTGCGCAACCAGCGACAGCGCTGAGGTGGCGAGGCAAAAGACCGTTACGCTTTCCGAAGGCACAGCACCAAGACCGCGCGACAGCACTGAATAGGCAGCCCATGTTACCGCGCAGCCGAAGGCGAGCATCAGCCCCGGCGCCGATGCCCCCCCCAGATCAACCCCGCCGCGCAGCACGATCAGGGCCGCACCCGAAAGGGCAATCAGCGCGCCCAGAACGTGCAGCCCGCCCAACCGCTCACCCGGCAACAGCCCCGAGAACAGCACGATGAACAGCGGCCAAAGATAGGCGATCAGGCCCGTTTCCGCCGTGGGGGCAATGCGGAAGGCGGTGAAATACAGAAAATGATAGCCAAAAAGCCCAAGTGTGCCAAAGGCATAGACCTTCCAGCTGACTTGCGTCAAAACACGCATCCCGCGCCGTGCGGTCCAGATCAGGCCAATCGCCCCGCCAATGGCAAAGCACATTGCGTTCAACTGAAAGGGTGGCACCGGCGCAGAATAGATGGTGAAAAGCGCCAGCAGCGCCCACATCAGCACTGCCGTGAATCCGATGACTGTCGCCCTCTGCCGTGTCATGCTGCCCCCGTTTCGGGATGACCTGAGGCCAAGTTCAGGGGCCCGTCAAGCCCCTCCCGCCATGTGTGAAATGACAGGCGGCCTTGCCCAAACAGCATAGCCCCGTGGCTTGCGCCGCGCTGGCAGAAGCGCCATTTTCAAGGGCAGGGGAGGACTGATCCCAAGGGGAAGTGTCATGTTTGAAACCGTAACCACAGCCGGTCAGGCCGCCATCATGCGCCGCGCGCATCAGATGCGGGCCGAAACCCTGGCGGGAATGCTGCGCGCCTTTGTCGCCTTGTTCCGCCGCAGGGCTGGCCAGACAAAAGCCGCCTGATACCAAATGGGCCGCCCCGGATGGGACGGCCCTTTCACATTCGGCGCCACTGTCAGACGAAAGTTTCAGATGAAATACTGGCCGCCGTTCGCCGAGATCGTCGCCCCGGTGATAAAACCGGCATCCTCGGCCGCAAGGAACACCACGCAGCGGGCGATCTCCTCGGGCTCGCCCAGACGGCCCACGGGGATCTGCGGGATGATACGCTCATTCAGAACCTTTTCATCAATCGCGCGTACCATTTCCGTGCCGATGTAACCCGGACAAATTGCGTTCACGGTGATGCCTGCGCGCGCGCCTTCTTGCGCCAATGCCTTGGTAAATCCCAGATCGCCCGACTTGGCGGCGGAATAGTTCACCTGACCCGCCTGGCCCTTTTGACCGTTGATCGAACTGATGTTGACCACCCGGCCGAACTTGCGGTCGCGCATACCTGACCACAGCGGATGCGTCATGTTGAACAGTCCCGACAGGTTGGTGTCCATCACCTCTTTCCACTGCGCAGGCGTCATCTTGTGGAACATCGCGTCGCGGGTGATCCCGGCATTGTTCACCAGCACTTCGACAGGGCCAAGGTCTGCCTCGACCTTGGCGATGCCCTCTTTGCAGGCGTCATAGTCGGCGACCGACCATTTGTAGGTGGCGATTCCCGTGGCCGTCGTAAAGGCCGTTGCGGCCTCATCGTTGCCGGCATAGTTCGCCGCGACCGTATAGCCTGCTGTCTTGAGTGCCACGGAAATGGCCGCGCCAATGCCGCGCGACCCCCCTGTGACCAATGCGACCCGAGCCATGATGTCCCTCCCTCTGATTTCGGACGTAATTGAAATCTTTGATAACAATATGCACCAAGGCGCGCAAGATTATTGCGCGCACCTTTTGCAGTTGCAGCAAATGTCAGGCGCGCTCAAGGCACATGGCTACGCCCATGCCGCCACCGATGCACAGCGTCGCCAAACCCTTTTTGGCGTCGCGACGGGCCATTTCGAACAAAAGCGTGTTCAGAATACGCGCGCCCGAAGCACCGATCGGGTGGCCGATGGCAATGGCGCCGCCGTTCACATTCACGACCGACGGATCCCAACCCATATCCTTGTTGACGGCACAGGCCTGGGCCGCGAACGCCTCATTCGCCTCGACCAGATCCAGATCGCCCACCTTCCAGCCAGCCTTGTCCAGCGCCTTGCGTGAGGCGTGAATCGGGCCGATGCCCATGATCGCGGGATCAACCCCCGCAGTTGCATAAGAAGCAATCCGTGCGAGTGGCGTCAACCCGCGCTTGGCAGCTTCGGCCTCGGTCATCAGCACGACTGCCGCCGCCCCATCGTTCAGCCCGCTGGCATTGCCCGCCGTGACCGAGCCGTCCTTGGCAAAGGCGGGGCGCAGCTTTTGCATCGATTCCAGCGTGGCGCCGTGGCGGATGTATTCGTCAGCATCGACCACGATGTCGCCCTTGCGGGTTTTGACGGTGAAAGCGAGGATCTCATCCTTGAACTTGCCGGCCTTTTGCGCGGCCTCGGCCTTGGTCTGGCTTGCAAGGGCAAATTCGTCCTGCATGTCGCGGCTGATCTGCCACTGGTTGGCGACGTTTTCGGCCGTCTGACCCATATGATAGCCGTTGAACGCATCCCAAAGGCCATCGCGGATCATGCTGTCGATGAAGTTCAGATCGCCCATCTTCTGCCCGGCGCGCAGGTGCGCGACGTGCGGGCTCATCGACATGTTTTCCTGGCCGCCTGCCACAACGATGCGCGCGTCGCCCAGTTGCACATGCTGCGCACCCAGCGCCACCGCCCGCAGGCCCGAGCCGCAGACCTGATTAAGCGACCACGCGCTGGCCTCTTTCGCAAGGCCTGCCTTGATATGTGCCTGACGCGCCGGATTCTGGCCCTGACCGGCGGTCAGCACCTGGCCCAGAATGGTCTCCTCGACCTCACCCTTATCTATTCCGGCCCGCGCCACGATGCCTTCGATCACGGCAGCGCCCAGATCATGGGCTGGCGTACTGGCAAAGGCCCCGTTGAAGCTGCCTACAGCGGTGCGTCCTGCGGCGACAATTACTACGTTGGTCATGTGGTTTTCTCCCTCGGTCAGGCATGTGCCCGGGTGCTCCCGGTTCTGTCGTTTGACGTAAGGCCCACGCGATCAAAGCGCAAGTTTTCTGGGTGCCGGCTGCCCCGGATGGCCGGTTCAGGCCGACTGGCGGTGCCGCGGATGTGCCCATGCAGGGTTGACCGTTGGCGCGCCGAAAAGGAAGCCCTGCTGACAATCCACCCCAAGGGCCTGCAAGAAACGGGCGTCTTCGACCGTTTCGACCGATTCTGCGACGCACAGCATATCGAACTGGCGGCCGATCGACAGCAGCGCTGCCGTCACCACCTGATTGTCGCGGTTCTGATGGATGTTACGGATGAATTGGCCGTCAATTTTCAGAATGTCGAAGGCGAAATCGTTGAAATACCTGATCGCGGTGTAGCCTGCGCCAAAATCGTCCAGCGCAAAGGCGATGCCTTCGGTTTGCAGATCATCCATGAAGGTGATCACGATTTCTGGCACCATGATGGCCGAGCTTTCGGTGATCTCAAGGATCAGCCTTTCCCCCACGCGCGGAAAGCTCTTCAACCCCTGCCGCAGGATCTTCATCCATCTTGGATAACCAATGGACCGCGCCGACATGTTGATCGACAGGCGAATCTGGGGCTGCTGCGACAGGGTGATCATACCCATACGCAACGCCGCGCAATCAATCTCACGTCCGATTTCATGGCCTTCGACTGCGGCCATGAAATCCCGCGCGGGAATGGCGCGCCCGGAATGATCGATCACGCGCATCAGACCTTCGTAAAAGCCGATGCGATCGGTGTTTGCTGACAGTACGACCGGCTGATAGGCCAGCTTCAGGCGCCGCGTGTCCAGCGCATTGCGCACCATTGCAATCGTCTGGCGGTCGCCTTCGGATATGGCAAAGGCCAGCGGGCTGACCTGTTCGCGCGGAACATCGACCAGTGATTTTCCTTTCCGATCCATCTTGCCCCCTTTGCGCACACGTGACCCAAGCGCCAGATTGTTGCCGCAAGTCTTAAGCTTGCATGAACATTCGCATTTTGTTCTAAGTTGAACGATCCAAGTGAAAGAGCGTGTCATGGCCGAAGATCATCGTTGCTCCTGGTGTGGGACGGACCCGATTTATGTGGATTATCATGATCATGAATGGGCTGTGCCCGAGCGTGACAGCCGCGCGTTGTGGGAGAAACTGATCCTCGACGGGTTTCAGGCCGGGTTAAGCTGGATCACCATCCTGCGGAAACGCGATGCTTTTCGTGCGGCATTTGATGGATTCCGACCCGAGGTCATCGCCCATTGGGGCGA
Source organism: Rhodobacterales bacterium (assembly GCA_038205925.1). Lineage (GTDB taxonomy): Bacteria > Pseudomonadota > Alphaproteobacteria > Rhodobacterales > Rhodobacteraceae > Pseudotabrizicola. The sequence continues at coordinate 99,511 of JBBRBJ010000003.1, read as the reverse complement.
GGCCGATGTCCAGCGCCTGCTGGCCGATCCCGGCATCGTGCGTCATCGCGGCAAGATCGAGGGCACGATCCGGTCTGCCCAAGCCTATCTTCGGATCGAGCAGCACCTCGGCTTTGCTGCGTTCCTGTGGGGCTTTCAGGGGGGCCACGTCATCACGAACCACCCAGCCACGCCTTCGGACGTGCCCACGCAAACCCCCACGTCATTGGCCATGTCGAAGGCCCTGAAAGCCGAGGGGTTCAGCTTTGTCGGCCCCACCATTGTCTATGCGTTCATGCAGGCCACGGGCATGGTCAACGACCACTTGGCCACCTGCCCGGCGCACGCCCGTGTGGCGGCGCTGGCCTGAAGAGGCGATCAGGGAACCGGCGGCGGCCTTGTGCCTGTCGATCTGTCACTGGTGCTGACGGAAGTGTGGCTACCGACAGCGTGGCCTGGCATGACCGGCAGATCGGTGACGACACCACAACCAACTGCGGCTTGCATCAAGGAAGACGATGCTTGGGCGCTTTGGGAGGAACCGGTGGCCAGGGCGCCGATCCCGATCAGCGAGAACATGCTGTGCGCGGGCACGTTCAAGGGTGGCAAGACCTCATGCCCGGGCGACAGCGGCGGCCCGCTGGTCTTACGTCGGGGGGTTGTTTGCGCTTTGCCCGGAAATGGCGTTTGGTGCGCAGGGGAAACACGTAAGGGGCCGGGCATGGACACGCGGGCGATATTGGAGCAGCTCGTGGCCTTTGACACGGTCAGCGCAAAGCCCAACATTGCGCTGATCACCTGGGTGCGCGATCTGCTGGCCGGGGCGGGGATTGACACGGTCATCATCCCCGAAGCGACGGGCGCCAAGGCCAATCTTTACGCGACTGTAGGGCCCGCCGGTCAATCTGGCGTCATGCTGTCGGGCCACACCGATGTGGTCCCGGTCGAAGGGCAGGCATGGACCGTGCCGCCGTTTGCCCTGACAGACCTTGCAGGGCGATACTACGGGCGCGGCGCCACTGACATGAAAGGGTTCTGCGCGGCTGCCATTTCCGTGTGCCTGCGTGCATCCGCGGGGCAGGCGGCCGGCCGACCATTGCGTACGCCGCTGCATCTTTCGCTGTCCTATGACGAAGAGGTGGGGTGCATGGGCATCCGCTCCCTGATCGACATGCTGGAGAGCGCGCCGGTGCGCCCTGCCATGTGCATCGTGGGCGAGCCTACGGGCATGGCTGTGGCCACGGGACACAAAGGCAAGGTGGCGCTGCGGGCAACGTGTGTGGGTCGCGAGGGACATTCGGCGCTGGCGCCGCTGGCGCTGAACGCGCTGCATCTGGCCGCCGATTTTATCGGGGCGGTGCGCGGTGTGCAGGCGCGGGTTATGGCGACAGGTCTGCGCGATGGTGATTACGACGTGCCCTACAGCACCTTGCACGTGGGCAAGATGCAGGGCGGGGTGCAGGTGAACATCGTTCCAAATGCCGCCGTGATCGACTTTGAAATCCGATCGTTGGCCGGGGATGATCCGGCGGCCCTGATTGCCGAGGTGCGTGCAGCGGCCGAGGCGATCGTGGCCCCGCTGCGCGCCGATTTCCCCGAGGCCGCAATCGAGGTGACGCAGCTTTGGGATTACCCCGGTCTTGGCACCCCATCGGATGCCCCGGTGGTGAACTTCGTCAAGGGCCTGACCGGCGCCAATCGCACAATCAAGGTCGCCTACGGCACCGAGGGGGGGCTGTTCGCGGCCCGCCTCGGCATTCCTGTGGTGATCTGCGGGCCGGGGTCGATGGCGCAGGGGCATAAGCCCGATGAATATGTCAGCCATGACCAGATGGCGCGGTGCGAGGCGATGCTGGACGCACTGCTGATCCGGCTGGAGGCGGGGCTGTGAGCGTGGAGCTGACCTCGATCGCACAGGCACTTGCGCATGGGTTCGACCAGATCATCGACGTGCGCTCGCCCGCCGAATACGCCGAGGACCATATGCCGGGGGCGATCAACCTGCCCGTGCTCGACGATGCCGAGCGCGCGCGCGTGGGCACGATCTACAAGCAGGTCTCGCCGTTTGATGCGCGCAAGCTGGGGGCGGCGCTGGTGGCGCAGAATGCGGCGCGGCATCTGATGGGGCCGCTTGCCGACCGGCCGGGTGGCTGGCGGCCGCTGGTCTATTGCTGGCGCGGGGGGCAACGTTCGGGATCATTTGCCACCATTCTTGGCCAGATCGGCTGGCGTGCCGAGGTGGTCGCGGGCGGCTACAAGGCTTGGCGCGCACTGGTGGTCGACCGGGTTTGTGTCGCGCCCTTTCCCAGCCCGGTCGTGCTGCTGGACGGCAACACCGGCAGCGCCAAGACCGAGGTTCTGAACCTGCTGCCAGCGCGCGGTCTTCAGGTGATCGACCTTGAGGGGCTGGCCAATCACCGCGGCTCGCTGTTCGGGTCGATGGGGCCGCAACCCAGCCAGAAGGCGTTCGAAGGGCGCCTCGCGGTGGCCATCGCGGCGCTCGATCCGTCCCGCCCCGTGGTGGTCGAGGCCGAAAGTTCGAAGGTGGGCGAGCGTCGCCTGCCCCCACGGCTGTGGCGCGCGATGGCAGAGGCGCCGCGTCTGGCCATCAGCGCGCCGGTAGGGGCCCGCGCGCGCTATCTGACGCGGGCCTATGCCGATATGACAGGGGATGGCGAACGGCTGGCCGGGGTGATTGACAAGTTGCGCCCGGCACATGCCGCCGATGTCATCGACGCGTGGCAGGTCCTGGCCGTGGCCCGGGACTTTACGCCCCTTGCGGCCAGCCTGATGGAGCGGCACTACGACCCCCGCTATGAAAAACACCGCAGCCGACTGGACGTGCCCCTGCGCCGGATTGACGTTCCTGATCTTGGCCCTGATGATCTGGGGTGGCTTGCTGACACTGTCGCGCGCCACATCCTGTCAGGGGGGCAAGGGGTCATTCCACCGATATCCCCGGCGGTCCCTTGACGATTTGGCCGATCATCGCTGCGGTTTCGCCCATTTCGTGCAGGGCCGTCAGCATGGGCCGCACCCAGTGGCCGGGCAGCGTGACCAGCAGGCCGCCGCAGGTCTGCGGATCGAAAAGCAAAGCGGTGCGCGGGCCGGGCGGCGCGTCGAGGTGCCATTCCAATGCGGCGCGGTTGGCAGGGGCCAGGGTCGAGGCCTGACCCATCGCTGCCAGTGCCTCGGCCCCGGGGAGCAGGGGCAGTGAGCCGAGGGTTATCCGGGCCCCATGCCCCGATGCCTGAAGCATTTCCCACAGATGGCCGGCAAGGCCAAATCCGGTCACATCGGTCATTGCGGTGGCGTGGTCGGCCAGCAGACGCGCGGGGCCATCGAGCGGACGCTGCATGCTGGCTATACAGGCGGCCCATGCCTCGCCCATCATCGGCACACCGGGCGCGGTGATCCGGGCCATGACCATTTCGGCCGCCAGAAGGGTGCCCGTGCCCAGCGGTTTGGTCAGCAAGATCGCATCGCCTACTGCCGCACCGCCCTTGGCCAGTGGCCGGGTGACCAGACCGGTGACGGTGAACCCCAGTGTCATCTCATCCCCGACCGAGGTGTGGCCGCCCACAATATCGGCCCCGGCCGCGCGAAAGACGGCGCTGGCCGCGGCCATGACCTCGGCCAGCATGTCGGCCTGCAGGGCCGGTGACAGGCGCGGCAGGGTGATCTGTGCCAGCGCCGCCTGTGGGGCGGCCCCCATCGCCCAGATATCACCCAAGGCATGCACCGCCGCCAGCCGGGCCATCAGGGCAGGATCCCCGGTAAAGGCGCGCAAATGGTCGGTCGTGATCACCTGTGTCTGTCCTGCGATGCGCAAGACGGCAGCATCATCGCCCCGCCCCGAAATCACATCGGCGCGTGCAGGCGCGGGCAGGGCGGCCAGCGCCTGCATGAGCGCGGCGGGTCCGATCTTGGCCCCGCAGCCGCCGCACATCGGCTTGTCGCCGATTGCCTGCGCCATGCCTTTGGCGTGGTGGCGCGGCAGGGCGGGGGCGGGCATGGCGGGATAGTCCGCAAACTTGGCCATGAATTTGGCGTCGATCCGGTCTTTCAACCGCCACAGCCATGCCCCCCCCTTGCGAAAGCCGAACGTGTCGGCCACCGCCGTCTGCGCGCCCATCGAAATGAGCTTGAGGTATCCGCGCTGGGGGCTGTAACGCCGCATTGTGCCCTGCGATGCCGCCACGCGCAGGTTGTGTAGCAAAACCGGCGCCTCACGCACGGCAAACACGCCCGCCTTTGGGCGCGGGGCGTGGGCCAGATGCGCGCAATCGCCTGCAGCAAAGATCGCGGGATCGCTCGTTTGCAACGTGGGGCCTACGGTCACGAATCCGTCGTTCAGTGCAAGGCCGGTTGTGCCCAGCCAGCCCTGCGGATTTGCCCCGGCGACAGACAGCGTGAAGTCCGATCCAAGCACCGTGCCATCCGACAGGGCCACCTCGTCCGCGCTGATCGGGGCCGCGGTTGTATGGGTTTTCAGGGTGATCCCGTAGCGGTCCATCGCGCGCAGCAGGCTGCGCACCGTGGCCGGAGCCAAGCCGGGCAGGGCCGTGGGCCCCCGCTGAACCAGTGTGATCTGCGCCGACCGGCCAAGGGCGCGCAGCCGGTGTGCCGAGGCCAATGCCAACTCTACCCCGCCCACGCCCGCGCCGATGATAACCAGGCGCGGCGCCGGGGGCGCATCTGTCAAGAACGCCTCCCATGCGGCGGCGTAGCTGCCCAAGGGTTTGGCCGCGTGGGCGAAGGTGAAAAAGTCCGGCACGCCCGGCAGATCCGAGGTGATGCCGATATCAAGGCTGGCGGTGTCATAGCGCAGGGTGCGCCCTGATCCAAGGGTGATGCGATGCGTAGCGCGGTCGATGCCGGTCGCGCGGTCAAGGATCAGCCTGGCCCCTGCAAAGCGTGCAAGGCGGACAAGGTCGATCATCATCTCATCGCGCGCGTAGTGGCCCGCGATGGCGCCGGGCAGCATGCCGGTGTAGGGAGCAACCGGGCCGGGATTGACCACCGTCAGACGGGCGCCGGGCAACGGGTTCATCCCCCACGTCCGCAGAACCAGCGCATGCGTATGACCGCCGCCGATCAGGACAATATCGTGCGTCAGGGGAAACGGGGGCTGCATAAGGTCTGGCCTTTGAATGGGTTCGCCCGACCTTACCGGCAAGCTGGGGCAAGTGCGAGGGGCGCGCATGGCAATGCGGGTTGTCAGGCAGGGGTGCGGCGACATAGAGTCGGGCGCATGGCAACAGGCACCCGTATCGGCGTTTTGCAGTCGCAGCGGCTTCGGCTGACGACATCGCTTCACGCATCCTTGCGGGTGCTGCGCACAGATGCCGCAGGCCTTTCGCGCTTTCTTGAAGAGCAGGCTGCCGAGACGCCGGCCCTGAACCTGACCCCGACAATTCCGGCGGCGGGCGACTGGCTGCCGCGCTGGTCGGGTGTACTGCCCCTGGCAGGTGCCAGTCGCGCCGAAGTGCCCATTGCCGCATCCGGGCCCAGCCTGATTGCGCATGTTCTGGGCGCTCTGCCGGGGCTTGTTCCGCCCGGCGATCAGCGCATTGCCATCGCCCTTGCCGAGGCCTTGGAGCCGACGGGCTGGCTGGGACGCACCCTTGGCCAGATCGCGGCCGATCTGGCCGTGCCGGTGTCAGACGTCGAGGCGGTTCTGGTCCGTCTGCAAAGGATCGACCCTGCAGGTCTGTTCGCGCGCGATCTGGCCGAGTGCCTGCGCCTTCAGGCGACCGACGCCGGATGCCTTGACCCTGTCATGGGGGCGATGCTGGGTCGGCTGGACCTTGTGGCTTCGGGTAACTGGGGTGCGCTGGCGCGGCTGATGAAGGTGGACGAGTCGGACGTGGCCGCGCGCTTTCGCACGATCCGCAGCTTCAATCCAAAGCCGGGCACCCGATTTTCGGCCGTGGCCAGCCCGCTGCGCGAACCTGACCTTGCGGTCCGACAGGGCGCGGATGGGTGGCAGGTTTCACTGAACAACTCGTCCCTGCCGACGTTGTCGGTGGCGTCCGGGGCCGACGGGGCCGCGCGCGCGCGCGCGGTGATCTGCCTGATCGAGAACCGCAATGCCACCTTGATTGCCGTGGCGCAGGTCATCCTTGTGCATCAGCGGGCGGCGCTGGACCATGGGCCTTCGGTCTTGCGCCCGCTGAAGATGCAGACGGTGGCCGAGGCGGTGGGCCTTCACAAATCCACCGTCAGCCGTGTGGTGGCGGGCACGGCTGTCGACACGCCGCATGGCACATGGTGGCTGCGGTCGCTGTTTTCTGGTGACATGGGCGATGATACGGGCGCGGTTGCCCTGCGCGCACGCCTTGGGCGGCTGATCGCGGCCGAGGATCGCGCGGCCCCTCTGTCGGATGAGGCCCTCGCACTGGCGCTGTGCAGCGCGGGCCCGGCGATTGCGCGCCGGACAGTGGCCAAGTATCGCTGTGCCCTGCGCATTCCGTCCGCGCACCGCAGGCGATTGCGCGGATAGGCGACCGCCGCCACGCGGCCGCAGCCCGTCCAGCCCATCCACCTTTGATCCCGGACCGGGCGGCATTTGCGCATCCGCGACGGGAAATGTCGCATCCGGGGATGATCTTGCGGCAGCCTTGGCCTAGCTGGGATGTGCAACAAGAGGGGCCGCTGACATGGGTTATTTTCTGGGCGTCGACACCGGCGGCACCTATACCGATGCGGTCGTGATCGACGAGGCCGCCACCTGCGTCGTCGGCAAGGCCAAGGCGCTGACCACGCGCAGCGACCTTGCCATCGGCATTGGCGGCGCCGTGGATGCGGCCCTTGCCGCCGCAGGGGTTCAGGCATCTGAAATCTCGCTGGTGTCACTTTCCACCACGCTCGCGACCAATGCGCTTGTCGAAGGGCAGGGGGGGCGGGTGGCGCTAGTGTTCATCGGCTTTGATGCGGGCGATGAGGCGCGGGCGGGTCTGGATGAGGCGCTGCGCGGCGATCCCCTCTTGCGCGTCAAAGGCGGGCATGGCCATGCAGGTCAAGAGCTTGCGCCGCTGGATCTGGCCACACTGGAGGCGGCAGTCGTGGGGCTGGCCGATCAGGTGATGGGCTTTGCTGTCGCCGCCCGTTTTGCCGTGCGCAACCCAGCACACGAGGTGGCGGCGCGCGATCTGATCCGCCGGGTGACGGGACGCGCCGTGACATGCAGCCATGAGCTTTCGGCAAACCTGAATGGTCCCAAGCGGGCCCTGACGGCGGTGCTGAACGCGCGGCTGATCGGGATGATCGACCGTCTGGTTGCCGCATCCGAGCGGCATCTGGCTGCTATCGGGATCGACGCCCCGCTGATGGTTGTGCGCGGCGACGGGGCGCTGATCTCGGCCGCGATGGTGCGCGAGCGGCCCATCGAGACGATTCTGAGCGGCCCTGCCGCCAGCATCGTGGGCGCGCGCTGGCTGACCGGGGCCAGCGATGCGCTGGTCAGCGACATTGGCGGGACGACCACGGATGTGGCGTTGCTGAAAGGCGGACTGCCCGAGATTGACCCGATGGGCGCCCGCGTGGGGGGGTTCCGCACCATGGTCGAGGCGGTGGCGATGCGCACAACGGGCCTTGGCGGCGACAGTGAAGTGCACCTGATCACCGAAGGGCTGGCAGGCGGTCTGCGTCTTGGCCCGCGTCGGCTGATGCCGGTGTCGCTGCTGGCGACCACGCATGGCGCGTTGGTCCATGGCGTGCTGGACCGGGCGCTGAGCGCAGATGCGGCGGGCGAGTTTGACGGGCGTTTCGTCGTGCCGATGGGGGGCAATGCGGGCGGACTTACGCCGCGAGAGACAGCCGTGCTGGCGAGGATCGTCGAGCCGATGGCGGTATCGGCGGCGCTGACCAGCCGGCTGGAGGCGGCGGCGCTGGAGCGGCTGGTGGCGCGGGGGTTGGTGATGCTGTCGGGCGTGACGCCTTCGGATGCCGCGCATGTTCTGGGGCGGCAGACAGGGTGGGATGCGGCGGCGGCGGCCAAGGCGGTGCGTCTTCTGGGCCGTCGCCGCACCGGCGCAGGTGAGCGGTTCGCACAAGACCCGCAGGTTTTTGCGGCGGCCATCATCGACCAGTTGACCGGGCAGACGGTGGATTGCCTGCTGGAGGCCGCTTTTGGCGAAGACCAGGCCTTTGCCGACGACGCCCCCGAGCGGCTGGCCCGCCACACGCTGGCGCGCGCAGGACTGTCCGGCCATCGCGGCGTGGTCGAGATGACGTTACGTCTGGGTGTGCCCGTGATCGGCCTTGGTGCCTCGGCGCCCACCTATTATGGCGCTGTGGGGGCGCGGCTTGGGTGTCAGATGATCTTGCCCGAACACGCTGGCGTGGCCAATGCCATCGGCGCGGTGGTGGGGCAGGTCAGCCAGCGCGTTCAGGGCCTTGTGACCGCGCCTGCCGTCGGGCGCTACGTCGCACATCTGCCGGATGGGGTGCAGGTGTTCAACGATCTGGATATCGCGCTTGCCACAATGGCGGCGGCCCTGACCGCCGAGGCAACCACGCGGGCAATCCGTGCCGGTGCCGTGGACGTGCACATTAGCCAGACCCGCGATATCAAGCAGGCTGATGTCGAAGGCCGCCCTATGTTCATCGAGGCCACGCTGACCGCCACAGCCGCCGGCCGTCCCCGCGTGGCCCACGCCCCCGATGCCGTCGGGCCAGGCCTTTCATCGGCCTTCGCTACCGAATAGCCCTTGACGCCCCCCCAGCCCTTCACTAGGGAACGCAGCCGTGGCTAGGTAGCTCAGCTGGTTAGAGCACGTGACTCATAATCACGGGGTCGGGGGTTCGAGTCCCCCCCTCGCCACCATTTTCCTCATGTTTGTCCGAGTTTCACCCGATAACCAGATCCGGCGCACATTTGCGTTGGACAGGGGGCAGACGCCGTTTTGCAGGTATGCGGCCCCATGACCTTCAGCTTTCGCCAATGTGCCACCCATTTGGCGTCGGGTTCAGCGCGAACACTTTTGGTCAGAAGAAGCCATGAAATCGCTTCCGTTTACGTTTGGATTTGTAACGATCTCAACAGATCAACCTTCGTTCGGCCGCCTTTCGGCCAGCCCGTTTCATAACACTTTTGCCGGAACCATTGATCGCGGCAAACAGCGGAACCAAGGTAACGCAGGTTCATCGCGGAACCCGATCAAACTGTTCCGCGTTCTAATCACAGTCGAGCAAATTGCCTCGGAACGTGGCCGTGATGCTTGGACTTTGTAAGGAATATTCCAATGTTTATCAAATCTATCCTCGGTGCAGCACTTGCAGCGACGCTGTTGTCTTCGGGTGCATATGCGCAATCCACCGTGGTTGCCGCGACAGATCTGAACTTGCGTGCAGGTCCGGGTCCGCAGTTCGAGATCCTCGGCGTGATCCCGGTCGACGGCGAAGTGATGGTCGAAGGCTGCCTTGAAGCGGCAAGCTGGTGCAAGGTCAACCACGCCGGCATGGATGGCTGGGCTTCGGGCGATTACCTGACCACGTTGGTCGATGCAGCGCCAGTCGCGATCTATCCGAACCGCACGACCGTTCCGGTTAAAACAGTTGTCTATTCGGACACGTCAGCAGGCACGACGGCCGCTGGCGGTGCGACGGGGGCGATTGCCGGGGCGATCATCGCCGGTCCGGTGGGTGCGCTGGTTGGTGCCGCCTTGGGTGCCGGTGGGGGCGCATTGGCCGATCCGGGTCCGACTGTAACGACCTACGTGCAGGAAAACCCGCGTGACGTGATCTATCTCGATGGAGAAGTTGTCGTCGGCTCTGGAATTCCCGTTGAAGTAGAGCTGACCGAAGTGCCCGACACCACCTTCTCTTACGCCTACATCAACGGTGTTCCGGTGATCGTCGAGCGTGAAGGCCGCCGGATCGTTCAGATCATCCGCTGATCGCGCCGGAAGCATGGACGGGCGGCCCGCATGTCGGGCCGCCCTTTTTCGTGTCACGACAGCACGCGACGAAACGTGCGCGCGATTGGAATTTAAATTTAACTGCTACCAGCGGCCCCTCAGCCCGAGAACAGGAAGTGCAGGACGTCGCCGTCCTTGACCTCATAGGTCTTCCCCTCGACCCGGAACTTTCCGGCCTCTTTTGCGCCTGCTTCACCCTTGCCCGCGATGTAATCGACATAGGCGATGGTTTCCGAGCGGATGAAGCCCTTTTCGAAATCGCCGTGGATCACGCCGGCGGCTTGCGGCGCAAGCGTGCCGCCGGGGATGGTCCAGGCGCGGGCCTCTTTCGGGCCGACGGTGAAATAGGTTTGCAGACCCAAAAGCGCATAGCCCGCCTTGATCAGACGGTCGAGGCCCGCCTCGTGCAGGCCCATTTCCTCAAGAAACATCGCCGCTTCGTCGTTCGACAGCTGGCTGATCTCTTCCTCGATGCGGGCCGAAATCACGACCGAGGCCGCCCCTTGTGATGCCGCCATCGCCGCCACACGGGCGGACTGGCTGTTGCCCTCGGCGGCCGAAGCTTCTTCAACGTTGCACACGAACAGCACCGGCTTGGCCGTCAGCAACTGCAAAAGGCCCCAATTGCGCTGATCGTCGGCGGATACCTTCACGCTGCGCGCAGGATGGCCGACTTCCAGCGCCTTCTGGGCCAGCGTCAGCAGACGGTCCTGATCGGCGGCATCCTTGTCCCCGCCCTTTATCTTGCGCGCCAGATTTATGCGCCGACGCTCGACCGATTCCAGATCTGCCAGCATCAGTTCGGTCTCGATGGTCTCGGCATCGGCGATGGGGTCGATCCGACCTTCGACATGGGTGATGTCGCCGTCTTCAAAACAGCGCAGCACATGGGCGATGGCATCGCATTCGCGGATGTTAGCCAGAAACTGGTTGCCAAGTCCTTCGCCCTTGGACGCGCCGCGCACAAGACCCGCAATGTCGACAAAGGTCATGCGCGTGGGGATGATCTGCTTGCTGCCCGCAATCGCCGCCAGCTTGTCCAGCCGCGCATCGGGCACGGCCACTTCGCCCACGTTCGGCTCGATCGTGCAGAACGGAAAGTTCGCCGCCTGCGCCGCCGCCGTGCGGGTCAGCGCGTTGAAGAGGGTGGATTTGCCCACGTTCGGCAAGCCCACGATGCCCATCTTGAAACCCATTTGCGCCTCCATCTGCGTGACGCGCCGCTTCTATGCGGGCGTGCGTGGGTTATCAAGCGGTGAGCGGGCCATTGATTTTCGCAGCCGTCCCGTGCAAAGCGAAGGCCGACCCGTTTTTTCAAGCAGATGAGACCGCCATGACCCGCATCGACGATACCTTCGCCCGGCTGAAATCCGAAGGCAAAAAAGGCTTTGTAGCCTACATCATGGCTGGTGATCCCGACTATGACACCTCGCTGGCCGTGATGCGGGGTCTGCCGGGGGCAGGGGTCGATGTGATCGAGCTTGGCATGCCTTTCACCGACCCGATGGCCGACGGTCCGACGATACAATTGGCCGGGCAGCGCGCGCTGGAAGGCGGGCAGACGCTGGAAAAGACGCTTGCCATGGCACGGGCGTTCCGCGCCGAAAACTCAACCACCCCCATCGTGATGATGGGCTATTACAACCCGATCTATGCGCGCGGCGTCGACCGGTTCCTGACCGAGGCGGTGGCGGCGGGGATAGATGGGCTGATCGTGGTGGACCTGCCGCCCGAAGAAGACAGCGAGCTGTGCATACCTGCTCAGGCGGCTGGCCTCAATTTCATCCGGCTCGCCACGCCAACGACCGACGCCAAGCGTCTGCCTGTGGTGCTGAGAAACACCAGCGGATTTGTGTATTACGTCTCGATCACCGGGATCACCGGGGCGGCGGCGGCCCTGTCGGGTGACGTGGCCCCCGAAGTGGCGCGGATCAAGGCGAGCACGGACCTGCCGGTGATCGTGGGCTTTGGCATCAGCACGCCCGATCAGGCGCGCGACATCGCGGGTGTGGCTGACGGTTGTGTGGTGGGGTCAGCGATCGTGAAAGACATAGGTGCGGGCAAGCCCGTGGCCGAGGTGCTGGCGAATGTGGCAGCCCTGGCGGCAGGCGCGCACGCGGCGTGACAGAATGGGCCTGAAAGGGTGGGCCGGACGGGGTGGGGTTACAACCCCAACCCCTCATCCAGACCCAGCATGATGTTCAGATTCTGAACGGCGGCACCCGAGGAACCTTTGCCCAAGTTGTCCAGCGTGGCCATCAACAACGCACGGCTGCCATCGGCACTGGCATGGACCGAAAGCTCCATCCGGTTGGTGCCGTTCAACCGCTCGGGGTTGGCTCGTGGCATGATGTTGGCGGGGTCGATGACCTGCACAAAGGCCGAATTTGCGTAATGCCCGGCCAAAGTGCCGTGCAGGGCCTGCGCGGTCAGGCCCGCGCCCAGATGCACGGGGATCTGCACAATCATCCCTTGGGCGAAGTTCCCCACGGCCGGGATAAAGATCGGTGCGCGGTTCAGGCCCCCCAAGGCGACGATCTCGGGGATGTGTTTTTGTTTGTGATCAAGGCCGTAAACGAAAAAGGCCATCGGGGCATCCGCCCCTTCGAATTCGGCCATCATCGCCTTGCCGCCACCGGAATAGCCCGACACAGCGTTGATCGCGATGTCACGGTCCGGCCCGATCAGGCCGGCGGCCACCAGGGGCATGAGAAGGGCTATGGCCCCGGTGGCATAGCAGCCGGGGTTGGACACATAGCGCGCGGTCGCAATGCGGGCGCGCATCGCAGCGGAACCTTCGGGATAGCCATATGCCCAGTCGGGATGGACCCGGTGGGCGCTGCTGGCGTCGATGATGCGGGTCGGCAGGTCGGCGGACAGTGCAACGGCCTCAAGTGCCGCCTCATCGGGCAGGCACAGTATGGCCACATCGGCGGCGGCGTAGGCCTCGGCCCGCGCTGCCGGGTCTTTGCGCCGGTCCTGTGCGATCTGGATCAGGGTGATGTCATCGCGGCGCAGCAACCGCTCGCGGATCTGCAGGCCCGTAGTGCCCGCCTCGCCGTCGATGAAAACAGTCGCCGTCATTGTTTGCCTCCGCCCACCTGTGTGCCCTTGCGTATCGCACCGATGGTCACGTTTTACCAGAGCGGCGCCCTGACCCGCCGCCCCTTGGGCGTCAGAAGGTCCGGGCGCCGTTGGCAGACTGTGCAACGTTCGACCGGATGCCCGCCTTCGGCCATCCGCGCCTTTTCCAATTGCGCACTTGGCGCGGAATTGGTTACAAACCCTTACCAGTTCCCACAGAAAAAGGCGCCGATCATGCCTGTGATCACCTGCATTGATGACCTCAAGCGCCTGCACAAGCGCCGCACGCCCAAGATGTTCTACGACTATGCGGAATCAGGCAGCTATACCGAGCAGACCTTTCGCGACAATACGACTGATTTTGCGCAACTGCGCCTGCGCCAGAAGGTTGCGGTCGACATGTCGGGGCGCACCACCGCCAGCACCATGATCGGTGAGGCTGTGGCAATGCCGGTGGCCCTCGCACCCGTGGGGCTGACGGGCATGCAGGCCGCGGATGGCGAGATAAAGGCGGCCCGGGCTGCCGAAAAGTTCGGGGTGCCGTTCACGCTGTCGACGATGAGCATCTGTTCGATCGAAGATGTGGCGGCGCACACCACCAAACCTTTCTGGTTTCAGGTCTACACCCTGAAGGACGAAGATTTCATGCGCCGGTTGTTCGAGCGCGCGCGTGCGGCAAAATGTTCGGCCATCGTGATCACGGTGGATCTGCAGATGATGGGGCAGCGGCACAAGGATCTGAAAAACGGCCTGTCGGCGCCACCGAAGTTCACGGTGAAATCGGTGGCGAACCTTGCGACGAAGGTGGCCTGGGGGCTGGAGATGCTGGGGACGAAGCGGCGGTTCTTCGGTAATATCGTGGGCCACGCCAAGGGGGTGTCGGACCCGGCCTCACTTTCGTCGTGGACGGCAGAGGCGTTTGATTTGACACTGGACTGGAAGCGCATCGCGCGGTTCAAGGAAATGTGGGGCGGCAAGGTGATCCTGAAAGGGATCCTCGATGCCGATGATGCGCGCAACGCGCTGTCGGTAGGCGCAGATGCCATTGTGGTTTCAAACCATGGCGGGCGACAACTGGACGGCGCCCTGTCGTCGATCCGCGCCCTGCCCGAGATCGTGGATGCGGTGGGCGACAAGATCGAGGTGCTGATGGACAGCGGCATCCGCTCGGGGCAGGACGTGCTGAAGGCGCTGGCGCTGGGTGCAAAGGGCACAATGATCGGGCGGTCCTACATCTACGGTCTGGGTGCCATGGGCGAGGCGGGCGTGACCCGCGCACTTGAGGTGATCCACAAGGAACTGGACACCTCGATGGCGCTGTGCGGCGAGCGGGACGTCAAGGCGCTGGGGCGGCACAACCTTCTGATCCCCAAGGGGTTCGAGGGCGACTGGCAGTAGGTGCCAAATCCTTTTCGAAAGGAAACTTGGCGCATGTCAGATGTCTCTGGCGCGCTCCATCATTGGCGCAAGGATCAGCACAAGCATCAGCATGGCCGCAGCAAAGACGAACGCCATCGGCAAGCTGAAAATTCCGGCGATGAACCCAAGAAGCGGCGGACCGAAGAAGTATCCGAAATAGCCCAGCAGCGTGGCCCGTGCCACGGCCCGCGCCCGAGCGGCAGGGGCCGCCAGGCGCCCGACCAGTGAGAACGCGGTAGGAGCGATGACGCTTGCACCCACTCCCATAACGATGAAGGCCGCGTAGGCCAAAGGCGCCGAAGGTGCTGCCGCCACCCCCAACGCGCCCACCGCTGCAATCAGCGCGCCGCCCACCAGCAGGCGCAGGGCGCTGATCCGTGCGACCACTGCCTGACCCGCCAGACGTGCAAATCCCATGGTCAACGCCAGAACGGCGGGCGCCAAGGCACCTTCTTGAGGACTGCCGCCCATGGATTTCTCGATGTGCAGCGCCGACCAGCTTTCCGCTGCATTCTCGGTCAGAAAGGCGATCAATACGATAGCCCCCCCCAACACCGGGATCAGCCCAAGTGCGGCCGATGTGCCATCCGTCGGGCGGCCTAGGCCGCGAATGGCACCATCGCGCGCAACCGTGCCAAGCGCCAACGCGACAGCGACAACCGCAACCGTGCCCATCACCCGATCCGGCCCCCAGCCCGCCTCTCGCAAGGCACCTGTGGCGACCGCGCTGCCGGCATAGCCAAAGCTGTAGGCCGCGTGGCACAGGTTCATCAGATGCTGGCCGCGGTCAGTCTCAAGCTGGGCCACGCGGGCATTCATCAACACATCCGTCAGCCCGGTGGCCGCACCACATACCATCATGGCTACGGGAAACCAGATCAGCGACGCCGCCTGACCGGGCAGGCTGATGGTCGTCGCCATGGCAACCGCCGCCAAAGGCAGCGCCGCGCGTCCAAAAGCGGCGCCAAAGGCCGGGGCGATCAGCATGGCTGCCACCGCCCCGAGCGGGGTCAGAACAAGCAAAAGGCCCAGACCGGCCTCATCCACACCCAGCATCGCCTTCAGATCCGGCAGGACGGCGGCAAAACTACCCCAGATCACCCCCATGGTGGCAAAGGCGGCCAGTGGCGCGCGCGCGACTGAAAGGGTGGTAAGGGGCATGGCAACTCCGGCGTTGATCCGGAGCTAGCGTCTTGGCGAGGGGCGGACAAGCCTGCCCGCGACGCACAAGGGTTTCCACCGACACGATGGTGGGCAGATGGCGCGCAATCTTGTGCCAGTGGTCCCGCCATCGGGGCTGGCAAACACAGAGCCCGCGTTACTGCCGAGATAGGGCCCCGTCGGCGTAGCACACTCCTGTCAGCACAAAAGCGCCCTTTGTGGTGCCCAGTAACAGCGTGACTTCCGGCAAGTCATCCTCCATCAGGAAGGGGTTCAGATTCAGCATCCGCCCGTCGAAATTGTCTGGCAGGTCCCTTTCCGCTTCCCATGCGCGCGAATCGCCGCTATAGCCCCCGGGTCGCGCCGCGCACCCTTGGAGGGCGGCGGACTTTACATATGGAGAACTGCTATGGCTGGTGAGATCCCGGATCTGATCGCCGAGGCACGGATGGGGACAGGCAAGGGGGCCGCCCGTCAAGCTCGTCGTGAGAGCTACGTGCCCGGTATTGTTTACGGTGGCGGAAAAGATCCGCAACCGATCAACATCAAATACAATTATCTGCTGAAAAAGCTGAAGGCAGGCCGCTTCCTGTCGACGCTGTTCAACCTCAAGGTCGAGGGCGAGGAAGACGTGCGTGTGATCTGCCGTGGTGTGCAGCGCGATGTGGTCAAGGATCTTCCGACCCACGTCGACCTGATGCGCCTGCGCCGCACCAGCCGGATCAACCTTTTCATTCACGTGAACTTTGACAACGCCGATCAGGCACCGGGCATCAAGCGCGGCGGCACGCTGGTGGTGGTCCGCCAGGAAGTGGAACTTGAGGTTCTCGCAGCCGAAATTCCCGATCACATCACGGTCGATCTGGCCGGGCTGAACATCGGCGACGTAATTCACATCGATGACGTGGAATTGCCCGAGGGCGTGACCAAGTCGGTCAAACGGAACTTCGTGATCGCCAACATCTCGGCCCCGTCAGGCCTGCGGTCGGAAGACAACGAAGCGGCTGACGACGCAGCCGACGCCGAATAATTCCCGCACGTTGGAGCAGGTACGGGGCGCGAAGGGGCAACCTTTCGCGCCCTTTTTCGTCAGTGTTTACCCCTTGGCGGGACTTGGGCAGGGTGTCAGCCCCCGGCAGCCATCTGCACATGATGCGCGTGGCGTGGGTCATCCTCGGCCCTTCGACCGGCCTTTTGCGCACAGCGAGCGACATAATCGGCGCAGCACAGATGGTGCAGACGGTTGACGCCGGGCAGGGCCATTGCCTGCGCGTGCAGACTGTCAAAGGCCGCCGCATGGGCAAAAGCCGACCGGTTTTCCACCTCGTTGCGGTTGTAGCGGTCGAAAAAGCTGTCGGTGTAACGGTTCTTGCCCGCTACCGGGGAAAGCTGCCCCTTTTTCAGCCAGAAGCTTTCCCTTGACCGTACCATGTAGTGGTTCATCTCGGCGGTGCCGTGGCCGATATGGTCAGGGGTGGTTTTGCGCATGTAATCGCCCTCGGGGTGCCATTCGGGCAGGTTGGTTCCCGCCGCATTGACCCACCGCATGGCGCCCTTGCCCCAGGTCGCTGCGCGACGCGGCAGCAGGCGCTTTGGCCCGTGTTCACCCAGCTTGCGAAACCAGTTCGGATGGGCATGGAGGGTCTTGACGCTGGCCGACGTGGGGTCCCCCTCGGGGGCGCAGAAGGTGAACTGGCGATGCGTCAGCCTGTCCTCCCACAGATCGCGCCCTGAGGTCCCAAAGACGCGCCAGTTGATTGCCATGCCCAGAAAGTCCGCCTTGGCAGGGATCAGATCGGTGACCATCCCCGTGCCTGCGTGAACGACCAGAAACTCGTCCACATCGCAGACCAGAACCCAATCGGCGCCTTCCACCTGCGGCAACGCCTTGGCGGCGGCCAGTTTCCGGGCGGTGATCTGCTGGCCGCCGGGCACCTCATGACGCAGATGGGTGATCCAACCGGCCTCCGCCATCGCATCCAGAAGCTGTGGCGAATGGTCCGAACAGTCATTACTGACCACCACAACGTCGCCAAAGCCGATGCGGCGATACCAGGTGATCCACTCCACGAGGAACGGCCCTTCATTCCGCACGGACGCGACGACAGTAAAGCGCATGGGCCCCCCAGATTGGCCCTGATGCTTGACGTGGGCGGCGGCGTTCGTCAAGGAAGGATGGTCGGCGGACGGGTGTGGGGACGGGTGATGAAACTCTTTGCAGGGCTTGGCAATCCGGGCGCGAAATACGCGGGCAACCGGCACAACATCGGGTTCATGGCGCTGGACAGGATTGCGGCGGACCACGACTTTGGCCCATGGCGTGCCGCGTTCCAGGGGCAGGTGACCGAGGGACGGTTCGGCGCCGACAAGGTGATGCTGCTGAAACCGGGCACGTTCATGAACCTGTCGGGCCAGTCGGTGCAGGCCGCCTGCGCATTCTACAAGCTGGACCCGGGGGATCTTGTGGTGTTCCATGACGAGTTGGATCTGGCGCCCGGCAAGGTCAGGGTCAAGCAGGGTGGCGGCCATGCAGGGCACAACGGACTGCGGTCCATCCACGCGCATCTGGGCGAGGCGTATGGTCGCGTGCGGATGGGGATCGGGCATCCCGGTCACAAGGATGCTGTGGCGGCCTATGTGCTGCATGATTTTGCCAAGGCAGATCAGGACTGGCTGGAAGATGTTTTGCGCGGAGTATCCGACGGGGCGGCGGCGCTTGCTTCGGGCGACGGCGCGCGGTTCATGAACGCGGTGGCCCTGCGGGTGGCACCGCCGCGATCATCGGAAAAATTGGCGCAAAAGGCCGAAGCACCCAAACGGGCCGACCCCGAGCCGCCGGACACGCGCAGCCTGATCGAGAAACTGGCCGACAGGTTCCGGTAAGGGACAGCCGCCGCGCGGGGCATCGAGCCCCGCGCGGCGGCCCTGCCGGGGACAGATCCACGGGCCGGATCATGCCCAAGCCGGAGATAGCCCGACAAGACGCAGGGCGCGGCTGGACCTTTGCGAGAGGCGGCCGTAGGTTTCGGATCAAAGGAGACCTTGTGATGAACATGTTGCTGGCCGATTGGAACACGCCGTTTGGGTTGCCGCCGTTTGCGATGATCCGGGACGAGGATTTCGGACCCGCGTTTGACGCTGCACTGGATGAGGCGCGGGCGAACATCGCAACCATCGCGGCAGACCCGGCGCCCCCCGGATTTGCCAATGTGATCGAGGCGTTGGAGTTGGCCGAAGGCGCGCTCGACCGGGTGGCGGGGGTGTTTTACAACCTTTCAGGCGCAGACAGCACGGACGCGCGTGAGGCGCTGATGCGCGACCTCGCGCCGAAGATGAGCGCGTTTTCCAGCGAAGTGACGAACAACAAGGCGCTTTTTGCCCGCGTCGACGCGGTTTGGCAGGAGCGCGAGACCTTGGGGCTGTCTTCCGAGGCACTGCGTGTGCTGATGCTGTACCGCCGGATGTTCGTCCGCTCGGGCGCGCTGCTTGAAGGTGTGGCTGCGCTGCGTCTGACCGCGATCAAGTCGCAGCTTGCGGTTCTGGGCACCAGCTTCGGTCAGAACCTGCTGGCGGACGAGCGGGCATGGTTCATGCCCCTTGGCGAAGAGGACAT
This sequence comes from Rhodobacterales bacterium, assembly GCA_038205925.1. Taxonomy (GTDB): domain Bacteria; phylum Pseudomonadota; class Alphaproteobacteria; order Rhodobacterales; family Rhodobacteraceae; genus Pseudotabrizicola. Next base: position 80,332 of record JBBRBJ010000003.1, on the reverse strand, counting down.
GGCGGGGTTGCCCGATTTCGTCATCGCCTCGGCGCGCGCGGCGGGTGTTGAAAAGGGGGCGGATGGCGCCGTGGTCACGCTGAACCGCTCATTGATCGTGCCGTTCTTGCAATTTTCGCCGCGCCGCGCACTGCGGCAGCGCGCGTACGAGGCATGGGTGGCGCGGGGGGCCAACGGGGGGGCCACCGACAACCGGGAGATCGCCGCAGAAACGCTGGCCCTGCGTGAAGAACGGGCGCACCTGTTGGGCTACGCCAGCTTTGCCGATTTCAAGCTGGAGCCGGAAATGGCCAAGACGCCGGATGCCGTGCGCGCCCTTCTGATGCGCGTCTGGGAACCTGCCCGCGCCAAGGCCACCGCCGATGCGACCGTGCTGGAGGCGATGCTGCACGCCGATGGCATCGCAGGCCCGCTTGAGCCGTGGGACTGGCGCTATTACTCGGAAAAGCGGCGTCTGGCCGAGCATGATCTGGATGAGGCGGCGCTGAAACCATATCTGTCGCTTGATGCCATGCTTGCTGCGCAGTTCGATTGCGCGAGCCGCCTTTTCGGTCTTGAGTTCCATCAGATCGACGGTCCTTTCTACCACCCGGACGTGCGGGGCTGGGAGGTGACGCGCGGCGGCGCGCATGTCGCGGTGTTCCTTGGCGATTACTTTGCGCGGGGGGCCAAACGCTCGGGCGCGTGGTGTTCGGCCATGCGCAGCCAGCGCAAGCTGGGCGCCGATATCCGCCCTGTCGTGCTGAACGTGTGCAACTTTGCCAAGGGCGATCCGGCGCTGTTGTCCTATGATGACGCGCGCACGCTGTTCCACGAATTCGGTCACGCGCTGCACCAGATGCTGTCGGACGTGACGTATGGCTATATCTCGGGCACATCGGTTGCCCGCGATTTCGTCGAGCTGCCCAGCCAGCTATATGAACATTGGCTGGAGGTGCCCGAGGTCTTGCAAAAGCACGCGCGCCACTGGAAAACGGGCGAGGCCATGCCTGCCGACATGCTGGAACGCCTGCTGGCTGCAGGCACCTATGATCAGGGCTTTTCCACCGTGGAATTCCTTGCCTCGGCGCTTGTGGATCTTGAATTCCATGCGAATCCGGCCCCGGCGGACCCGATGCAGAAACAGGCGGAAATCCTCGAATCCCTTGGTATGCCGCGCGCCATCCGCATGCGCCATGCCACGCCCCATTTCGCGCACGTGTTTGCGGGTGATGGCTATTCGTCGGGCTATTACAGCTACATGTGGTCCGAAGTGATGGATGCCGACGCCTTTGCCGCGTTCGAAGAAACAGGCGATGCGTTTGATCCCGGAGTGGCTGCACGCCTTGAAAAGTTCATCTTGGCTGCGGGAGGCTCGGAAGATGCCGAAACCCTGTATCTCAAATTCCGCGGAAAGATGCCGGGGGTCGAGGCGCTGCTGAAAGGCCGCGGGCTGCTGGATGCGGCCTAAAAACGCGCGGGCGATCACGCGGGCCGAGGCGCGCGCCCGGCTGAAGCCGGAAAAGCGCGCGGCATTGGGAAGTTAAGCGCCGACCGCGCCGCATATTGTGCCGATTAAGACCAGCAGGGCTGCGATCGGGCCTATCCGTCCTTGCCGGTTGCGCATTTTGAGGCTTTGGTGGAAGAAGTGTTCGCCCGCCCCACCCGGGATCCGGCGGTGATCCTGCCGGGCGTGCGGGAGCCATTGGGAGAATGCGGGGTGCGCCGCCAAACGGGGGATGAAATGATCACGAAAACTCTATTCATGCTGATGGCGACACTGGCCCTTGCGGGCTGCGATCCCCATACGCCGTCGCCACGCTATGCGGGTGCGCCAATGTCTCTGCTGGCCATCCAACCCGAGCGGTTGGTGGGCAAATGGTACGAGGTAGCATCCTATCCGGGCCCGTTTCAGGATGGCTGTACCCACACAACAGCAACCTATGGCGCCCGCATCGATGGCGCCCTCGATCTGGTGAACCGCTGCAAAAGGGCCGGACGCGAGGTGGTGATTTCCGGCGTGGCCACGCCTGCGGGGCCCGGCAAATTCAAGGTCAAGCTTGAGGGCGTGCCCTTCAAGGGCGATTATTGGGTAATCGGCGCCAGCCGCGATGGCCGCACGGTTCTGGTGGCCACGCCCTCGCGCATCGCGGGCTGGGTGCTGCACCGGGATCGCACATTCACCCGCGAACAGCGCGTCTGGGCGCGCGAGGTTTTCCGCCGCAATGGATACGACGAGGCCGCGATGCAGCGGACCGAACAGCGATAGGCCATGACACGCAAGGCGGCTATCATCGGTGGCGGCGTCATCGGCAGTGGCTGGGCGGCGCGGTTCTTGCTCAACGGCTGGGATGTCGCAATCTGCGACCCAGACCCGCAGGCCCCGCGCAAGGTGGTCGAGGTACTGACAAATGCCCGCGCCAGCCTGCCCGCCCTGTCCGATGGCCCGATGCCTGCGGAAGGGGCGATATCCTTCGTCTCTTCGGTATCCGATGCGGTCAAAGGTGCGCATTACATTCAGGAGTCGGTGGACGAACGGCTGGATCTGAAGCATCGCGTGCTGGCCCAGATTCAAGAGGCCGCCCCTCTGGATACCCCCGTCTGCTCGTCCACATCAGGGTTCAAGCCGTCGCAATTGCAAGAGAACGCGTTCAATCCGGGCGCGATTCTTGTCGCCCACCCGTTCAACCCGGTCTACCTTTTGCCGCTGGTCGAGGTCGTGCCCTCTGCTCGGTCAACCCCCGACGTGATCGGGGCCGCCAAAGAGATCTTGCGTGACATCGGGATGTTCCCCCTGCTTGTACGCAAGGAAATCGACGCCCACATTGCCGACAGGTTGCGTGAGGCCGTCTGGCGCGAGGCGCTGTGGCTGGTCAAGGATGGCATCGCCACCACCCAAGAGATCGACGAGGCGATCCGCATGGGCTTTGGGCTGCGCCGGGCTCAGATGGGCCAGTTCGAGACCTGCCGCGTGGCGGGAGGCGAGGCGGGAATGCAGCATTTCATGGCCCAGTTTGGCCCCTGCCTGCAATGGCCCTGGACCCGGCTGACGGACGTGCCCGCGTTCACCGATGGCCTGGGTGACCTGATTGCAGGCCAGTCCGATGCGCAATCGGAGGCCTACACGATTGGTGAGCTTGAGCGTATCCGCGACGGCAATCTGATCGGCTTTCTGCGTGTGCTGAAAGAGCGCAACTGGGGCGCGGGCCGCGTGCTGCTGGAACACGACGCCCGCCGCCGCGCCGCGATGCACGATCCTTTGGTCGCGCCCGCGCCCGCGCACGACACTGGCCCCCTGGAAATGGCCCGCATGACCGTGCTGCCCGGCTGGATCGATTACAACGGCCACATGACCGAAAGCCGCTATCTTTTCGCCTGTTCGGAAACGACCGACGCCTTCTTGCGGCACATCGGCGCCGACATCGCCTATGTCGCGACCGGCTTCAGCTATTACACGGCCGAGACGCATCTGGTGCATCTTGGCGAGGCCAAGCTGGGCGACGCACTGGTGGGCACGGTTCAAGTGCTCTCGGCCGACGAAAAGCGGCTGCATCTCTTTGTGCGGATCGTGAAAGCTGACACGCCGGTGGCCACGCTGGAACAGATGCTGCTGCACGTCGACATGACGGCCGCAAAAGCCGCCCCAGCGCCCCGGTTCATCCGCGACTGCATTGATCCCATCGCCGCTGCCCATGCCTGCCTGCCCCGTCCTGAAGCCGTGGGCCGCCACGTGGGTCAATGCAAAGCGTCCTGACCGGGCCGACCGCCACCCCGAGGCGCACAGCCCCGGCCATCTGATTCGCGGCGGCTATCGCGGCGGCAAGCTGTGGCTTGATACCAAGGTCCCTGCCGCCTAAAGTTACGATTTTCCAGGGAACGGGGGCCCCATGACCAGCCACACCTACACATCGCGCATCGTGTGGACCGGGAACACCGGGCAGGGCACGTCCGGCTACCGTGCCTACGCCCGGACATGGGACGTGGCGGTGCCCGGCAAGGCAGTAATCCAGTGCTCGAACGATCCGCTGATGGGCGGCGATCCGGGCCGCATGAACCCCGAGGATCTGCTTTTGTCGGCCCTCTCGGCCTGTCACATGTTGTGGTATCTGCACTACGCGTCTGAGGCGGGGCTGACCGTGACTGCCTATGAGGATGCGCCTGAAGGCTTGGGCGAGGTTTTGCGTGGCGGCGCGGGGCGCTTTGTCGCGGCCACGTTGCGGCCTGTGATAACCCTCGCGGCGGGCGCCGATCTGGCAGCGGCCGAGGCGATCCATCACCGTATCCATGAGGTCTGCTTCGTCGCGCGATCGGTGAATTTTCCGATTTCCATTTCGGCCCGGTTCGAGGTGTTGGAGTAGGCGCGACATACCCTGTCGTATTCCTGTCATCATCTGACCGCGGGCGCGGCTAGGGTCCGCCTCGCGCAGCGGATCGGGGCGGGCATGGACGAGACGGATTACATCATCGTGGGAGCGGGTTCGGCGGGGTCGGTTCTGGCCAACCGCCTGACGGAAAACGGCAAACACAAGGTCACGGTGCTAGAGGCGGGCGGATCGGACCGGCGGTTCTATGTGGCACTGCCGCTGGGTTATGGAAAGCTGTTTTACGATCCTGCGGTGAACTGGCTTTACAAGACCGAACCTGATCCGGGTCTGGCGGGGGCCCGTGATCACTGGCCACGGGGCAAGTTGCTGGGCGGCTCTTCATCGATCAACGCGATGGTGTGGACCCGGGGGCACCGCGCCGACTACGACGAATGGGGCGCGGAGAATTCGGGCTGGGGCTGGGACGACTGCCTTGCCGCCTATCGTGCGATCGAGGACACCGAGGCCGGGGGCGACGCGTGGCGTGGCTCGGGCGGGCCTTTGTTCATCTCGGCCAACCGCCGGGGGCTGCATCCGCTGGTCAAGGACTACCTCGCCGCCTGCGAACAGGCTGGCCTGCCCGAGACGCCCGATTTCAACGGCGCACGGCAAGAGGGCGCCGGGATCTACCAGATGACCATCAGGAATGCGCGCCGCAACTCGGCCGCGCGAGCGTTTCTGCGCCCGGCGATGCGGCGGGGAAACCTGAACGTGATCACGAAAGCCATGGTGCGCCGGGTGATCGTCGAAGGCGGGCGCGCCGTTGGCGTCGAGTACGACCGACGCGGCCAGACGCATGTCTTGCGTGCGCGGGCCGAGGTGATCCTGTCCGGGGGTGCCATCAATTCGCCACAGGTGTTGCAACTGTCCGGTATCGGGCCGGGGGCGCTGTTGCAGCGCCACGGCATCGGCGTCGCGGTCGACAACCCGAACGTGGGCGATCACCTGAGCGACCACCAGGGCATCAACTACACGTGGTCAATGTCTGTGCCCACATACAACGATGTGCTGCGCCCGTGGTGGGGCAAGGTGCTGGCGGGATTGCAATACGTGGTGGCGGGGGCGGGTCCGCTTGCCAAATCGATCAACCACGCGGGCGGGTTCTTTCGCACCGACCCGTCGTTGCCGCGCCCCAACATGCAGCTTTACATGCAGGCGTTTTCCACCCTCGTTCCGAGGGACGGTGAGCGGCCGATCCTGTCGCCTGATCCTTGGTCGGGCATGTCGATCGGCTTGTCGAATTGCCGCCCCACATCGCGCGGGCATGTCCGGATAGGCAGCCCCGATCCCCTGCAGCATCCTGTGATCACGGCCAATGCATTTTCCACCAACCATGACGTGGCCGAAATGCTGGCGGCGGTGAAATACCTGCGGCATCTGGCGGCGCAGCCGGCACTGGCGCGGCTGATCAGGGAAGAGCTGCGCCCCGGCCCGGATGCGCAGGGCGACGAGGCGCTGATTGCCGATTTGCGCGCACGTTCGGGCACGGTGTATCATCCATCCTGCACCTGCCGCATCGGGCCGGACCCGGCCACATCGGTCCTCGATGCGCGGTTGAGGGTGCGCGGGGTGGCTGGGCTGCGGGTGATTGATGCTTCCTCATTCCCGACACTGATCGCAGGCAATACCAACGCGCCCGCGATGCTGATGGGTTGGCGCGGGGCGGACATGGTCCTGTCCGACGCGCGCGAGGGGGTCGTGCCGCCCTAGGGGGCATCGAGCCCCCTGGGGCGGCATTTCCATGGAATGCGGCGGCCGGCCGAGGTGTCTTCGGCGGCGCAGGTGACGCACCCGTCGGACGCTCTGCCGGGAGTATTTGAGAAGCAGCTTTTCCGCTGCTTGCGTCGTTGCGTGCGGGGCCGGAGATGACCGAAGCCACCGCAAGGTTTTTTGGCTGCACGAATCGTGGCCCGGATAGTGCGATGAAGGCAAAAGTCTGGGGTGCCGGTAAAGCCTTTTGTAATCTGTATCCAGCAAGATGACGCAAACCCGTGGTGCGTTTGCAGAGCAGCGCGCTGCGGGATCGGGCCGCTTCAAGCAACAAGACGCGACTTTCTGGCGACCAAGGCACCCCTGTGGCAAATGTCTTGGGCAAGAAGGCCGATCCTGCCGTGACGAAACTGACCAAGGGCCGCGCCGGTGTACGGGCGCAATTGTTTAGGACTTCCACGATGCAGATGTTCAAAGCGCTGGAACAAGACGATGCCGCCAGAGTGGGCTGGGGCGTGCGTGTGCTGTTGGCCAGCCCGACGGGGCAAGGCGGGCATATTGCCCGACGTCTTTCCGGTCTGGGCGGACAGGTTGAGGTTGAGGAGCAACTCTATGACGCGCTGTCGCAACTGATCGATGACCCGCGCGGTACGCAGATGCTGGTGGTCGATTGCGATGCTTACGGGGGCATCGAGGCCGGACGGCGCGGTTTTGCGCTGCTGGCCGATCAGGCGCAGCATATGCCGATCGTGTTGATCACGTCGCATTGCCGCGAGCAAACCTTTCCCCCCAACAGGGATTCGCCCATTGTGCTGCGGGCACCAGTCTCGGCGGTGGCGCTGAGAGTGGCCTTTGACGCGGCTTTCCGCGGGCGACGGGTGATCGGCACGGCCTGATCCAGGCGCGACACGGATGAAAAGAAAAAGGGCGCACCGATGATGGTGCGCCCCGTTTGAAATACCTTCGGCCGCGTTCAGGGCCAGGCCCCATCCGCAGGGCCGACAAATCAGGACAAGGTCAGATTTGTCGCAGATTCGCGGCCGTCACGGCCCGATTCGATATCGAAGGTCACGGCTTGGCCGTCTTTCAGGCCACGCAGGCCTGCGCGCTCCAATGCGGTAATGTGGACGAACACGTCCTTTTTGCCGCCTTCTGGTGCGATAAAGCCGAAGCCTTTGGTTTCATTAAACCATTTCACGGTGCCCTTGGCCATCGTGATGTCTCCTGTAGTGATGCCGCCCGCGGTATTGCGGCGGCCCGGCGCAGTCAGCTGATAGTCGATTGCTGTGGCCGTTAGGCGGAGACAGTGGTCGAAAAAGTTAACGTCGCGAGGCCAAGTTTGTCCGAGATTTTCCAGAAATGCAAGGAAAATATGGCCACTTGTCCCTCAGGCGCTGTGCCGTGACTGCGCCGGCTGCCGTGCGCCACGCTGTGGCAGCAGCACGAAAACCATACCGGCGATCAACACCAGGAACCCCGTCCCAGACCAGATTGCAAGTGCTGTCAGCAACGTCGCGTCCATCAGGACCAATGACGCAAGGGCCGAGGCAAAGCCTGCAATTCCGCCTGCAATGGTGAAAATAACTGCCATGACATGCTCCTTTTCCGATCTTCTGAGCTTCCTTGGCAAATCGGGCGGGAATGTGGCGTTAAAGCGGAGTTATGTTGAACCCTGCAGCGCATCCGGCGCCGCGTGCAGCAACGGCCAAAGGGCGGCCACGGCCAGCGCCACGCCTGCGAGAATGGCCTGGGGCGGGGCAGCCGTGCCGCGGGAAAGTTCTCTCAAGATGACCCAGGACGGGGTGAGGTGGGTACCCAGCACAGCGTAGCGCCATGGGCTTGCAAAAGCCTTCCGTCGTCGCCCGCCCGTGGCCCATGCCGCTGCCCCCACGATCACACCCGCAATCGCGTAGTGCACGGCGCTCAGCGCGGCAGGGTCGATGAAGGGCGCCGCTTGCGATCCCAACGAGAACGACCCCGCCACCAGTGCCGAGAAGGCGAGCATCGCGAGTTGGCCCTTCTGGCCCTCGGTCATGGGTGCCGCCCTACAAGGACCACGCCTTGGCAGCACCTTTCAGGTGCAGCAAGAACGCCTGCACCTTGCGCGTGCGGTGCAAATCCACGTGGGTCACCAGCCACAAGGGCGCCTCCCATTCCGGGCGGGGTGCCATCACTTCGACCAGATCAGGGTCGCCGGTTCCCTTGTAGGCCGACAAAAAGCCGATCCCTGCGCCGCTGCGCACTGCCGCGTCCAGCGCTGCAGGCTCGGTCGCGCGATACACGATCCGTTCGGGCGGCACGGTTTGCAGCAGCCAGCGGTTGAACGGTGCACGCGTCGCCTCATTGTCGGTGCACACAAAATGGTGTTGGCCAAACGCGGCCTCGGACGCGGGCAGGCCATGGCGCGCGACATAGGCCTTCGCGGCGTAAAGCCCGACGCGGATGCGGGCAAGGGGTTGGACCACATTGTCAGGCTCTTCCGGCGCAGCGCCTGCGCGAATGGCCACATGCGCCTCGCCGTAATCCAGTCGGAACACCCGCATGTCGGTGAGGAACCGCACTATCACCCCCGGATATGCGACCTGAAACGAGGCCAGCACCGGCGTCAGCAACTCTGCCACCCCCCCGATAGAGGTGACGACCAGTTCACCTGACACCATCTCGCCCTGACCCTTTATCCGGCTGGTCAACTGGGCAAACTGCTCTTCCGTGGTTTGCGCCACAAGCAGCAGATCGCGCCCGGACTCGGTCGGGGTGTAGCCGCGGGCGTGGCGCTGAAACAGCTTTGTCCCTAGTGATTTTTCCAGCGCGTCGATGTGGCGGATAACGGTCGCGTGATGCACCCCAAGAACCTCGGCCGCACCCGAGACGGTGCCAAGTCTGGCTACCTGAAATGCTGTCCGGATCTCGTCCCAATTGGCCAGCGACATGGCGGTTTTCCCCCTGCTCGATCACGGATTGTCACAGATTTTTGCTGTGCGCCAGCGCACAATGTGCGGTCAAAGTTCTGTAATGTAAAGGAAATTCTTTAGATCTAAATTCTCATTACGGTCAGGGCAACCAGCGGCAAATAACAGTGTCCTGCAACTTTTCTGGCCGACAGCACGTAATGAGATCATCGCCCGAAAATGGTTTCGGGCATCTCCATTCGGAAGGGACTTCCAATGCGTATTCTTATCCTCTCGACCCTTGCAGTTGCCACCACCCTGAGCGCCGGTATGGCAGCGGCAAGCAGCGGTCTTGACCAACTGGCTGCATCCGCCGGCGTGTCGGCAAACGATTTCACCGCCGCTCAGTTGATCCAGTTGCGCGACGCACAGCGCGACAATGATCAAGAGCGCATCAGTTTCATCCTGTCGCAGGCCGGCACAGGCACCGTGACCCGCAGCGATATGGGCAGCAGCGAGATTTCGCAAAATGCGCAGCTTGCCGCCTCGGCAGGTGTGGCCCCCGGCCTTTATACGACCGGCGAGTTGCAGGTGCTGATCGAAGCCAAGCGTGACAACGACATCGAGCGTGCCCGCTTTATCTTGTCGGGTGAAAACCGCAAGGGTGCCAGCCCGACCAGCGCAGTGTCGCCCGGCAAGGCCCAACTGGCCGCAGCACTTGGCCTGAACGCGGCCGATTACTCGCTGGCCGAATTGGCGCGCCTGCATGCCGAGCAGATCGACAGCGATTTCAATCGCTCCTGATAGCGACACACGGCACGGCAACATGCGGCGGCCCCCACCCGGGCCGCCGCTTTCGTTTCGCCCGGCTACTCTTGACTAAAGATCCCCACAGGCATATGGCCACCGTCAATTCTCCGGAAGTTCAGGCTTCCGGTCCCTTGGGCCGTGTCCGGGATCGTCATCTGCCAGCGCGTTGCGCCCGCAGGTGCCCCTGGCCATTGCCGCAACCCCGTATCGGGAGACGACCATGTTCGAAAGCCTTTCAGACCGCCTAGGCAGTGTCTTTGATCGCCTGACGAAACAGGGCGCTCTGTCCGAGGCCGATGTGATGACGGCGCTGCGCGAGGTGCGCGTGGCGCTGCTTGAGGCCGACGTCTCGTTGCCCGTCGCGCGCGACTTCATCAAGCGGGTGCAGGACAAGGCCACCGGTTCGGCCGTAACCAAATCGATCACCCCCGGCCAGATGGTCGTCAAGATCGTGCATGACGAGTTGATACGTGTCTTGTCTGGCGACGAGCCCGCCGATGCCCTCAAGATCGACAACCCGCCCGCGACGATCCTGATGGTGGGTCTGCAAGGCTCGGGCAAGACCACGACCACGGCCAAGCTGGCCAAGCGGATGAAGGACCGCATGGGCAAGCGGGTGTTGATGGCATCGCTGGATACCAACCGCCCCGCCGCGATGGAGCAACTGGCGATTCTGGGCACCCAGATCGGCGTCGATACCCTGCCCATCGTCAAGGGCGAGGCTGCCCCTGCCATTGCGCGCCGCGCAAAGACCCAAGCCGCGATGGGTGGCTATGACGTGCTGTTCCTTGATACGGCGGGCCGTCTGCACATCGACGAAGTGCTGATGGAGGAGGTGCAGTCCGTTCGCAACATCGCCCAGCCGCGCGAAACACTGCTGGTCGTCGATGGCCTGACGGGGCAGGACGCGGTGAACGTCGCGACCGAGTTTGACGGCAAGGTGGGAATTTCCGGCGTCGTGCTGACGCGGATGGACGGTGACGGACGTGGCGGCGCCGCCCTGTCGATGCGCGCCGTGACCGGCAAGCCGATCCGTTTTGTCGGCCTTGGCGAAAAGATGGACGCGCTGGAGACGTTCGAGGCCGAGCGTGTCGCGGGCCGCATCCTTGGCATGGGCGACATCGTGGCCCTGGTCGAAAAGGCGCAAGAGACGTTCGAAACCGAGCAGGCCGAACGCATGGCACGCCGCTTTGCCAAGGGTCTGTTCAACATGAACGACCTGAAGGGTCAGCTTGAGCAGATGATGAAGATGGGCGGGATGCAGGGTCTGATGGGCATGCTGCCGGGCATGGGAAAGATGGCCAAACAGGCCGAAGTGGCCGGCTTTGACGACAAGATGCTGCGCCGCCAGATTGCGCTGATCAATTCGATGACCAAAAAGGAACGCGCCAACCCCGACCTGTTGGCAGCATCCCGCAAGAAGCGGATCGCCTCCGGATCGGGGCTTGAGGTGCAGGATTTGAACCGTTTGCTGAAGCAGCACAAGCAGATGGCCGACATGATGAAAAAGATGGGCAAGGGTGGTGGCATGAAGGCGGCCATCAAGCAGATGATGGGCAAGGGCGGCATGCCAGATCCCAGCAAGATGACGCCTGAACAACTGGAAGAGGCCGCCCGTGGCATGAAACAGGGCCTTGGTCAGGGCGGCGGCTTTCCCGGCATGCCGCGTGGCATGACGCTGCCTGCCGGTCTGTCCGGACTGACGCGGAAAAAATGAGTGTGATGTCGCGCCCCACGCTGACCGGCCTGCCCGTTCTGGAAACCGAACGACTGGTATTGCGCGCACCGCAAGCCAGCGACTGGCCCACGTTTCGCGATTATCGCGCGTCGGACCGTACGGTGTTCACCGGGGGCAAGAAGACCGAAGTTCAGGCGGCCGAGCAATTCGCCAGCTTTTTCGGCCATTGGGTGATGCGCGGCTTTGGCCGCCTGATCGCCGAAGAGCGCGCGACCCGCGCGCCGCTTGGCCATTTCGGCCCTCTGCAATGGGCGGATGCAGCCGAGGTTGAACTGACATGGTCGCTGTGGACCGCTGCTGCAGAAGGCCGGGGTCTTGCAACAGAAGCAGCCGTTGCCTTGCGTGATTGGGTCTTTGGCCCATTGGGCTTGCCCCGTGTGCGGGCCGAGGTGGCGCGCGATAATGCCGCCTCGCACGCCGTCGCGCGGCGTCTGGGCGGTCAGGCCATGCCTGACCTGTCCCCGAAATGGGTGGGGCCCGGGACGGTTTACCACTTTACACATGGGGCCACGACATGACCCCGCCCACCCTGCAAACCCGGCGCCTGACGTTGCGGGCCCCTGTAATGGCAGATTTTCCTGCCTATGAGACTTTTTTTGCATCGCAGCGGTCGCGGCATATGGGGGGGCCTCGCGATACGGAAGGGGCGTGGTTCTGGTTTTGCCATGATTGCGCGCAGTGGGCGCTGATGGGCCACGGCGGGTTGATGATTGATCTGCGCGACACCGGCGATACCGTGGGTCTGGTGGGCCTGAACGCAGGGCCGCTGTTTCCCGAAACGGAACTGGGCTGGTTGCTTTATCCTGACCATGAGGGTCATGGGTTCGCGACCGAAGCCGCATCTGCCCTGCGCACTTGGGCCTTTGGCGCGCTGACGGTGAACAGTCTGGTCAGCTATGTTGACCCTGCCAACACAGCCTCGTCAGCCGTTGCCGCGCGGCTTGGCGCGGTGCTGGATGCAGTTGCGCCACGCCGTGACCCCGAAGATCAGGTCTGGCGTCACCAAAGGGGGGCCGTCGCATGACCTCGCATCGCCGTTTTCGCCATGGGAGAAAGCTTTGACCGACGCCATCACCCGTGCAGCTGCCCTGCTGGCAGACCACCGCCAGGCGATCGACCGGCTGGATGCGATCCTTGTCTATACGCTGGCCGAGCGGTTCAAGCAGACCCAGGCCGTGGGCCGTCTGAAGGCCGAACATGACCTGCCGCCCTCGGACCCTGCACGCGAGGCGCGCCAGATGGCCCGGCTTGAGGCGCTGTCGCGCGAGGCAGATCTGGACCCGGACCTTGCCAAGAAATTCCTGACCTTCATCATTTCCGAAGTGATCAGGCATCACGAGAAACTACAGAAATAACAGGGCCTTGCCCCGTTCAACGTCATGACCCAAAGGAGAATATGACATGGCTACGAAGATCCGACTTTCACGCGGTGGTTCCAAAAAGCGCCCGCACTACTCTATCGTTCTGACCGACAGCCGCATGCCCCGCGACGGGCGTTTTCTGGAAAAGCTGGGGGTCTATGATCCGATGTTGGCCAAGGATGACGAAAAGCGCGTCGTGATGAACCTTGACCGTATCAAGGAACTGCTGGCAACCGGTGCCCAGCCGACCGACCGCGTTGCCCGCTTTCTGGAAAGCGCAGGCGTTTTGGCCAAGAAGACGCGCATGAACGCCATCGCGGCCGTTCCCGGCAAACAGATGGCCGAGCGTGCGGCCAAGAAGGCGGCCCGCGCGGCGGCGCCGGCTGAAGAATAATCTTCGGTAGTTTCAGAGATGCGGCGCCCCCGGTTGGGGCGCCGCTCTTCCAGCGCGGAGTTTCTGACCATGGGCCTTGACCACCGATTGCCTGTGCAGGCAACAGGGTTCAGCCTTTCCCGCGCGTCCGCACGGGCGGGGCAGTCCGGGAATAAGGGTATGTGCCATGAGTTTGGCTGACAGGATATGCGTAGGCTCGATCGCGGGCGCGTTTGGCGTGGCGGGCGAGGTACGCCTGAAATCGTTTTGCGCCGAGCCTGAGGCGATTGCCAGCTATGGCGCGCTCTTCACCGAGGATGGCAGCCGCAGTTTCGTGGTAAAACTGACAAAGGCGGTCGCCGGCGGGTTGGGCGCGCGTCTGACAGGCGTGGCAACCAAAGAACAGGCCGATGCATTGCGCGGCACCAACCTGTACGTGGATCGCGCAAGGCTGCCTTCGCTGCCCGATGATGAATATTATCATGCCGACCTGATCGGGCTTGAGGTGCGCGACACCGGCGGCGCCTTGCTGGGGCAGGTGCGCGCGGTTTTGAACCATGGGGCGGGTGATCTGCTCGAAGTAATGGGACCTGGCCTGAAGCAACCGCTGCTTATCCCCTTTACAATGGCCATCGTGCCCACGGTTGATCTGACTTTGGGCCGCATTGTCGCCGATGTGCCCGAAGGGCTGGACTAAACCCGTCCAGTGATCCATCCTGCCGGACAAAAAAGGGGCAGTCGGCGTGGGCAAGAGCGAAAAATTGCTGATGGGCGCCGCGGCGCTTTTGTATCTGGGGCCGCTTCTGGCAGGCCTTTCGGGCATCGGTTGGGTGGCTGTCCCGGTATTCATTGCGTTGTTTGCGCTGTGGCTGGTGGTCATGCGCCCCGTTCAGTGGCCGCGTGACTTGGCACGTTGGACGCGTGCGACCGTGGTGGCAGCGGCGGCGCAGGTGGCTGTCAACGTGCTGATCGTGATCTTGTTGTTTGGTGTCGGGCGGGGCATCGGCGGTGTGGCAGGCTTTCTGCCGAATATCCCGCCAATTGTGCCCGTCGCCCTCTCGTTCCTGTCGATCCCGCTGTCGCGCCTACTGGTCGATCCCGTCAAACTGGCCGAAACCAACCAGTTTCTGGACGATGCCTCGCGCCAGATCAATGACCCCACATACGTTCCCGCGGTGCCGCATCGCGACGAGATGGTTGAAGTGTTGCTGTCGCTTCCAGCCGACAGCGACCCGGTGCTGACGGCTGATGCTGTCGATGCCGCGATGAAGGGCCCGCAGGCCAACGAACGCCTGGCCGAGCTTTGTGCCGTGCTGGACCCGATTGTACCGAAAAACCGTGCCCTGCGCGAAGCGGTGATCCTGTGGGCGACAGACCCCGCCCGTCACGAGGCCGAGGGTCTGCATTCGGCACAGGAGGTGGCTTTTGACATCGCCGCAGCAGACCCGGAGTTGCTGCACCTGTTCGCGCACAGGGGCACTGCGTTGATTGCGCAGCACGCGGCGCTTTGGACCGCGTTTCCCTCGGCTGTCGAAGTCAGCATGGCCGTCGACCCTTCCCAACCGGCCCCTCTTCAGGCCGGTCTGCAGAAGCTGGCCGATGCGCTAGAGCGTGCGGCCCTTGCCGACGGCGCAGACGAGGTCACGGGCTGAGGTGAAGAACGGCGCCGCACCGCACCCTGAAAGGCCAAGATGTCAGACCCCATGGACCCCCTTAACCCGGCCCGGAAATCGCACGGCCGTCTGTCGGCCCGCCCGACACTGCGACCCAGTGACCTGTTCGAGGATGCCCGTCACGTGCGCGGCGCCTGGTCCGCGCGGGTGATCACGTTGCTGCCCGACGCGTTTCCCGGCATTCTTGGCCAGTCGCTGACCGGCAGGGCGATGGATTTGGGGCTTTGGCGGCTGGACACGGTTGATTTGCGCCGCTTTGGCATGGGGCGCCACCGCAATGTGGATGACACGCCTGCGGGCGGCGGGGCCGGTATGGTGTTGCGCGCAGATGTGGTCGATGCCGCAGTTGCCGAAGGGATGGCGGGTGCCGGCCCCGACCGGGCGCGCTGGCCGCTGATTTATCTGTCGCCGCGCGGTCGCCCGTTCGATCAGGCCATGGCGCGGCGCTTTGCCGCCTGCGCGGGGATCACCCTGATGTGCGGCCGGTATGAGGGGGTCGATCAGCGCCTTCTGGACCATCACGCAGTGGAAGAGGTCAGCCTTGGCGACTTTGTTCTGACCGGGGGCGAGATTGCCGCGCAGGCGCTGCTGGATGCAACGGTGCGCCTTTTGCCCGGCGTTCTGGGCAATGCAGAATCGGCACTTGAAGAAAGTTTTTCGGACGGTCTGCTAGAGCATCCGCAGTTTACCAGACCGCCCGTCTGGGAAGGGCGCGAGATCCCGCCCGTGCTGCTGTCGGGCAACCACGCCGAAATTGCACGCTGGCGACGCGAACAAGCCGAGGCGCTGACCGCCACACGCCGCCCAGACCTGTGGGCCGCCTATGCCGCGAGCCATCCTCCCGCAGGCGCGCCGGGGAAAAAGCGCAAAGGCTGACCAAGGCCGTTCACGCGCCTGCCGCCGTTTTTCCCGGCAAGTGTTCTGAATAATGCCGGGGCGCTTGCTGCCTGTGACAATGACCTTCGGCCGTGGCGCCGCCCGGTCACGGATCCAGGCCTTGACGCCCCCGCACCCAACCCCTATACCCCGCGCGTCCGGGGCGATTCCGTCTGCGGACCCATTCCCATGTGCCATTTGCCCCCGCTTTCTTCGGCGGGATGCAGGTCAGACGGGAACGGTGACAACAAAGCAGGCCTGAACCTCTGGCGGGCGGCGCACGATACGTGCCCCGGACCCGGTTGAAGACCGAGAGCTCTGGGGCGGCACCACCTTTGCGAGTCAATCGCAAGACATGAAAGGACCAGGGCATGAACCTGATCGCCCAGATCGAAGCCGAGCAAATTGCATCGCTTGGCAAGACCATTCCGGATTTCAAGGCAGGCGACACCGTGCGTGTCGGCTATAAAGTGACCGAAGGCACGCGTTCGCGCGTTCAGAACTATGAAGGCGTCTGCATCGCCCGCAAGGGGGGCGCCACCATCGCCGCCTCGTTCACGGTGCGCAAGATCTCGTTCGGCGAAGGCGTCGAGCGGGTGTTCCCCCTCTATTCGACCAACATCGACAGCATCGAAGTGGTCCGCCGTGGCCGCGTGCGCCGCGCCAAACTGTATTATCTGCGCGATCGCCGCGGCAAGTCGGCGCGGATCATCGAAAACACCAATTACAAACCCAAAGCCGAATAAGAGGGGCCTTTGACATGAAAAGCGGAATTCACCCCGACTATCACTCCATCGAAATCAAGATGACTGATGGCTCGACCTACATGACCCGGTCGACTTATGGCAAAGACGGCGACAAGCTGGCTTTGGACATCGACCCGCTGGCGCATCCGGCATGGACCGGCGGCAATGCCAAGCTTATGGACACCGGCGGCCGTGTGTCGAAGTTCAAGAACAAATACGCCGGTCTGGGTTTCTGATACCTGCCGGCCGGATTGCGATAAAGGCGCCGTCCCCCGGTGGGGCGGCGCGTTTCATTTGTGCCGTTTCGGATTGGCCCGTCAGGCAGGTGGCAACAATCCGCTTGCCCCTCGGCGCTTCCTTGGATAGCCCGCTTGACCTATGGTTGCGGCAAAAGGGGGTCTGATCTTGGCGCATATCATCGTTGTTGGCAACGAAAAGGGCGGGTCGGGCAAATCGACGACCTGCATGCACGTGGCCACGGCTCTGGCGCGGATGGGGCACCGCGTGGGGGCGCTGGATCTTGATCTGCGGCAAAAGTCGTTTGGCCGTTATGTCGAGAACCGCCGCGCCTATCTTGCCCGCGCCGGGCTGGACCTGCCCACGCCCGATTACCGCGACCTGCCCGAAGTAGATGCAGCCACCCTTGCCCCCGGCGAAAACGCCTTTGATGCGCGCCTGTCAGCGGCCGTGGCGGCGCTGGACCCGGTTTCAGATTTTATCATCATCGACTGCCCCGGGTCGCATACCCGGCTCAGCCAGGTTGCCCATTCGCTGGCCGACACGCTGATTACGCCTTTGAATGACAGCTTTGTCGATTTTGATCTGCTGGCGCGCACCGACCCCGAGACGGGCCGCGTGAAAGGCCCCTCGATTTATGCCGAGATGGTCTGGAACGCACGCCAGTTGCGCGCCCAGGCCGGGTTGAAGCCGATTGACTGGATCGTGCTGCGCAACCGTCTTGGTGCGCAGGCAATGCACAACAAGAAAAAGGTCGGCGCTGCACTGGAGGAGTTGTCCAAGCGCATCGGGTTTCGCGTGGCGCCGGGCTTTTCCGAGCGCGTCATCTTTCGCGAACTGTTCCCGCGCGGCATCACACTTCTGGATCTGAAGGATACCGGAGTGGACCAATTGAACATCTCCAACATCGCGGCCCGGCAAGAGGTGCGCGACCTGATGCGTGAGTTGCGCCTTCCCGGCGCTACAGAGCCGATCTGACGAACACCGGCGCCCGCGAGTCGCGCCGTGCTTCACGCGTGCGGATCCGCGTCAGGCGCAGATCGAACGTTTCGTCAGATTTTGCCTTTGGGGCGAACAGCCCGAGCTTTTGCAAAAGACTGAGTGCGAATGCCATGCTGGCCTCCTGTCGTGATGTGTCACTTGGCCTTAGCATGACCGTCTCTTGTGACCAAAAAGCGGCGCCCGCGCGCCCTGCGCGTGGCAGGTCAGAAACGCATTGTAGCCGGGGGTGAGCGTAATTGCCCTGGCTGGCAAATCAGGTACGGCCTTGGTCACTGACCGACTGCAGCATTGAATTCTGCATGGGCCTCAGGCGAAAGTTCCGCCTCCAGAAAGCGCTCAAACGCATCCAGATCAACCGGTTCGAACTGGCCGAACGCCTGCATCCAGACGGATGCCGCGCGCAGGGCATCGGGCTCCAGCTTGCACCAGATCACGCGGCCGCGTTTCTCGCGACTGATCAGGCCCGCGCCCGCCAATACTGCCAGATGTTTCGAGATGGCCGCAAGGCTGATCTGGAACGGCTCGGCCACATCCGTGACTGCCATGTCATCCTCCAGCAGCATGCCAAGGATCGCCCGTCGCGTCGGGTCGGCAAGAGCGGAAAACACAAGGGAGACCGGATCGGACATGGACCAAAGCATGGCCACGGATGGCCGAAAAGGTCAACCGCTGGGTTAAGTGTCTGATGCCCTGCGCCGCCGTCTGGCGCACCGTCAACCAATCAGTTGAATATGGGAAAGCGACCGTTTGCGAGGTCCTGAGCAGGTGTGGACAAGCTTTCCCGGTGCTATGTCCATGATAATGAAGCAATAATCCAGCTGTCTTGCCGGCTTGACTCGGCACTGTTCTGCCCTTAGCACCGGTCTCGACAGATGTATGGGGGCAAGACTGGTGGCCGACCCGCACGATCCATCGCACGACGCCCGGTTAAAGACGTTGGAAGCGCGGATTGCGAAGGTAAAGACGACCGTCGAGCCTACGCCCCACATGAAGAAAGACTATTCGCAGGCGCAGCTTGCCTGGCGAATGGTGATCGAGTTGGTGGCCGGTCTCGGGATCGGTTTCGGCATTGGATACGGGCTGGACACCTTGTTTGGGACCATGCCGATTTTTCTGGTGCTGTTCATCGGGTTTGGTCTGGCCGCAGGGGTGAAAACCATGCTGCGGTCCGCGCGCGAAGTGCAGGAACGACAGGTGGCCCGCGAGGCTGCCGAAGCAGAGGGAAACGAGCGTGGCTGAACAAGAAGCAGGCGAAGGCGCGGCACTGGTATTCCACCCGCTGGATCAGTTCATCGTAAAGCCCCTGTTTGGCGATGGTCCGGTGTTTTGGTACACGCCGACAAATGTGACGTTGTGGATGGCCATCGCCATTGCTTGCATCGTAGCTCTGTTTGTCTTCGGCACCCGTGGCCGCGCCATGATCCCGACGCGTGTGCAGTCGGTCGCCGAGGTTCTCTACGGCTTTATCTACAGGATGATCGAGGATGTAACGGGGCATGAAGGGGTCAAGTATTTCCCCTACATCATGACCTTGTTCCTGTTCATCCTGTTCGCAAACTTCCTTGGTCTGATCCCGGGGTCATTCACGACCACCTCGCACATCGCCGTTACGGCAGTTCTGGGATTTGGTGTCTTTATCATTGTGACGGTGATCGGCTTTGTGAAAAACGGCGTGTCCTTCCTCGGGCTGTTCTGGATGGCGGATTCGCCCGCCATCTTGCGCCCCGTCATCGCTGTGATCGAGTTGATTTCATATTTCGTCCGCCCGGTCAGCCACTCCATTCGTTTGGCGGGCAACATCATGGCGGGCCATGCTGTGATCAAGGTTTTTGCGGGTTTTGCGGCGATCGCCGTGATCTCGCCAGTGTCGGTTCTGGCCATAACCGCGATTTACGGGCTTGAAGTGCTTGTCGCTGGTATTCAGGCCTATGTCTTTACCATCCTGACCTGCGTCTACCTGAAGGATGCGCTGCATCCCCACCACTGACGCAAGTGGTCCAAACGCAACATTCTCTTCCATCTTAAGGAGCAATCACATGGAACTCGTAGCAGCCGCAGCAATGGGCAAATTCATCGGCGCAGGCCTGGCCGCCATCGGTTCGGGCGCAGCCGCCATCGGTGTTGGCCATGTGGCCGGCAACTTCCTTGCGGGTGCCCTTCGCAACCCGTCGGCCGCTGCGGGCCAGACCGCCACACTGTTCATCGGCCTTGCATTCGCCGAAGCTCTCGGGATCTTCGCATTCCTCGTCGCCCTTCTGCTGATGTTTGCCGTCTGATCCGGATTTCATCTCCTCACGGAAAGAAGGGTGCGCCAATGATCGGCGCCCTTTCGACACTCAAAGGGTCCGACGGAGGACAGCATGGCTACTGAAACAACCGCAGCAGACGTGGCAGGTGGCTTGGGCCACGTCAGCGCTTGCGTAAATGAGACCGGCAGCGCCATCGGCATGCCGCAGCTTTGTGCCGAATGGATTCCAAACCAGATCTTCTGGCTGGTGGTCACGCTGGGCGTCATCTTCTTTGTGCTGTCGCGCATCGCGTTGCCGCGCATCGGTGCCGTTCTGGCCGAGCGTCAGGGCACGATCACCAATGACATCGCCGCCGCCGAAGACCTGCGCCAAAGGGCAGTCGCGGCGGACAAGGCCTACAACGATGCCGTTGCGCAGGCGCGCGCCGAGGCGAACAAGATCGTGGCCGAGGCCAAGGCTGGCATACAAAAGGATCTGGACGCGGCCCTTGCGCGCGCCGATACCGAGATTGCCGCCAAAGCGGCCCAGTCCGAGGCCCGGATCGGCGAGATCAAGGCCGGTGCGATTCAGTCCGTGACCCAAGTTGCCAGAGAGGCCGCGCGCGACATCGTCGCTGCCTTTGGCGGCGCTGGCGATACCCAGATGGTAAACAAGGCCGTCGCGGCCCGCGTGAAAGGGTAAGTCCATGACCAGACTGACGACGCTTGTACTGATGGTTGCAGCCTCGCCTGCCATGGCAGCGACGGGCCCCTTCTTCAGCCTTCGCAACACGAACTTTATTGTCCTGATTGCTTTCCTGCTGTTTGTCGGCATCCTGATCTATTACAAGCTGCCCGCCAAGGTCACCACTCTGCTGGATGCCCGTGCAACCCAGATCAGGGCTGAACTTGACGAGGCGCGGGCCTTGCGCGAAGAGGCCAAGGCTTTGCTTGCCACCTATGAGCGCAAGCAAAAAGAGGTCAAGGACCAGTCCGAGCGGATGATCGCCGCCGCCAAAGCCGAGGCCGAGGCCGCGGCTGCTCAGGCAAGGGCTGACCTGGAGACATCGGTCACGCGCCGTCTGGCTGCAGCAGAAGAGCAGATCAGTGCCGCCGAGACAGCGGCCGTGCGCGCAGTGCGCGAGCAGGCGATTACTGTCGCGGTGTCGGTTGCCGCCGAGATCCTGGCCAAGCAGATGACACCCGAAGCGGCCTCTGCCTCGATTGATGCGGCCATTACGCAGGTCGAAGCCAAACTGCACTAGGTGCACGCCATTGCCAAACACAGACCGGCCCCGCAAAAGGGCCGGTTTTTTCTTTGGCCGCACGTCTAACGGGATTGTTCGTGTTCGAACCGCTGGCGGGCAATCGCCTCATTCTTCTCGGCCTTGATCTCATCGGCCAGCGATTGCGCAACATAGGACAGATGCGCTTCGACAGCCTCCCGTGCTTCTGCCGGATCGCGCGCCTGCAGCCCCGCGTTGATCGCACGGTGCTGGTCCAGCAGCGTGTCGCGCGTCACCCGGTTCTTGAACATGATCTGGCGGTTGTAGAACACGCCCTGACGCAGCAGATCATACATCGACCGCATCATGTGCAACATGATCACGTTGTGGCTTGCCTCGATGATCGACAGGTGGAATTGCGCGTCAAGACTGGCTTCGTCGGTCGGGTCGCGCTTGGTGTGGGCGGCCTCCATCTTGCGAAAGAGCACATCGACGACCTTGAGGTCGGTATCTGACGCCACCTTTGCCGCGCGCTCGGCGGCCAGCCCCTCCATGTCGCGGCGGAAAGCCACATAGTCAAAAACCGCCTCTTCATGGGTCGAGAAAAGACCCACCAGCGCAGGCGAAAACGCCGAGCCGAGCACTTCGGCCACATAGATCCCGGCGTTCGCGCGCGCCACAAGCAGACCCCGGTCCTGCAAATCGGCCACCGCATCGCGCAGGGATGGGCGCGAGACGCCGAGGCGGTCCGAAAGCTCGCGTTCTGACGGCAGGCGTTCGCCGGGGCGCAAGATGCCGCGCAAGATCAATTGCTCGATCTGCCGGACAACCGCATGCGAGAGTTTCTCGGCAAAGATTCTTGTAAAGGGCATTTCGCACCAAACGCGGGATTGGTCAAAATCTATGACCACGCCGGTGTGCGAACAAGTATAAAAAGAAGCGGGGCCGGAAATCCGGCCCCGCTTTTGTGGAATGGCAGAAAGCTATCAGGCTGTCGGGCGGATGATGATCTCGACCCGGCGGTTCTGCGCGCGGCCTGCGGGCGTTGCGTTCGATGCAATCGGTGCATCTTCGCCCCGACCATACGCCGTCAGACGACCGTTCGGCACGCCGCTGTCACGCAAGATGTTGGCGACCGACACGGCGCGGCGCTGCGACAGATCCTGGTTGTAGGCGTTCGACCCGGTGTCATCGGTGTGGCCGATCACCTCTATCCGGCTGTTGGGATAACGCAGCAGGCTGCCCGCAACGGCGCGGATGTCACGCGACAGATCGGTGCGCAGGGTAGCACTGTCCGTCGCGAACAGCACGTCTTGCGGCATGTTCACGACCAGATACTGACCATTGTTGGTGACGGTGATATTGTTGTTGCCGATTGAATTGCGCAGATCAGCCGCCTGCTGGTCCAGCGTCTGGCCAATCGCCCCGCCGATGGCCGCCCCGATAACGCCGCCCACGGCCGCCTTGGCCAGTTGATTGTCGTCCGACGACGCGCCCGCCGCAGCACCGACCAGACCGCCGATGATGGCCCCGCTACGGGCACGGGCGTTGGGATCATTGGGATAGGCGTTGGGGTCGACGCAGGCCGTCAGAGCAAGAAGGGCTGCGGAGGAAAGAAGAAGGGGGGTTTTGAAGAACATGTCTGCCGCCTCGTGTTTTTTGTGGTCATGCGCGGCACCGAAAGAATGCCGCTTGATGCCAAGTGGTTATAGCAATGCCGGCAAGCGCCAAACAGTTCCCAAATGGTTTGCGCAGCTTTCCGCGCATCACGTTGCGGTGTTGGGTGCCCACTCCCCCGCTCCTGCCTCGGCCCGGGCCGCCTCATAGGCCAGAAGCGCGCGCTTGACGGGAAGCCCCCAGTGATACCCGCCCAGGGCGCCGCCCTTGCGCAGCGCACGGTGGCAGGGGATCAGCCAGCTGATCGGGTTGCGTCCTACCGCTGTGCCGACCGCGCGCACAGCCTTCGGGTGGCCGATGACGCGGGCAATATCCCCGTAGGTGGTCACCTGACCGCCGGGTATTTTCAGCAGCGCCTCCCAAACCTTGATCTGGAATGGCGCGCCGATCAGATACAGCGGTGTCCGGCCGCCCCCTTGCGCGCCAAAGGCGGCATCGACCCAAGGGCGCAAGCGCGCGGGGCTGGCCACATAGGTGGCCAGGGGCCAGCGGCCCGCGAGGTCGGCGTGCGCAACCTCTGCGCCCGTCTCTGCCGCAAACCCTATGCCACAGATTCCGCGCGCTGTGCCCATCACGATGGCAGGGCCAAAAGGGCTGTCGAACCAACCCCAGTCAATGGTCAGCCCTGCCCCCCCGCGCGCCGCATCGCCCGGTGTCATCGCCTCCCACGTCAGGAACAGATCGTGCAGGCGCCCTGTCCCCGACAGGCCAGCGTCATGCGCTACATCCAGCAGCGTCGCATGGTTGGCAAGCATCTGGCGCGCATGGCCCAGAGTCAGATATTGCTGGTAACGCTTGGGGCTGACACCCACCCATTGGCTGAAGGTGCGCTGAAAATGCGCAGGGCTGATGCCCATCTGCGCAGACAGCACCTCAAGGCTCAGGCCTGTGGGGGCCTGATCGATCAGGCGGATGGCGCGGGCGATCACGCCGTAATGGTAAGCGGGTGAAAGGTCGGTCATGGCAGGCTCCTTCATGGGCCCAAGGCTAGGCCGCCCCGGTCCGTGATGCGACCCGTTTCTTGCGCCATCACGGGGGGTCTTGTGGCAGGCCCACGCTTATGCTGCAAAGGGGCATGGCACGACAGCTTGATTTTCACGCGATGCACGCGATCTTTGCCCGGTTTCACGCGCTCGAACCCCATCCGAAGGGCGAGTTGGCGCATACCAACGCCTATACCCTGCTGGTCGCAGTTGCCCTGTCGGCGCAGGCGACCGACGTGGGCGTGAACAAGGCGACGCGGGGCCTTTTTGCCGCGGCCGACACGCCCGAAGCCATGCTGGCCTTGGGCGAAGAGGGGGTTATCGGCCATATCAGGACCATCGGCCTGTTTCGCAACAAGGCAAAGAACGTCATCCGCCTCAGCCTGATCCTGCACGAACAGTATGGCGGGCAGGTGCCCTCCAGCCGGGCGGCGCTGCAATCCCTGCCGGGGGTGGGGCGCAAGACGGCGAATGTGGTGTTGAACATGTGGTTTGGCCAGCCGTCACAGGCCGTGGACACCCACATCTTCCGGCTTGGCAACCGCTCGGGCATCGCGCCGGGGCGTGATGTCGATCAGGTCGAGCGTGCAATCGAAGACAATGTGCCTGCCGAGTTTCAACTGCATGCCCATCACTGGCTTATCTTGCACGGGCGCTATATCTGCGTGGCGCGCAAACCCAAATGCGGCATCTGCCCGATCAGGGACTGGTGCCTTTATGAGGACAAGATCGAATGAAGCAGTTTCACGTCGTCGGCATCGGCAATGCCATGGTCGATATCCTGACCCGGGCAGATGATGCGTTTCTGGCGCAGGCCGGCATCGGCAAGGGCATCATGCAACTGATCGACATGCCGCGCGCGGTGGATCTGTATTCCCGCATTGGTCCGGCCAAGGAAATCTCGGGCGGGTCAGCCGCCAATACCATTGCGGGCATAGCGCATCTGGGCGGGCGCACCGCCTATGTGGGCAAGGTGCGCAACGACCAGTTGGGCGCCATTTTCGCGCATGACATGCGTGCACAGGGCGCAGTCTATGAAACGGCCTTCGCGCCTGCGGACGCTCCGCACGAAACCGGGCGCTGCATCGTGGTGGTGACGCCGGATGGCGAGCGGTCGATGAACACCTATCTGGGGGTCACCGAATTTCTGGAACCCTCGGACATCGACCCCGACATGATGGCGGCCGCCGAGTGGATCTATCTTGAGGGCTATCGCTTTGATGGTCCGCAAAGCCATGCAGCCTTTGCATCCGCGATTGCGGCCTGCAAGGGCGCGGGGGGGCAGGTCTCGATCACCCTTTCGGACCCCTTCTGCGTGGAGCGTCACCGCGACGCGTTCCGCACCATGATCCGTGACGATGTGGACCTTTTGTTCTGCAACCGGGCCGAGATGCTGTCGATGTATCAGACCGATGATTTCGACGCAGCTTTGTCCTTGGCGGGGGCCGAGGTTGGCATTGTCGCCTGCACCGACAGCGCCAATGGGGCGCATATCCTTGCCGGTGGGCAGCATTGGCATGTGGCTGCAGTGCCCACGCAGATCGTCGACGCCACCGGCGCGGGCGATCTGTTTGCCGGGGCGTTCCTGTGGGGCCTGACGCATGGCTATCCGCTTGAGGTTTGCGGCCGCATGGGCAACCGCGCCGCATCGGAGGTGATCAGCCACATCGGCGCGCGCCCCGAGGCGGACCTGAAGGCCCTCTTTTGCGCCGACGGCTTGATCTGAGACGTGCTTATTTAAGACTGGAACATCCGGACGGTCAGGCGCTTACGCCAAGCGCCGATTGCCCGGCCTGAATGTCCGGCACCGCGGCCGCGCGCCACAGGCCGTCTATTCGGTCGACCACGGCGGGATCGAAGCGGGAAAGTTCCTCCCAGTAGCGCCCTGAGGGTACATGGTAGCCCGCCGCGTCTTCGGCACGCAGCGCCTGATCCAGCAAGGCGGCGTTGAACTGCTGCGGCGCGATCTTGGGCAGATCACCGCGCACCGCGCGAGGATAGACCAGACGGCTTTCGCCTGCGTCCGACAGGTTGACCATCGCGCAGCCTTGCGCCGCCGCCAGCACCATCAACCGGGCCGACTTCGCCTCGAGCGAGCGCAGGGTGATGTCGTCGCGCAAAGGGTCAGCCTCTCCCGTGCCGTAAAAATGGGTGCGCCCTGTTGCGGGATAGACCATGTCGCAGCCGATCATCGCGATCGTGCGCGGGCGCAGCGCAGCGAGCGCCCAATAGGCCGCTGTAAAGGCCATCGTGCCACCGGCATAGACAAATCCGCCAATGCTGTTTTGCAGCGGCACATAGTCTTCTGCGGTGATGATTGCCTGTCCCGCGTTCAGACAGTCGGGGCGACGTTCGGGTGGAAAATCCTCGGGGTGGATCAGGAAATCCCAATCATCGCGCACCCTCCAGGCGTTGTTGATTGCTACAAGCACCTGACGGTGCGCCTTGCGCCAGCCTTGGGCGCGCAAGACACCCGGGCCCGAGCCCATGATGATAATGTCTGTCATGTTCATTCCCTGTCCCCGACGAAAGGGAATTAGGGCTATGCGCGGTAAAGTCTATGGTGCTGTAACGCCGCTTTCGATCTTGCCGCGGCGGCCCAGCCAGACGGCTACGCCCGCGCACAAGACTGCCCAGCTTGCCCCCAGGGCCCAGCCTGCCAGCACATCCGTGGGCCAATGCACCCCCAGATACACCCGGCTGACGCCAACACCCAGCGTCAGCAGTATGGCAAGTGTCAGCAAGAACATCCGCACGCCCAACTTTTCATGCGTGCGCGCCAGCATTACGGCCAAGGTCAGGTAGACCACGGCCGACATCATCGAATGCCCTGACGGAAAGCTTGCGGTGTTGACGAATGAGCCGTGCGGCACAAGGTCCGGGCGGGGGCGCGCCACCGCCATCTTGAACCCGGTCGAAATCAACAAGCCCAGTGCCACACAGACAGTCAGGAATACCGCACTGTGCAACTGTCGCAACACGCACAGAAACACCACCGATGCCAGCGTGATCAGACTGAGTACGCCCACGCCGCCCAGCCCCGACATATCGCGCATGAATTCCTCCAAGGCGGGCGGGCCGATGGGTTGCGACAGATCCCCCGGCACCCGCAGCGCCAGCAACACGGTCTGGTCAAAGCTGGCCGTATCGCCCTCCAGCACCTCGGACAGCAAGGCGCCAAACGCCCAGACCCCGCACACCACCATCACCAGCACCACCAGCGGCGCAATCAGGTTCCGGTCTTGCAGCAGGCGCAGCAGCGCAGTCATTCGTCAGTCCCCCAGTTTGGCGTGAACCTCTGCCAGATCAACCTCGCCCAAGGGCATCTTGTTCGCCGGATTGTCGAAATCGTATTGGAACAGTTGAAAATCCCGCTTGTAGATTTCCCACATCAAATGGCGCGACAGATCATCGAAGTAATCCTCGACCGGATGGGCGCGTGCAGGCCCGTGGCCTTCGCTTTCGTTGAAGCGCGGGATCGTTTTCAGGTCGACCTTGTGCTTTTGTCGGGTCGCCTCAAGGACGGTCTGCATGCCGTCATTGAACCTTTCGGTGAAAAAGATCTGGTCATAGCGCCCGCCGTTCAGAATGAAGGTCGAGATGTGCCCCGACATGGCCGACCAGTGGATGTCTGGCTCCATCGGTTTTTTCCAACGGATCGTGTCGCGGGCGAACAGCAAAAAGCGCCGGAAACTCTTGATCTGGTCAAATTCGGCACGGCCGTCGTCGCCGCCCACCTCGACGCCGTACTTCTGCACCAGCGTCGGCACAAGGTTGCCGCGATAGTGTTTGCCGTTGCGCTGAATGCCACAAATCTTGTCAAAGAAACTGGACAAAATGCGCGTATACGGATTGCGCACGCAGGTAAAGGCATAGGATTTGTGGCCCTTCACGTTCCGTTCGATGAGTGGCTGGCTGACATCCTGGGCCCATTTGTGCAGACCTTGTGTGCTGTCATGAATGTCGCCGTCAAAGAATCGTCCATTATCGCCGTAGAACATGATCTGGCCGATCGTGGAACATGCGCATTTGGGCACCACACGGTACACCATGCTTTCCGATTCCGTCATCCAAGTGCCGGGAAATCCCATGATGCCTGCTCCGTTCCTGCCCGGCTTTGTCGCCCGATGCCGACTTCGGCACAGAATCGCAAATAAACGCTGTCGTTTCAATGTCTGATAAAGCTATTTAAGAAAACAATGACTCGCATGGTTCAGGAACTGTCGTCCAGATGGCAAAAATCGCCTACATTCTGTTGACCCACAAAGACCCGGAGGGTGTCATTGCCCAGTCCGAGCGTCTGACGGCGGGTGGCGATTATGTGGCGATTCATTTCGATGCGCGCGCCCAAGCGCGCGATTTCGACTGTATCCGCGCCGGTCTTGCGAACAACGCCAGCGTGACCTTTGCCAAACGTCGTATCAAATGTGGCTGGGGCGAGTGGAGTTTGGTCGAGGCCACGCTGGCCGCGATCCGCGCGGCGGTCGATGCCTTTCCGCGCGCCACGCATTTCTATCTGTTGTCGGGCGACTGCATGCCGATCAAATCGGCGGAATATGCGCATGACTTTCTGGACCGCGATGACGTCGATTACATCGAGTCCGTCGATTTCTTCAATTCGGACTGGATCAAGACCGGCGTCCGGGAAGAGCGTCTGATTTACCGCCACTATTTCAACGAACGCACGCACAAAGCGTGGTTCTACCGCTCGATGAGGCTGCAAGACAAGCTGGGTCTGCGGCGTGCGGTGCCCGCCGACATCCAGATGCAGATTGGCAGCCAGTGGTGGTGCCTGCGGCGGCGCACCGTCGAATGGCTGCTGGAGTTCATGCAAAAGCGGCGCGACGTGATGCGGTTCTTCCGCACCACATGGATTCCGGATGAGACGTTTTTTCAGACACTTGTGCGCCACTTGGTGCCCGAGCATGAAATTCGCATCCGCTCTTTGACGTTCCTGATGTTCACCGATTACGGGATGCCCGTGACGTTCTACAACGACCATTACGATCTGCTGATCAGTCAGGATTTCTTGTTTGCCCGTAAGATCAGCGTGGACGCTAAAGACCTGAAGGAACGGCTGGGGCGGCTTTACACATCAAAGGGTACGCGGTTTCAGATCTCGAACGAAGGGCGGGGGCTGTTCAAGTTCCTGACCGGGCGGGGCCGCATCGGCCGCCGTTTTGCGCCGCGCTTTTGGGAACGCGAAAGCTCGGTCGGGCGTGAGAGGCAGTTGATGATGGTGACGTGCAAGAAATGGCACGTGGCCAAGCGGCTGGTTGACCGCGTGCGGCAGGTCACAAACATGCCGGCGGTCGATTATCTGTTCAACGAAGGGTCGACTCAGTTGCCCGATCTTGGTGGCATTCAGACCACGCTGGAAAAGCGCACGCGGCACCGTCGTGCGTTGGTGCGCATGCTGTTCGACTATTGGCAGACGGACAAGCTGGTGCTGTGCATCGATCCTGCGAATGTCGATCTGATGCAGGATTTCTTCAATGACAAGGCGCAGGTGCGGTTGCTTGAGATCGAGTGCGATTTCACCGATGACTATCTGATCGGCCACGCCAAGCGGGTGGGCCTGGCAGGCGACCGCACCCCGCAGGAAACGCTCGACAGGCTGCTGCCGACGATCCGCTATGATGTGCGATTCGAGTCTGACCGGATCCGCGACGCAGGCTTTCCCAACATGCACCGCATTCGGCAGGCGGCCAGCGTGGACGAAAATACCGTGCCCCTCGCCGCGTTTCTTGATATCCCGGTCGAGGCCGCGCGTGAGATTGCGGCGACCGAATACCTTTTTGTGGACTGACATCACATGCCCAAGGCCTATGACCCGAACAACATCTTTGCCCGTATCCTGCGCGGCGAGATCCCGAACAAGACCGTGCTTGAGACGCCGCACAGCCTGGCGTTTCATGACATCACCCCGGCGGCGCCGGTGCATGTTCTGGTGATCCCCAAAGGGGCTTACGTCGATTTTGATGATTTCGCGGCCAATGCGCCTGCGGAAGAGATTGTCGATTTCCACCGCGCCTGCGCCAAGGTCTGCGCGGTGACCGGGATCGCGCCGGGCGATGGCTACCGCGCCATCACCAATGCGGGCGTGAACGGAATGCAAGAGGTTCCGCATTTCCACCTGCACATCCTTGGCGGACGCAAGCTCGGCCGTCTGGTCGAACCTGCCTGACGGCGGCCTTGCGGGCGGCGCCTAGTGCGCTTCGGCCCAGTTCGCGCCACGTCCCGCCTCGACCGCAAGATGCACGGCCAGTTTGACGGCGGGATCAGCCGCACCCTCCATGATATCGCGCGCGATGCCGGTCAGGGCGTCGGCCTGATCCTCGGCCACTTCGAACAGCAGTTCATCGTGCACCTGCAACAGCATCCTGGCATCCAGGCCGCGGATGGCTGCGGGCATGCGGATCATCGCGCGGCGGATCACGTCCGCTGCGGTGCCCTGAATGGGCGCGTTGATGGCCGCGCGTTTTGCAAAGCTGGCGCCGGGACCTTTGGCGTTGATCTCGGGAGTGTTGATCTTTCGACCAAACAGGGTCTGCACATAGCCCTTTTCCTGCGCAAACTTGACAGTTTCAGACATGTATTCCTTGATGCCGGGAAACCGCTCAAAATACCTGTCGATGAAACCCTGCGCCTCGGCACGCGGGATACGCAGGTTGCGCGCAAGGCCAAAACCTGAAATCCCGTAAATGACGCCAAAGTTGATCGCCTTGGCGCGGCGGCGGATGTCGGACGTCATCTGGTCCAGCGGCACGTTGAACATCTCGGACGCGGTCATGGCGTGAATGTCGATCCCGTCGACAAACGCCTGCCGCAAAGCCGGAAGGTCTGCCATGTGGGCAAGGATGCGCAACTCGATCTGGCTGTAGTCGAGCGACACGAGAACGCGGCCCCGGGGGGCCACAAAGGCCTCGCGGATGCGGCGGCCTTCCTCGGTGCGCACGGGAATGTTCTGCAGGTTTGGGTCGGTCGAGGCAAGCCGCCCGGTGTTGGCCCCGGCGATGGAATAGGACGTGTGCACCCGCCCTGTTTCGGGGTTGATATGAAATTGCAGTGCGTCGGTGTAGGTGGACTTCAGCTTGGACAATTGCCGCCAGTCCAGCACCCTTGCGGCCAACGTGGCGCCTTGCGGGTGGCTGTCCTCCATCGTGGTGATGTCTTCCAGCACATCCGCCCCCGTGGCATAGGCCCCGGTCTTGCCCGTCGTGCCCCCCGGCACACCCATCCTGTCAAAGAGGATTTCGCCCAGTTGCTTGGGCGAACCCACGTTGAACGGCCCGCCCGCCAGCGTCCGGATCTCATCCTCCAGCCCAGCCATCTTCTGTGCAAAGGCGTTGGACATGCGCGACAGCGTGTCGCGGTCAACCTGAATGCCGTGCATCTCCATCTCTGCCAGAACAGGAACCAGCGGGCGTTCCAGCGTCTCGTAGACGGTGGTCACTGCCTTGCGGTGCAGGTTCGGGCGCAGGGTCTGCCACAGGCGCAGGGTCACATCCGCATCTTCGGCCGCATAGCGCACGGCATCGTCAATCGCCACCCGGTCAAAGGTGATGGCCGCTTTGCCCGCGCCCAGCAGCGGCTTGATCGGGATCGGCACATGGCCAAGATAGGTTTCCGACAGCATGTCCATACCATGCCCGTGCAGCCCTGCATTCATCGCGTAAGACATCAGCATGGTGTCATCAAAGGGCGCCACATGGACGCCGTGACGCGCAAAGATCTTCCAGTCGTACTTCATGTTCTGGCCGATTTTCAGGATGGCGGGGTCTTCCAGAACCGGCTTCAGCGCCGCCAGAACGCGGTCCATCGGCAATTGCCCCGGCACAAGGTCGGTTGCTCCGAAAAGATCGCCGCCGCCTTGCTTGTGGCCCAGCGGAATATAGCAGGCCCGTCCCGCATCGACGCACAGCGATATTCCCACCAACGCGGCGCGCATCTCGTCAAGGCTGGTGGTTTCGGTATCTACCGCGACGTGGCCGATGGCACGGATATGTGCAATCCACGCCTCAAGTTCCTCGAACGAGTCCAGTTTCACATAAGCGGCGTGGTCGAACGCCACGCGTTCGGGCGCCTGCGGTGAGGGGTCCATTTCGCCGCCGCCAAAACCGCCGCCTTCGGGCACCGCGGGGGCCTCAATCTTCAGCCGCTCTGCCACGCGGCGGGTCAGGGTTCGAAACTCCATCTCAGCCAGGAACGCCATCAGCTTTTCGGGTTCCGGCAGCGTCACCTCAAGACTGTCCAAACCGAAATCCAGCGGCACCGCGCAATCCAGCGACACAAGTCGTTTCGAAATGCGGATCAGATCGGCGTTATCCATCAGCGCCTCGCGCCGCTTGGGTTGCTTGATCTCGGCGGCCCGGGCCAGAAGCGTTTCCAGATCGCCATATTCGTTGATCAGCAAGGCTGCCGTCTTCAGCCCGATCCCGGGCGCTCCGGGCACGTTGTCAACCGAATCCCCCGCTAGCGCCTGCACATCGACCACGCGGCCGGGCGGCACGCCGAACTTCTCGATCACCTCATCCACGCCAATCGCGCGGTCCTTCATCGGGTCGCGCATCCGCACACCGCCACCCACCAGCTGCATCAGATCCTTGTCGGATGAGATGATGGTGCAATCCCCCCCTGCCTCGGCCGCCTGCCGGGCCAGTGTGGCGATGATGTCGTCGGCCTCGAATCCCTCCATCTCGATGCACGAGACGTTGAAGGCGCGGGTGGCCGCGCGCGTCAGCGGAAACTGCGGGCGAAGGTCTTCGGGCGGCTCTGGGCGGTTGGCCTTGTAGGCGGCATATATGTCGTTGCGAAAGGTTTTCGAAGAATAGTCGAAGATCACGGCGATATGGGTCGGGGCCTCTCTGCCGTTGACGCGCGTAAGCTCGTTCCACAAGATGTTGCAAAAACCTGCGACCGCGCCTACCGGCAAGCCATCTGATTTGCGCGTCAGCGGCGGCAGCGCATGATAGGCGCGAAAGATGTAGGCCGAACCGTCGATCAGATGCAGATGGTGCCCCTTGCCGAATGCCATGGTCGTGCCCTTTCCCCGGATGTCGCGAAGTATTGCCACGATCTGCAGGGCGCTTCCACCCAACAATCCGTTGCGCAACATTCCTGTGCGTGGAGAGGCTGGGGGGCTTTGCATGGGATGAGGTCCGCATAAGGATCCCCGTTGCCAATACATGCACAGGAAGCATCCCAAGCCCGAGAGTGCGGTGTGCCTAGTGGTCGTCGTGCGCGTGGTCGCGATCAATCACAAAGCGTTTGTCGCAGTATCCGCATTCGACAAAGCCGGTCGTCGGCGGAATCGGCAGCCAGACACGCGGATGGCCCAAGGCCCCTTCGCCCCCGTCACAAGCAACCTTCCACGTGGTGACGATCTGGGTTTCCGGCGCTTCGGTTGGCATGAAAAGGTCCTGTGCTGTTCGTGCGACATCATAGGCAAAACCCTGCCCGGGGCAAGGGCGGCCGCAGCCTGCGCCCCCTCAGGCCCCGATCAACCGCGTCCTGCCTTTCAGCGCCAGCAGCCACATCAACCCATGTACCGTGGCGCGGGCGGGACGGTATTCTGCGGCAATCCATGTCTGCGGGGCCGCTGCATCGAGTTCGGAACACAGCCCCGGCAGATCAAAGCCGCCGCCGCCCGGTTCATGCCGCGCGGGAAAGCCTGCGATCTGCACATGGCTGATGCGGGCGCGGTGCGCGGCCCAAACGGCGGTTGCCTGCCCGTGAATACGCGCAGCATGCCACAGATCGAATTGCAACCCGATCTGTGGCTGGCCCAGATCATCGAGGATGCGTGCGGCCTGATCGAAATCGTTCAAAAAATAGCCCGGCATGTCATCGGGGTTTATCGGCTCAAGCGTCAGGGCCTGCCCCGGCGCCTGCGCGCAGGCCCAGGCCAGGTTCTCGCGAAAGGTCTGTTCGGCCATCACGCCCTTTGCCACGCCTGCCATCACATGAACATGCTCGGCCCCCAGCCGGCTGGCCACGTCTGTGGCCCGCAGAAATCCGTCGCGAAAGGCGCGTTCCTGCCCCGGCACGGCGGCAAAGCCGCGATCCCCCGCCACCCAGTCACCCGGCGGCGTGTTGATCAACGCCAGTGGCAGCCCGTTCAGCGCCCGCGCCCAGTCTGCCACTGGATGGTCATAGGGAAAAAGGATTTCGGCCCCGTCAAAACCGGCCTGTGCGGCCAGTTCCGGGCGATGCAGGCTGGGCACCTCGGTGAACAGCATCGTCAGGTTCGCGGCAAAGCGTGGCATCAGGCAAGGTCAGCCGATGGGATGATGGGAAAGAAGGCACCCGACGAGCGGACGCCGAACCAGCGGGCTCCCTTCTCATCCGCATGCACGCCCAGATCAACCATGCGGTAGAACGACTTGCGGTCGATCAACGCCCACAGGTTCGTGCGGACCAGCACATAAGGCGACGGCTCGCCGCCGGCGTCCCGCTCAACCCGGATCGGATGGTCGCGGCCCGCCACCACCACATCTTCGGTCTTGGTGTGAAATGTCAGCACCTGATCTGCACCCATCCCCGTCACATCGAAATCGACCGCCACCATCGGTGCGTCTTCTACCCTGATGCCTACCTTTTCCACCGGCGTCACCAGAAAATAACGATCCCCTTCACGTTTCAGGATGCCGGTGAACAGCTTGACCAAACCGGCGCGGCCAATCGGGGTGCCTTCATGAAACCAGGTGCCATCGCGGGCAATGCGGATATCAATCTCGCCGCAGTAGGGTGGGTTCCACAGATGCACCGGAGACGGGCCCTTCTTCGGCAGGGCCGATAACGAAGCCGCCAGCCCGTCGGCCGACGGTGTCACGATCATTTGTCTATCTTCGCTTTTTGCCATTTGTGCCCGGCGCGTTACTTGGGTCTAATAGCCACCATATACACCCCGAGGGAGCATTGTCATGGCCGTTCACCCATCCGAACCCGATCTGGTTACCGCGATTGAGGCTTTGGGCGAAAAGCTGGGTCAGGCCAAGGCCTCGATCAACCATCGCTTCATCGGGCAGGAAAAGGTGGTGGACCTTGTCCTCGCTTCGATGCTGTGCGGCGGGCATGCGCTGCTGGTGGGTTTGCCGGGCCTTGGCAAGACGCGTCTGGTGGACACGCTGTCCACAGTGATGGGTCTGCACGGCAGCCGTATCCAGTTCACCCCCGATCTGATGCCGGCCGATATTCTTGGGTCCGAGGTGCTGGAAACCGGCGCGGATGGCACGCGCGCCTTTCGCTTTATCGAAGGGCCGATCTTTTGCCAGCTTCTGATGGCGGATGAGATCAACCGCGCCAGTCCGCGCACGCAATCGGCGTTGCTGCAGGCGATGCAGGAAAAAGAGGTGACGGTGGGCGGCAAGCATCGCAGCCTTGGCAAGCCGTTCCATGTCCTCGCCACGCAGAACCCCATTGAACAAGAGGGCACCTATCCCCTGCCCGAAGCCCAGCTTGACCGGTTTCTGGTGCAGGTCGATGTCGACTATCCCACCCGCGCCACCGAGCGTGACATCCTGATTGCCACCACCGGGTCCGAGGATGCGCAATCCACGCAGGTGTTCACCGCCGATGAGTTGCTGACGGCCCAAGCCATTTTGCGGCGCATGCCGGTGGGCGACAAGGTGGTCGAGGCGATCCTTGATCTGGTCCGCGCCTGCCGCCCTGGCGAGGCCGAGGGCCGCGATCTGGAAGGCAGCCTGTCCTGGGGCCCCGGCCCCCGCGCGGCGCAGGCGCTGATGCTGACGGTGCGGGCGCGCGCGCTGCTGGATGGGCGTCTGGCGCCATCGGTGGCCGATGTGGCTGCACTTGCGCGCTCGGTCCTGACGCACCGGATGGCGCTGTCGTTCGCGGCGCGGGCGCGGGGCGAAACACTGGCGGGCATCATCGACCGGGTGGCGACGCGCACCCTTGGCCTTGAGGTCGCCGCGTGAGCGTATCGCTTCAGTCCCGGGCCGAGACGCTCGGGCAATCCCTGCCGCCGCTGCTTGCCGAGGCCGAATTGCTGGCCGCAACCGTGATGATGGGCGAGCATGGGCGCAGGCGCGCGGGGCAGGGGGACGAGTTCTGGCAATATCGCCCGGTCAACGCCGGAGACAGTGCCCGCAGCATCGACTGGCGCCGTTCGGCCCGGTCGGACGCGCATTACGTGCGCGAGCGGGAATGGCAGTCTGCGCAATCGGTGACGCTGTGGGTCGATCCGTCGAAATCCATGGGGTTCACGGGTGACAAGGCGCGCGCGCCCAAGTCCGACCGCGCGCAGCTGATCGCGCTGGCACTGGCTGTGCTCTTGTTGCGTGCAGGCGAACGTGTCGGCCTTGCCGGCGAGGCGACGCCGCCGCGCCCCGGCCGCGCACAACTGATCAGGCTTGCGGCGGTCTTGGCGGGCGAAGAGGCGTCGGCGGATTACGGCGCCCCAACCGCCACCGGCATGGTCAGCCACGGTCGCGCGGTGTTCCTGTCGGATTTCTTTGGCGATCTGGCGCCGGTCGAGGCCGCCCTTACCGCGGCGGCCGACCGAGGCGTGCGCGGCGCCCTTGTTCAGGTGCTGGACCCGGCCGAGGAAGAGTTTCCCTTTAATGGCCGCACCATTTTCGAATCCATGGGCGGCGGCATGCGGCATGAGACACAGCAGGCAGGCGATCTGCGGGCGCGCTATCTGGCCCGTCTGGCCGAACGCAAGGACCGCCTTGCAGCCCTCGGCCGTGCGACCGGCTGGCACGTGACCACGCATCACACCGGCCAACCGGCGCAATCGGCGCTGCTTTGGGCGTATACCGCCTTGCAGGGGGGCCGCTGAGCCATGTTCATGCTGGGCCCCATCGGCTTTGCCTCACCGCTTCTGTTGCTGGGGCTGATCGCTTTGCCGATTTTGTGGCTTTTGCTGCGCGCGGTTCCCCCCGCGCCTATCCGCCGCCGGTTTCCGGGGGTGGCGCTGCTGCTGGGTCTGCAAGACGACGATGCCGAAACGGACAAGACGCCGTGGTGGCTGCTGCTTCTGCGGATCGCGGCGATTGCAGCGGCGATTGTCGCCTTTGCCGGTCCGGTACTGAACCCGGTTCAGCGCGCGGCGGGCGCCGGGCCGTTGCTGATCGGGCTTGATGCGACCTGGGCTGATGCCCGCGACTGGCCCCGGCGCATGGACCGCGTCGCCACGCTGATCGAAGAGGCGGGCCGCGATGGCCGCCCCGTGGCCGTGGTGCGCTGGACCGACGCGCCGGGACAGATCGCATTTCAGGCGGCGTCCGCTGTGGCGCCGCGTCTTGCAGGCATCGTCCCACAGGCCTGGGCTCCGCCAGACATGGCCACATGGGGGGCCGCGCTGCCCGAAGGCGGCTTTGACACGTTCTGGTTGTCGGACGGGCTGGAACACCCGGGCCGCGACGGCTTGCTGGCCGCGCTGTCGGCGCGCGGCACGGTGTCGGTGTTTGAAAGCCCGCGTCCGGTGATCGCGCTGCACCCCCCGGCCTTTGCCGATGGCGCCATCGAGATCGCAGCTTCGCGCCTGCCCGCAGGTGATGCGTTGACGCTCGAGGTGATCGCCCGCGGCCCCGATCCTGCGGGGATAGACCGCGAACTGGCCCGCCTGCCGCTCAGCTTTGACAATGGCGAGGGACGCGGGCAGGTCGCCCTGTCGCTGCCGCCCGAGTTGCGCAACCGGATCACCCGGTTCGAGATTGCGGGCCTGCGCTCTGCGGGCGCGGTCAGCCTGACCGATGACAGCCTCAAGCGGCGCAAGGTGGCCCTTGTCGGCGGGCGTGAGGACCGTGAGGGGCTGCAACTGTTGTCGCCCACGCATTATCTGCGCCAAGCGTTGGACCCCGTGGCCGATCTTATGGAGGGCGGTCTGTCGGACATGCTGCTTGCTTCGCCCGATGTCATCATCATGGCCGATGTGGCCCGCCTGTCGCAGACAGAATCCGATGCGATCCTTGATTGGCTGGACAGCGGCGGGCTGCTGTTGCGCTTTGCCGGGCCGACGCTGGCGGCATCCGATGTCAGCCGAACGGTCGAAGACCCGCTTCTGCCTGTGCGCCTGCGCGAAGGCGGCCGGTCGGTAGGCGGCGCGATGAGTTGGGGCGAGCCAAAGACCCTGGCGCCGTTTCCAGAGACCAGCCCGTTTCATGGTCTGCCCGCCCCGGATGATGTCAGCGTGACGGCACAGGTTCTGGCGCAACCCGACCCGGAACTGGCGATGCGCACGATTGCGGCGCTTGCCGATGGCACGCCGCTGGTCACGCGCAAGGCGGTAGGGCAGGGGCAGGTGGTGCTGGTGCATGTGACGGCGAATGCGGAATGGTCCACGCTGCCGTTGTCGGGGCTGTTTGTGCAGATGCTGGAACGGCTGGCGGTGTCGACACGTCCCGCCGCCCCCGATGCGGCCGATCTGGCGGGCCAGACCTGGGTGGCCGAGACGCTGCTCGATGCCTACGGCCAGCCATTGGACGCGGGCGAGATGCCAGGCCAACCCGGCGAGGCGCTGGCCGCCGCCATGACAGCGGGTCCCGGCCCGACCCTGCCGCCCGGTCTTTATGCGGGTGCCGAGCGGCGCGTGGCGCTGAACGTGATTGCTGCCGACACCACGCTGACCGCCACCCGTTGGCCGGCCGGCACGCCGGTTGAGGGGCTGGAGGCCCCTGCCGAAACAGCGTTGAAGGGTGCGTTCCTGACGGGCGGGCTTTTGCTGCTTTTGGTCGATATTCTGGCGGCACTCTGGGTGTCAGGGCGGCTGTCTGGCATGGCGCGCAGCGCGGCCCTGCTGGCTGCGCTGATGGTGGTGGCGCCCGACGCCCACGCCCAGGGCACGCCCAAACCCGGCCCCCAACCCGGCGATGATTTCGCGCTTGAGGCGACCTCGGGCCTTGTGCTCGCGTATGTGCTGACCGGCGATACCCGCGTGGATGACGTAGCGCAGCAGGGTCTGACGGGCCTTGGTGACATCTTGTTCGCGCGCACCTCGATCGAGCCCGATGCCCCCATCGGCGTGGATATCGAACAGGACGAACTGGCCTTCTTTCCCTTTCTCTACTGGCCCGTAACCGACAGCCAGCGACTGCCCTCGGCCGCAGCCTATGCGAAGCTGAACGACTATCTGCGCACTGGCGGGATGATTTTGTTCGACACGCGCGATGGCGACAGCGGTGGCAACAGCCCCGAGGCGCAGGCATTGCAACGGCTTGCCGCGGGCCTTGATATTCCTCCGCTGGAACAGATCCCGCCAGACCACGTGTTGACCCGCACGTTTTATCTGCTGCAGGATTTCCCCGGTCGTCAGACCCGTGGCCCGCTGTGGGTCGAGGCGGCGCCTCCCGATGCCGAACAGATCGAGGGGATGCCGTTTCGCAACCTCAATGATGGCGTGACACCGGTGGTGATTGGCGGCAACGACTGGGCCTCGGCCTGGGCCGTGAATGACCAGGGCGCGCCCCTGCTGCCTGTAGGGCGGGGTTTTGCGGGCGAGCGGCAGCGCGAGATGGCCTACCGCTTTGGCGTCAATCTTGTGATGCATGTGCTGACCGGGAACTACAAATCCGATCAGGTCCACGTGCCTGCCCTTCTGGAAAGGTTGGGGCAATGACGCAAAGTCTGATCTTTGATCCGCTGATCCCGTGGCCGGTGCTTTGGGTGGCCCTTGGGGTGGCTGCCGTTCTGCTGGGCCTTGCGGTCTGGCGCGGGCTTGCGGGCTGGTGGCTGCGGGGCCTCGCGGCGGGGGTGATCCTGACCGCGCTTGCCAACCCCGCGCTGCAAGAGGAAAACCGCAGCCCCCAGTCCGATATCGTGATTGCCGTGGTCGATGAAAGCGCCAGTCAGGGTCTGTCAGACCGACCTGCGCAGATCGCCCGAGCGCTGGCCGATGTGACGGCCGAGGTGGCCGCACTGGACAACACCGAATTGCGCGTGATCCGGCTGGGCGACGGGGCCGAGGATGCGGGCACCCAAGCCATGACCGCACTGGCCGGGGCCATCGCCGAAGAACCCCGCGCGCGCATCGCGGGCGCCATTCTGATCACCGATGGTCAGGTGCATGACCTTGACCTTGCCCCGGCATTGCCCGCGCCGCTGCACGTCTTGCTGACCGGGCGCGAGACCGATTGGGACCGCCGCCTGATCGTCAAGAGCGCACCCGCCTTTGCCATTCTGGGAGAGGAGATCCGCCTTGGCCTGAAGATCGAGGATCAGGGTGATGTGCCCGCCTCGGCCGGGGTCGAGGCCGACCTGACCATCACCATCGACGCCGATCCGCCGCAAACCTACCGCGTGCCGGTGGGCGAAGATCTGGAACTGCCGATCACGCTGCCGCACGGCGGGATGAACGTGTTGCAATTCAGCCTTGCCCCTTCGGCCGGCGAATTGACCGAGCGCAACAACGCGGCCGTGGTGCAAATCAACGGCGTGCGCGACCGTCTGCGCGTACTTCTGGTCTCGGGCGAGCCGCACGCGGGCGAGCGTGTCTGGCGCAACCTGTTGAAATCGGACGCTTCAGTGGATCTGGTGCACTTTACCATTCTGCGCCCGCCGGAAAAGCAAGATGGCATCCCGGTGACAGAATTGTCGCTGATCGCCTTTCCCACGCGCGAACTGTTCGTGGAAAAGATTGATGAATTCGATCTGATCGTTTTTGACCGCTATTCGATGCGGGGCATTCTGCCGATGTCCTACATGGAAAATATTGTCACCTATGTGCGCAACGGTGGCACCGTGCTGGTGGCGGCAGGGCCGGAATATGGGGCCGTCGACAGCATCTGGCGCTCACCTTTGGCGGAGATACTGCCCGCCGAACCCACTGCGCGCGTAATAGAAGGTGGCTTTCGTCCCGAGTTGACCGATCTTGGCCGCCGCCATCCGGTGACCGAAGGGCTGGAGGCTTTGGCCCCCGAGGGGGGGTGGGGCCGTTGGTTCCGCATTGTCGATGTGACCCCGATTGCGGGCCAGGTGGTGATGAAAGGTCCGGGCGACCGGCCACTGTTGATTCTGAACCGCGTGGATGAAGGGCGGGTGGCGATCCTTGCTTCGGATCAGGCATGGCTGTGGGGCCGGGGGTATGAAGGCGGCGGGCCACAACTGGAACTGCTGCGACGCCTTGCCCACTGGATGCTGAAAGAGCCCGAGCTTGAGGAAGAAACGCTGACCGCCGTGGCTCAGGCACAGGATCTGGTGATTACCCGGCGTACAATCCTCGATACCCCCCCTGGCGAGGTCACGATCACCGGGCCGGATGGTGCGGCGTCGACGCTTGCGATGCCCGAAGTGTCTCCGGGCAAGTATGTGGGCACGTTTCCTGCGCCGCAGATGGGGCTCTATCGGCTGGAGCAGGGCGATCTGGTCCGCGTGGTTGCCATGGGGCCGCCTGCGCCGCGCGAATTCGTGCAGACCATCGCCAGTGGCGACCCGCTGGCCCCGGTGGTGGAACCTACCAACGGTGGCATCTTGCGGCTGGAAGACGGCGCCCCCGATATTCGTACCGTGCGCGACGGGCGCCCGGCCTCGGGCCGGGGCTGGATCGGCATCACCCCGCGCGGCGCCTATGTCACGCAAGACGTTCAGGTGGCACCCCTGCTACCCGGCTGGGTCTGGCTGTTGCTGGCGGCCGCGATGGCGATTGCGGCATGGCTGATCGAAGGGCGAAAGGGTTCACGGCGGCTGGCTTGATGCGACACGGCGGCGGTCGGCAAAGCCATCAGACGTGGCGCCTCAGATCTTGTCGCCCAGGATCACCTTGCGTGACTGCGAAGCGAACTCGCGCCGCATCAGCACAAGGGACGTTACCGCAACCGCCACGATCAGGGCCTCGGCCCCCAGAATCCAGCCCAAGGCCGCCAGCGCAAAGTAGATGGCCCGCAAGCCCCGGTTGAAACTGCGCGCAGCGGTGATGTTGATCTCGGCGGCCTGTGCGGCGCGGGGGTAGGCGGTTACATCATCAGGTTCGTTCGGAACGGCGGCCATCAGAATGGCGCAATAGCCAAACAGCCGGTTCGCCCAGACGAATTTCAGCAGCGCATTGGCCAGCAGCGCCACCACGACCAGTATCTTCGCCTCGACCACCACCGTCTCGATGCCAAGCGTCAGGTCCTGTGCCAGGCCTTGCACCTGCCCCGAATTGCCGATCAGCGCGACGCCGCCGCCGATGGCGATCATGGACGCACTGGCAAAGAACGCGGTGCTTTGGCGCAGGCTGTCCAGCACATTGGCGTCAAAGATCCGGGGCTGACGGGTGACGAACTGGCGCATCCAGTCGCGCCTGTATCCGGCCATGATCATCGTCACGGACGGATACCGCCGGGGCGGGTGTTCGACCAGCCACCCGGTCAGCAGATAGGCCAGCACAAGAAAGCCAAAGGCAACCGCATCAAGCGGTGTGAAAGATCCTATGGGAAAGGGCAGCGTCAACATGATGGATCAATACATATCGTGCCACGCGGGCCTTTGCCCATAGGAAAGACGCGCCCGGGCGGGAACCTCGCCGCAACGCGCTTGCACCTTGTCATTGACCCTGTGGAACACAAGCGTAAAGCCCCATTCGCAAAAATTGGTTATATCATTTTACCAATTCATGCGCTAGGCTGCCCAAACACGCGCAAAAAGGTGTCGCCATGCAAATGCCAGAACCCAACGCCATGATCCTTTCGGCCAAGGCCCGCATCGTGGCCCGCCTGCGCACCGTTCTGCCCGCCGACGCGGTGATTGATGACGAGGCCGAGACCCGCGCCTATGAATGCGACGCGCTGACCGCATATCGCTGCCCGCCAATGGCTGCCGTCTTGCCACGCACCACCGCCGAGGTCTCTGCCGTTCTGCGCATCTGCCACCAAGAGGGCGTGCCCGTGGTGCCGCGCGGATCGGGCACGTCGCTGGCCGGGGGGGCGTTGCCGACGGCAGATGCGGTCATTCTGGGCGTAAGCCGGATGAATGGCGTGCTCGAGACCGATTACGACAACCGCTATATCCGCGTGCAATCGGGGCGCACGAACCTGAGTGTGACGGGCGCGGTCGAGGCGGACGGCTTTTTCTACGCGCCAGACCCGTCCAGCCAGCTTGCCTGCGCCATTGCGGGCAACATCGCGATGAACTCGGGCGGGGCGCATTGCCTGAAATACGGGGTGACCACGAACAACCTGCTGGGCGTCACGCTGGTGCAGATGGATGGCACCGTGGTCGAAGTTGGGGGCCCCTACATGGATGCGGGCGGGCTGGACCTTTTGGGCGTGATCTGCGGATCCGAAGGGCAGCTTGGCGTGGTGACCGAGGCGACCTTGCGCATCCTGCCCAAGCCCGAAGGTGCGCGTCCCGTCCTGATCGGCTTTGACGCCAATGAAACAGCCGGGGAATGCGTGTCCGATATCATCCGGGCCGGTGTTCTGCCGGTGGCAATCGAATTCATGGACCGCCCCTGCATTGAGGCGACCGAGGCATTTGCCAAGGCAGGCTATCCGATGTGCGAGGCGCTGCTGATCGTCGAGGTCGAAGGCAGCCCCGCCGAGATCGACGAACAACTGGCCTTGATCAAGGCGATCGCCCTGCGCCACAACCCGGTCGAGTTCCGTGAGGC
Source organism: Rhodobacterales bacterium (assembly GCA_038205925.1). Taxonomy (GTDB): domain Bacteria; phylum Pseudomonadota; class Alphaproteobacteria; order Rhodobacterales; family Rhodobacteraceae; genus Pseudotabrizicola. Next base: position 36,910 of record JBBRBJ010000003.1, on the reverse strand, counting down.
CGCAGACGAGGCGCAGGCGAAGGCGATCTGGCTGGGCCGCAAATCGGCCTTTGGCGCGATGGGGCACATCAACGATTACATGTGTCTGGATGGGACGATCCCCGTTTCATCCCTGCCTTTCGTTCTGCGGCGCATAGGCGAGATGTCAAAGGACTATGGTCTGGATGTGGCCAATGTGTTTCACGCGGGCGATGGCAACATGCACCCGCTGATCCTGTTTGATGCCAACAAGCCGGGCGATCTGGAACTGTGCGAGGCAATGGGGGCCGATATCCTGCGGCTGTGTGTCGAGGTGGGCGGCTGTCTGACCGGAGAGCATGGCGTGGGAATCGAAAAGCGAGATCTGATGGATGTGCAATTTGCGCCCGAGGATATGGAGATGCAACTGCGCGTGAAGGATGTGTTCGATCCCAAGTGGCTGTTGAACCCGGCCAAGGTGTTTCCGCTGCACGTGACGGCGGCACGACGCGCGGCTTGAGGCCGCAGGTGGCCTGTCTGCTCTCCCACCAAGGTTATTGCGAAACAGAAAATGGGACACGAATGATGAAACCGGCATCAGAGGCCGAACTCGCCGAACTTGTCCGGGCGGCAAACGCGCCCATGGTGGTACAGGGCGGCGGCACGCGGGGCATTGGGGCGCCCGGGGGCGAGGTGCTGGAAACGGCGGCTTTGCGCGGCATCACGCTTTATGAACCGGGCGCGCTGACCCTTGTGGCGCGGGCAGGCACACCTTTGGCCGAGGTGGAAGCCGCGCTTGGCGCCGAAGGCCAGCGGCTGCCGTTCGAGGTGCCCGACATGCGGGGTCTGCTGGGACGCACAGGTGAAAGCACGATGGGCGGCGTTGTGGCGGCCAACGCCTCGGGCCCGCGCCGTGTGCAGGTGGGGGCGTGCCGTGACAGTCTGATCGGGGTGCGTTTCGTGACGGGCGACGGTGAGATCGTCAAGAACGGCGGACGCGTGATGAAGAACGTCACCGGCTACGATCTGGTCAAGTTGATGGCAGGGTCGTGGGGCACGTTGGGTGTGCTGACCGAGGTCAGCTTCAAGGTGCTGCCCCTGCCTGCCGCGGCGGCCACGCTGGTTCTGCCCGGTCTGTCGGACCGGGCGGCGGTGACGGCAATGGCGGCGGCACTGGCGTCCCCGTATGAGGTAAACGGGGCGGCGCATTGGCCGGGCGTCGGCACCTTTCTGCGGATCGAGGGGCTGGAGGCATCAGTCCGCTACCGCGCGGGCGCGCTGGTGCGCCATCTGGCGGCGCATGGCATGGCCGAGGTTGAAGAGGGTGCCGACCGATGGGCCGACATCCGCGATGTGGTGCCGTTTCATGCGCGGACAGGCGATGTCTGGCGGCTGTCGGTCAAGCCTTCGGATGCCCCGGATCTGGTGGCGCGCATGGGCGCCGAGGCGGTGCTGTATGATTGGGGCGGCGGGCTGATCTGGGCGCTGGTGGCGCCAGATGCAGATCTGCGCGCGCGGCTGGGGGCGTTCCCGGGCCATGCGACCTGCGTGCGCGGACCGCGCGGCATGGCGGCGTTCATGCCCGAAGTGCCCGCGCTTGCAGCCCTGACCGAAGGCTTGCGCGCCAAGTTTGATCCGCGCGGTTTGTTCAATCAGGGCCTGATGGCGCCCCGCCCGGAAAGGGTCTGACATGCAGACGAATTTCACCCCCGAACAGCTGAAGATCCCCGGCATCGCCCGCGCAAACGAGATATTGCGCACCTGCGTCCACTGCGGGTTTTGCACGGCCACCTGTCCCACCTATCAGATCCTCGGGGATGAATTGGACAGCCCGCGCGGCCGCATCTACCTGATCAAGGATATGCTGGAAAAGGGCCGCCCGGCGGATGAAAAGACAGTCAAGCACATCGACCGCTGTCTGTCGTGTCTGGCCTGCATGACCACCTGTCCCTCGGGCGTGCATTACATGCATCTGGTCGATCAGGCGCGCGAATACATCGAAGCCACCTACAAACGCCCTTTGATGGACCGGATGCTGCGCGGCGTGCTCGCACGGGTGCTGCCCTATCCGGGGCGCTTTCGCCTTGCGCTGCTGGCAGCCAAGATCGGGCGCCCCTTTGCCGGGCTGATGCCGGACCCGCGCCTGCGCGCGATGCTGCGGATGGCGCCGCGCGTGATCCCGCCCGTCAGCCGCAACGATGATCCGCAGACCTTTGCCCCCACGACAGCGAAACGCATGCGGGTAGCCCTGATGACGGGCTGCGCGCAAAAGGCGCTGAACACCGATATCAACGATGCCACGATCCGCCTGTTGCGCCGTCTGGGGGCCGAAGTGGTGGTGGCCAAGGGTGCGGGCTGCTGCGGGGCGCTGACGCATCACATGGGCAAGTCGGACCTCAGCCACGCATCGGCGGGCGCCAACATCAAGGCTTGGATGGCCACGCGCGCGGAAGGCGGCCTTGATGCCATCGTGATCAACACCAGCGGTTGCGGCACCACGGTCAAGGATTACGGCCACATGTTCCGCAATGATCCGCTTGCCGCAGACGCGGCCATTGTGGCGGGCCTTGCCATGGATGTGTCCGAGGTGCTGTCGCGCCTGACGCTGCCCGAAGTTGCGCCCAAGGGCATCACGGTTGCATATCACGCGGCCTGTTCGCTGCAACACGGCCAGCAGATCAAGACGCTGCCCAAGGATCTGCTGAAACGCGTGGGCTTTACGGTGGTGGAACCTGCCGACAGCCATTTGTGCTGCGGCTCGGCCGGCACCTACAACCTGATGCAGCCAGAAATCAGCCAGCAGCTGCAGGCCCGCAAGGTGCAGACGATTGAGGCGCGCAAGCCCGACATCATCGCCGCCGGAAACATCGGCTGCATGATGCAGATCGGGGCGGCCACGGGACTGCCGATCGTGCATACGGTCGAGCTTCTCGACTGGGCCACGGGTGGGCCAAAGCCGCGCGCTTGGGTGGACGCATTGCAAGAGGCGTGACCGCAGCCACAAAACCGCCAAACTTTGCGGGCATTCCCCAGAACGAAATGATACGCGGAGAAGCCATGCGGACCCTTGCCATCCTTGTCATTGGGCTGATGTCCGCGTTTTCCACCACTTCGCATGCCCAGGACGCGCGCCTGCGGTCGCTGCAGACCGGCGACGACAGCCGCGGATGGGAGGGCGTGGGCCGCCTGAATTTTGGCGACCGCGGATTTTGTACCGGCGCGCTGATTGCCGAAGATCTGGTGCTGACGGCAGCGCATTGCCTGTTTGACAAGGAAACCGGCGCGCGGATCGACCCTGCGACGATCCAGTTTCTGGCCGGCTGGCGCAACGGGCGCGCAGCGGCCTATCGGGGCGTCAAGAAGGTCGCAGAGCACCCGGAATACATCTATGGCGGGCACGACAGTGTCGACCGGGTGCAGTTTGATCTGGCGCTGCTGCAACTCGACCAGCCGATCCGCTTGCCGTCGATAAAGCCGTTTGAAATGGATGCGCGCCCGGCGCCCGGCGATGAGGTGGGCGTGGTCTCGTATGCGCAGGATCGGTCCGAAGCGCCGTCATTGCAGCAGGTCTGCCATGTGCTGCGCCAGCAAGAAGCGATGCTGATCCTGTCGTGCGATGTCGATTTCGGCTCATCCGGGGCGCCGATCTTTACGGTGAAGGACGGGGTAGCGCGGGTGGTGTCGGTTGTATCGGCCAAGGCCGAGGTGGATGGCAAGAAGGTGGCGCTTGGCACCCCGCTTGCAGGTCCGGTCGCGTTGTTGCGCGAAAAGCTGGCCGAAGGCACCTCTGGTTTGCGGCCGGGGAACGTGCGCGTGCTGTCGGGGGGCAGCGGCGGGAAATTCGTCAAGCCATGAGGGCTTCCATGGCGTGCGGATGCTGCCCGGGCGCGGGCCTTGCGGTCACTGCGACGGCGGTCAAAGAACGGCCAGCCTCACTTGAAATGCCCCCCTTGAACAGCCTCGGTCGGCTTCCCAGATAGGGGGAGTTCGGGTGCCATGACGGGCCCGGGCGTATCTGTCCCGCCCGCCCGTCACCGGGGGGCAAACAGCTTGCATCGCTTTGAACAAAGGATGATTCCATGCGTACCTTCGATCTGACCCCGCTCTACCGTGCCACCGTCGGCTTTGACCGCATCGCCGATCTGATGGACCGCGCTGTCGCGTCCGACGTCGCCCAGCCCACCTATCCCCCCTACAACATCGAGAAAACCGCCGAGGATGCCTACCGCATCTCCATCGCCGTGGCCGGGTTCACGCCCGATGACCTGACGGTCGAGGTCAAGGACGGCGCCCTGTCGGTGGCGGCCCGCAAGGCCCCCGAGGATGACGGCCGCAGCTTCCTGCACCGTGGCATCGCCACCCGCGCGTTCGAGCGGCGCTTTGCGCTGGCCGACCACGTCCGTGTGACCGGTGCCGTGCACGAACATGGCATGCTGCACATCGATCTGGTGCGTGAGACGCCCGAGGCGTTGAAACCCCGCCGGATCGAGATTGCGCGCAGCACCGACCTGCAGGCCCACGCTCTCGAAACCCACGCGGTCTGATCCTTCGGACCGCAACAAAGGCGCCCGCCAGAGATCCCTCTGGCGGGCGCCTCGTTATTGCGAGAGCGCTTTTGCCATGCGCATCAGGTTAACCGCCTCGATCCGGTAGCCAAACGGATCGCTTCCGCGGTTGGCGAGGGCCAGATCGATTGCCTGATCCCAGCCCCAACCCCCCAGATAATCCGAGCCGCGCAAAAGCTGACCCATTCCGGCAATCGCGGCGGCAAAGGCGGCGTCGCCGGATACATCGGCGTCCGGCGTGGCAAGAACCGGCGTCTCGATCAGGGCGGAGACATCTTTGCCCGGCGCTTTGTATCGCAGCCGCAAGAAGCCCAACTCCGATCCCGTAGTTTCGGGCGCCACGGCCGCATCCGCCGGGCCATAGCGCAGAGGGTCGCTCAGCAAGGCCGCCGATCCGGGCGCCGTCACCTCATAAAGCGCCGTCACCTGATGGCCCGCGCCAATCTCGCCTGCGTCCACCGCGTCGTTGTTGAAATCCTCACGCCGAAGGGCACGCGTCTCATAGCCGATCAGGCGGTATTCGGCCACCTGGAGTGGGTTCCATTCCACCTGGATTTTCACGTCTTCGGCGATCGGAAACAGCGCGCCCGTCAGTTGATCCGACAGCACCTTGCGGGCCTCTTGCAGAGTGTCGATATAGGCGGCGGTGCCGTTGCCATTTTGTGCCAGCGCCTGCATCACCGCATCGTCCAGATTGCCCCGGCCAAAGCCCAGCACCGACAGATACACGCCCGTGTCACGCTTGCGCGCCACATAGGCCTCCAGCCCCTCCGGGTCGTCGATCCCTACGTTGAAATCGCCGTCCGTGGCCAGCAAGATGCGGCGCACCGTGTCTGCGGACCCCATCCCTTCGGCCAAGCGGTAGGCCAGCGCCAGCCCTTCGGCCCCTGCGGTTGATCCGCCCGCACCCAGCCGGTCCAGCGCAGACAGGATTGTGACACGATCACTGGCCGGGGTGGGGGCCAGTACCTCGCCCGCCGAACCGGCATAGGCGACGATGGCCACGCGGTCCTCGGGGCGCAGTTGGGCCAGCATCAAGCCCAGCGATTGCTTCAGAAGCGGCAACTTGTCTGCATCCTGCATCGACCCCGAAGTGTCGACCAGAAACACGAGGTTCAGGGGTGGGCGATCGGCCACGGCTGGCATCCGGCCCTGAAGGGCGATCCGCACCAGCCGCGTGCCCGGGTTCCAGGGGGTAGGCATCACTGTGACGGTGGTACGGAACGGGGCATCACCCTCCTGCGGTGCGGGCAAGTCGTAGGGAAAGTAGTTGATCATCTCTTCGATGCGCACCGCATCCGCATCGGGCAAGGCGCCACCGTTCAGCGCATCGCGCACCACAGCGTAGGATGCGGTATCAACGTCGATGGAAAAGGTCGAGACCGGGGCCTCGGCAGTGACGTGAACCGGGTTCGCAGGGGCGTTGGCAAAGCTTTCGGTGCTGTCGTGTCCGAAGCGCCCCGCGATGGCCGGGGCCATTTCCGTGTCCGCGGCGACGGCCTCGGCGATCTTGGGCGCGAGACCGGCATTGCCCTCTGGAAACGTCCGGGCGCGGGTGTCGGCGGTGTAGGGCGCCACGGTGCTGGCGATCGGCGGGGCGTTCGCGGCCATCGCCGGGGCCTCATCGGCCATCTGGGCCATCTCGGGCGTGGATGCCGGCGTGGTCTTTGCCGCCTGCCCGGCCGATGGGGTCATCGGGGGCAGACGGGCGTCCGGACTCATTATGACCACCCCCACGGCAAGGGCGGCCACGGATGTGGTCGCGGCCAGAACGGGTTTCAGATTCAACGTGGCAAACATGGTTTTCACCCCCTTCAGGAACCCCGCCCCAATCGGGCGGACCTGCGTGGGACGCGCTGTGTGCGGCGATCCTTGGGGGGATGCGGGGATTTGGTCAAACGCCGCCATCGCGCGGGCCATGGCGGCGGCGCGTGCGTCTGCATCGGGCGCAGGGGCGGCGGATCGCAGCGCGGCCTTCAGGCGGGCCATATGTGTGTCCTGGTCGTTCATGCCTTTGCCTCCTCGGCGGCAAACCTGCGCAGCCTCTTTTTCACTTCCGACATGCGCCATGCGATGGTGCCTTCGGACAGGCCCAGAACCGCGCCCGCCTCGGCCTGTGTCAGGTCTTCGCCCAGCACCAGCGCCACCGTGTCGCGCAATTCCGGGGGCAGGCGGGTCATCGCGTGGGTCAGCCAGTCCAGAGCGGCGCGGTCCTCGGCGATCTGGTCTGCGCGTGCGATTTCCCACGCGCCCCACCCATCACCTGCCCGCGCGCGGGTGGCTGCACGGCGGCGCGCATCATGTGCGGCATTCACAACCACGCGGTAAAGCCACGTCGTGAACCGCGCCTCGCCGCGCCATCCCCGCAGCCGCGCTGGCAACGAGGCGCAGATGTCCTGCGTCAGGTCCTCGGCCTGATCGCGGGTGCCGGTCAGGCGCCAGCACAGGCCATGTATCCGCAGGTAATGGCGTCGCACCAGCGCGGCAAATGCCGCCCGGTCACCGCCCGCGGCGGCACTGGCAAGAGTTTCATCAGGCGTGTCCATCAGCATCACGACTATCAGACGCACCGCGCGCGGCAATCCTTGGGACGCCGCGCGCGTTCTTTTGGGGGTGATGATCCGGGGCCGGTAAATCCGGCGCCGGGGGAAGCAATCAGTAGATCAGACCGTCATAGACGCCATAGACGCCTGCCCGCGTGTTCAGTTGCGATTCCCCGCCCGAGTCGCGGGCATAGGCCAGAACCGCGCGATATGTACCCGGGCCAAAGGCGCCGTCAATGCCTCCGGTATAGTAGCCAAATCCGCGCAGACGGGTCTGAATGGCCCGGCGCTGGCTGTGCGAATAACTGTTGAACGCTTGTGCCGCCACGGTGCTGTTAACCGATCCCGAAGACCCGATCACACGTCCCGTTTTGGGGCGCGGCTGATGGCGGGGTTCATACTGGGGCTCGTAACGGGGTTCATAGCGGGGCTCGTAACGCGGCTCATAGCGGGGTTCGTATCGCGGTTGCGGCAGCGGAGCGGGTTGCGCGGCTGCACGGTTGTTGGCATCGTTCAGGATCGCTCCGATGATCAGCGAGGCGGCAACACCTTTCAGGAAGTTGCGCTCGTTCTTGCCAAGCGCTTGGGCAGGTGCAGCGGTTGACAAGGCCAGCGACAGGGCGGTGATTGCAGCGATGGCCGTGGTTTTGATCTGCGGCAGCATGATGTGTTCCTTTTTGCATGTATGTGCGGCGGGGGCCGCGTTTGCTATGGGAACAGGTATGGGGTCTGCCGTCGCGCTAGGCAAAAGCGCGTGCATGTTATTTGATAGCGAGTTGAAAATCAAAGGCTTAGTCGTACGGATATTCGGCCAGTGCCGTCGACAAGCGGGCAATTCCCTTGTCCAGTTGCGCCGCCGCCCCGCCGCCCACACCCAGACGGATGTGATCGGGTACGCCATATGCCGTTCCGGGCAGCAGGAAGGTGCGGTAGGGTGCCGCAAGCAGATGGCGGGCAAACGGCTCAGCCGCCGCCCCCTGCAGCCGGGCAAGGCCGATCAGCCCGGCTTGCGGTGGCGTCCATGAAAGGCGCGGCTCTGCTGCGATGAAGGCGTTCAGGTGCGCTAGGGTGGACGCCCCCTCGGCGCGCGCGCGGTCCAGCGCCGGCGCCAGACGATCGGGCCGCAGGGCGATCTCGGCAATATGCTCGCCAAGGATGTTCATGATCTCGGAGGAATTCTCGCGCAGGATCACCGCGTCCATGATCATCCCGGCATCCCGGCAGATCATCCAGCCGGTGCGGATGCCCTGCAACCCCAGCGCCTTGGATACCGACCCCGTGGTGATGCCGCGCGCATAGATCCCGGCAATCGACGGCGCGCGGGGGCCTTGCCATTCAAGGCCCGCATATACCTCGTCCACGATCAGCCATGCGCCCACCCGGTCGGCAATCGCGGCTATTCGGTGCAGGTCCGCGTCGCCCAGCAAGGCACCCGTAGGGTTGTTGGGGTTTGAGAGGAAAATCATCTTGGTTTGGGGTGTAACCGCGCGGTCCAGCGCAGCAAGATCCAGCGCCCAATGCTCCTCTGCCCGCCGCTGCACCAGCGTCACTTCGGCCCCGATCGCCTGCGCCATCACTGCCGCCTGCGGCCAACCGGGGCTTTCGGTCACCATATGGTCGCCGGCCGAAAGAAGCTGGCGAAAGCACAGGTAATTCGCCTCGGCCGCGCCCGCGGTGATCAGCACGTCCGCGGGCACGCAGAGCCCCGTCAGCCCCGCCTGCGCAATCACCCGTTCGCGCAAGGCGGGCAGACCCTGAAAGCTTTGCCCGTTCCAGTCGAGCGCCAAGCCTGGGTCCAGATCATCGAGAAAATCGCCCAGAACCGGCGGGCTGGACAAGGAAAAGCCAAGAAACGCCTCGGGCGCAGGGTCTGCGGTTTCCAGCAGGTATTCAAACAGCTTGTGGATGCGAACTTTCATTGTAACCGGATCTCGATCATGCGGGTTCCTCTGGCGGGCGTGGCAGAAGCTTCGTGAAGCGCCTGCGGTCACTGGTCGGTGCGGGTGTAAGGCAGTTCGCTGGCGGTGGCAAAGGGCTGCAGTCGCATTGGGCGCAGCCCGGGCCCCCCTTCGCCCGCGCCCCCCTTCGCCCGCGCCGCAGGGCAACGGTACTGTCTCCCTGCCGGACCCAAGTTTTGATAGACACGCTTCAGGGTGGAAGGCGCGACACATCCTTGTGCACGATCACATCGGCCTGCGGATACCGCTGCAAGATTGCCTGACGCAGGCCCGCGCCGATGTCATGGGCCTGCCGCAGGGGCTGATCGCCATCCAGTTCGATGTGGATCTGCACAAAGACACGGCTGCCGGCCATTCGGGTCTTGATGTCGTGATAGCCACGCACGCCGGGCCAGTCGCGGGCAATCGCCTCGACCCCGGCAATCAGAGTGGGGTCGGCGCGGCGGTCCATCAGCGCGTCGAACGCGGTCTTGCCGATGCGCAGGGCGCCCAGCGCCAGCAGACCCGCCGCACCAAGTGCCACGACCGAATCCACCTCTCCCATGCCAAAGCGTGACGATGCCCAAAGCGAGGCAATGGCCCCGATGTTGGGCAAAAGGTCGCCCAGGTAATGCAGCCGGTCGGCAGCGACGACCCGGTTGCCGGTTTGACGCGCCACCCGCCCCTGCCAAAGAACCAACCCCAGCGTCAGGGCAATCGACACGCCCATCACAGCCATGCCCCGCCCCTGTTGCACAAGAGGGGCCGGGTTGTCGGCAAGCAGCCGCTGACCGGCCGCGACCGTTATCACCACCGCCGAGATCAGGATGAAGATGGCCTGCCCCAGCGCCGCCAGATCCTCGGCCGAGGAATGGCCAAAGGCATGGTCCTCATCGGCAGGCTTGGCCGCATAGAAAATCGCCGCCATGGCACCCAGGCTGATCATCAGGTCCATCGCGCTGTCGGCGAGAGAGGCCGCGACCGACAGCGCGCCCGTCTCGCCCAGGGCCCACAGCTTCAGCGCCACCAGCAAAAACGCCACCATGACCGAGGCGAGCCCCGCCGACAGGTTCAGCCGCGTCTGATCTGCGCTGTTCGCACTCATCCCGGTTGTCCTTGCTTTCACTGGGTCGCGCCCGCACGCCACGGCCATCATGGCGTGCGTTCGGGCGGCATCCGCTGGCCTCTGCGATGTTATTCGATTGTCTCGTCGGGGTCGACGCCCCAAAGGGCCGCAATCGGCACCCAGCCTTTCTGACCGTCGACCACAAGGCGGCACCAGCCCGCCGCACATTGCAAGATCTTGCCCACCACGCCCGCTTCGGCCGCGAACACTACTTGCGCCGCGGTATCGGGGCGGCTGTGGAACGCGGCCCGTGGGGCCGCGACAAGGGCGGTGCGCACGCCCGACAGCAGCGCGAAATGCACCCAGCCGCCCATACCCTCGGCATCCTCGATGCGGCGCCAATGCTCATGCTCGGCGGTTATCTTCAGCGGCATGCTGGTGCGGGTAAACACCCAGTCGATGCGGTGGGTCAGGCCTGGGCCGCGCCGGGCATTGCCTTCGCCGCTTTTCAACGAGACAAAGCGCGGCAGCGGCAGATTGGTGACGGCGCCGCGGTTGGGGTCGCGCGGCGGTTCAGCCGCCCGGCGGGCGGCGCCGGGGTCGATGGCTGCAAGGGTGGGGGGGCCGATCAGGTCGGTGACCGCCTTGGGCGCTGTGGCGTCGGGCGATGGCGCCGGGCGCGGTATCGGCGCCGACGTCTGTACCAGCAACGGATTCGCCCGTGGCCGTGCCGTCTCGGCCAGCGCAGGGGCGGCACTTCCTGCCCCAGCCACAAGCATCAGCGCCAAAGCCCTGAACAGCATGTCATTATCCACCAGTTGCGGGGCGCGTGCCCCGGTTTGCCGACCTCGCCGCCCGGGTCAGGGGGCAGGATGTTATCCTCAACGCCTCGGGGGCTTGTATGCCGCCCCGCTTGGCGTCACCTTGGCCTCAAGGATCCGGCAAGATCAACCCCGTGGAGGTGTGAATGGCTGCAGAACGGCTGAGTGTTGTAGTGACGCGACGGTTGCCCGACCACGTCGAGACGCGGATGAAGGAATTGTTCGACGTTACCTTGCGGGATCCCGACACCAAGATGACGCGCGACGAACTGGTGGCAGCGATGCAAGGCACCGATGTGCTGGTGCCCTGTGTGACCGACCAGATTGATGCAGGCCTGATCGGGCAGGCGGGTCCGCGGTTGAAGCTGATCGCCAATTATGGCGCGGGCGTGGACCATATTGACGTGGCAACAGCGCGCCAGCGCGGGATTCTTGTGTCCAATACTCCAGGCGTGGTGACCGAAGATACCGCCGACATGGCGCTGGCGCTGATCCTCGCCGTCACGCGGCGCATCCCGCAGGGGCTGGCCCTGATGCAGGCGGGCGACTGGAAAGGCTGGGCGCCGATGGCCCACTTGGGCGGCCGTCTGGCCGGGCGACGGCTTGGCATCCTCGGCATGGGCCGGATCGGCCAGGCGGTTGCCCTGCGCGCGCGCGCATTTGGCTGTCAGGTGCACTATCACAACCGCAAGCGCCTGCGCCCCGAAATCGAGACCGCCCTGGAGGCGACGTGGTGGGAAAGTCTGGACCAGATGGTCGCCCGCATGGACATCTTGTCGATCAACTGCCCCCACACCCCCTCGACCTATCACCTGATGAACGCGCGCCGGCTGAAGCTGATGAAACCCTCGGCGGTGATCGTGAACACCTCACGCGGCGAGGTGATCGACGAAAACGCTCTGACGCGTGGCCTGCGCGCGGGCGAGTTGGCGGGCGCGGGGCTGGACGTCTTCGAGCATGGCCACGAGATCAATCCCCGCCTGCGCGAGTTGCCCAATGTCGTGCTACTGCCGCACATGGGCAGCGCCACAGTAGAGGGCCGGATCGAGATGGGCGAAAAGGTGATCATCAACATCAAGACCTTCGCCGATGGTCACCGTCCGCCCGACCAGGTTGTGCCGGGGATGCTGTAACAGACTTGTGCGTATTGCTGTCTTTCGACTTCGCACGTCGCAGTCTGCCCTGGAACCCTGCGGCCCGCGTCTCTGAAAGGCAGCAAACAAACGGCTTTGCGCGCGTGCCTGCGGATCAGTCGACGTTCCAGCCGCGATACCATTCGACAACCTGCCGCATCCCCTCGCGGATGTCGGTGCGGGGCAGGGCGCCCACCAGTGCTGTAATCAGGCGCGCATCCGCCCACGTGGCGGCCACGTCGCCGGGTTGCATCGGCATCAGGTTGCGCGTGGCGGAGCGCCCCGTCGCCTCTTCGATGGCGGCAATGAAATCGGTCAACTGAACCGGGGTGCCGTTGCCGATATTGACCACGCGAAAGGGCGCGACAGGCGACAGGCTGTCCATCGGTCCCACGGGATCAGTGCCCGGCGGCGTGGCCATCAGCCGGGTGATGCCGGTGATCAGGTCATCCACATAGGTAAAATCGCGCTGCATCTGGCCGTGGTTGTAGACGTCAATTGGTGTGCCGTTCAGGATGGCCCTGGTGAATTTGAGCGGCGCCATGTCAGGCCGGCCCCAAGGCCCATAGACGGTGAAAAAGCGAAACATCGTGGTCGGCAGCCCAAAAAGATGGGCATAGCTATGGGCCATCGCCTCATTCGCGATCTTGGTGGCGGCGTAAAAGCTGACCGGATGGGTGGCGCGGTCGGTCTCGGCATAAGGCATCTTGGTGTTGGCGCCGTAAGCCGATGAGGTGGACGCCATCATCAGGTGTCGCGGCGGGTATGCGCGGGCGGCTTCGAGCACTTCGTGCGTACCGATCAGGTTGGATTGCACATAGGACCGGGGCGCCTCGATCGAATAGCGCACCCCGGCCTGCGCCGCGAGGTGGACGATCACGTCAGGGCGCACATCGGCCACAAGGTCGGTCAGCCCGTCCTCCAGCAGCCCTTGATGAAAGCGAAAGCCGGGTTGGTCTTGCAGGATCGCAAGCCGCGCCTCTTTCAGTCTTGGGTCATAATACGGAGTCATGCCGTCATGGCCTGTCACCTGCCAGCCGTCTTGCAGCAGCCGGCGGGCCAGATGAAAACCAATGAAGCCGGCGGCCCCGGTGATCAGAACACTTTTGCCCGCCATGGTACCCCCGTTTTTTGCTTGCTTAGCTGGCGCCGGGCGTTCAGGCAAGCCTCAGCGCCGTTTGCCCAAAGCCGCAATCGACACTGCGACGATCACGATAGCGCCCACCAGAATCTCTCGCACATAGCTGTCGACCTTCAACTGCGTCAGCCCGTTGTCGAGAACCCCCAGCAGCAGCACCCCCACCAGCGTAGCCCCGACCCGAGGCTCGCCCATCCGGGTCATGGTCATGCCCAGAAACACCGCCGCAATCGCATCGAGCATCAGGCCAGACCCTTGGGTGGGGTTGGCGGATGCAACGCGGGCCGCATACATCAGCCCGGCGCCCGCAGCGCCCAGCCCCGTCAGGCCAAAGGCGATCATGCGCAGGCGCGTGACACGCAGGCCCGCCAGCAGCGCCGCCTCGCGGTTGCCGCCGATGGCATAGAGACGGCGGCCAAAGGTGGTATGCTCCAGCAGCACCCATGTGACCAGCATCACCCCAACGGCCGTCAGCGACAGATAGGGCAGCTTCAGCCCCGCCAGCCCCAGCCCGTCCAGCGGCACACCACCCCGGGCGAAATCGGCAAACCCTTTTGGGATGTCGCGCCCATAAATGGTCTTGCCGCCCGAGATCACGAAGGCCGCGCCCGAAAACACCGTCAGGGTGCCAAGCGTGGCCACGAACGGAAGGATCCCGATGACCGAGACGAGAAACCCGTTGAACAGCCCCCCCGCCAACCCCACCAGCAGCGCCGCCCCCAGCCCCATCCAGACCGGATAGCCCGCGGCAAACACCACCGCCGCCACGATGCCCGCAAGGCTGGCCATCGAGCCTACGCTGAGGTCGAAATCGGTCATCACCATCACGATGGTCATCGTGGCCGCCACCACTGCCAGCATCGACAATTGCTGGCTGATGTTGATCAGGTTGCGCGCGGTCAGGAATGTGTCGGGCAATTGCAGCGTGAACACCGCCACGATCACCGCAAAGCCGATCAGCGTGCCCGACTGGCGCAAGGATTTGAGCATGACAGAGGCCTCAGTTTTCGGTTTCATAAATGCGGGCCAGCAGATCGGCGGGTGAAACTGCGCCCAGGATGTCCACCTGCCGCCCGGCGTGCAGCAGCATGATCCTGTCGCACAGGCCCGTCAGTTCTGGAAGATCAGTCGACGCCAGAAGCACCGCACAGCCCCGCGCACTCGCCGCCCGGATCAGGCCGTAGATCTCGGCCCGCGCGCCCACATCGACGCCCCGCGTCGGATCTTCCAGCAGCAACAGATTCGGGTTGCCCATCAGGGCGCGGGCAAAGACCACCTTTTGCTGATTGCCGCCCGACAACTGGCCCACGGGCTGGTCCGGCCCGGTTGATTTCAGCCCGACGCGCGTGGTCAATTCCGCCGCCTGACGCACTTCGGTCTGCGGGCGGGCGGCCCAGCCTGACAAGTGCGGCAGCACGGCGTTGGCACGCACCGACATTTGCAGCATCAGCCCTTCGGCCCGCCGCTCGCCCGGGATCAGGGCCACGCCCGCGCGCCACGCAGCCGCAGGCGACCGTGGGGCCCGCGCACCGTGGACGACAAGGCGACCCGACGTCGCCCGCTCAAGCCCCAGAAACAGGCGCAGCACATCGCGCTGACCGGCCTCACCCAGTCCCGTCAGGCCCAGAATCTCACCCGCGCGCAGGGTAAAGTCGATGCCCGAGAGGCGGGGCGAGGACAGTGCCTCGGCGCGGATCACCACCTCGCCCAGCGGGGTCTGGCGCGGTGGATAGGTGTCTGAAACCGCGCGTCCGGTCATGGCGCGGATCACGGCGTCCTTGGTGGTGACGCCCGCAGGTGTGGTGCTGACGTGGCGGCCATCGCGCAGAACGGTGATGTCGTCGCACAGACGCATCACCTCGTCCATCCGGTGCGAGACGTACAGGATCGCGGCCCCGCGCGCCTTCAGTCTGCCGATCACGGCAAACAACAGGGCCGACTCCGCAGGTGTCAGCGCCGCAGTCGGCTCGTCCAGAACGTAAAGACAAGCCTCGCCCCCGGCAACCAGAGCGGTGGCGATGCGCATCAGCATGCGGTCGCCGCGCCCCAGATGACCGGCAAGGGCGCGGGTATCAATGTGATCGGCGCCCAGTTCGTGCAGCGCCGCACGGGCGCGGGTGTGCAGTGCAGGCCAATCCATCAGCACGCCCGCGCGGCGCGGGGCGGGGTGACCAAGCAGAATGTTTTCGGCAACCGACACCTGCGGGACGATGTTCAGTTCCTGATGGATGACGCGAAACCCCGCCGCCATCGCATCGGCGGGCGCGGCCAGCGGCAGGCGCACGCCGTCTTTTTCGACCCAGCCGCGATCAGCGCGCACCACGCCTGCGATCAGCTTGATCAGGGTGGATTTGCCCGCGCCATTCTCGCCCATCACCGCATGCACACGGCCGGGCGTCAGTGTCAGCGATACCCCGCCAAGGGCTGGCACCCCGGCGTAGGCTTTGCTCAGGTCGTGAAAGGTCAGCGATTGCATAAGGGTCCAAGGGCGGGGGGCGGGTGCATGTCGTTTTGCGCGGCTGCAGCCGCCCCGTTCCCCTTATTTCGCGTTTGCCGCAGTGATCAGTTGCGTTGGCACATAGATCACGCGGGCTTTCAGTTCTTCACCCGCCATCACGCGTGCGACCGTATCGGCGGTGGTGGCGCCAATGCCCATGAAGTCCTGCGCCACCGAAGCCTCGAAGTTGCCGCCTGCGGCGATGGCGTCGCGGGCCTGCGGGTTGGCGTCGATGCCTGTGATCACGATGCCCTCACCGCTGCGGCCTGCATCCTCGATGGCCTGCAGCGCGCCAAGTGCGGGCTGATCCCACGCGGCCCAGACGGCCTTGATGCTGCCGGGTTCGGGGTTTGCGGCCAGGATCGCCTCCATCTTGGCACGGCTGTCGGCTATGCCGCCGTCGCTGACATCAGGGGTCACGCGGTCAAGCACCGTGATGTCGGGGAAGTTGCCGAATACCGCATCGGCCACCACGCCGCGGATCTGCACCGGGGGAAAGGCGTCGAACACGAACATCACCACAGCACCTTCGCCGTTGATCCGGTTGGCGACGTAGACGGCCGTTTCTGCCGCCATGCCATAACCGTTCGAGGTGACGTTGGCGGCCAGCAACGGGTCGCTGCCTGCGTCCATTCCCACCACCGGGATGCCGGCATCGGCCGCCGCCTGCAACCCTGCGGCTACCTGTGCGGGATCGACGTTGATCACGATGGCATCAACATTCTGGTTTACTGCATCCTCGATGCGCGCGATGGCTGCCGCCACGTCACCTGCGGTATCTACGGTGTTCACCTCCCAGCCTTTGGCTGATGCGGCGGCCTCGAACCCTTCGACATACATCTGCGTGCCGGGCTGCGCGAGGTAGGGGGTGATCACCGCCACGGTCTCGGCATGAACGGCGGTGGTCAGGGCCAGCAGGGTGGCCACGGTCAGGGTCAGGTTCATTGGTCATTCTCTCCCATTGGAACTTTGTAAGGCGTTTGCACCTTTGTGCAGCCCCGATCAAATTTGGGCAAGGCGTTTGGTAAGGGTATCGGCGGTGGTTATGGCATCGGAGTAAAGCGCAAACAGGGTGTCATAGCGGGCGGCGCTGCGGCTGTCGGGTTCCACCAGCGGTCCAAGGCGTGCTGTGGCCGACCATGCCGCATCAAGGCTGGCATGGTGACCGACGGCCACCAGCGCCATCAGGCCCGCGCCCAGAACCCCCGGTTCTGCCGCCGCGATCGGGCGCAGGGCGCAACCAAGCACATTGGCGCGGATCTGCGTCCACGCGCCAGACCGAAACCCGCCGCCGCCGCACAAAATGACATCCGTTCCGACCTGAGCCGAAGCGCGCAGCGGCCCCAGCGCGTGGCGTGCCGACAGCGCGACCCCCTCGAACACCGCGCGCGCCATGTCAGTGGTCGTCGTGCTGCGCGACAGGCCAAGAAAGGCCGCGCGCAGGCTTGCGTCCCACAGAGGCGCCCGCTCGCCCTCCAACTGTGGTAAGAACAGCGGCGTGGCGGGGCTGCGCGGCGCGGCGGCCACCATGTCGGACAGCGCGCCGACCGTATGTCCGCTGATCCCTGCAAACCACAGAGCGGCCTCGCCCCCCGATTGGGTGGGGGCCGCGTGCAGGCGGATGCCGCCGTGTTCGGGGAACACCACCACCCCCGGTGTGGGTGAAACGCCGCGTGAGGAGACGCCAAGGATTTCCGATGTGCCGCTGAGGTAGACCTGCGCGCCCTGCCGCACACCGCCGCAGCCCACAAGGCCCGCCCATGCATCCATCGTGCCGCAGGCCACGGGGCGCCCCGCCAGCGGATCACCCGCGCGGACCGTGCCGATGGTCTGCGTGGGGGGGATCAGGGGCGCCAGCCGCTGTTGCGCGCCCGGCACCAGATCCAGCAGCCCGCCGATATAGGCGCCCTTCCCATCGACAATGCCAAAGTTCGACAACGGGTCCGTCGCCGTCACGCCCGTCAGGTGCAGCAGGCAATAGTCCTTGGGCAGCAGCACCAAAGCCGTTTCCGCCCAGACCTCGGGGCGGTGGCGTTTTACCCAGAGCATACGGGGCAAAGGGTGGCTGGCATCAATTGGCATCGGCGCGCCCCACCAGGCGGCCTTCTGCGCAGGCGTGACCTGCGCGTCCAGTTCTGCCGCCTCGGGGGCCGCGCGCCCGTCTTGCCACGTCATTGCGGGCATCAGGGCGCGGCCACTGGCATCGACGAAGACATGGGTGTTGACCTGGCTGGTCAGGCCAAGGCCCACGATACCCGCAGGACCACGACCCGCGCAGACCTGCGCCAGACAGCGCTGCACCAGTGCCAGCCAATCGTCCGCGTTCTGTTCGGCCCAGCCGGGACGCGGGCGTGTGGTGGCATAGGCATGCGAGGCCGTGGCCAGAAACGCGCCCCCCTCACCGATCAGCCCCGCCTTGACCGATGTGGTCCCCACATCGACCCCAAGGATCCCCTGTTGCGCCACACCATCCCCCGCAAGTCCCCACAGCGCAGTTTCGCCCGGCCAAAGCGCGTCTGCCAGCGCTTTTTTTGTGGCATGGGTCAAGTCGTGCCAATCTTGTCACCTGGCGCCGATGAAGGGGAGCAAATGGCCGCTCAGATCCAGCCAAACCGGGCGGGCGACAGTGGGGCCATCCGCGCCTCGGGCGTCCGGCCTGCCACCAGATCGGCCACCATCCGGGCCGTCATCGGCGCCAGCGTCAGCCCGATGTGGCCATGTCCATAGGCGTGGATCACCTCGGCGCCACCCCGGCTTGGTCCGATCACGGGCAGGCTGTCGGGCATGCTGGGGCGAAAGCCCATCCAGTCGCGGTTCGGCGGGCCAAGGTCCGGAAAGAACGCCTGCGCGCCCTGAACCAGCCGTGCGATGCGGTGCGGCGAAGGAGGTGCTGTCAGCCCGCCCAACTCGACCGTTCCCACCACCCGCAACCGCCCCTGCATCGGGCAGAAGTAGAACCCGCGCGATGTCGGGCAGACGGGGCGCGTCAGGCGCGGCACCGTCATGTCCCATTCCACATGGTAGCCGCGCTCTGTATCCAGTGGCACCCGGTCGCCCGCCTGCCGTGCGAGGCCGCGCGAATGGGCCCCTGCGGCAAGGATCACGCGCCGCGCGCGCAAAGACAACCCCGGCCCTTCGATCCTCACACCACCTGCTTCCCGCGTCAGCCGTTCGGCCCGCGCCGGAATAATCCGCGCCGCCGCCGCCACGTGTCCGGCCAGCAGGCGCATCATCGCGCCCGGATCTTCCATGGAGACCGCACCCGGAAAGAACGCGGCCCCGCCTTCAACTGGGTGCAAGTTCGGTTCAAGCTGCTGCAACTCGTCCGGTGTGATCATTTCGACCTGCACCCCAAGTGCGCGGCGCCCCGCCATGTCAGCCCCTGCCGCGTGAAAGGCGGCGCGGGTCTGATACAGATACAGACACCCCCGCCCCCGCAAGATCGCCCCGCCGCCGATTCGCCCGGCCAGGCCATGCCACAGCGGCGCCGCATCGGCCAGAAGCGCCGCCAGCACCCCTGCGTTGCGCCGCGCCGCACCGGGAAGTGACTGGCGCGCAAAGCGCAAGAGCCACGGCGCAAGCGCGGGCAGCGCCGCACGGCGGATTGCCAGCGGCGATGAGGTATCGAACAAAAGTGCTGGCAGATTGCGCAACACATCCGGCGTGCCCACGGGCAACACCGCATAGTCCGCGATGGTCCCTGCGTTGCCATAACTTGCGCCTGACCCCGGTGGATTGGGGTCGATCAGGGTCACTTCGCGCCCCTCGGACGACAGCGCCTCGGCAACAGCAAGGCCGACCACACCCGCGCCGATGATGGCAATATCGCTATCCTGCATTCCCTTGATCCCCCTCGCCCGCCATGCCCCCCGGCGACGGAGCTATGGCGGGCCGCGTCCGTTCAGCAGGCACGTCGCACCATGTTACATGCAGGCATCATACAGTGCGCGGGTGTTTTCGCGTGTCATCCCGACCGGGTTGCCGGCGCACGACGGGTCTTCCAGCGCCATGTCGGTCAGCATGTCCAGATCGGCAGACAAGACGCCCATGGCTGACAGATTTTCCGGAATCGACAGGGCACTGCGCAACGCCATCACCTGATCGTGGAACCCCGCAAAGCCGCCCGCAAAGCCAAGATAAGCCGCCGCACGGTCGATCAGCCCCCCGATGGCGGGGCGGTTGAACGCCAGCACCATGGGCATCACCACGGCATTCGTTGTGCCATGATGCGTGCCATAGACTGCGCCCACCGGATGGCTGAGGCTGTGGATAGCCCCCAGCCCCTTTTGAAACGCCACTGCTCCCATCGCGGCCGCACTCATCATATGGGCGCGGGCGTCCAGATCATTGGCGTTGGCATAGACTTTTGGCAGGTTCTCGAACACCAGCCGCATCCCTTCGAGTGCGATGCCTTGCCCCATCGGGTGGTAGTGGGGGCTGCAATACGCCTCAAGGCAATGTGCCAGCGCATCCATCCCGGTGCCTGCGGTGATGAACCGGGGCATTCCCACGGTCAGGGCCGGGTCGCAGATCACCACGCGGGCCATCAGATCGGGGTGCCAGATGATCTTTTTCTTGTGGGTGGCCGCATTGGTCAGCACGCCCGCGCGTCCAACCTCGGACCCGGTACCCGCCGTCGTGGGCACGGCGATCGTGGGCACGATCACAGAGGCATCGGCCCTTGTCCACCAATCACCGATGTCTTCCAACTCCCACACGGTCAGGCCAGATGGCTGATGCGCCATCAGCGCGATCATCTTGGCCAGATCAAGGGCCGATCCGCCGCCAAAACCGATGATCCCATCGTGATTGCCCGCCAGAAACGCCGCAATGCCCGCGGCCATGTTTTCTTCGGTGGGGTTGGGGTCCACCTCGCAAAAGACTGCCCGGCCAAGACCCGCCGCCTCAAGCTGGTCCAGCGCTGCCGCGGTGATCGGCAGGGTCGCAAGCGCCCGGTCAGTCACCAGCAGGGGCCGCGTCATCCCGCTTGCGCGGCAGTGATCGGCCAATTCCGAAATGCGCCCCACGCCGAACTTCATCGCGGTGGGGTAAGACCAGTTCCGGTTGGGAACAGCGTGCGTCATGGGGTCAGACTTTCTTGAGGTGATAGGATTTCGGGCGCGTCACTGCATGGAACCCGAGGTAAGACAGCGATGTGCCGCGCCCGGTGTCCTTGCAGCCGGTCCAGCACAGGGCAGGGTCAAGGTAATCCGCGCGGTTCATGAACACGGTGCCGGTTTCAACCTGCGCGCCCAAGTTCTGCGCCGTCTCATAATCTTGCGTCCAGATGCTGGCCGTCAGGCCATAGCTGCTGTCGTTCATCAGCGCGATGGCCTCGGCATCATCCCTGACCTTCATGATACCCACCACGGGGCCAAAGCTTTCCTCGGTCATCACCCGCATGGAATGATCAACGTTTATAAGGATCTGCGGCGCCAGATAGGCGCCCCCGTCATCGGCCGGGAACCGGGCCGGGTCGATCAGCAGGCGCGCGCCCCGGGAAATCGCCTCGGCTGTCTGGTCGCGTACCACGGCGGCAAACCGCTTGTGAGCCATTGGCCCCAGCGTGGTGGTGGCATCAAACGGATTGCCCAGCACCAGCCCCTGGACCCAAGCCACCGACGCCTCGACAAAATCATCATACAGGCTTTCGTGGACATAAATCCGCTCGATCCCGCAGCAGCATTGCCCTGCGTTGAACATCGCGCCATCCATCAGGGTGTCGACCGCCGCCGAAAGATTGGCATCGGCGCGGACATAGCCGGGGTCCTTGCCGCCAAGCTCCAGTCCCAGCGGCGTGAAGGTGCCCGCCGCAGCGCGCTCGATGGCCGCACCGCCGCCTACAGAGCCGGTGAAGTTGACGAAATTGAACGCGCGCTTGCGAAGCAGCGACTCGGTGGTGGCATGGTCCAGCACGACGTTCTGGAACACATCCTCGGGAATGCCCGCGGCGTGAAACGCCTGCGCCAGACGCTCGCCCGCCAGCAGGGTCTGGCTTGCATGTTTCAGGATCACCGCATTTCCGGCCATAAGGGCGGGCACGAGAGTGTTGATCGTTGTCAGATACGGATAATTCCACGGCGCGACGATGAACACGACGCCAAGGGCCTCGCGCGCGATCAGGCGGCGAAACGCATCGGTATCTTCGACCACGGTGGCTGCGAGGGTCTGCGCCGCGATCCCGGCCATATAGTCGGTGCGTGCGTTCACGCCGCCAAACTCGCCGCCATAGCGGGTGGGGCGGCCCATCTGCCAGGCCAGTTCCTCGACCACAACATCGCTCATCGCGTTCAGACGCGCAACGCCGTCGCGCACCAGGGCTATGCGATCCGCCAATGGTCGCGCCGCCCAGGCCTTTTGCGCCCCGCGTGCGCGGGTGACGGCGGCCATCGCGGCATCTTCCGATAGCGGCATCCGCGTCGCGTAGACCCGGCCATCGACCGGGGAAATCAGCTCAATCGGTTTCATGGTTCCCTCATGCGGCGGATGTACACCCCGCCAGATATCTGGCCTTTACGCCCGTTCCAGCAGGCGTTGAAGTTCAAAATCAGTGACCACGCGGTCAGTCTCGGCAATTTCCCACTGCGCCGCGTGATGATAGTGATCGACCACCTCATCTCCAAAGGCTGCGCGCAGCATCGCCGAGCCCTTCAGCGCCGCCGCCGCGTCGCGCAGGTTGTGCGGCACCGCGCGCACGCCGCCCGCAGCATACATGTCGCCGGTCATCTCGGGCTCAAGCGCCATCTTGGCCTCGATCCCCGACAGACCTGCCGCCAGCAAGGCGGCGCAGGCAAGATATGGGTTCACATCGGCGCCCGGTATGCGGCATTCCACGCGCACGGCCTGGGTACCCACACCACATACCCGGAAACCGGCGGTGCGATTGTCCGCGCTCCACACCGCTTTGGTGGGGGCGAACATGCCGATGGTAAAGCGTTTGTAGCTGTTGACGTAAGGCGCCAGAAACGCCGTGATTTCCGTGGCATGCGCCAATTGGCCCGCCACGAACCGGCGCATCAGGTCAGACATGCCGTGGGTGCCCGCCGGATCATGGAAGGCGGGCTTGCCATCGGTCGTCCACAGGCTTTGGTGCACATGGCTGGAAGACCCCGCGCGGCGGTGGTCATACTTGGCCATGAAGGTCACCGATTTGCCCTTGGACCACGCAATTTCCTTTACCGCGTTCTTGACGATGGCATGGGTGTCGGCGGTATCAAGCGCATCGGAATAGCGGTAATTGATCTCTTCCTGGCCTGCATCCGCCTCGCCCTTCGAGTTTTCGACCGGAATCCCCGCGCCATAGAGTCCATTGCGCAGGGCGCGCATCACGCCCTCTTCCTTGGTGGTCTGGAAGATGTGGTAATCTTCGTTATAGCCCGACACCGCCTTCAACGCGGCAAGGCCGCCGTCGCGCAGGTTTTCGTAGGAATTGTCAAAGAGGTAAAACTCCAGTTCCGTCGCCATCATCGGCTCCAGCCCCATGGCGCGGGCGCGGGCGACCTGGCGTTTCAGAATGGCGCGCGGGCTGATCGCCACCTCTTCATGCGTATGATGGTCCAAGAGATCGCCCAGAACCAGCGCCGTCCCATCAAGCCAGGGCACACGGCGCAGGGTGGTCATGTCGGGCTTCAGCACATAGTCGCCATAGCCCCGCTCCCAATTGGACGAGGCATAGCCCTGAACCGTTGTCATCTCCATATCCACGGCCAGCAGGTAATTGCAGCAGTGCGTTTCCCGATAGCCGCCATTGCAGAAGAAGGCCGCGTGAAAGCGTTTGCCCATCAGGCGGCCCTGCATGTCGATGCCCGCCACCAGAACGGTGTCGATCTCGCCGCTCGCCACAAGGTCCTTGAGCGATTTCAGGGTCAGGTTTCCGGGCATGGCACATCCTCAGGCTTAATTTTGGCAGGCCGTGGGGGGCGGGGTCTGTGAAAACCCCGCCCCCCCACCGTGGCATCAAAGGCAGGTGTAAGGCGTGCCCGATTTCGCGATGATCGCGTTGTAATCCTTGAAGATCTGGACGACCTTGGCAGACCGCTCGGACTGCTGGGCAATCTCGTCCCAGAACACCAGTGCGGCATCCTCGACCTCTTTCCATTCCATTGGGGGAATGGTCGTCAGTTCCAGCTTGTCGCCCGTGGCGCGCAACTTGGCCTCGCCGCCCCAATACCACTGGTTGCGATAGTGGTGCCCGGCCTCAATGGCATTGCGGACGATCGCCTTCAGGTGGTCAGGCAGTTCCGCCCACTTTGCCTCATTCACATACATCGACCCGATCCAGGCGCCCGAGATGTTGTTGGTGGTGATGTAGTCGGTCACATCGGCCCAACCCACCGTGTAGTCCTCGGTGATGCCCGACCACGCCATACCGTCCAACTCGCCCGTCTGCACGGCCACTTCGGCATCGGAATAGGGGATCGACACCGGCACGACGCCAAACTGCGTCAGGAACCGTCCGGCCGTGGGGAAGGTGTACAGCTTCAGCCCCGACAGGTCCGCGACCGATCTGATCGGCGTCTTGGTGTTGAAGTTGCACGGGTCCTGCCCTGCCGCAGACAGCCAGACCACGCCGCCGGCTTCGGCATAGGCTTCTTCCCAGATCTGGCGCAAGCCATACTGCTCAAACAGCACGGGCACGTCGAGGGCATGCTTTGTGGCCAGTGGAAAGTAACCGCCGAAGACCGCGATATCCACCGGCGCGGCCATGCTGTCATCATCGGAATGCACCGCATCAATCGTGCCGTTCTGCAGCGCGCGGAACAACTCGCCGGTTGGAACGAGCTGATCGGCATAGAAAAGCTCGATCTCCAGCTCGCCCTTGGCGGCCGCGTTGATCGCGTCGATCACGGGTTTGGTCACGAATTCGCCCAGCACGGCGCCGGCATAGGTCTGAAAACGCCATTTGATTGCCGTTTGCGCGCGCAGCGTGGCCGGGGCGGCAAGGGCAGCAGCGCCGCCTAGCGCGCCGCGCTTGAGGAATTGTCTTCTGGTCGTCATGGGTAGGCCTCCTTGTTTTACGTTTTGTCGTCGGGTTTCGGGCCGGTTTTTCCGCCCCTGTCTGGTTTATTTCACATTCACCCACTGTGGCAGCCACAGCGCAATCTGCGGAAAGGCCATCACCAGCACCAGCGCCAGGACCATCACCCCCACAAAGGGCAGGACCGAGGCGTAGATGTCACGGATGGTAATCTCGGGCGGGGCCATGGCGCGCATCAAAAACAGGTTATACCCAAAAGGCGGTGTCAGATAGGCAATCTGGCAGGTAATGGTATAGAGCACCCCGTACCAGATCAGATCGAAGCCCAGGACGCCCACCAGCGGCACATAAAGCGGTGCCACGATCACCAGCATGGCGGTATCGTCGAGGAACATGCCCATGATCAGGTAGGAAAGCTGCATCAGGATCAGGATTTCCCATGGGCTCAGACCCAGCTTGCCGATGAAAAAGCCCTCGATGGCCTTGACCGCACCAAGCCCGTCAAACACCGCCCCGAACGACAGCGCCGCAAGGATGATCCACATGAACATGCAACTGATCATCAGCGTGGACTTTGCACAGGACTCGATCAGTTTCCATGTCAGCCGCCGCTTCCAGCCCGCTGCTGCCACCGCCGCCAGCGCGCCCACGACCGAGGCTTCAACCAGACTGGTATAGCCATAGACGAACGGCACCATCATCACGAAGAAAATCAGGAACGGCAGCGCCCCCGCGCCCAGCAGGCGGTAGCGTTCGGCCCGGCCAATCTCCAGATCCTCACCCACGAGAACGGGCCCGAGGCTGGGGGTGATGCGGCAGCGGATGTAGATGTAGGTGACAAACATCGCCGCCATCATCAGCCCTGGAAACACCCCCGCCAGCCACAATTGACTGACCGGCTGGCGCGCGATCATCGAATACAGCACCAGCACGACCGATGGCGGGATGAGGATGCCCAAGCTTGAGCCAGCCTGAATGACGCCCGTGATCATCCGCTTGTCGTACTTGCGTTTCAGCAGTTCTGGCAAGGCAATCGTGGCGCCGATTGCCATGCCCGCCACCGAAAGCCCGTTCATGGCCGAAATCAGCACCATCAGCAGGATCGTCCCGATGGCCAAGCCCCCCGGCACCGGGCCGAACCACACATGGAACATCCGGTACAGATCTTCGGCCAGCCGGCTTTCCGACAGCACATAGCCCATGAAGACAAACATCGGCAGTGTCAGCAGCGGATACCACTTCATCAGCGTGATCGAGGCCGAAAATCCCATCGTCTGCGCGCTGGTGCCCCACAGCATCAACGCCGACGCCGTGGCCACAAAGCCGATCACGCCGAACACGCGCTGTCCCGTCAGCATCATCAGCAACATCGTGCTGAACATCATCACGGCGATCATCTCGTAGGTCATTCGATCGCCTCACCGCGGATCGTGGCGATGTCGCGGATCAGGCACGAGACAGCCTGCAGGATCATCAGGAAAAAGCCCACGCACATGACCACCTTGACCGGCCAGAGATAGGGGCGAAAGGCGGTCGGCGCGCGCTCCATGAACCCTGTGCGGGCCCAGGGGATGTCAAACGGCAGCCATGCCACCGCGATGGGTTGGTATTTCAGGCCCAGCGAATACACCGTGCTGTCCCACGCGCCCCACAGCAGAACGCAAAGGTAAAAGATCAGGGCAAAGACGGTAAAGGCATCCCACCACGCCTTTCGTACCGGCGACCAGTCGGCATAAAGCAGGTCCATGCGCACATGACTGCCTTCCTGCATCGACCAAGGACCGCCCAGGATGTAATAGCCCACCATCACGAATTGCGCGATTTCCAGTGTCCAGTTCGCCGGACTGCCGGCCGCCTTGGTGATGGATGACCACAGCAACACCCCCATCAGCACGAACAGCAGATACATGGCGAACCGGCCCACGCCGTAATTCATCCGGTCTATCGTGCGCACAAAGCGGATGGCAAGGCGGGGCATGTCAGGCAACCTCGGCTGGGGTGGCTGACATGGCGCGGGTCAGCACGGGGGCCAGTCGCGCGGCCATCGCCTCGGCCGCCTCGGGCGTGGCGATCAGGTCGTTGCGCACCTCCAGCATCGCGTTTTGCAAGCTGTAGGGTGTGGCGTGCAGGCGCAGGGTGTGGGTCACGCCATCAGCCGCCGAATATGGCTGGTTCAGCGCCACCCGCAGCCGGGACCCGGCGGCCGCGGCCACGATTGCATGGGCCAGACGCGGGTCGGCGTCATGGATCACGCCGAATTCCACCGCACGCGGACTGCCGTGCCAGACCGGGGTGAATGAGTGGACGGTGACCATCACGGGCACCACACCATGTGCCAAACGCCGCGCGATCAGCGCGTGCAGATCGGCATGAAACGGCAGATAGACAGCCTCTGTCCGGGTAGCGCGGTCGGCCAATGAAAGCCCTGCATTGCCGGGAATATCAAAGATTTCCGAACGCGCGGGCATCGCCCCTGCATGGTCCGGCGGGCGGTTCAGATCATAGACCAGACGGCTGACCGGCGCATGCACCAGCCACGCCCCAAGGGCCCGCGCAAGACCGCGCGCAAGGTTCAGCGCGCCCGGATCCCAGGCAATATGCGCCGTCCGCTCAGCCGCGTTCAGGCCCAGATCACCCCAATCCGTGGGAATCAAATGCGACGCATGCTCGCACACAACGATGAGGGGCGACGTGGCGTCCCCTTCTTCAATCACGGCACGATAGGCCACGTCGCTGTCGCTGGTCTGGCGCAATGTCACGGCCCCGAGTCATCCCTAATCCCTGACAAGGCTGTCCCGCCGCGCTGCATTCTGTCAAGATTTTTTCTTGCGCGCATTTTCTGTTACAAAGTTTTCTGAATCGGCGCAGTATAAGGCAACGGACGGCAAATCAGGGCATCCGCATGGACAGCATGACCACTATCGACGTCCGTATGCGCGCCGCCTTGCCGGACCTGACCCGCGCCGAGCGGCAGTTGGCCACCCATATCCTGAAAAGCTATCCGGTGGCGGCGTTGGGGTCCATAACTGCCCTCGCGAAAGCGTCCGAAGTGTCCACCCCGACCGTCGTGCGCCTGTGTCAGAAGCTGGGCTACAAGGGCTACCCCGATTATCAGAACGCGTTGCGCGGCGAAGTCGAGGCGATGCTCGTCTCGCCCTTGGCCAAGCACGACCGCTGGGCAGGGGGGGTGCCCGACACGCACATCCTCAACCGCTTTGCGGATGCGGTGGTGGCGAACCTGTCGGCGACCCTTGGCCAGATCGATCATGCCGAGTTTGATGCAAGCGCTGCCCTGCTGGCCGATCCTGCACGGCGTGTCTATGCCATGGGCGGGCGCATCACCCATGCGATGGCCGATTATTTCGTGACCCTGATGAAGGTCGTGCGGTCCGACGTGACGCTGCTGTCAGACATGTCCAACGCGTGGCCCCCGGCACTGTTGGACATGAAAACGGGGGATGTGCTGCTGGTCTTTGACATCCGCCGCTATGAAAACTCGGTCCTGCAATTGGTGGAACTGGCCGTCGAACAGGGGGCCTGCGTGATTCTGATCACCGACCGCTGGGTCAGCCCGGCTGCCACCCACGCGCGCCACACCCTGTCGTGCCATATCGAGGCGCCAAGCGCGTGGGACAGCACCGTGTCAATCCTCGTGCTGGTGGAAACCCTGCTCGCGGCCGTTCAGGGCCTGACCTGGGATCACACTGCGCCCCGCCTCAAACGGCTGGAAACCCTCTATGACCGCTCACGCTTTTTCCGGCGGCACCGATGAATTACGCGACCTTGCGGTAAGCGTGACAGAGGCCCGTTGTGCGCCGGGATCAGTAGCCGCGCGCCCGGTCCACCAGATGCAGGAACGGCGCGCCGGCTTCACCTCGGCGGATGTTTTCTGCGATGACCCCGGCGGCGGTGACGGCCCGGGTATCCGCGGCGATGTGGGGGGTTACCGTGACACAGGGATGGCTCCAGAAAGGATGACCTGACGGCAAGGGTTCGACCCGGAACACATCCAGCGTTGCATGCCCGATCTGTCCGGTATCCAGTGCTGCGATCAGATCATCGTCCACGATCAGCGCGCCCCGCCCTGGGTTCAGCACGGCCGCGCCCCTAGCCGTCAACGACAGCCGTGCACCATCCAGCAGGTTTTCGGTCTCGGGCGTGCGGGGCAGCAGCGTGACCACGATCTCGGCACCGCCGAGCGCGTCGTCCAGCCCATCGGGACCTGACACACAACGCACACCTGCGACCGCGCGCGGGGTCCGGCTCCACCCCGTCACCTGAAAATTCAGACCCGCCAGCGCGCCGGCGCAGGCAGCGCCAAGGGTGCCAAGGCCCAGCACCGTCACCCGACGCTCACGCGCAAGGGGTGGGCAGGTCGGATCCCAAATGTGGGTGGGGTTCACGATATGCCTGTCCATGCCCAGATGGTGGCGCAAGGTATGGCCGACGACCCATTCCACCATGCCCTCGGTCAGCCCCGGATCGACCATCCGGCACAAGGGTTGAGTCAGCGTGGCGTTGCCCACGATCCGTTCGACCCCCGCCCAAAGGCTGAGTACCGCCTTGCATCGTGTATAGGGGGTGAAATCCTGCAAAGGGGCAGATGGCGCGTAGACGATGTAATCGACCTGATCTGGCGGCGCCTCACGCACCACGTCGCCCGGCACCCCTGCCGAGATAAGGGCTGCTGGCAACGCGTCGCGATATTCCTCCCAAAGGGAGGGGGCGGCAAACAGGATGATGGGCATGGCAACCTTACCTCGGTCGGTGAACGTGGGCGCTCTGGATCAGGCCAAAGGCGATCAGCAGCACCAGCATGGCAGAGCCGCCATATGAGAGAAACGGCAGGGGCACCCCCACAACCGGCGCCAGACCCATCACCATCGACAGGTTGATCGCGAGATAGAAAAAGAAGTTCGCGGCGATGCCCAGGATCAGCAATGTTGAAAAGCGGTCCTTGTTCTGCAGGGCCGAGACGTAGCAGAACACAAGGATCAGCCCGTAGAGGACCAGCAAGGACAAGACGCCGACAAAGCCGAACTCTTCACCCAGCGTCGTAAAGATGAAATCGGTGTGCTTTTCGGGAAGGAAATTCAGCCGGCTCTGCGTGCCTTGCATGAATCCCTTGCCACCCCAACCCCCGGACCCCAGCGCAATTTGCGCCTGTATGATGTTGTAGCCTGCACCCAGCGGGTCTGCGGTCGGGTCCAGAAAGGTGTCGATCCGGCGATACTGATAGTCGTGCAGCAGTTGCCATTCCGTGCCGCGAAAGGTCAAAATGGCAGTGACGGCCCCCACGACCAAGGTGATCACCCCTGCGAAGTACCACCAGCTGACCCCCGCCAGCAGCATCACCGTCCCCCCGATCATAAGCATGATCAGCGCTGTCCCGAGGTTTGGCTGCATCAGCACCAGAATTGTCGGCACCACGGTCAGGATCACAGGCACGATCACCCACAGCGGGCGCGAGGCTTTTTTCACATCCAACCAGTCATAGTAGGCTGCCAGCATCATAACCAGTGTCAGCTTCATCAACTCGGACGGTTGCAGCCGCATCCCGCCCACCTCGATCCAGCGTTGTGCGCCCATGCCGACGGTGCCGAAAAACTCGACCACCAGCAGCAGGCCGAGCGAGACAAGATAGGCCAGCATCGACATGTTGCGCCAGAACCAGATCGGCACCATGGCGATGAAGAACAGCAGGACAAGGCCAAGGCCGAAAACCTGCATCTGGCGCCCGGCCCAGACCTCCATCCGCCCGCCCGCGATAGAGTAGAGCGCGAGCCACCCTACTGCCGACACCGCCGTGACCAGCACGATCAGCGGCCAGTTCAGATACAGAACCTTGCGCAGTCCCGTAGGCACAAACTTGACGCGGTATTCAAGGAAACTCATTTCGGCCCCTCTTTGTCAGGCTGGCTCGGGGGCAGGGGGCCTGCCCTCGGCGTCCCGCAGCGGCAACTTGCCCAGCATCGCCTCGATCCGGTTGCGCTGGCTGGCTGGATAGGCCGACAGCGGCGGCACCCCGCCCGCCAGCGCCCGGAGCATGATGTCGCGCGCAATCGGCGCCGCCACGGCAGAGCCGCCGCCCCCGTGTTCGACCACGACCGCAACCGAATAGCGGGGGTTCGAGACCGGAGCAAAGCCCACGAACAGCGCATGATCGCGGCGGTTCCATGGCAGTTGTTCGTTCGCGATAACACCGCGCGCGCGCTCTGCCGCACTGATGTTGCGCACCTGGCTGGTGCCGGTCTTGCCCGCCCAAACCATCGTTTCCTCGACGATGCGCGAGGACTTGGCGGTGCCGCGTTCCGAATTGACCACCGCATCCATACCTGCGCGCACCTTGCGCAAGATGGACTCGTCGATGTCCAGCCGCGGCGCTTCCGCCACCGGCACCGGCTTGCCATCCACCGACAATACCAGCCGGGGCACCACCGCGCGGCCCGAGGCGATCCGCGCCGTCATCACCGCCAGTTGCAAAGGCGAGGTCAGCACATAGCCCTGACCGATGCTGGCGTTGATGGTGTCGCCGATGCGCCAATCCTGTTTGTAGCGTTCCTGCTTCCATGCCTTGTCGGGCATATTGCCCTCGGCGATGGCCGACATCGGCAGATCGTGCCGGATGCCGAGGCCGAATTGACGGCCCATCTCGGCGATCTTGTCGATGCCGACCTTCTGCGCGACGTCGTAATAGTATACGTCGCAACTTTCGCTCAGCGATTTTTCCAGATTGACGGTGCCATGGCCCGCCCGCTTCCAGCAATGGAACCGGCGGCCGCCGATCTCGACATAGCCGGGGCAGCGCACCGTGGTGTTGACGGTGATCACGCCCTCTTTCAGGGCCGCCAAAGCGGTCATCATCTTGAAGGTCGAGCCGGGGGGATAAACCCCCTGCACCGTCTTGTTGGCCAGCGGGCGGTGGTCGTTTTCCATCAGGCCGTTGTAGTCGGTGTGGCTGATGCCGCGCACGAACAGGTTGGGGTCGAACGATGGCGACGAGGCGATTGCAATCAGATCGCCCGTCTGCACATCCATTACCACGGCGGCTGCGGATTCGTTGCCCATGCGGGACTGCGCGAAATCCTGCACGCCGGCATCAAGCGTCAGGCGCAGATCTGCGCCTGGCTCGCCCTCTTCGCGCGCCAATTCCCGCATCACGCGGCCCATGGCATTCACCTCGATCCGCCGGGTGCCCGCACGACCACGCAAATAGTCTTCCAACCAGCGTTCTGCGCCGATCTTGCCGATCTGGAATTTGGGGATGGTCAGCAGCGGGTCGGGGTTTTCCAGCCCCTCCAGATCGCGCTCGGACACCGGGCCGACATATCCCAGCACGTGGGCGAAATCCCGGTCGCGCGGATAGACACGCGACAGCCCCACCTCGGGCGACACACCCGGCAGCGAAGGCGCATTCAGCGCGATCCGGCTGAGGTCTTCCCAAGACAGACGATCGGCTACGGTGATGGGCGCAAAGGGGCTGGTGCGCCTGACCTCTTTATCGGTCCGCTCAAGGTCTTCCTGGCTGAGGGGGATGACATGCGCCAGTTTGGCCAGCACGGCAGGCACGTCGCCCGCATCTTCGCGCGTGATGACCACGCGGTAGTTCTGTTCGTTGCCCGCCAAAAGCTTGCCGTTGCGGTCATGGATCAGGCCGCGCGCCGGGGGCACAAGCCGGATCGAGATGCGATTCTCTTCCGCCAGCAGCTTGAACTGATCAGCCTGATCAACCGAGAGATAACGCATGCGCCCGGCCAGAACCGCGAACATCGCCGTCATGCCCCCGCCCAAAAGCAGGGCGCGGCGGTGCGTGACACGGGCGCTGTCTTCGGTTTCCTTGGGGCTGCGTCTCAACGGGGCATGTCCTTTGCGTACATCGTTTGGGGTGGGGTCAAGGTTACAACGGGCGCCCGAACCTATCGACTTCGCCGGTCATGGGCTTTCGCAAATCGAACGCGAGCCTGCTTATCCCCACCACCAACGGGTAACACAGGATCGACCACAGTGTCTGCAACAAGGCAAAGCCAAAGCCGGGCTGCGGCAGAAACGTTACCGTGAACACCGCGCGATAGACCAGCAGGCATGCCACCATCAGCCCCGCCACCAAGGCCCATTCGGCCACGAACGCCAATTCGCGCGTCAGCGCCACGCGGGCGCGCACAAATTCGGCCGCGATGATCACGATGGCCGTCCAAAGGCCGGGCGGGCGCATCATGATCATGTCCTCGGTCAGCAAAACCGCAGCCAGCAGCCATACCGGCAACCAGTCGGGCCGGCGCGTGACCCAGGCAAAGACCACACACAGCAAAATGTCTGGCCCCGGCCAATCGCCCGCCATCGACCCCAGCGGCAGCAGCCGGAAGAACAGCAACCCCAGGGCAATCGCCAGGAACAGTCCGTGATACATCCAGACGCTGCCACGGATGCCCTCAGCCATCGCCCGCGTCCGTTTCCGTCGAGGGGTCGGCATTGGGTTCGGCGGTCGCGGCATTGGGCGACGGCTCGGCGGCGCCGCGCGTCGGCTGGCTGCCCACGTCGAGGGCGGCGTCGGTGTCGGGACCATCGGGCAGCAGGGGCGGCGCAATCAGCGCACCCGCGTCGGTGATCGGCACAAGTGTGTGGCTGCGCAGAACGCGCAGGAACTCCAGCCGCTGATAGTCGGCCGACAGGGCCACCCGCAGGCGCCGGTCGGTTCCCATGACCACCTGCCCCACCAGCAGGCCAGCCGGAAACATGCCGCCATCGCCCGAACTGACCACCCGGTCGCCGGGACGCACTTCGTCGGCTTTTTCCAGAAACTCCAGTGGCGGCAGCGCCGAATTGTCGCCCGACAGCAGCGCCTTTTGCCCCGATGGCTGCACTGTCACCGGAATGCGGCTGTTGGTATCGGTCAGCAGGATCACCCGTGCCGTGCGCTCTCCCACACCCGATATGCGGCCGACAAGACCGATCCCGTCCATCGTGGCCCAGCCGTCCAGAATGCCATCGCGCGCGCCCACGTTGATCAGCACCGACTGGCGGAACGGGCTGCCACTGTCGGCCAGAACCTGTCCCGTCACATGCGTCAGCTTTGGATCCAGCCGCACCTGATTGAGGTCGAGCAGACGGGCATTCTTTTGCTCCAGTTGCAGCGCTGCCTCTTTCCACGCCTTCATCTGCTGCAACTCGCGGCGCAATTCCTGATTCTGCGCATAGAGGCTGGAATAGCTTTGAAACTGGTCGATCATTCCGGCGGCTTGGGTCACCGGCACCAGTGCCCAGTCCATGCTGGGCAAGGCCCGGTCCACCAGCGCCGCGCGAAAGCGTTCCACCCGCGGGCTGTCGATGCGCCACAACAAGAACAGCCCCAGCAACACCAGTACCAACAGACCCACCAGCACCCGACGCAGCGGGCGCGAGAATTCTTCTGGTTCGCTGCGAAGTCTGGCCATGCGTCAGCCCCCTGAAAAGGCCCCGATCAGCTTTCGTAGTCGATCACATGGCGCAATTGTTTTTCGTATTCCAGCGCCTTGCCGGTGCCCAGTGCCACACAGTTCAGCGGCTCATTGGCCACGCTGATCGAAAGGCCTGTCTGCTCACGCAAGGACAGGTCCAGATCGCCCAGCAGCGCGCCCCCCCCGGTCAGCATCACGCCACGATCAACGATATCGGCGGCAAGGTCAGGCGGCGTCGCCTCAAGCGCCTGCATCACTGCATCACAGATCTGCTGCACGGGTTCGGCCAGCGCCTCGGCCACCTGCGCCTGGTTGATCTCGGTTTCCTTGGGCACACCGTTCAAAAGATCGCGTCCGCGAATGGTCATCGACGCGCCGCGCCCATCGTCGGGCATCCGCGCCGTGCCGATGGATGTCTTGATGCGCTCGGCGGTGGACTCGCCGATCAGCAAGTTCTGATGACGGCGCAGATAGTTGATGATCGCCTCATCCATCCGGTCGCCGCCGACGCGCACCGAGCGGGCATAGACGATATCGCCCAGCGAGAGCACAGCCACCTCGGTGGTGCCGCCGCCGATGTCGACCACCATGTTGCCGGTGGGGTCGGTGATCGGCATGCCCGCGCCGATGGCCGCCGCAATCGGCTCGGCAATCAGCCCCGCACGCCGCGCGCCAGCCGACAGGACCGATTGCCGGATTGCCCGCTTTTCCACCGGGGTGGCGCCGTGTGGCACACAGACGATGATCTTGGGTTTGCTGAACGTCGTGCGCTTGTGCACCTTGCGGATGAAGTGCTTGATCATCTCTTCCGCCGCCTCGAAGTCGGCAATCACCCCGTCACGCATCGGCCGGATCGCTTCGATGCTGCCGGGCGTGCGGCCCAGCATCAGCTTGGCATCCTCACCTACGGCAAGCACCACCTTCTTGCCGTCTTTCGTATGATAGGCGACCACCGAAGGCTCGTTCAGAACGATCCCCTTGCCACGAATATATACCAGCGTGTTCGCCGTACCGAGGTCGATCGCCATGTCTGACGAAAACAGGCCAGAGAATATCATTGCGTGGGCAATCCTTTTCATAGGTCTCACATCCCGCGACTCAGGCCGGCAGCACCAGCCGGCAGCACGAAGGGGGGGCGCCCCCATATAAGACGCAGTTTCAGCAGGGGAAAGGGCCTTGGGGCGGGACAGCGTCAATTCGCACAAACAGCCGAAGAATTGTTTAAATACAACATTTTTGTATCGTTGCAGGGTCTGGACAGGCCAGATTGTGCGCTATTCAAACATGTCCCCCGGACATGCCCGGGCAGAAACGGGTGCCTGTGCATCACTTTGGCGCGAAAGATGCTCCATTCGGGGCACGAATCGTCGCGGCAACCTTGGTGACGACACACAGATAGCGACTGCCCTGCCCCCTGTCGCCAGACGCGCAGCAATGCTAGACGCCCTTCCAACCCATCCGAAAGGCCGATCATGTCAGCCCCTACCTTTCTGCCAGGCGTCCCGTCCGACAGCGTATCTGCTGCCCTTGGTCGAAGCCCGGGAAACGAGCTTGCAACGGGCAAGTTCGACAGCCCCGAGTCCTCGGCCGCGCTGGTGGCCAATGCCTTTGGGTGGTTTCTGAGCCGCGCCTCGGCGCTGCCTCCGCTTCCCGGCGTGCCCATGGGACAGCCCCAGACGGTTGAGGTTGCGGCCGAAATGCGCTTGCCGTGGAGCGGTGGCCGCCACCCCTGGCTGGATGCAGCGGTGACAACCGCGACCACATTGGTGGGCGTGGAAAGCGTGCGTTTCGAACCGTTCCGACCGCAAAAGACGGTCTCATTTACTGAAGCCT
Source organism: Rhodobacterales bacterium (assembly GCA_038205925.1). Classification (GTDB taxonomy): domain Bacteria; phylum Pseudomonadota; class Alphaproteobacteria; order Rhodobacterales; family Rhodobacteraceae; genus Pseudotabrizicola. The sequence continues at coordinate 1,008 of JBBRBJ010000003.1, read as the reverse complement.
TCGCCAGCCGGGACTGGGGTGCCGGGATGGCACCTTATGGGGCGATGCGCGACGCTCTGACGGCCGGGCGCACGGTGTTCCAGACGCTGAATGCAGCGCACCTGATCAAGCAGGCCCATGGCTTGCGGACCCAGGGCATCAAGCGTGCGCGGGGCGCGGTGCTTGTCTATCTCTATGCCGAGCCTGCAGAATGGGCCTCGGGCAAGCCTGTCGATCCCACGCGGCTGGCCCGTCACCGAGACGAGATCGCCCGTTTTGCGGCCGCCATGCATGGCGCCGATGTGACCTTTGTCGCCCTGCGCTGGGCCGATCTGCTGGACGCGTGGACAGCCATTCCTGCGCTTGCCAGCCACGCGGCAGCCTTGACGGCGCGGTTCGGTCCGCTGTAGGCGCGTGCGTTTCGTGATAAGGAAACGCCAGAACAGGCTTCGTCACGGAGTTTGTGTGAACGTCCGGGCGCCCCGGAGGCCGGGGCGCCGGCCATGTCACGCGCCGTGGTATTTCACGGTCTTCACGTCTTCGCCCGGAGCCGTTTTCTGGCGCCGCACGATCAGCTTGTTCAGTGCATTCACATAGGCTTTGGTGCTGGCCACGATGGTGTCGGTGTCAGCCGACTGACCGGTGACGATGCGCCCGTCCTCTTCCAGCCGCACCGACACCGTGGCTTGCGCGTCAGTGCCTTCGGTTACTGCGTGCACCTGATAGAGTTGCAGCCGTGCGGTGTGTGGAAACAGCATCTTCACGCACATGAAGGCCGCATCCACCGGCCCGTCGCCGGTGGCATCAATGCGATGATCCACCCCGTCGATGGTCAGGACCATGTCGGCCTCTTGCGGCCCATCGGTGCCGCAAACCACCCGCAGCTTTTTCAAAACCAGCGTGTCGTGTTGCGCCATCGTGGCCTGATCGGCCACCAGCGCGATCAGGTCATCATCATAGACTTCCTTCTTGCGGTCGGCGAGCGCCTTGAAGCGCACGAACACATCGTTCAGCTGGTTATCGGCCAGA
>JBBRBJ010000002.1:0-148225 GCA_038205925.1 Rhodobacterales bacterium | reverse complement strand
CTGTCCTAGATGCCGGCGCTGACTACTTGAAAAATGCTGCGCCGCAGAACAAAAATACCAACATGGTTCGTGTATGAAACCCACGCAAAAAAGACAACCGTTTAGTACCGCATCACCCCTTACCGCGCACCATCTTGCCGTCCTCGAAATGAATGCCACATTCAGTCTTTTCGCTGTCAGCCCATCGTCCGGCGCGCGCGTCTTCGCCGGGCTTCACGGAGCGGGTACAAGGCGCACAGCCGACCGACATATAACCGTGTTGTTTCAATGGGTGATCTGGCAGGTCATGGTCTGCGAAATAGAGCAAAACGTCCTCGGCCGTCCAGTCGATCAGAGGATTGATCTTGATCCAGCGGTCCTGGGTTTCGAACAGTTCCATGTCCGACCGGGTCGTGGCCTGGCCACGCTTGCGCCCGGTGATCCAGCATGACAAGGATTGCAGCGCCGCCAGCATCGGCATGGTCTTGCGCACATGACAGCACAGATCCGGCTTGCTGGCATATAGGTCGCCATGGGGATCGTCTGCCCGCACACTCGCCGGTCGGGGCGTCACCGTCTGGATGTTGCACAGGCCCAGCCGGTCGATCAGCCGGTCGCGGTAGTCCAGGGTTTCGGGAAAATGCTTGCCCGTCTCAAGAAATATCACGGGCACGTAAGGCTCGATCCTGGACACCATGTGCAACAGCACCGCGGCTTCAGTCCCGAACGACGAAACCAGGCCGATGCGCCCAGGGAAATCGGTTTGGATCGCAGCGCGCAGTACTTCTTCGGCGTTTTGTCCTTTGTAGTGTGTATTTAATCCATTCGCCCGGTCCTTCAACTCCAGCCGTATGTTGGTTTCAAACATCAATGAAAATCCTCAGCTTTGAATTGCTGGTCGCCACATATTTGGTTAACGGTCAATAGAATAGGCGATTCACTTTAGACCAGAGACGCAACTGATCTTTTCTCCCACCAAAAACATCCACCGTGCAGCGCTGGCAAGTCAGTGATCAAACGTGCCGGAAGCCTGCTTTTCAACTCGACGGCCAGCCTTTTCCAAGCATAGCTGCTGGAAAAAACAAGAGGGAAGTTGTCTCCAAACGCCAACATGTATGCACCGAGCAAGAACTGCTCATTGTAATAGCGTTCAAGCCATGTTGGTGGATAATCATCAGGCCAAAAGATATCATGGATGCCGACAAATACTCCATCGGACAACCTAGGCAGCACGTCTATGAAGAAGACAGTAACGTCGGAATTTTGGAAACTTCGATGGCTGCCATCGAAAAACACTACATCACCGCGTTCAAGCTGATCAAATACCGTCAAATCCACATCTTCAAGCCCGCTGCGATACACAGTGCTACAAAGTACGTCGATTTCCTCACGCGGATTAGGATCAATAGATACGATTTCGGTCGACAGGGCATGATCACGTTTCGCACGTGCAAAAAATTTAGTTGAATTTCCAGAACCAATTTCGATCAACCGTCTGGGCTTCTTACCGGCGACCATCGTGTACGCGCTTATCCCGTCCAAAGGTGGGAACCATGACTGCTTCCAGCGCGGTTCTTGCGCGTCTTTGGTCTCGTGAGCGATCTTGAGAAGATCATCACCGAACAAAGCCATCAAATCAATGAACTCGATCTGACGGTCTCGATTCGCTTCCAACAGACTCTCGACATGCAAAGGGGTTCCGTTTCCATGTCCCCACCGTGTTGCAAAACGCGGTGGATAATCGATCTTTAGCGCTTCGACCATGAGACAAAATCTCCTTCTGGTGCGGGGACGTTGGAAAAAAGCTTACTTCCAAAGAGAAACGCAAGGGATCTTGGTCGTATCGCAACGGCTGGCGTATTTCTCGGCGATCTCGCGCACCTCGTCCATCACACCTTCGTCCAGCTTGATGGGGTTCAGGCCCAGTCCCAGGAACCGGTCATTGGCTACGTGCAGATCGTTCTCGGCAGCCTCGTTGCGCGGGTTTTCCAGATAGGCAATTTCAGCACCCATCTTTTCTGCGATCATCTTGGCAAGATCGCGCACCCGGTGGGTTTCGGTCATCTGGTTCAGGATGTTCACCCGCTCACCGCTCTGCGGAGGGTTCTCCAGCGCCAGTTCGATGCAGCGACAGGTGTCCTGGATGTGAATAAACGCGCGGGTCTGCCCCCCGGTGCCATGAACGGTCATCGGGTAGTGCACCGCCGCCTGCATGATGAACCGGTTCAGAACGGTTCCATAATCGCCATCATAATCGAAGCGGTTGATCAACCGTTCGTCCTTGCGGGTTTCGTCCGTCTGAGTACCCCAGACGATGCCCTGGTGCAGGTCGGTGATCTTCAGCCCGTCATTCTTGTTGTAGAAGTGGAAGAAAAGCTGATCCTGGGACTTTGTCATGTGATAGATTGAGCCGGGGTTGGTAGGATACAGGATCTCCTGCTCGCTTTCACCGGCCGGGGTGTCGATGCGAACCTTCAGATAACCTTCGGGGATTTGCATCCCCGCTGTGCCGTAACCATAGACGCCCATTGTGCCCAGATGCACCAGATGGATGTCCTGACCGGACTCCACGATCGCGGCCAGCACGTCGTTGGTCGCGTTCAGGTTGTTTCTCACAGTGTAACGCTTGTGATAGCTCGACTTCATCGAATAGGGCGCGGCGCGCTGTTCAGCAAAGTGGATCACCGCATCGGGCTTTTCCTCTTTGAACAGGGTCAAAAGGCGGTGGTAATTTTCGCCCACGGTGAAGTTGCAGAACTTTATCTCGTTCCCGGTCAGCTCTTTCCAGACGCGGAGTCGCTCTCCGATGGGTCGGATCGGGGTCAGGCTTTCCACCTCAAGCTCCAGATCAATGGCCCGCCGGCTGAGGTTGTCGACGATAGTGACGTCGTGGCCCCGGTTGGAAAGATAAAGTGCGTTCGGCCAACCGCAGAATCCATCGCCACCCAGAATAACTATCTTCATAAACAGTGCCCCATCATGCTTTCGGTAACGTCATTGTTCTAATCATATCTCGAAGTCAGGAAAAGACCTAATCGACTTCAGAAAGGGATCTGATCGCTGTCCGGAAAAGTCCGGATTTCGGCCGGCGCGCCCTTGCCTCTGACCCTCGGGATGAGCCGCAGCACGTCGTCAGAATGTCGTGTGGAAAAGTCCGGCGTTTGGGTTTAATTGACGCCCCGCTGCCCTGCCGATATCACAGAGCGACGGATGTGGTCTTGATGCGTCCTGCACAGCCTTGAGGATTTCGATGGATATCACGCGTGACGCAGCCGAGGACGCTGAAACTTTTGGGTTTGCAGCCTATCTGCTTGCGGTGGACGGCGATGCGGCGGCCGCGCCAGCCAGCCTGGCAGACCTGATCGCGCACATGAGGCGCAGCGGCGCTAACGCGATTGTCTGCTATGAAGATCCCGCCACCGCGATCGCCCGCCATCTTCAATCCGGCCAACCTTTGCCAAAGACGCTGGCCGCATGGAAGGCAATGGCCCAGGATTATCTGGCGCCCTGCCGAAAAAGCGGGAGACGCATTGCACTGTGCCGGGCCGCGCATGACGCGGCGGGGGCTGACTCCCTGAATGCGCAGCTGTCTCAACGGTTCGCCAAGACCACGTTTCCCAAGCTTACCCCAACGGGTGCCACGCCAGACGCCTTCTTCATTGCCTTGGCGTCACTTGCCACAGAACACGACAGCGCCATCCGTGATCTGATCCACGAATTCCAGGCGCGCAGCATTGACCCGTCCGAAACCCCATCTGACGCCAGTGATAGCTTGGTGACCCTGCTCAGCCGCTGGAGCGAACGGCACGATCTTTTCAGCGGGCAGATCCTCGAAGCGAACGGCCAGGTTGCAACCCTGCGCCAGACCGTTACGACCTTGACGCAGGAACGCGACACAGCCCGAAGGGCCGAACAAACCCAAGGTGAAGCCGCCACCAGACTGAACCACCAGATCGACGCGTTGGAAGTGGCGCTGCAAGCCAGTGTCGGCGACATTGAAAAACTGAAAGCCGCGCAGAAATCGAGCCTTGAAGCGCACGAAAAACAGACCACCGAGCATACCATCCACATGACCTCACTGACGCATGAGCGGGACGCCGCGCGCAAGGGCGAGCAAGAGCACAGCGAAATTGCCAACCTGCTGAACCGTCAAGTCAGCGAGTTGGAGGCGGTTTTGCAGACAACGGGCGGGGACGTTGCAAAACTGAAAGCCGAGCAGAAATCAAACCTGGAGGCGCATCAAAAGCAGACCGCTGAACGAGACACCCGGATCGCTGCCTTGAGCAAGGAGAGGGACACCGCCCGAATTCAACTCGAAGCCCTGCATTCCGACCACAAGGCGCAGCTTGATATCCTTAACGCCCGGATCGACGCCAAGACCCAGAATGTGACCACCCTGATCAAAGAGAGGGATACGGCCCGGGTTCGGATCGAAGCCCTGCAATCTGACCACAAGACGCAGGTCGAGGCGTTCGAATCGCGGATAGACGAGCAAACGCACCGCTTTGACGAGCTGCAGGGTCAGCACACTACTGTACAGGCCCAGATCGAAGCCCTGCATTCCGACCACAAGGCGCAGGTCGAGGCGCTCGACTCGCGGATAGACGAGCAAACGCTCCGCTTTGACGACCTGCAGGGTCGGCATACTACTGCACAGGCCCAGATCGAAGCCCTGCATTCCGACCACAAGGCGCAGCTAGATATCCTGAACGCCCGGATCGCCGCCGAGACCCAGAATGTGACAGCCCTGATCAAGGAACAGGAGCTAGCCCGCACCCAGATCAGCGATGCTGCACAGATCGAGACCATGCTGGGCCAGCAGGTGGGCGAACTGAAACAGGCCCTTGTAACGACCGATGCGCGCCTTCGTGTGGTTGAAACCGAGAAGAATAACCTGCAACAGAGCTTGGGCATCGAAACCACGGATATGGAGCAGATATTGCAGGACACCCGGCACATGCTGGCCACGGTGCGAGGGGATTGGCAGCAAAAACTCGGTTCCCGCGACACTCTGAAACAGCATGTCCGACAGTTCGAAGCGGCCTTGGAGATGATGGAAAAGCGCCGCGCAGATGCCAGGCACAACAGCGAACAGATCACTCAAGAGCTTCAGACCGAAAACGAACGCCTGCAAAGTCAGCTTGAGGCGGTCTATGCCTCGACATCATGGCGCATCACCACGCCCATGCGGTCAATCAAACGACTGGTCCGCAAATGACCGGTTCATCCCGCCTGGAATAACCCAGGCGCGTGCACAGGGCGGCATAGTCCGGGCTTTTGTCGATCTCGGTCTCGATCTCGTCAGAAACCGCGCGCCGCGCACGGTGCGCGATCTGCGCCGAACTCCGGCCACTGTCACCTGAAATGGCGACGACTGAAATCACTGATTCGGTCCCGGGCATAAACGGCAAGTCCAGCACAGCACACATTCTTTCCAGCTGACCATCGGGATCTTCGACAAATTCTTCATAACGAAACAGCGGCAAACCCCGGTGGCGGTCGAGGAACGCCATGTGGCGGCGGGCGTAACCCTCAAGCGTGAAGGGAGTGAAGGTTTTCCAGCCGTTCTTGATCAGCGACAGATAGCAATCCAGCGGATGGCGCACTGTGACCACCGACAGGACCGGACCGGCCTCGGCCAATATGTCATGCAACGTCGGCCGGTCGGGCGGGGCGGTATCCGAACAGAACTGCGAATGTGCATGGCCACGCAGCAGCAGATGCCGCCCGGTGTCGCTCAACGCCCTGTGCAGTTCCGCCAGCGCGGACCGGAACATCGCCACGGCCGTATCTGGATCGATGGGGCGCAGGGCAACGCGCGCGCCATAGATCAAATCGGTCGGCAGGAACAACCGCTTGGCCTGCTGACCGATCTGCATCTGGCTAAGGGGGTCAATTTCGCTGAGCACGGTGACATTTGGCATTGAGGCCAGACATTTGCTGATCAGCGTGCCCCCGGAACAGGCCAGGTGATGGATCGACCGTACCTTGGCCGGCGGTGGCGCAGCCGCGCACAACGCTTCGCACTGGGCCAGAAGGCTGGGCAGGGGCGCCAGATCGGACAGGGGTGCCGGGCAGTCGCGGGCATAGTCGCGCAGCATCGCCAGAGCCTCGTCGAGGCTCGCTTGCAAATCCTGTGGGGTAAGCACGTCGTTCATTTGCCGGCGGTCTTTTTACCGGATTTGCGCTTTGTCTTGGACTTGGGTAGGTGCGGCGCGATGGCCCCCCGGTTAGCGTCGGACGGTTTCTCCTCCAAGAGTGCAGGCGTATCTGCAAGCTGCAACTGCTGAAGCTGGCGAGCGGCCTGTTGCAAACGAGGTGTCAGCTTTTCCAGCAACGACTGCTGGGAACTGCGGGCCTGTTCGACGTCGCGGAAACGCATCTGCAAATCGCGCAGGTCCGATTGCGCCAACATCTGCATGCGCAACGCCACACCGAGATCGGATTTAGCCCGCTCAGTTGTCTGGCGCGCAGCGTTCACCGTCGCTTCCAGTTCGGTGATCCGCTTGTTGCGCTGTTCCGCCTGGCCGCGCGCCGTGTCGCGTTCGCCCGTCACCTTTGCCAGATCGTCTTCGCGGGATTTCAGCGTGACATCCCGCTGCTTCAACGCGCTGTCCGTCTCGGCCTTTGCCTTGCGCGCTGCAGCCAGCCCCGTTTCGAGATCGGTGATCGTCTTGTCGCGGTCTGCGGCCTCATGTTTCAGGGCCGAGATCTGCGCCTGCTGCTGGTGCGCGACGTCCTCGCTCACTTTCAGCGCCGCGCGGGTTTCGTCCAGTGCGCGGGCCACAAGATCGACACGGAATTCCAATTCGGCCCAGTCGGGATCGTCGGACGTATCTGCGGCGAGAACAAAACCCTGGTCCACGATCCAGTCCTGCACGGCTGCGCGCGAAGCGGCCCCTTCGACCATCGGCACCGTGCCACAGCGCATTTGAAGTCGGGCCACCCGGGCCAGCACCCCTGCGGTGGCCAGCCCCTGCAGAACCATCAACTCGGCCCCGGGGGCATCGATGTGCAGCGCCAAGGGTTCAGGCAGATCGCCCAGTTGCCGGGCAAGTTCGGCGGAGGCGATCACCGAAACCATCGTGCGCCCCACTTCGCGCAGGCCGGGCAAGGAGTCTTTAAGCGCGGCGGTGGGCGCGAACAGGCTACGCAGCCCGGGAAAGTTGAACCGAAACAGCGGCCTTTGTCCAGGCTCGTGCCCAATCGCGGCGGCAATCACACGTACCCCCTCCCGGGACTGAAGCCGCAGGGCGCGGTCGGGGTCGGGTTCGACAAGGACCACCTGCCCCCGGAAGCCGGCCAGCAACGCGTCAAGCGCGCCATCGTCCAGGGGCGGGGCAATCACGATCAAACCAGAGGAAGAAATTTCGCGGTCTTTCACGTCACGCTCCATGTCTTTTCAGGTCCTTGTTACACCGGTCACAAAATATCCTACGCGCGAGGCCAGTCCGAACGCCATCAGAAATCAGCGCCGCTTTTCTCGACCAGACGGTTTGGGCGCGCAAGTCTCTGTGCAACATCCGAGAACGAACTCCAAGTGCTGGCCAGAAACAGATCTGCGGCGGTCAGCAGCATCAGATCGGCCAGCGCATACTGATGTTGCTCCGAAGACCGGTCGAAAATCGGCCGGGGCAGCATCGCGACGCGGGGACCGTACCGTTGGGTGAACAGATCATAAATTTCCGGCAGATCCGCAGCCAGGAAAACCGTGTCGGCGCGGCAATCGGCGATCAGACCGTCCAGCCGGGCGATGAACCGCTCGGGTTGGCTTTTGGCGCGCCATTCCGACAGTTCGGCGTGGCGCTCGGGGGGCCAATTGTGCGCCGCTTCATAGGGCAGGTGGTCATAGCCCGCACCGGTACTGGCCCGCACATGCAGGGCCACCCGGTTGGGGTGGCGCACGCTCCGGACCAAGGCGGACACTGCGGCTGTGGGTTCCAGCGCGCGCAAAAATAGTTGCTCGTCGTCGTGGTTCTGATGCAAACTGGTGAGGCTATAGGCCGACCGGACATAGACATCGCCCCCGGCGAACGCGGCAGCATCGGGCAGGATCGGTTCCTGAAACCGGGCGTCCGGCTCGATCTCCATGTAGTTATAGACTTGTGAGGCACTGGCGCGGCAGTGATCGGCATCCGCGCGGTTGTCGATCACTGCCCCGTCATACCGGAAAAGATCCGTGAGATCGGCCTGGCAATGAGGATCGCGGCACCAGACGACCACCAGTTCACGGTCGGTTCGCGCGGCTATCGACGCAGCCGAGGCCATCGCCCGCATCCGGTTGCACAGACCGTGCTGCACATCGATGAACAGACGGGCTGGCCGGGGACGCCACAGGTTAGGCAAGAAAAACGCCCAAGGACGTGCATCAAGGGTCATCGACGACCAACACGGCGATGAAACAGACGGTACCACCATGTCTTTTGGATGTGATCCAGAGCGGACCTGGCTGCCTCATGGGCCCTGGTGGCCGCCTCCAGCGCCCGGGCATCTGCTTCGGCCCGGGCCCGGCTTTCAATCTGAAGGGCCTCAAGTCGGTCGTGCGCCGCGTCGAGGCGCGCCTGCGTTGCCTCAAGTCCAGCCTGCAAATCAGCGAGTCTCGAATCGTTCTTGGCCTGCGGTGCGGCCAGCAGGGCAGCGCCCAGAACCGCCTCTCGCAGGCCGTTTCTTTGAACAGCATGGGCCACCTGCCGTTCGACTGCGGCCCGCCGTGCGCGCTCCACTCCGGCATCCCGGGCGGCGGCGTCGCACCGGGAACAGGACAGGGAGGGCGCGGGCTCTGGAATGACCATGACACTTCAGTTCAGCGGTTCGACGAAACTACAGGCCACACGAAGCGTCAAACCCAGACATCGCCCCGCACCGGGGATTACAAAACCACACCTTCGGACGATGGTCCAGCCACCGTCCCCGGAGAGACGCCCGGCAGGCTTCCTGATCTCTCGACAAGATGGCAGGCTTGTTGCATAGCTGATATCAACAGAACCGGCATGAACCACGCCTTGTTTCCCGCGCAGAGCGCAAAGACCAACAGCGGACCTAAAAGATACCCTCAAAAAGAACCAGGACATCAGGCGTGACCCACTTTTCCGAGCTTTTCACCGCGAACTCACTTTCGATTTTGCGCAATCTCAAACTGGCGCAATCCGTCGAAAACGAAGTGCACGTGGCGCCAGATATCTATTTCAGTTGGGACAGCTCCCAAGGCACTGTGGAAATCGCACTCAAATCCTATCCTGGCCACCTGGCCGATCTGTGGGCCAAGGTGACCGGTATGCCCAGTTGGCTGTCGTTCAACCTGTCGCTCGGCAACTGTGCCTTCAAGTCTGGCGATGTTCTGGGTCTGATCGTTGAACTCGAGGGCTGCGAAGGCCATACGTTTCCGATAATCGTCCGGTCGACCCAAGATGGGGAATTGTCGGACACCACTCTACAAGACAGCCTCAAGGGGTCTGAAGACCGGGCCGTGCGCACCCTGTTGCATACCATCGCGCCGCATGAAGCGCTGACAGGACCCAAACGTTATCACACACTGATCATCCCCCTGCCGTGCAGAGATTTCGAACTCGATATCCGGGATGTGCGCCTGTTCATCATTCCGGCCGCGCGCGGCTTGCGCAGTCACCCGGAAACGGTTTCCAGCGTCGGGTAAGAAGGTGAAGACGTTCCTGTCACGACCCAAAGACAAAGCCGTGCCGGGGGCCGACGAACAGTACGCCCGTTGCTCTGCAGGATCGATATCCATCCGTAGCCTTTTGTTCTACGTAAACAGCCTTCTCATTGTCGTCATGAGATCATCTGCGACTCAGGCCAAGGTTTGACACAGGCCGGTATCTGTGGCTTGTCGAACACGGTAAACCCCGAGAAGAGGTGCCTCGTGACAGACCAGAAGGCAGACTGGGTCAGCACCGGGCGACTTGTCGCCGTTGTCGTCACATACAACCGGCTGGATCAGCTTCAGATAGCCCTTGCGCGGCTTCTGGAAAGTCCGCCTCGGGAGCTCGAAGCCATTGTGGTATTCGACAATGCGTCAGACGATGGAACCGGCGCATGGCTGGCGCAGCAGGCCAACCCCCGTCTGGTGGTGGAGCGCAGCGAAACCAATCTGGGCGGAGCAGGAGGGTTTGCCAGCGCGATGCGTCGTGCTGTCGAGCAGTTCGATCCGGAATGGCTTGTGGTCATGGATGACGATGCCCGCCCCGCGCCGGGTGCACTGGCTGCCTTCCACGCCCTTTCTCCGCCTGATGGAAGTGGCGTGGCGGCGGCAGTGTATTTTCCCGACGGGAAGATCTGCGAGATGAACCGCCCCTCCCGCAATCCGTTCTGGGACTTGCCCACGTTTTGTCGGGCCCTCATCAAGGGGCGGTCCGGGTTTCATCTGTCGCCCGATGCCTATTCGGCCAACGAGGGCCGGAGGGTGGATGTGACCTCATTTGTCGGCTTTTTCATCTCACGCGGGGCCATTGCCGTTGTGGGATATCCGGATCCGGGGCTATTTCTGTACGGAGATGACGGGATATACACCCTTGGCCTGCGGGAAACGGGCGCCGAAATCCGGTTTGAACCCTCAGTGCGGTTCGACCACGATTGTTCCACGTTCGTAACGGATAGCCGCCGGTTTACGCCGTTGTGGAAAGCGTATTATTATCACCGAAATCTGCTGGTGCTGTATCGCATGGCGGCGGGTCCGTGGTTTTGGCCCGCGCTGGTGATCATTCTGCCCAGATGGCTGATCCGAACTCTCTATCACCCCGGTCAGAGGGCGCGGTTTTTGGGGCTGATGCTGCGTGCAGTACGCGACGGGCTGATGCGGCGCACCGGCCAACCCCTTGCGTTGGTACAAACCTGGTCAGGAGAACGCTGAAGACATCTGACATGCGCTCGGAAAAGAGGCGGTCATGATGCCCGAACGACGGTCTTCGAGGTGCTTGCTCCAGGTCATTTGCCGGACTGATGCAGTAGCGACACCATCAAACATAGCTATACAGTCTGCCCAAGGTGGCACGGCGGAAACCCAAGGACTGAGCGTTACACGCCCTTGAACGGCTCCGGCATCTCCTCCATAACCGCAACACTTCGCCAGGCAGTCGTTTACCATGTTCTCAATCGCCCGCGGAAGCGGGCATTCCCGCTCCTCCAAGTTAAGTGCATCCGTCCTTGACCAAAACCTTGTACATTCACATCGGCCACTACAAAACCGGCACGTCCGCCATTCAAGCATTCATGGATGTCAACGCCGGGCATCTGGCACGGTTGGGCGTCCGGTATCTTGACAAGCACATGTATTTTTCAAAGCACTCGGATCTGGCCTTTGCAATTTATCGCGCGGCATCGGTAACGACCCTGTTGCACGGTTACTCCAATCCCGTACGACCCGAAAAAGTTTGGGACGACTTGATTGCCGCGGCACAGGCCGCCCCAGAACCTATCGCCGTCATCAGTTCCGAAGAGTTCATGCGCATCGGCGCTTACCCCCGAGCCATCGCCATCCTGCGCGATCTGGCGGCCCGGCCCCGGGCGGGTATCGACATTCGCATCATTGCATGGCTGCGCGACCCCGATGCGCATTTGCATTCATGGTACAACCAGTTGATCAAGGTGAAGGTGCCCCTGCCGGACTACAATACCGCCGTATGCAAGGTGATCGAACCGGTGCATTACGACTACGCCTTGGCCCTGCGGCCTTGGGCCGATATCTTTGGCGCCGATGCAGTGCACGTCCGCCCCTATAGCGAGGCACTGCGAGTTGGTATGGCAATCTATGAAGAGTTCCTGCGGGCCCTCGGGCTGGACTGTCGCGGCCAGCTGGGTCGTTGGTGGATTCCCGAAGAGGATCTGAACCCGCGGTTGGATGACCGACTGCTGGAATTGACCCGGGTGATGCAAATCCACGGCTTGGGCGAACAGGATATCGCCTGGGCCCGTGACCGTGCCCTGAAACAGTTTGATCTGGAAATGCGCCAGGCCCTGCCCGATCAGCAAAGTTTTGAAGACGTAGCCGCGCGCTGTGCCAGCGGGCTGGAATATGTCGCAACGTTGCCAAACAGCAAGGTGGATGTGGCAGCGTTTCAGCGAAAACCACCCCTGCCCAACGACCCTCTTCACGCGGAAATGACCCGGTACCTGGGGCTGCTGATCGATGACGTACAGGGGTTGCGCGTGCGCCTCCACCAAAGGATCACCGAAGTCGACATGCGTGTCACCGCCCTTGAGCAGCGACTGAAACCACGCGATGACGTGGAATGAAGATTCTTTTCTACAACTGGGTCGATTATCTGGATGACGAAGACCGCGGTGGCGGTGTTTCGGTCTATCAGCGCAATGTCATGGCATCCCTTGGTGAAATCGACGGCGTTCAGGTGCATTTCCTGTCCTCGGGCCTGTCTCGCGATCTGCTCAGTCGCGCGCCCCGCTGGGAGCAGGTCCGCCACGGCCCCTCAGACCACCGTGACCGGCGCTTCGAAATCGTCAATTCCGGTGTACTGTCGCCATCGCATCACTCGTTTGGTGACCCGGCCCAGATCGACCATGCTGAAACCGCGGCCGTTTTCGGTGATTTCCTGATGCGGAACGGCCCCTATGACGTGGTGCACTTCAACAACCTGGAAGGGGTGCCCGCGACGGTGCTGGCCCTGAAGGAGCGCTTTCCCCAGACACTGTTCATTCTGTCCCTGCACAATTATTATCCGTTCTGCCCGCAGGTGAACCTGTGGCGGCAGGAGCGGCAGACCTGTGCAGACTACAACGAGGGACGTCACTGCGTGACCTGCCTTACCGGGGTGCACGACGGGCGGATGTTGCGCCTGTGGAACGGCGTTGCCTATCACTTGAAACGGGCTGGCCTGCGCCCGGGCGGCGTGGCATTTCGGGCAGTGTTCTGGGTACTGCGCCGGGGTGCAGGGGCGCTGCGGCGGGCCAAGGCGCGCGCGCACCGTCCCAAGGGCCAGCTACAGCCCTTGCGCCCTGCTGATGGCGCGCCCTTTGCCGCACGCCGGGCGCGGATGGTGGATCTGATCAACCGCCATTGCGACCATGTCTTGTGCGTGTCGGATGCCGTGCGGGTGCTGGCCGAGCGGTACGGGCTGCGGCGTGAACTGTGTCAGACCAGCTACATCGGTACCCGCGAAGCAGCGGCCTTTTCAACAACCGTTCCACACCCTTTGCCAAAGTCAGACGATGGCATCCTGACTTTGGGATATCTGGGGTACATGCGGCAGGACAAGGGATTTTTCTTCTTGTTGCAGGCACTGGAAAGCTTGCCTGCCGCTCTGGCGGTCCGGGTACGGCTTGTTCTGGCCGCGCGCCGGGGCGACCGGGCGACGATGGACCGCGTGCGCGATCTCAGCGCCCATCTGGCCGAGGTGGACTATGCGAACGGCTATGGACATGACGATCTGGACCGCCTGTTGGCGCCGGTGGATGTGGGGGTCTTGCCGGTGCTGTGGCACGACAATCTGCCCCAGGTGGCAATCGAAATGCACGCCCGCCACATCCCCCTGCTGACCAGTGACCTGGGCGGAGCGCAAGAGTTGGGCAACTGTTCAGACATGGTGTTTCCTGCCGGGGATGTCGCAGCGTTTCAGGGGCGGATCGCGGCACTTCTGAGCGGTGAGATCGACATGGATGCCTATTGGCGCAGTGCAGTGCCCCCCGTGGGCATGGCCCAGCATATCAATGAACTGATGGCGCTTTACGCCGGGTCCAGCCGCGCGCGCACGAAGGGGCTGTCAGCCCAGGGCACCGACAGCTCCGGATCATAAATTACATCCCGTCCTTCCGATGCGAGGTCCAGATATTTGCGATACTCCTCCGCGTCGTTGAAATGCTGCTGCCGCGCCACTTCGGTCTGCGCCTTGGTACGGAATTCAGCGGAGTATTTGAAATGGGCAAAGATCAATTCGCGATCGGCCAGCCGCACATCCCCGACGAAATGCATTCCCTCGGAAAGCCGCATGAACGGGTGATAGCGCAGCAGCGCCAGCTTTTGGGCCGTGAACAGATTGGGCCGCGACCCGGGGATCAGCCGGTGGCGCAGCGCACTTGTCCAGGCAGGCTGGTCGGAAAACGGCCCCCGCATTGGGGCACTCGTCAGGAACGGCACCCGGTCGGCGAAACCGGCTTCGGCAAACGGATCGCCGCTGGCAAAGGTGGCCTTCGACAGCCCGCCCTTGGGATACATGTCCAGCATGAACAGGCGCACTGCCTCGGCAGTGGCGAATTCCGGCCGGGCCAGCAGCGCGGGCAAGGTTTCGCGCTGGGGCGTCTGCCAGACCAACAGTTCATCGGCATCCGCAACAAGCGACCATTTTCCCATGCGAAACGCGGCCAGCATTGCCTGTTGCCATGCCACCCCGTAGTGCGACAGCCGGTATTCCGTATCGACCGAAAACAGCGCGACATCGGGCTGCGCGGCCAGATATTCCAGTGTACCGTCGTTTGAACAGTTGTCAGCAATCAAGAAAGCGCCCACGCCCAGACGGCGATAGTGGGCCAGGAAATGCGGCAGCATGAACATTTCATTGCGCATGCAGGCCACCACTGCCACCTCGGCGTTGCAAGCTGCCTCGACGGTGGCGATGTCACTGATCAGCTCCAGAGCATTGGACTGATAGCCAAGCTTTGCCTGCTGAAAGGTTGGCCATATCTTGGGTGGGCAAAGGGTGTTCGCGTCCAGTTGGGCCAGAGCACCGGCCTGATCGTGATGGGTGTCAAGGTGTACCATTTGCAACGGCGCAGCCTTGCTTGCGAAAAAGCTGTTGTGCCAGGCGGCCACGGGAAGGGCATCGCGGTGGGTACGGCGGCGGATCGCGATGCGGTAGTCCTCCTCGACCACATGGATCCCGCAGAAAGACAAAAGATCGCCCAGCAGCTTGTCTTCCATGAAGGACAGCGCGATCAGTTGTCGCCCCGCCGAGCTGTCGGCAGTGGCAAGTGCCCGCGCCATGGCATGGCGCGACAGGGCGTAGCCTGATCCTCCGTCGGCATAGCTTGATGGTTCTGGCGATTTGTCCAGCGTCAGACGGCCACGGAGCGATGTGGATTTGTCCTGATGCCAGGCGCGGTCCATCTGCCCCGGTTCCCGTGTCAGCTGACGCCCGTAATAGTCGAACTTTCGGTAGGTCAGCGCGTGAAAGAACAGCGCTACATTCAGGAAACAATCGTCGTCGATCTTTACCAAATGGCCAAAACGGGTGTTGTCATGAACCCATTTCAGCGTGGCCAGGGTTTTCCGCGGCAAACCTTCGTAATCATCCGGTGCGTCCAGATGCAGCACGTCGCCACGCCGCTGCCCGTCGCCGTTGCCCACCACCACCACATAGGGAATGCCCAGTGCGGCCAGTTGGCCAAGCCAGCCCGCGCGCATCGCAGGAATGCGCGTTTCGAGGTTGGGGACGCAGGAAAACACGACGACGATCGCATCGAACAAAGGTGACGGCGCGGGCAGGCCGGCATTGCCCGCCGGGCCGGGCGCGGGCAGGATCAGGTCTGCCTGTTGCGCCAGCGCGTGCAGCAGGGCGGTGCCCGTTTCGGTCGTGCTGTTTCTCAGAGCGACCAGCGCTGTGCGCACCGCCGGCGATTTGAACAGTTCCTGTCGGTCCGCAGGCGTCAGGGCATGGGTACGGGCGATCAGCCAGTCCTGCAGCCGGGCCAGAGTGGCCGCCTGCCCCGGCTGTTCGCTCAGCCCTGTGACCATGGCCAGCCCCAATGCAAAACCCAGATACCCCGAAGACTTTGCCGCCAGGGCGCCCAGCCTCTGGATCAGGCCATCCATCCAAAGCGCGTCTGGGGGGCTGAGAGGATCCATCAAAAGCCCGGCCAATTCGGCACCCACGCTACGTTGCAAGGCAAAGTTCGGGGCCTGGGGCACCAGAGGATAAAAGCCTGCAAAGCCTTGTGTCACCCGATCTGCTTGCAGTCGGTCCAAAGGGGCACCCCCCGGAAAGGCCATGAACCGCAACAGGTTTTCTTCTGCCTCGGATCCGAACGCGTGCCTATCTGCACCGCGGCTCTGGGCGGCTGTTTTCGGGCCAAGCCATTCGCGGCCGGCCCGGGGAGCATCGCCGCAATCGGCCTTTGCAAACAGGCGCAAGGCGCGCTCAAGGGTTTCCGGCGCGGCCCCGGGCGCAAGGTCGCCGAACCGTTCCTTCGCGATCTCAAGGCGCGCTGGCAAAGACACGGCGCTGTCATCGGTCAGTTGCCAGAAAAGCCTCGACAGGCCATAGGCCCGCAGGCAGAACAACTCGATGTCGCGCTGCAGATAATGGCTGGCCCGGCCGTGAAACGCCAGCATGGCGACCGCGGCCCGTGTCAGTTCCCGGCAATGAATGCGTTCCCAGTAATCGGCACGCCGATTGTCGACAAAGGCCATGAACGCATAAAGCATCTTCTCGCGCGTCCAAGGGTCGATATCGGGTATGTCCATCACCCGCCGCACGACCCAGGCAAGGGGCGGGGTCAGAACCCAGCCGTCGCCCAGTTCAGCCAGACGCTGCATGGCCGTAACAAGATCGTCCAGGCGGCCCGCGCACAGCAGGAACGGTAGCGTGGCCGAAAGGCTCCAGCGATCTTCTGGCAGGTTGACGTAGGGCAAGCCGGTGCCTTCGGCCAATCGGGCGAACCCGTCGAAATCGCGTCCCGGCATGGAGAAGTATTCGCTCAGGGCCATAAACAGCCCCCTTTTTGGTCCGGACGGGAGAGCAATGCCACGCAAGAACGCCAAGGCGTCGCCTGCTGGGTTTGCTCTTTGAGTCTGAATGAACTGCGCCAAGGCAACATCCAGTTCGGCAGTTTCGGTGTCTTGCAACGGCGCCAGAGGCGGCGGCCCGGTGTCGGTGCTGCCGGGCGGCAAGAGAAACCGCGCAAGCCCCGCATTGCGCGCCAGTCTGTGCGCGCGTTCTTGCAGGTTGCGCGGCAGATGCCCCAGAAATCCGCCATGCCGCAGATGTTCCAGGACATTAAACAGCGCGGTGTCTTCACCCGGGGAAAGTTCAGTCTGCAGCAGCGCGCCAAGACGGTCGGCCATCTCGGCGCGCGGGATCTCGAAGAGCCACGGCGTGGCCCCTCGGCGGCGCACCTCGAGCCGCAAGGGCGCATCGGCGGGCAAATTCTGCCATAGATACCCTTGGATCACCGCAATGGCCCCACGGCCACCGTCCACGGAAAACAAGGCCACATCCGACCCATCGTGACAGATCCGAAGCCTCATGCAGTCTGCCGTTTCACCCGGTGGAAGACCGATGCACAGGTTCAGGCGTGGGTCCAGCAGGATCTGCCCGGGCTGAGGTGTATGTGGTAGCATTTCAAAGGGATATATGCCGCCCTGAAGTCCCAGCGCGGTGATTGTCCCCAATTCCCGAATGCCGCTGCGCCGCCTCAGTTTCGGCGGGCCAAAGCGACAGATCCGGGCACCGTCGATCCAGACGGTCACATGGGGCGGGGCCAATTCGATGGTGACATCCACGCCCGTCAAAGCCAACGCCATGTGGGTTTTCCGTTCGACACCCCAGCCGCCGTGAAAATCGTTGCACACGACCAGTCCTTCGGTCTGCCGCACTGAAAGATGGAACG
Organism: Rhodobacterales bacterium; assembly: GCA_038205925.1. Taxonomy (GTDB): domain Bacteria; phylum Pseudomonadota; class Alphaproteobacteria; order Rhodobacterales; family Rhodobacteraceae; genus Pseudotabrizicola. The sequence goes on along the minus strand of JBBRBJ010000002.1, from coordinate 130,678 downwards.
GAATGGTTGCCCCCCTCGCCCCATAGAACGACACATTGGCATTTGGCGCGGTCTGGAAATCCGCACGAAACCGGAACACTCCTCGGTTGGTCAGTGGGAAATGGTGCATCCGAAGCCCGTCATGCGCGGTTGATCGCGCACTGAGCGGCGCATCGGTCACAATCCGTCGGGCCAGCAGGCTGCGTCGCACCAGGCCGATGGGATCAAACACAAATGGCAGGCGGAGCCCCTCCGAAGGGTCCAGCCCTGCGGGAGCGCCGCTTTGTCGTCCGAACCGATAACGCAGCGCGGTCAGGGCAGCCCCGGTCAGGATCAGCCCACGTCGCATCCGCGAAAGGCCGACGGTTTGGTGAACCTGAGCGCGCAGCACCCGGGCGAACAGCCTTCGCTGCCAACCTTCCGGAAGCGCGGCGGCCACTGCTCCGGGTAGTGCGCGGCCGAGTAATGCCTGACTGCGCCACAGAGTTGTGGGCAGCACGAAGGCCCGCCTTGGCGACGAGGCCAGTTCGATCCCTGGCCATGGTGTGCAAACCACCCGCCGCGCCTGCACGGCGGCACTGATGCAAAAGACCGATTCAGAATGCAGGCCGGGAACAAAAAACAGTCCCTGTTCCAGCAGAAAATCCCGTCTGGCGATTTTCGCTGACGTCTGTGGTTCAAGGTTCAGGGCCCCTTGGGGGGTGATCTCCATCAAGCCCCGGGGGGGGCGTCCACCGGGCAAAAGGCTATCATCCAGAAACCCGCTATTTACCGGAGCCGTGGGACCGGGGCCGGTGCGAAACGACGACAGCCCGAAATCCGCATCAGCACGGAACATTGTTTCGCACCAGTTCAGCAGCGCCAAGGGAGCAGGCCGGTCGCCCGCATTCAGGAAAACAACATACTGCCCACGCGCCTGGATCAGCCCGTGGTTTCGTGCCCTGGCGAGGCCGCGCACAGGCTGAACTATGACCCGTGCGCCGAAGAGGTCGCCCGCCAGAGCAGTTCGCGCAACGCCCCGGCTGGAGCAGATCACCAGAACTTCACGACCCGGACCGCGCAGAGCGGCCAACGCGCCCAGACTCTCGCGCAGGGGGGCCTCGGCCTGTCCGTTCCAGCACAAAACCACGCTGAGCGGCAGCGTTCCGGCCATTTCGAGCGCAAAACTGCGGGCAATCTCGGGGTCCCAATCGGGGCTGAAGGCGATGCCTTCGCGCCCAAGATAGCTTGCCGCCTCGGCGGCAAATCTGGCGCGCCGATCAGGATCGCGCAGGGCAATGCTGCGTTCAAACAGCAGGCGGCTGGCGAGGCGGGCAAAGGCGGTAATCGCCCCGGGCCGCGTGCTGCCTTGCAGGGTGGCGCGGATCCGGTCCAGCACGTCGAACTGATCGAACACCCGATCATCGTCACTGTCGGTGATCTGCCCCGGTCGACCCTGAGTTTGCAGATACAACGCTTCGGGCAGGTACATCAGATGATCAGTGCGCAGCGCGGCCCGCTGAAAGAAGCCATGATCCTCGAACCAGACACCTTCGTCAAAGCGCAACCCGTCGATCAGCGAGGCACGATAGAGCTTGTTCCATGCCGAGGGGAAATGCCGGATCACGTCGCACCAGTCGCCAAAGGCAAAGCGGCGGGGCACCTGATGATCGGCAAGTACGGATGCGCCGTGGATCGCCGAATGGGTCTGGCCCGATCCATCGGGCTGACAGAACCGCACAGCGCAGGCGACCCAGTCACAACCTGTCTCGTCAAGCGTCTGCCATAGCCGCAGAAGATAATCGGGCATCACACGGTCATCGCTGTCGACAAAGGCGATGAATGCCCCCCTTGCCTGATCAAGCCCGGTGTTGCGTGCTCCCGACAAACCGCGATTTTCCTGACCGATCAGCCTGAAGCGGGGATCGTCGCCAATGGCAGCGCGGGCCCGGGCGGCGCTGTCGTCAGTCGAACCGTCATCAATCACAAGACATTCGAAATCACGCAGTGTCTGGGCACGCAGGCTGTCGATGCAAGCTTGGACATAGTCAGCAACATCATGCACGGGCACTATGACGGTGATCAGAGGGGAAGGGTTCATGGCGTGGCTCATGAATGGGTTGTCTCCTAAGCGATGTGACAGGTAAAGCCTTGCCACTCGGCCCGCTTGCATTTTTTCCTCGGTCCCTTGAAATGCCGCAACTTGTGATGTTTTGGGGCAGATGATACTGATTTTACGTGAAATGTAATCGGCAAGGAACAGATCTTTGAGCGATCCCTTTATTATCTGGACCATGCGCAGGACCGGGGGCACCACATTGGCGGGCCTGCTGGAAACCTTGTCCGAACACCCCAAGATTGCACACGAACCATTCAATCCAGACCGTATATTGGGCCATCTCACCAACACCTGGTTAGTAGATCGTGATGGCGCGATGTTGCAACGTGGCATGGCCGAAGCCCTGGCCAATCGCCCATTGATCAAGCATTGTTATGAGCTGCCCACGCCGGAAGTGAACGATTGCCTGATGCACGTGGCCACCGATCTGGGGTATCGCCATATCATTCTGGACCGACGGGCAGAGGACGATCGCATCCTGTCGCTGCAACTGGCCCAAGCGACCGAAGCCTGGGGCGGGCCTGACGCCAATGCGATCTATGCAGCGATCATCGCCGGCACCCGGACGCCCGAGCCGATCACTATCCAAGCTGCCGTGGCGCACATGGACTACTGTCTGGCCCGGCGCCGTGACCTGCTGAAACTGATGCACGACTACGACCAGTCTCCTTTCGTAGTGCTTTTTGAGGACGTCTATGCCGACCCCGAAAAAGGTCGCGCACTGGTGCGCAGGCTCGTCGAATTTGTAGGCATGGATCCGTCCGATGACCGCAGATATGACGATCTGGTCAGCGACGCATTGCTGACCCGCGGACAAAATTCGATGCAGATCCTGAATTTTGTGCCCAACGGGCCCGAGTTGCACGCGATCCTGCAAGAAAAGTTATGTCATTTACCCAACACCTTTGTGCCGTCGTGAGTCACACTCTGTGATTTTTCGGAAGAATTCGAACAGAGCAAGTTTAGGGAATGGCCCATAACTGGCAACGGACTGGCGCCGTATCCGATCGCCCTTTTTCCGGCAGCGCGGATTGTGTTTAGGCAGATCAGCCGAGAAGTCTTCTGGATGCAGGTTAAATACAACGACGCATCGGTCTTGAAAGCTGGCAATTGCGGTTGTCTTGAAAGGTGGAGTTGCCTAGGGTGTTCTGGCACCAGTCAGGCAGATCGAGACGGATGAAATTACTTGTTGTCGGGGCCGGATTATCCGGCGCGGTGATTGCCCGGCAACTGGCCGAGGCCGGATGCCAGATCACAGTGACTGAAAGCCGCGCCCATGTGGCGGGCAATTGCCACACCGCGCGCTGCCCTGACACCGGCGTGATGGTGCATGTCTATGGGCCGCATATTTTTCACACCGACGACGCTGGAGTTTGGAACTACATCACGCGATTCGCGCGGTTCCGAACCTATCACCACCGGGTGAAAACCACCGTTCGCAGCCAGGTGTTTGCCCTGCCGATCAATCTGCACACGATCAATCAGTTCTTCGGCCGCGCCTTTCGCCCCAACGAGGCGATGGTTTTCATCGAAGAAACTCAGGCTGACCGCTCCATCTCCGACCCGCAAAGTTTTGAGGAACAGGCCCTGCGGTTCGTCGGCCGAGATCTATACGAGGCGTTTTTTCGCGGCTATACGGAGAAACAATGGGGCTGCGCCCCGGCCGATCTGCCTGCCGCGATTCTGAAACGCCTGCCGCTGCGCTTCAATTACGACGACACCTATTTCTCCCATCCCCACCAAGGCATACCCGAGGCGGGCTATTCCGCCATGGTTGAGGCGATGCTGGATCACCCGAACATTGACGTGCATCTGTCTTCGCCGTTCACCCCGGAACAGGCAGGGCGGGTGGATCACATGTTCTGGTCCGGACCGTTGGACGCCTATTTCGGCCAACGGCTGGGGCGACTGGGATACCGTACGCTGGATTTTGAGCGTTTCGTTGAAACCGGCGACTGGCAGGGCTGTCCCGTGATGAATTACGGCGACGCCGAGGTGCCCTTTACCCGGATCACCGAGCACAAGCATTTCAGCCCTTGGGAAAGCCATGCCCGCACCGTGTGTTACCGCGAATTTGCACGCGCGTGCGGCCCCGGCGACATTCCCTATTATCCGATCCGCCTCGTGCGCGAAAAGGCTCTGCTGGGCCAATACGAAGCCTTGGCGAAAACCGAAACCGGGGTCAGTTTCGTGGGCCGCCTTGGCACCTATCGGTATATTGACATGGATGTGTCGATCCGCGAGGCGTTGAACATCAGCGCCAGCTTCCTGTCCGACCGGGGTTATCAAACTGCGGCAAGGCGACAGTGAATGTCATGCCAGCCCCGGGTGACTCCTTGGGCCTTGCGGGCGACGCCTTTCACGAACGAGCTCCACTCGCTGTAGCTGTTGACGTAAAAGTCCAGCGTCCCATCGGACCCGGCCACGCCGACATTTTCAATGATCAGGTCGCCAGATGCTACTTCGACGGCAAAGCGTGCTTCAAGCCCTGTACAGAGGGAGGGATCCGCCTCGACCGCGACCACGCGGAACCCTTTTGCCAGATAGAACGCGGTATCATCGCCATTATTGGCGCCAATGTCGAAAATCAGTCTTGCGGTCATGTTGTTTCAAATGCCTTTTTTTTGTGCCGTAAGATCGATGCGAGGCGCTGATCTGCGTTTATCCCTGCAGTGTACTCTCAGCTTCCAGGATCGCGGCATCTTATTCACCGACTCACCCTCGGGTCCACCGCCCGTGGAAACTCCCCCAGTGTCCGACATCGCTGCGTCGATAGGGCCTAGCGTACCAACAGCAGAACCGTGCCTTCACCCTTTGGCACCTTGACCGCGGGCATAGACATCTTCGTATCGAATGATGTCGTCTTCCCCAAAGTAGCTGCCGGTCTGCACCTCGATCAGTACCATGGTTACCTTGCCGGGGTTTTCCATTCGATGTACGGCGCCAAGCGGGATGAAAACCGACTGGTTCTCGGTCACCAGTTTCACCTCGGAGTTGATCGTTACCTTCGCGGTGCCTTCTACCACGATCCAGTGTTCGGCGCGGTGATGATGGCTTTGCAAACTCAGCGCAGCGCCGGGATGGACCACGATGCGTTTGACCTGAAACCGCGCGCCTACAACCAGGCTTTCAAACCACCCCCAGGGCCGATAATCGCGCGGCAGCGTTTCAGCCTGCGCAGCCCCTTTGGCCTTCAACACGGCGACGGCCTTCTTCACATCCTGTGCGCGGTCCTTATGGGCCACCAGAACCGCATCTGGCATGGCCACGGCGATGATGTCAGACAGTCCAATCCCCACCAGGTGCTGGTGGCTTTCTTCGGCTCGCAGCAATGTATTGTGGCAATCGATCGCTGTGGCGGGGCCGGCGGTGACGACGCCCTGTGCATCCGGCACGCTCTCGCGCCAGACCGCATCCCAACCGCCCAGATCCGACCAGGCACCGCCGTAAGGCACAACCGACAGGTTGTCGGCCTTTTCCATGACCGCATAATCGATTGAGATATCTTCCAGCGCAGCCCAAGCCTTCGGCGCCAGCCGGGTGAAGCCCAGATCCACCTCGGCCATGTCAAGTGCCTCGCGCACTCCGGCCAGAGTTTCGGGGGCGTGGATTTCGAACGCCGCTATCAGAGCATCGGTCGAGAACAGGAAAATGCCCGCGTTCCACAAGTGCTGACCACCGTCCAGCATGGTCTGCGCCGATGCCCCGTCAGGTTTTTCGACAAAGGCCTTGAGCGGCTGTGCAGTTGGTGTGAAATCGGGTGCAGTGCTAAGCTCCAGCCAGCCATAGCCGGTCTCGGCCCGGTTCGGGCGAATGCCGAAGGTCACCAACTGCCCCGCCTCGGCGGTGGGCGCAGCGGCGATCACAGCCGCACGGAAGGCCGCCGCGTCGGGAATGACGTGATCGGACGGCGCCACCAGCATCAGCGCGCCGGGCGACGTGGCCGCCAGTTTCAGCGCCCCGGCCAGAACCGCCGGCGCGGTGTTGCGCCCCTCGGGTTCGATCAGAATTGCTGCAGGAGCGATCTCCACATTGGCCAGTTGTTCGGTCACGATAAACCTGAAATCAGACCCGGTGATCACCATGGGAGCGCTGAAGCCCGCGCCCGACAACCGCCGCGCCGAGGCCTGAAACAGGCTTTCGGCACCGGTCAGCTTGCCGAACTGCTTGGGATAACTCTTGCGCGACAGCGGCCAGAGGCGGGTTCCGGACCCGCCGGACAGAAGAAGGGGGGTGATCATGGAAGTAACTTTCGGGAATGTGCGTTTCGGATTGCCGGTCTAGTGGTGGGGGATCATTTTGTCAGCATTTTCTAAGACTTGACCCCAAACGCGCTTAGAAAAATCTTGAGCTGTGGAATATTCGGCGAGCCTATCAATCTTTCCATAATAAAGGTTGCCGCCTTTGGCCCTGACTTCTCCAGGGGGAATATCTGCCTGTCGCGTCACATAAAGCAATTTGGCTTTTCCGTCCGCTTTGATTGTATCGGCCAGCTTTTGAATTTTATCAGCGTCCGGATTTCGGTTGTCTTTATAGACAAGAATACAGGCTGGATCAGCCAATCTCATCTGAAACTGACTGTACAAATAGTGGATCTTTTTGATCTCATCTTGATAGATTTGAAAATAATTTTCAACAAACGCAGAATCCTTGATCATCTCGCTATGGAAACGGAGCCCTGTGGCCTTGTCGCGCAGCATTCTGGGGTTGGAAGGTTCAAGGTTTTCAAGCCTATAAAACTTATCGACCTTTGCACCCAGCGTGTTACACAAAACTGGTACGGTGGTCAGGGCCCAGCGGAACAGGCCGCCTCTTTTAACGCCATAGGTACGCAGAACAAAGCCAAACTCGCAATTGTCGCCCAGGCTTTCAAAACGGGTTACGTTCATTCATTCACTCCTATACCCAGTCACCAGTGTTATCTCGCTTTGGGTTTGGTCAAACCCGATGAAATGCGCCAAGTTATTTTATCACTTGGCGCGTATACCTCCGTCCTGCGACAAAAACCACCGATAGGTGCCCCTGATCCCGTCTTCCAGCCCGATGTGCGCATGCCAGCCCATGTTGGTCAGGCGTGACACATCCATCAGTTTGCGCAGGGTGCCGTCGGGTTTCGACGGATCGTTGGTGATGCGGCCCTGAAACCCGGTCACATCCGCCACCATCTGCGCAAGTTCCAGGATCGACACGTCGGTGCCCGAGCCGACGTTGATGTGGCTCAGCATCGGTTCAGTGTCAGCATCATAGGCAGTCTTGTCCAGATTCAGCACGAACAGGCTGGCCTCGGCCATGTCGTCGACATGCAGAAATTCGCGCCGGGGCTTGCCAGACCCCCAGATCATCACCTCGTCATCGCCCGCCAATACAGCTTCGTGGAACCGGCGGATCAGGGCGGGCAGAACGTGCGAGTTCTCGGGGTGGAAATTGTCGCCCGGCCCGTAAAGGTTGGTGGGCATCACGCTGCGGTAATCGGTGCCGTGCTGGCGATTATAACTTTCGCACAGCTTGATCCCGGCGATCTTGGCAATGGCATAGGGTTCATTGGTGGCTTCCAGAACCCCGGTCAGCATGGCTTCTTCGCGCATCGGCTGCGGCACGGCGCGGGGATAGATGCAGGAACTGCCCAGTTGCAACAGGCGCCGCACCCCGACGGCAAATGCTTCATGAATGACATTACACTCAATCATCAAGTTTTCATAAATGAAATCGGCCGGATACGTATTGTTGGCATGAATTCCGCCTACCTTTGCGGCGGCCAGAATCACCACATCGGGCTTTTCGGCCCGCATGAAATCGCGCACGGCCGCTTGTTCGGTCAGGTTCAACTCGGCGCTCGTGCGGGTGATCAGCGTCAGATCCTCGTCCGCATCCCTGCGCGCTTCGAGCCGACGCAGAATGGCGCCCCCCACCATGCCACGATGGCCTGCAATGTAGATTTTCATCAAGTCGCTCCGATAAATGGAAACACTCTCCTTGCCACTAGCGAATCCTCAACTGGTTTGCCAGTTTCCCGCAAGATGAAAAGAAGTCGGCGTCAGGATTTGGCACGCAACGCTCCTGTGGACCGCGCATACTTGACCTTTGGGGGCCCGTCTGCGGACACGTTGTGCGCGATAATCGGCCGGCGAGGAATGTTTGTGTCGTCAGCGTTGGCGATTCCACCACGAACCGTTCACGCCATCCTTGGTGCGCCCCACGCACGAATGCGACTAGATCCGCCTGCCAGTGTCCAACTCAAAAAGATGCCGACGCCCCATCGGGGGCGCGACAAGCAGGCGGTCGCCACGTGCAGCCGCAGTATTTCCCGACAAGCGCAGCGTCACCAACTCGTTCGAGCCTTCTATCACGCCATAGCCGAAGGCATCCGCGCCCAGCCATTCAACCGAGCGCAGCAAAACCGGAATAGCAGGCGTGCCCGCACCGACGACATCAAGATCCTCGGGGCGAAGCCCAAGGCGGAACTGACCGCCGGCGGGCAACCCGTCCAACGGCAACCTGTGACCGCCCGGAATCAGCGCAACGCCGTTCTCACTGCGGATAGTGAAGATGTTCATGGCGGGTGATCCGATGAACCCCGCGACAAATTCGCTGGCAGGGTTTGTATAAACCTCATGCGGGGTCGCAATCTGTTCGGCGACCCCCTTGTTCATAACGATCAGACGATCCGCCAAGGTCATCGCTTCGACCTGATCGTGCGTCACATAAAGCGTCGTCTGTCCGGTCCGCAGATGCATTTCCTTGATCTGCAGCCGCATCTGCACCCGCAGTTTAGCGTCAAGGTTCGACAAGGGTTCGTCCAGCAGAAATGCCGACGGCTCGCGCACCAGTGCGCGGCCCATGGCAACCCGCTGGCGCTGCCCGCCCGACAAGGCGCGCGGCTTGCGGTCCAGATAGGGTTCAAGCTCCAGCATCGCGGCGGCGCGGCCCACGCGTTCCTCGATCTCGGCTTTGGACATTTTTGCGATCTTCAGCCCATAGGCCATGTTTTCGCGAACGCTCATATGAGGGTAAAGCGCGTAGTTCTGGAACACCATGGCGATGTCACGCTGGCGCGGTTCCAGATCGTTCACGACCTTGTCGTTAATTTCGATCGTGCCCGAACTGATCCCCTCCAACCCTGCTACCATGCGCAGCAGTGTGGACTTGCCGCAGCCCGACGGCCCGACGATCACCACGAATTCGCCATTCGCAATGTCCATGGTGATGCCGTGGATCACCTCTTGCCCGGCATAGCTTTTGCGAAGTTCGTTCAGCAGGATACGCGCCATTTACTTCTCCGTCTCGACAAGACCCTTCACGAACCACCGCTGCATCACTACGACCACAAGGATCGGGGGCAGGATGGCCAGCACAGAAGTCACCATGACGAGGTTCCAAGGTGTATCGGCATCGGCAAAAGAGATCATCTTTTTCAGCGCGATGACGATGGTGTTCATTTCATTCGAATTGGTCACCAGCAGCGGCCACAGATACTGCGTCCAGCCATAGATGAACTGGATCACGAAGATCGCCGCCACATTGGTCAACGACAGCGGCCAGAGAATATCCTTGAAAAACCGCCACGGCCCCGCGCCGTCTACCCTTGCGGCCTCCAGCAACTCATCCGGAATGGTCATGAAGAACTGCCGGAACAGCAGCGTGGCGGTGGCAGAGGCGATCAGCGGCAGAATCAGGCCGGCGTAGGTATCGATCAGTCCCAGATCGACCATCACCTTGTAGGTCGGTTGTATCCGCACTTCGACCGGCAGCATCAGCGTGATGAAGATCAGCCAAAAGCACGCCATGCGCAAAGGAAAGCGAAAGAACACGATTGCATAGGCCGAGGCCATCGAGATCGCGATTTTCCCCAGGGCAATGCCCATGGCGATCAGCGTGGTATTGCCCAACAGCCGCCACAAGCTGACCCCGCCGATCCGCCCTATTCCGCCGGAAAACGCTTCGTCATAGTTCTGGAACGCCTCCGGTCCGGGCAAAAAGGGTAGCGGCGGGCGCAGGATGGTCTGGGTGGAATGGGTTGAGGCGATGAAAACATAGTACACCGGAAAGGCCACGATGATGACCCCAAGGATCATCCAGAAATGCGCGAGCATCCGGGCCGGCCCGCGCGCAGAAAGCGGGATGTGGGATCCGTCACCCATAATGCACCCGCCTTTCGATGAACCGGAACTGGAAGGCGGTCAGTGTGATGACGATCACCATCAAGATTACCGACTGCGCCGCGGAATCCCCCATGATCAGATTCACGAAGCCATCGTTGTAAACCTTGTAGACAAGGGTTTCGGTCGATTTGCCCGGCCCGCCGCTGGTGACGGCATGGATGATGCCGAACGTGTCGAACAGCGCATAGACCGTATTGACGACCAACAGAAAGAATGTGGTCGGAGCGAGCAGGGGAAACACGATGGTCCAGAACGCGTGCCGCCTGCTTGCGCCATCAATCGCGGCCGCTTCCAGCAATGATCTGGGAATGGCCTGCAACCCGGCGACGAAGAACAGGAAGTTGTAACTGATCTGTTTCCACGTGGCAGCGGCCACAACCAACGCCATCGCCTGTTCGCCATTCAGCAACGGATTCCAGGCGATGCCGAGCTGCCGCAGCGGCCACGCCAATGACCCGAACGACGGGTTGAACATGAAAAGCCACAGCATCCCCGCAATGGCCGGGGCCACTGCATAGGGCCAGATCATCATCGTGCGGTAAAAACCCTTGCCGCGCACGATCTTCTCGACCTGCACGGCCAGAAACAGCGCGAGACCCAGTGCGAAAAAGGCAACCAGCACGGAAAAGATCACCGTCACCTTCACCGAGTTCAGGTAACTCGGATCGCCCAGCACTTTGCGAAAATTCGCGAGGCCGACAAATGTGCTGTTCAGCCCAAAGGGGTCCTCGCGTAGAACCGACTGCCGAAAGGCCTGCGCTGCGGGCCAGTAAAAGAAGATCAGTGTGATCGCCAACTGGGGAGCCAGCAGCAGCCAAGGCAGAACCTTGTGCGGGAAGACGGTCCGTCGCATTCAGAATCCTTGCCTTGCAGACTCTCAAAAAGCGCGCACCAGCTTATGCTGATGCGCGCCATCTCAAGACAGATCAGCCGCCCGAAGCGTCTTTGATCGCGGCGTTGCCACGCTCAGCGGCCGCGTTCAGCGCCTGTTCTGCTGTCTGCTCACCTGCCAACATCTTTTCATACTCTTCGTTCTGGATGTCGCGCAGTTGCGGCAGGTTCGGCGCACGCACGCCCTTGGAGTTTGCGGTAGGTGCCTTGCCGGACATTTGCAGGATCGGGACTTCACGCGCGGGGTTCGTCTCATAGAAACCCGACGCCTTGGTCGCCTCGTAGGCGGCAGTGGTTACGGGCAAATAACCGGACTGTTCATGCAAGAATTGCTGCACTTCGGTCTGTGACAGATAATTGAAGAACGTGCCAACGCCCTTGTAGACCTCGTCCGACTTGCCGCCCATCACCCACAGCGAAGCACCGCCCGGCGTGGTGTTTTGCGGCGCGCCTTCCGCGGTTTCGTCATAGGGCAATTGTCCGATGCCATAGTTCATGCCCGATTTGACGATATCGCCCAAGCCCCCCGAACTTTCGGTCAAAATACCGCATTCCCCCGAGGTAAAGTTCTGCTTGGCCTCGGACGTGCGGCCGCCGTAAACGAACACACCTTCTTTGGCCAAATCAGCAAGCTCTTGGAAGTGTTTGACAAAAAGCGGCCCGTTGATCGCCAGTTCGGGTGTTCCGGCAAGACCGTTTTCGTTGCTGGCCCAAGAGACGTTGTTCCACGCAGCGAAGTTCTCGGTATGGATCCAGGTCAGCCAGGTCGAGGTGTAACCGCAGGTGGCTGCACCGCTTTCCTTGATCGTGCGGGCAGCGGCCCAAACCTCGGCCCAGGTTTTTGGCGGGGCGTTCACGTCCAACCCGGCCTTTTCGAAAATATCCTTGTTGTAATACAGGATCGGCGAAGATGAATTGTATGGAAAGGACAGCATTTCGCCCTCGGGGCTGGAATAATAACCAACGATTCCAGGAAGATATTCGCTCTTGTCAAAGGTAAAGCCAGCTTGGTCAAGAACTTCTGCCACGGGCTTGATAGCCCCTTGCGCGCCCATCATCACCCCGGTGCCGACGTCAAAAACCTGAATGATGTCTGGCGCCTGTCCGGCACGGAACGCGGCAATACCCGCATTCAGCGTTTCGGGGTAACTGCCCTTGAACACAGGCTTGACCACATATTCGGTTTGACTCGCGTTGAAATCGTTGGCGATTTTGTCGACGACCTCGGAATTGGCGCCCGTCATGGCATGCCACCAAGAAATCTCGGTCTGGGCCTGCGCTGCAAACGGCAGCGATACAAGTCCGACGACCAACAGGTTTACGGCTTTCATTTGATTTCCTCCCTCGATTTGTCACATGAGACAACACCGCGACAAGACCCTGGACTCTGGTCACTGTCGACGCCTCTTGCTGTCCTGAGCTATCTTTAAGGCTGCGTCTGACCGACGTGTCAATTCATTGGACACGTCTCCCCAGGGTCTGGCGCATCAGGCAAAGCGACAAGTGCTCCTGGATTAACCTTCAAATCATGCCGATTTCATGCACACCACAATATCGCTCCAGCCGTCAGAACACGAAAACGTGATCTCAGGTGGGCCACCTTCAGCAGACTGGCCGGGACATGTCCGGCCTCGCAGACCCCCGGCCGGCTGGAAACGAGGAACTGAATAACCGACAACCCGAACTCTTGACTGCGTGTCGAGATTGTCGCCACTGCCAAAAACGATTCTGATTTTAAAATACGTTCATTAAAGCAATAAAGAAACTTTGATGGCACCGCCGTGTATGACTGCTGATGCAGCATTTTCGTCTTTGACGACCAAACACCCCGTATCGGCATTACGGGGAATGGCGTCATAGCGGAAAGCGGGCCCAGATCCCTTGCGTACTGGGCTGCTCTTAAAACCGGCGTGCATCGGGATCTGCAACAGACGGCGCCTGATCAGAAACCAGAGCACCGCGATGACGCACTTGCGATCACGGGGCTGCGGAACGAATTGGTCCACGGCGGGTTGTCTGCATACGGAACTGCTGATCCGAATCTTCTTCCCCCAAAATTGAGGAACAAGCGATGAAAACGCGAGATCAAGTTACTGACCATCCCATGCCCGCAGCGCCGAGCGACAATTCGCGCAGGGCAGTCTTGAAATTTGGCGTCACAGGTGCCGCGATTGCGGGATTCGGCGGGCTTTTGCCAAATTTCGGGATCAGTGCGGCAATGGCGGCTGACCTGGGCGAGGGCGACATCGGCGTATTGAACTACGCCTATGCGCTGGAACAACTGGAGGCCGCGTTTTATACGATGGTTCTGGAAAAACCTTTTGCCGAGATGACTGCGGATGAGACGGCCATTTTGACCGATATCCGCGACCACGAAGTTGCCCATGTCGAGTTTCTGAAAACCGCTTTGGCGGAAAAGGCAATCGGGCCGCTGGAGGTGGACTTTTCGGCGGTAGATTTCACCAGCCGCGATTCGGTTCTTCAAACTGCGGTTACCTTTGAGGACCTGGGTGTTGCGGCCTACAACGGTGCCGGCAAGCTGATCACGAATGTCGACTATCTGGCGGCCGCCGGCAGTATCGTGTCGGTTGAAGCACGCCATGCGGCAACGGTGCGCGATCTCTTGCAGCCGGGATCCGTGGCTTTTGCTGGACCCGAAGTCGTGGATGACAAGGGTTTGGACGTGTCACTTCCGCCCGCCGACGTTCTTGCCGCAGCCAAGCCATTCATCACAACCGACGTCACGGCCATGAGCCTGTAGGAGCCATCATGAACATTCATCAAAACGACAGCATTCTTGGCGGACTCGACCCCGATCTGAGGGCCAAGATGATCACAAATCGCCGAGGTTTGTTTGGCCGCGCGGCAGTGTCACTTGGGGCGCTCGCCTCGGCACCCTTGGTGCTGGCGCTTTCAGCCCGTCAGGTCTTTGCTGCTGACTTGCCGGCCCAGATCGTCGATACCCTGAACTTTGCCTTGACGCTTGAGCATATCGAAGACGCGTTCTACCGCACGGCGCTGGAAGCCAATTTCATCCCGGAAGAACACAAGACAGTGTTCCGGCACATCGGTCTGCACGAGGCAGCCCATGTCGCCTTGCTGTCCGGCGTCCTTGGCGATGCGGCCGTGAAACGCCCGGAAGCTGACTTTACCGCAGGTGGCAAGTATCCTGACGTGTTTTCAAACTTCGATACATTTGTCGCCGTGTCCTCGACGTTCGAAGATCTTGGCGTCGCCGCCTACAAGGGCCAGGCGGGCAATCTGATCGACAACGACGATATTCTGACTGTTGCGCTGCAAATCCACTCTGTCGAGGCGCGTCATGCAGCCATGGTCCGGCGGATTGGCGGCAAGAAAGCATGGGATGATGCCTTCGACAAGCCAATGACGAAGGAAGAGGTTCTTGCCGCGGCAAAGCCATTCCTCGTAGCCTGAACGCGACAAATATGACTCTGGTCACTGCCCACTGAATAAATGCAGTGACCAGAGCTTTTGTCGAACACGGGCCGATTCAAACGACGGGCGGCCGTGATCTTCAATCCGGGATCAATCCGCTCAGGGCTGAACTCGGATCGGTTCGACCGTTTTTGGCGCACGATGTTGTGAAAGCAGGGATATGGTCGAGACGTAAACGTTGCCGTGTCAACCGTCATCAACAGGATCATAAATCACGTAAAGAAACCTGGGGTAGAGACACACTTTCTGGCGTCATCGACAGGCCACCTAATCGACGATCAGATCAGTTGAGACAAACCCGCCTAATATAGCAGCGCTACTCAACTTAGCTGTCGCGGCGCGATGAGCCATTAAAGAGCGCCCATACCTCAGTTTCCAATTCCTTTGTTGTAAACGGCTTCGTCAGACGGGGATGGACGCGCATTGCCTCGGGCAGGGCCCATTGGCCATACCCGCTTGCCAGCACAAATGGGATTCCGCGCTCCAGAAGCTTTTCGGCGACGGGGTACACAAACTCATCACGAATGGTCACATCCAGAATCGCCGCATCGAACGATTCAAGCGTGGCGACGCTGAGCGCATTTTGCAGATTTGCAACCGGACCCAGCACCTCGCAGCCAAGCGCTTCCAGCGTTGCTTCGATATCCAGAGCAATAAGCATTTCGTCTTCGACGATCAGAACCCGAAAGCCCGTCATTGTCTGTTTTGTCATGGCACCCTCCTAGTGGTCGGCATGCAGCCGCAGGCGGCCTACGGATTTGGCAAGCGGAATATCAATGGCGCAGCGCACACCTTTTTCCAGAAATTCGCGGGCGACTGTTGCGCCAAGCTCATGCGGCAGACCGCGCTCGATCAACACCGTACCGAACCCGCGCCGCTTCGGCACCTTGACGGGGGGTCCGCCGGTTTCTGCCCAGATCAGGTTCAACATCAGTTCACCAGGCGGTCCGGCGACCGTCCAGGTCACAGACAGTCTGCCCTCCTCAGTTGACAAAGCGCCGTATTTCGTGGCGTTGCTGCACAACTCATGAATAGCCATCGCCATGGCAAGGCTGGCCTTAGGCGACAGCAAGACATCGACCCCGTCGATGGCGATATTCCCGGTACGGTCATAGGGTGCCAACTCAGTCTCGATAACCGGCCGCAACAACGTGTCCGTTTGTCCGCCGTCCTTTGTCAGAACGCTATGGGCGCGCGCAATGGCCGAAATGCGTCGCTCGATATTCTCTGCGAAATCTTTCGGAGCGGGGCTGGATTTAAGGGTCTGTTTGACGACCGATGAGACAATGCTGAGGATATTCTTGACCCGGTGATCCAATTCGCCCATCAGCAGGGTGGCACGCTCTTCGGCCTTTTTACGCCCGCTGATATCGACAAAGGTGATGACCACGCCGTCAATGAAATTGTCGATGGTACGATACGGATGGATGCGCATGATAAACGTCATCGCCTGCTCTTCAACCCGCACTTCCTTTTCAAGGACCTTGAGGGTGCGCAGAACATTGCGCACGTCCTTTTGCATGTCGGAATAGTTCAGCAGGTGAACAATTTCGGTGATCGGCCTGCCACGGTCTTCGTCACGCAAATGGATGATCTGCGTCATCCCGGTGGAAAAGTTCTTTATCCGCAGATCGTTGTCGAGGAAAATCGTCGCGATGTCCGTGCTGTCGAGCAGGTTTTTCAGATCACTGTTCAACAATGTCATCATTTCATTCTTGGCGGTCATGTCGGCGTTGATGGTGTGCAGTTCTTCGTTGACCGACTGCATCTCTTCTTTTGCGGTTTCCAGTTCCTCGTTCGAAGATTGCAATTCCTCGTTGACCGACTGATATTCTTCGGCGGCCGATTTCATTTCTTCGGTGGTGGTTTCCAGATCGTCTGTCGCGGTCTGAAGCAGCCCTCTGGTCGTTCGCAGTTCCTGATCAATTGCCAGGGCGTCGTCCTGGTGATCATTGGCGCCCGTCGCCGCTGGCTGAATATCAGCGCCGGCAATTCGCGCATCCTGAAAGGCCACGACACAAAGATCGCCTGCAATCGGGGTGACGATCAGCGTGATCAACCGGCTTTTACCCTCAATCTTCAGGCGAATGTCCGGATCCACAACCGGTTGATTGGTTTTGGCAACCGTCTGCAACGCGGTTTGCACCGCTGGCCTCAGGTTATTGCGCAACAACCCGAACAGTTTCAGGCTGGCTGCACCTTCGGCAGGCTCAAGATAGCGGCCAATATTGCCACCGGAAAACCGAACGATATCCTGATTGCGGTCGATCACCACATAAACAGGCGCGTATTGTTCCAGCGCACGCCGGGCATTGCGGTCTGTCCGATCCTCGGTCGATGTGGATCTGTTAATTTCCAACGGCGGCGATTTCACGACATGCGACAAATTCGGCAGTTGTAGCAGCATCACTTCGCCGTCCAGACGGGTGAAAATACGATGCTTTTTGTCCAGCGCCCCAAAAGCCGAAGGCATCCGTGTTGTGCCTTCGGATGGCCCCAGGAACAGCACGCCACCGGGCCGCAGGGCATAGTGGAAACTGTGCAGGACTCGGTCCTGCAATTCCGCGTTCATATAAATCAACAGGTTGCGACACGATAGCAGATCAAGCTTGGAAAAGGGCGGGTCCTTGACCACGCTATGGGGTGAGAAGACGCATATTTCGCGGATTTCCTTCACCGGGCAATGGTCGCCGCCATTCTCGACAAACCACTGCTCCAACCGGGCTTCGGAAATGCCTGTTACCTTGCGATAGCGTGCGGCGCGGGCGGTTGCGACGGCGCGATCATCAACATCGGTACCAAAAATCTGCAGCTTTGGTGTGATCGACATCCTGATGCAGGCTTCTTTCAGAAGGATCGCGATGGAATACACTTCCTCGCCGGTCGAGCATCCGGGCACCCAGACGCGCACCGCGTCATTTGCCGTTTTATTCTCCAGCAGTTTGGGTATCGCTACCTGCTCCAACGCCTCAAACGCCAGCGGGTCACGAAAGAATTGCGTCACCCCAATCAGAAATTCGCGAAACAAAAGCTCGACCTGTACGGGAGTCTTTTGCAGAAGCTCGATATACTCGGCCACGGTTTCGCACTGCAGCACCTGCATCCGGCGTTGTACACGCCTGGTCAGGGTATTTTCCTTGTAGCGGCCGAAATCATGCCCGATTTTCGCATGCAACAACTTGCTGATTGCCGCCAGATGCGATGCCATGTCCTGCCGCGTGCCGTCCTGACCCTTGATCGGCGCCACCTTTGAAAGGTGGCGTTTATAGGCCATCAGCTTGGCAGGCATATCTTCGACTGCCATCACCTCATCCACCAGCCCGCTGGCGGCGGCGCTGTGCGGCATACCGCTCATCGCCATGTGGTCATATTCGGCCTGCGCCATGGTCAAACCGCCATTTTCCTTGATCGCGCCGAGGCCAAGTGTCCCATCCGTGCCCGTTCCGGAAAGGATGATGCAGACCGCATTTTCACCCTCTTCCGTGGCCAGCGAGAACAAGAATGTGTCGATCGGTTTGCGTTGTGGTCGCGGGGGGGCAGGCCTTGTGACGCAAAGCTTGCGGTCGGCGATGGTCAGGGTTGCGTCCGGGGGAATGACAAAAACCGTGTTCGGTTCCAATTCCATTCCGTCTTGCGCCTCGAGCACCTTCATGTCGGTTGCTTTGGCAAGAATTTCGGCAAGCTGGCTTTTGTAATCCGGCGACAGATGTTGGACCAGGACAAAGCTCATCCCGCTGTCGGCAGGCATAGCTTCGAAAAAAGACGTGAATGCACTCAGCCCGCCCGCCGAGGCGCCAATGCCAACGACAAGGCCAACTCCGGCTTTGTTTCCTTCATCAAACAGGGCTTGGCTTGTGTTAATGGTGTGCATCCCTTCGAAACGAGTCGGCAATCCTATTGTACGTCATGCCCGCATCAACTCTCAACTGTTCGTTTTCTGGCTTGTGGGATGGGTCCATGTCCGGGTCAGAACGGCCTCAATCGGTTCTTTCTGGGCAAGTGCCTCTTGCACAGCCGCCGTCCAACTGTTCGAAAGTGAGGGCGTATCAACGGTTCTGGTGGCCATCTGCTGACAAAGCTCGGCCCGTTCACCAAGTGCGCGCATCGCTGTTTCAAGCGCGCGTTCAAGGGATATGAACTGTGCTGCCAGCATCACTTCTGCCGTATAAACGTGCCCAATGTGGCACGTGTATTGGCTAATTGTTCCCAGCGTCGTTTCCCGAAGTGCGCCACCGCAATCAGGACAGGTCATTGCAACCGGCCGATGGGTCGTGAATTCTGCCGCCAAATCGATTTTCTCCTCTACTGGCGTGTGCTGGTGTTGTCTGGCCCTGCGCGGCGCGGCATGACCAAGTTTTTCAAACAGCTTCGGCATGTCAGCCACCGGCAAGCAGTGATCGACCGTAACATGATTCAGGGCACTTTGCGGCATGCTCGGGTTGACGCAATCTGCCGGTGTTTGCACAACTGTGATGCCACCATGTTGTTTGATTTCATACATGCCAGCCGTCCCGTCGTTCAGCCCACCCGTCAGGATGACCCCGACCACATCCCGGCCGTAGGCTTCTGCAGCACTTCGGAACAGCGGATCAACCGCCGGTCGAACCCAGTTCTCGCGCGGGCCCTTGGTCAGCCCAATCCGCCGACCTGTCACGATCATGTGGTTATCCGGCGGGGCAATATAGACATGGCCTGCGTTCACGCGCTCGCCATCCAGGGGGTGCGAAACTGACATCTTGATGCTCTGCCTCAGCAACCACGGAAGATTGCTTTTATGCGCTCCGATGTGAAGGACGATCAAAATGGCCGCTTGAAAAGTGGCGGGCAGTTCGTCTAGCAGGGCGCGAAGCGCCGCAATTCCGCCCTCCGACGTGCCGACCACGAAAACGCGATCAGCCTCGGTCATTACGTCGCCACATGGGTTGATCTTTCCTTTTTCGGCCGTCCAAACGGCGCGACCTTGCGTATTTTGGACCTTCAACCCGGCAGGGTATTCTTTTATCGAACCAAGGCTCGGCATCCAACGCCAACAAATGAGAAAAGTTCCCTTGTCGGGACCGGAGTTCCGATGTGTCCGGCCTGTGGCGCGTCTTCCAACGCACATGGACGGCCGCATCGCCCAGCCAGGGCTGGCACAGTTGCCCCCATCCGATCCGCGCGGTATCACTTGGGGAAAGCATTTCATGAGGCGCGACGATGACCACCGCCCCCATACCCGTGGTTCTGTGCATCCTTGACGGTTGGGGGATCGGCCCCACGCCCGATTACAACGCCCCGGCCATGGCCAAAACACCGCACTTTGACGCGCTGATGGCCAGCTGCCCGCACGCCACGCTGACGACATTCGGCCCCGATGTGGGCTTGCCGCGCGGGCAGATGGGCAATTCCGAGGTCGGCCATACCAACATTGGTGCAGGCCGGGTGGTGGCGATGGATCTGGGCGCCATCGACCTTGCGGTCGAGGATGGCAGCTTTGCCGCCAACCCCGCACTTGAGGCTTTTGCAGCATCCGTCATCGCCACGGGCGGCACGGCGCATCTGATGGGCGTGGTGTCGGATGGTGGCGTGCATGGCCACATCGGCCACGTCATCGCCGCCTGCCGCGCACTGACCGACCTTGGCCTGCAGGTCGCACTGCATGCAATTACTGACGGGCGTGACGTCGCCCCCTCATCCGGCGCCGGTTACATGGCCACGCTGACCGCCGCACTGCCGAAAGGTGCCGCTGTGGCCACCGTTTGTGGGCGCTACTGGGCAATGGATCGTGACAATCGCTGGGACCGGGTTCAGCGTGCCTACAAGGCCATCATCCAAGGCTCGGGCGCGACGGCCCCTGATGCCGCGACCGCGGTGATCCACAGCTATGCCAAGGGCGAGACGGATGAATTCCTCGCCCCTACAGTGATTGGCGATTACAAGGGCGCACGCGACGGAGACGGTCTGTTTTGCCTGAATTTCCGGGCGGACCGGGCGCGCGAAATCCTGTCGGCCCTGGGCGCGCCGGACTTTGACGCCTTTGACACCGGCCCCCGCCCGAAGTGGGCCGCACTGCTGGGCATGGTGGAGTATTCGGACGCCCACAACAGCTTCATGGCTTCGGCTTTCCCCAAGCGCAGCATCAAGAACGGCCTTGGCGAATGGGTGTCGAACCATGGCAAGACCCAGTTCCGTCTGGCCGAAACCGAGAAGTATCCACATGTCACCTTTTTCCTGAACGGCGGCCGCGAAGTGCCGTTTCCGGGAGAGGCCCGCGCGATGCCGAAATCTCCCAAGGTTGCCACCTATGATCTGCAACCCGAAATGTCCGCGTCCGAAGTGGGGGATGAACTGGTCGCGGCCATCGCGCGCGGCTACGACCTGATCGTGGTCAACTTCGCCAACCCCGACATGGTCGGCCATACCGGGGTGCTGCAGGCCGCCATCCTTGCCTGTCAGGCAGTGGACATCCAGCTTGGCCGCGCCATTGCCGCGCTGAAAGCCTGCGATGGCACCATGATCGTAACGGCCGATCACGGCAACTGTGAACAGATGTGGGATCCGGCAACCAACGGGCCGCACACGGCGCACACCGTCAACCCGGTGCCCGTGATCGTGATGGGCGGACCGCCCGGGGCGGCACTGCGCACGGGCGGGCGGCTTGCAGATCTTGCACCCACACTGCTGGCACTGATGGGCCTGCCTCAGCCGCCCGAAATGACCGGCGTCAGTCTGATCACATGACACGCGCGCGACATCTTGGCCTGACCATCGCGATGATGGCAGCACTGGGGCCGCTGGCTCGGCCCATTGCCGCGCCCGCCCATGCGCAAACCGCAAGTGTCACCGAACTGGCGGCCCAGGCTTCGGCCGACCTGCAGTCCGCCGTCGCCGCACTGGACGCGGCACAATCCTCGCGCGACCGTGTCACCGCCCTGACGCAGACCATCCGTGCCTACGAAGATGGTCTTGCCGCCCTGCGCGAAGCCCTGCGTCAGGCGCATCTGCGCGAAGCCACGCTTGCCCTGCAATTCCAGGCCAAGCGTGACCGGGTAGCCCAGCTTCTGGGCGTACTCAGCCAGCTTGAGGCGCAGCCCGGGCCTTTGTTGCTGCTGCACCCCGCGGGCCCGCTGGGCACCGTGCGCTCGGGCATGCTGCTGGCTGAGGTCACCCCCGCCCTTAAGGCCGAGGCCGACACGCTGAAGGCCGAACTCACCGAGTTGCGCGACCTGCGCGCATTACAAACCGCAGCCGGAGAGACGCTGGGGGCCGGGCTCGCAACCGCGCAAGAGGCACGCTCGTCCCTCAGTCAGGCGATATCAGACCGCACCACCCTGCCCAGACGCTTCACCGAAGACGCCTCGGTTCTTCGCGGCCTGCTGGAAAGCGCCGACACGCTGGCGGCGTTTGCGGGCGGCCTTTTGTTGGATGATACAGCCAACCGCAGCTTTGAAGAAGCGCGCGGTACCCTGCCGCTGCCGGTACTGGGCACGCTGCTTCTGCGGGCGGGCGAGGCGGACGCGGCAGGTGTCCGCCGCCCCGGCATAACACTGGCCACTCGCGCCCGCGCTCTTGTGACCACGCCATGGCCCGCAACCATCCGCTACCGCGGCCCGTTGCTTGACTACGGAAATGTGATCGTCCTTGAACCCGGGGGGGGCTATCTTTTGATCCTCGCCGGGCTTGATACAGTTTACGGAGAGGTGGGAGAGGTGCTGGCCCCGGGGGCTGCCCTTGGACTGATGGGCGGCGCAGACGCAGGCGGAGGCAGCGACTTTCTGTCCACCGCCGAAGATGGTGGTGGCGTTCAGGGCACGCAGACGCTTTACATGGAACTCAGACAAGGGGCAGACCCGGTTGATCCAGCCGGATGGTTCGCCACGCTGAAGGAATAGGACGACAGATGAAGAAATTCGTTATGGCCGCTTTGGGTGGCACCATCGCCGGGGCCATCCTGACCACACAGGTCGCAGCGCCCCTGATCGCGCAAGAGGCCAGCCGCAACGCCAATGTCTATGAACAGCTTGATCTGTTTGGCGATATTTTCGAACGCGTGCGCGGCCAGTATGTCGAAGAGGTCGACAGCCAAAAGCTGATCGAGGCCGCAATCAATGGCATGCTCACCTCGCTTGACCCGCATTCAAACTTTCTTGCCGCCAAGGATTTCACCGACATGCAGGTCCAGACCCGCGGTGAATTCGGCGGCCTCGGAATCGAGGTCACGCAGGAAGGAGGCTACGTCAAGGTCGTCTCGCCCATGGACGGCACCCCCGCGGATGAGGCGGGCGTCGAGGCCGGCGACTTCATCACCCATGTGAATGGCGAATCGGTGCAAGGCCTGATGCTGGATCAGGCGGTCGAGCTGATGCGCGGCCCGATCGGATCCGAGATCATCATTACCCTGGTGCGTGAGGGCATGGACGAACCCTTTGATGTCTCGATCATCCGCGACACGATCAAACTGGTCGCCGTGCGCACCCGCGTCGCGGGCAACACGGTCGTGGTGCGCGTCACCACTTTCAACGACCAGACATTTTCGGGCCTTGAAGAAGGGCTGAAGAAGTCGGTCGAGGAACTGGGGGGCATGGAAAATGTAAACGGCTTCGTCCTCGATCTGCGCAACAATCCCGGCGGTCTGCTAACCCAGGCCATCAAGGTGTCAGACGCGTTTCTCGACAAAGGCGAGATCGTCTCTACCCGGGGCCGCGAGGCCAGGGACAGTGAACGCTTCAACGCCACGTTGGGTGACCTTGCCAACGCCAAGCCGATTGTCGTTCTCGTCAATGGCGGCTCTGCCTCTGCCTCGGAAATTGTTGCGGGTGCGCTGCAGGACCATCGGCGCGCCATCGTGGTTGGTACCAAAAGCTTTGGCAAAGGCTCGGTCCAGACCATCATCCCGCTGCGTGGCGATGGTGCCATGCGTCTGACGACCGCGCGCTACTACACACCGTCGGGCCGTTCGATCCAGTCGCTGGGCGTGATGCCCGACATTGTGGTGAACCAGCCGCGCAAGGACCCCAACGCCCCACCCGCCGAGGAAGAACCCGCAAGCGCCGTCAGCCGCCAGACATCCGAGGCCGATCTGCGGGGTGTGCTGTCGAACGACTCGATGACAGACGACGAACGCAAGCTGCTAGAAGAAGAGCGCGCGCGGGTCGAGGAAACGGCCAAACTGCGCGACGAAGACTACCAGCTGGCCTATGCCGTCGATATCCTCAGGGGCCTTCAGGCTGTCGCCCCTAAACCATAAGGAAAGGCGCCGGGCGGTTTCGGTGTGTTGCACACCCTTGGCCCGCCTGGCGCACACCATGAAGATGAATTCCGCAACACTTCCTTATCGCCCTTGCGTCGGCGTGATGCTGATCAACCCCGCTGGTTTGATCTGGGCCGGTCAACGCATCGATGCGCCTGCTGGCGGTGGTGCGTGGCAGATGCCGCAGGGAGGTATTGATGCGGACGAAAAGCCCCGCGCCGCTGCCCTGCGTGAACTGCGCGAGGAAACCGGCGTGACGGAAGACCGCGTCACCCTGCTGGCAAAAACCGAAGACTGGATCACCTATGATCTGCCACCTGACCTTATGGGCAAGGTCTGGGGCGGCAAGTATCGCGGCCAGCGGCAGAAATGGTTCGCCATGCGCTACCTCGGCCATGATGATCAGATCATCATCGACTTGCCCCACCCGGAATTCTCAGCCTGGAAATGGATCGCGGCGGCGGACATGCTCGCAGCAATCGTGCCGTTCAAACGTGCCGTCTATGCCGAGGTGATCAATCAGTTCAGCGACCATCTGGCGCAATAGCGACACCTCAACCGGCCCGTCAGTCGAAAGTCGATCCGTGGAAACGCCGCCGAGAGGGGGCTCGATGCCCCCCGAGGCGGCCGGACCTTCTCAAATCGCCTTTCCCGCCAGAAGTCGCGGAACGTCACCCGACAAGCCCGCCGCCTGTCGAATGAACCCCCGGCGCAGGCCAGGCACGGCGTTGACCAGACCCATCCCCAGGTCCCGACCGAGGCGAATCACAGGATTGTCGTTCGAGAACAGTCTGTTCGCCGTATCCATTCCCAAGGCAAGCGCCGTCGAATCAAACCGGCGCCAGCGCTCATAGCGTCCCAGAACGTCACTTGCGCCGAAATCCTCGCCCCGCCGCGCGGCCTCAATCAACACCTGTGCCAGCGCCCCGACATCGCGCAAGCCCAGATTCAACCCCTGTCCCGCAATCGGATGCACCCCATGGGCCGCATCGCCCACCAATGCCACGCGCGCAGAGACCAGACTTTGCGCCACTGACAGGCTCAGCGGATAGGTAAATCGCGTGCCTGCCAGCGTGACCTCACCCAGATAGTTGCCGATCCGTGGCCGCAGCGCTGCCATGTAATCGGCGTCGCTCAATGCCTGTATCGCCACGGCCAGGTCAGTCACTTCGCTCCACACAATCTGGGACCGGTGCCCCCCCTTCAACGGCAAGATGGCCAGCGGTCCGCCCGGCATGAAGAACTGGTGCGCGACACCACCGTGATCGACCGGATGCGCCACCGCCGTCACCAGCGCTGTCTGCCCATAGCCCCAGCCGACACGCGCAATCCCTGCCCGCGCCGCAACGCCCGAACCGCGCCCGTCGCATCCGACCAGCAGCCGCGCACTCAACGCACCGCCCGACCCCAGCATAACCGCGACGCCTTGTCCCACAACTTCTTGCCCGATGACGCTGTCGCCCGACATCAGCGTGATCCGCGCATCGGCCTGCATCGCAGAAAGAAAGGCCGCATACAGATGCCGGTCCTCAAGCATGAAGCCCATGGGCCCCTCTTCGATCTCGGCGCTGTCGAATGCCAGATGGAACGGCGACGCACCAAGGCCCGACAGGCCATCGCTCGCCTTTATCTTCAGGATCGGCTGGACTTGGTCCGCGACCGTCGCCCAAACGCCAATGCCTTCCAGCAGACGTTTGGACGCAATGGCCAACGAATAGGCCCGCCCGTCGAATCCGGCTTCGGCCCGCAAGTGCGCCGCTCTCGGGTCCACCACAACCACACGAAAGCCCCCTTGGGCCAGCGCCAGCGCAAGGGCCGGTCCGTTCAACCCGCCGCCTGCAATCACGATATCTGCATCTTGTGTCATAGTGGGAAGTATGGGCCCATCTGCGGGATTGTCCATGCGCCGCTTGGCCGCTAGCGTGAGGCCAAAGCGAGGGTGGGGCACCATGTCGAAAACCTGGGAAAGCATGACCGCGGCAGAACTGGGCGCGGAAATCGGGGCCGGGCGGATCCATCCTGTCACGCTGTGCGAGGCGCAGCTTGACGCCATCGACGTCCATCCCCTGCGCGACCGCATCTATGCCCGCGTCATGCCCAACCGCAGCCGGGCCGAGGCGATGGCCGCAGCCGCCCGTGCAAAGTCCGGTCAGCGCCGAGGCCCGCTGGACGGCGTGCCGATCAGCTGGAAGGACCTGTTTGACACCGCTGGCCGCGTGACCGAGGCCGGATCGGCCCTGCTTAAAGGGCGCACCCCTGCCTTTGACGCCGAGGTGCTGCGCATGGCCACTCTGCAAGGCCTTGTCTGCCTTGGCAAAACCCATATGTCGGAACTGGCCTTTTCAGGCCTTGGCCTGAATCCCGTCACCGCGACACCGCCTTGCATCAACGATGATCAGGCGGTTGCGGGCGGGTCATCATCGGGGGCTGCCGCATCGGTTGCCTTTGGCCTTGCCCCCGCGGCCATCGGGTCCGACACCGGCGGGTCGGTGCGCATTCCGGCCGCGTGGAATGATCTGGTGGGCCTCAAGACCACCCATGGCCGCGTGTCGACCAAGGGCGTCGTTCCCCTGTGCGAGATGTTCGACTCGGTCGGCCCGTTGGCCCGCACGGTGCACGACTGCGCACTATTGCTTGGCGCGCTCGAAGGGGGTCAGGCGCCCGACCTGACGGGCACCAGCCTGTCTGGCTCGCGCCTTGCGGTGCTTGAAACGGTCGCCTTTGCCGACATCCGCGATCGCCCGTTGCGCGGGTTTGACGATGCTGTGGCGCGCATTGGGCGCGCAGGCGCGCAGATTTCGCGCCTGTCTTTGCCCGAAGTGGCCGAGGCGATGGCCCTGACCGGCATCCTCTATACATCCGAGGCCTATGGCATCTGGGCAAAGACCATCGAGGCTGCGCCCGAAAAGATGTTCCCGCGCATCCTTGACCGCTTTCGCGCCGGAGCAACGTTTTCTGCGCCCGACTACGTTGCCGCCTGGCGCCGACTGCATCATATCCGACAGATCTGGGCCACGGCCACGGCGGGCTTCGATGCTGTGATCTTGCCCTCGGCGCCAATCTTGCCGCCCAATGCAAATCGGCTGATGACCGATGACGCCTATCACGTCACCGAAAATCTGCTTGCCTTGCGCAATGCGCGGGTGGCCAACCTGATGGGCCTGTGCGCCCTGACCCTGCCCACCGCCGAGCCGTCGTGCGGCATCACCCTGATGGCCCCGCCGATGACCGAAGAGCGACTGTTGCGGCTGGCGGCAGCGGCGGAGCGCGCGCTTGGTGGGACGACGCGCGGCGCGTAAGGGGCGAAAAAGCCACAAGTCCCGCACCCTTGGGGCAAGACCGGCCCCGTTTTTCTGGACCGCCGCCCCCGCCCCCGCTATCGTAGAGCGGAACGGGGCGATATGACCCCGAAACCTGAGGCAGTCATGGCGTTTCCAGAGCGGTTTTCAAACCTGCCGGAGTATGCGTTTCCGCGCTTGCGGAAGCTGCTGGATGCGCATGCGCCGGGCGCTGCCCCCATTGCCATGACCATCGGCGAGCCGCGCCATCCGATGCCCGATTTCGTAGGGCCGATCCTTGCGCAAAATATCGGTGGCTTTGGCGTCTACCCGCCCAACGAAGGCGCGCCGGAACTGCTGGCCGCGATCGCCGCCTGGGTGCAGCGCCGCTATGGCGTCACGCTGACCGACGCCAATCTGATGGCGCTGAACGGCACGCGTGAGGGGTTGTTCAACGCGGCCATCGCGCTCTGCCCCGAGACGAAGAACGGCCAGACGCCGATCATCGCCATGCCCAACCCGTTCTATCAGGTCTATGCCGTTGCCGCGCTGACTGTGGGGGCAGAACCTCTGTATGTGCCGGCCACCGCAGCCACCGGGCATCTGCCCGATTATGCGGGTCTGCCGGGCAGGACGCTGAACCGTCTTGTGGCCGTCTATCTCTGCTCGCCCGCCAATCCGCAGGGCGTGATCGCGCCCGAGAGTTATCTGGCCGAATTGATGGCGCTGGCCGAAAAGTATGATTTTCGGATCTTCGCGGATGAGTGCTACTCCGAGATCTGGCGTGACGCCCCCCCGCCGGGGGCCCTGAGCGTGGCGCAGTCGCATGGGGTGAACCCCGAACGCGTGGCAGTTTTCCATTCGCTTTCAAAACGGTCGAACATGCCGGGGCTGCGATCGGGCTTTGTTGCCTCCGGTCCGCAGTCCATCGCCCGCATGCGACAATTGCGCAATTTTTCGGGCGCGCCCCTGCCGCTGCCGTTGCAGCAGGTGGCTGCGGCGGCTTGGGACGATGAGGCGCATGTGCAGGCCAGCCTGGCGCTGTATCAGGAAAAGTTCCGGCTTGCCGACCAGATCTTTGCCGGCCTTGGCAACCGCGTGTCGCCCGAGGGTGGCTTTTTCCTCTGGCTTCCTGTTCCGCTGGGCACCGGCGAAGAGGCCACTTTGCGCCTGTGGCGCGAAACGGGTGTGCGCGTGCTACCCGGCGAATATCTTTCGCGCGACACCGAAACCGGAAACCCCGGCGCAAACCATATCCGTGTGGCGCTGGTCGCCCCGCAAGAAGAACTGGCATCGGGGCTGACGGCTCTGCGCGATTGCCTTTACCGTTAAGGACAGGATTTCCATGGCTTCGATCAACGCACGAGGGCGCGACCCGCTTCTGGATCAGAATACGCAGGCCATGCTGGAGCGCAGGGGCCGAGAGTTGATGGGGCTGGGCCTGTTGCTGGCGGCGCTGTTGTTCGTGCTGTGTCTGGGCAGCTATTCTCCGCAAGACCCCGGCTGGATGGTTGCCACCGAGCAGCCTGCAGCCAATGTTCTGGGCCGCTTTGGCGCGGCCATCGCTTCGACGCTGGTGATCATCGGCGGCATGGGCGCATGGATGATTCCCGTGATCCTCGGCGCGTGGGGCGCGCGCTTTGTGCTGCACCGCGGGGCAGACCGCGCGGTCGGGCGCATCGTGTTTGCGGTGATCGCAGTTGCGCTCGCCTCGGTCTTTGCGGCCACGTTGGTGCCGGGTGCGGGGTGGCCACATTCGTTTGGGCTGGGCGGGCTGTTTGGCGATACAATCCTGGGCACGCTGCTGGGTCTGGCGCCGGTCAGCGCCGGGCTGGGGCTTGCGCTCTTTTCGTTGATACTTGGGATGTTGCTGGTCGTCATGGGTCTTTGGGTGACGGGCTTTACGCTGTTTGAACTGAACGCTCTGAGCCGGTTTGCAATCACAGGCACCATCATTGCCTATGCATGGGTCATGGGGATGGCCGGGCGCAGCACGGCACGCGCCGCGACCGCGCTGGCCGAGCGCCGGGCCGAACGCATGTCCGCCCGCGCCGAAATGCGGGATCCCAACCGCCAGCAAGATGTACAGACACCGCAGATGGCCCCGCCCGCCTATGGCCAGCGTGTCACTGCCGCCGTGCACCGCAGTCCTGCGTCCGAAACCGCCGAGTGGGGCAAGGCCACCCCCGTTGCAAACCACGTTCCGGGTGCACGAACTGCCCTGCGCGCCGACCCGCGCTATCCTGAACCCATGGCCGAGGCCGCGCAGTACGCCCCCCCGCGCGAACGCGCAGGCCTGCTCAGCCGCATGCCCCAACTGATGCGCCGCGCGGTCGAACCCGTGCCCGAGCCTGAGTTGATCGAGCCAGAACTCTCGGCCCACGCCTATGACGCCCAGGCGCCCGACGGCGACCGGATAAAGGCCCGCATCTCGGATGCGATCCGTGCGCGGGTGCGCCAGCCAGGCCTGTCGGCGGCTTCGGCCATGGCCACGACCCTTCGGCGCGAACCCCCGGTGGTGGCAGGCCAGACCCGCAGCCTGACGCAGCGCCTGTCGGGACCAAAGCCGCTTCTGGCCGATACCCGGCGCCTGGCGCCTCTGCCTGCCCCTGCAACGGCCCTGCCGCCCTCGCCCCCCGTCGTGCGCAGCACGCTTGTGCCGCCCGCCCCGCCGATGCCCAACCATGACCATGGCCATGACGACAGCGTCTGGGACGCCGAGGATGCCAACGTCTTTGCCATGCATAACCATGGCGACATGGCGGATGATTTTTCTGCCGAAGATGCCGAAGGCTGGCACCCTGACCAGAACTTTGAGCCCGATTACGATCCCACCCCTGTCGCACCGCGCATTGCACCGCACATCCCCCTCCCCGAGGTGCGCAAAGCCGTTGTCCAGTATGTCCCGAAGAAACCCCTGACCCCGTCGCGTCAGGCCATCGCCGAGGCCCAGCCCCGCCTGCGGTTCGACACGATCTCCAGCCAGCCCTATGAACTGCCGCCACTGTCACTGCTGGCAGCCCCCTCTACGGTTGAGCGGTTTTCGCTGTCGAATGAGGCGCTTGAAGAAAATGCGCGGATGCTGGAATCGGTTCTTGATGACTACGGCGTCAAGGGCGAGATTGTCGCCGTCCGCCCCGGCCCCGTCGTCACCATGTATGAGTTGGAACCGGCACCGGGTCTGAAGGCCTCTCGCGTGATCGGGCTTGCCGATGACATCGCGCGCAGCATGTCGGCACTTTCGGCGCGTGTGTCAACGGTGCCCGGCCGTTCGGTGATCGGCATCGAGTTGCCCAATGCCACCCGCGAAAAGGTGGTCTTGCGCGAAATCCTCTCGGCCCGCGACTTTGGCGACAGTGCGATGCGTCTGCCGCTGGCCCTTGGCAAGGATATCGGCGGCGACCCGATCGTGGCCAACCTTGCCAAGATGCCCCACCTTCTGATCGCAGGCACCACGGGTTCGGGTAAATCGGTAGCCATCAACACCATGATCCTGTCGCTGCTGTACAAGCTGTCGCCCGAAGAGTGCCGCCTGATCATGATCGACCCCAAGATGCTGGAACTGTCGGTCTACGACGGTATTCCGCATCTGCTCTCGCCCGTCGTGACCGACCCGAAAAAGGCCGTGGTCGCGTTGAAATGGGTCGTGGGCGAGATGGAAGAACGCTACCGCAAGATGTCCAAGCTGAATGTCCGCAACATCGACGGCTACAATGGCCGCGTGCGCGAGTCGCTGGCACGCGGCGAGATGTTCAAGCGCACGATCCAGACGGGTTTCGATGATGATACCGGAGAGCCGGTGTTTGAGACCGAAGAATTCGCCCCCGTCACCATTCCCTATATCGTCGTCGTGGTCGACGAGATGGCCGACCTGATGAT
Source organism: Rhodobacterales bacterium (assembly GCA_038205925.1). Classification (GTDB taxonomy): domain Bacteria; phylum Pseudomonadota; class Alphaproteobacteria; order Rhodobacterales; family Rhodobacteraceae; genus Pseudotabrizicola. Next base: position 99,709 of record JBBRBJ010000002.1, on the reverse strand, counting down.
GGTCGCAGGCAAGGAAATCGAGGCTTGCATCCAGCGCCTGGCACAAATGGCCCGTGCCAGCGGCATCCACCTGATCATGGCGACCCAGCGCCCGTCGGTCGATGTGATCACCGGCACCATCAAGGCGAACTTCCCTACCCGGATCAGCTTTCAGGTCACCTCCAAGATCGACAGCCGCACCATTCTGGGCGAACAGGGCGCCGAGCAACTGCTGGGCATGGGCGACATGCTCTACATGGGCAACGGGGCCAAGATCAACCGTATCCACGGCCCCTTTGTCAGCGATGAAGAGGTTGAAGAGGTCGTCAACCACCTGAAAAGCTTTGGCCCCCCCGCCTATATGTCGGGCGTGGTCGAGGGTCCGGATGAGGACAGCGCAGGCGATATCGACGTGGTGCTGGGCCTGTCAACCGGCGAGGGCGGCGATGACGTGCTCTACGATCAGGCGGTGGCCATTGTCGCCAAAGACCGCAAGTGTTCGACCAGCTATATTCAGCGCAAGCTGGGCGTGGGCTACAACAAGGCGGCAAAACTGGTCGAACAGATGGAAGATCAGATGGTCGTCAGCCCGGCAAACCACGTCGGCAAACGGGAAGTTTTGGTGGAAGAGCGGTAAACAAAGAGGGGGGAGGCCGTCATTTTACGTGCCCCTCCGACGCCACAACCATGGAAAGGGAACACATGCGTCTAAACCATGTGGAATTGATTGATAACGAAAGAAGATTTCCAACCGGGCACAAGCGCGGTTATCAGGGCTATATTCACCAGATCCGCGCGTTGCGCGATCAGTTTTATGCAGATTTTCTGGAAGACAAGACCCCGAAACAACCCCAGGTCAACGAGGTAATCGCAGCCTTCGCTCTGGTCCCACCCGAGGATTTTACCAAGCCGTATGAATTGACCCCTGAGGGGCTTCGACAGGTCAGCAGGGCGATCCAGCGGAAATACATCCTGCGTTTCAAGAATATCCGTCGATCCTGGGCCAACCTGTTGCAATACATGCCCGAACTGATGGTCCACGGCGGCACTGCGCGTGATGTGCTGGAAATGTCCAGCGCCCATGGCGCGACGCTGGAAATCCTGCGGCACTTCGGGCATCGGGCCATTGGCAATGATTTTCCGAATTTTCTGGGTGCGAGCGGCGAAGCAGACAGCCGGTATCGCAAGGCAAACGAGTTTGACCTGACGCAGGTCCGCGACGACCATGGGTTCAATACTGGTGACGGTTCGGTGAACAACTGGCCCTATCAACCGATCATCGAAAGCCTTGGGCTGGATGTCCGGCTGTTTGACGCAGGGCATACGCCCTATCCGTTTGACAACAAAAGCTTTGATACAGTTTTGTGTTTTGATGCTTTGGAACATTATTGCCATCCACGCGACTGGCTGTTGATCATCGCCGAATTTGTGCGGCTGACGCGGCGTTCCATTCTTGTCATCACCAACCCGGTGCAGGGCCATCTTCTTGACGACGCCGACTATATGTCTGCCTTCTACGCGTTTCAAAATGCCATGCGCACCTATGACGCCGAAGGCTTTTTCTGCGCGCATGCCGGGATCAATCGCAACCAATTGACCGTGTTCAAACTGATACATGCACCGAAATGAACGTCTGGCCCCGGAATGGCAGGCGCCTTTTGCCCGCGTTTCCGGGCGCCAGCCTTGATCGCTGCGGCAAGGGGTGGGCGGGTTTTCCCCCTGTAGCCTGATGTCGACCCGTCGATCCGGCGCAGCGCGCGAACCCCCAGCCTTCACACCCATTCACAGGATCGGCAAATCCCTCCAAAATGTGGATGATCCTGATGCAACCCGCCCCTGCCCCTCCTATATACACCCCATGAACCGTCGCACCGCCATATTGGCCCCGCTTGCCCTTGTTGCCTTCGGGCTGCCCGCATTTGCGGCGCCGATCCCGCTAGGCGATCTTTCCAACTATCTCAACGGGCTTGGCACAGTCGTGTCGGACTTCACGCAAGTGAACGCAGATGGCACCATCGCCACCGGCACGCTGTTCATCCGTCGTCCCGGCCGCGTGCGGTTCGAATATACGCCGCCCGACAAAAGTCTGGTGATCGCGGGTGGCAGTCAGGTGGCGATATTTGACGCGAAATCTAATCAGCCGCCCGAGCAGTACCCGCTGGCGCGCACGCCGCTGAACCTGATCCTTGCGGCTAACATCAATCTGGGTCGGGCCAAAATGGTTGTGGGCCACCGTCAGGTGGAAAACACCACCCGCGTGGTCGCGCAAGATCCCGACAATCCCAGTTATGGCACGATCGAACTTGTGTTCACCGCAAGCCCGGTCGAGTTGCGGCAGTGGATCATCACAGATGATGCAGGCAGCGAGACCACCGTGATCCTGGGCGAGATGAAGAAGGGCAGCAGCATCCCCGCCTCATATTTCGACATCACCGCCGAGACGCGAAAGCGCGTGCGCTGACCGCATCGGGTCAGCGGCCGCAGCCCGCCAGTTGCTGGCTGTACATGTCTGACCGGCGCTGCACCTTTGCCGCGACGTCCACCAGCCAGGGCTTGCCCAGATAGCTTTGCCGCGCATACCCCGTGCGCCCTTCATGATAGGCAAGATACTGCCCTTGCGCGTCGTATTTCTGCAGGCCGAGGCGTTCGGTGGACAGGTGCATATACCAGCCCATGAAATCGGTCGCATCCTGTATGCGGTCGCGCCGCGCGGCGCGGCGGCTCTGCTCGTTCTGGTATTCTTCCCACGTCCCGTCCAGCGCCTGGCTGTACCCATAGGCCGAGGACTGTCGCCCCATCGGGATAACACCCAGCGCATAGCGGTGCGGGGTCTGCGCGTTGCCGATGAATTTGGATTCCTGATGGATCACCGCCATCTGCACCGGCACGGGGATCCCCCACTTGCGCTCGGTCGCCTTCATGGCGTTGAAGTATTGCGGACGCTCGCGCACGATGGCGCAGGCGTTGTCGAGTTCTCGGGGCGCCGAAAAATTTCCCCCTCCGCACGATGCGAGGGCCAGAAACACGATCGCCGCGCGTAAGGTTCTGCTCATTTGCCCCTCGTGCGTTTATATTTTGCATTGACCATAGGCCAAAATCGCCGCTGGGGAAATGGGGCATGACCCGTGCTCAGATCAGAAAACCGAGAGTGAGCGGCAACGCCAGCACCGCAAGCAGGGTCGAGGCGATGACAAGCCCCGCCACAGTATCGGAATCGGCCCCGTATTTTTCGGCCAGCATGTAGGAAGTCACGGCCACTGGCGTGCTGACCTGCAAGACCAGAACCGAAAATGCCACCGGCTCCAGTTCCAGCCAGCGCCCCACCCCGACCGCCACCCCCAGGCACACCGCCACCCGAACCAGCGACATCACGAACGCCCGCCCCAGCCGTGCTGCATTCAGGCGTGCAACCGCCACGCCCAACGTGATCAGCATCACCGGAATGGCAATCTGTCCCAGAAGCACCAGTGAATTGGTCAGCCACTCCGGCGTTTGCCAGCCCTGCCACAAGAAAACCGCACCCAGAAGCGTGGCCCAGGTCATAGGCTCGCGAAGGGCGCGCAACGGAGAGCCGCCGCCAGACACCAGCCAAACCCCGGCGGTAAAGGAAAAGATCGCCATCACCGCAAAAACCACCACTGCATAGGCAAATCCCGCCTCGCCAAAGGCAAACAGAGCCAGCGGCAGGCCCACATTCCCGGTGTTGCCAAAAATCAACGGCGCCAGATACGTTCGCTGCGAAAGGCGGCCCAGCCGCAAAAGCGCCCAGAAGATTCCCGACAGCACCACGTAGGAAACGATGGCAGCCAGCGTCAGTGTGGTCAACGCTGCAGGCTCGATCTGGGTTTTCATCAATGCGGTAAAGATCAGCGCCGGTACCGACAGGGTCATCGACAGCCGGGTGATGAACTCCATCCGGTATTCCATGCCCGATCTCACCCAGGCAAATCCGATGGCGCCCAGCACCCCGACCGGCGCGACAATCTGAAGCACTGTCAGGATGAGGTCCACAGTCTGTTTCCCTTTTGCTGCGCCTGTCCGGTGGACAAGATCATCGTAACGGGATTATTAAGCATTCTCGGGGGATGCAATATGATGCTCAAATCGACACCCAAATATCACCTCGGGCAGGTGGTACGTCACCGCAAGCATCCGTTTCGCGGTGTGGTTTTCGATGTGGATGCCATGTTTTCCAACACCGACGCATGGTATGAAAACATCCCTGAGGAAAGCCGCCCCTCGAAAAACCAACCGTTTTACCATCTGCTGGCAGAAAACGACCAGAGTTATTACGTCGCCTACGTGTCCGAACAGAACCTTGTTCCGGACGAAACCGGCGAACCTGTCAGCCACCCTGATCTGCCCGATCTGTTCGGCGATTTCCAGGATGGGCGATATCCGCTGCAATTCCAGCTCAATTGACGCTGCGTCACGCCAGCTGCCGTTGACCTTCCGCTAACCTTCCGCCCGTAGCGTGTGCCAACCAGCAGTGGAGGCACAGATGCAATTTGAAACAACCACATATCCCGATCTTATCGTCGTCCACCTGCGTGAGGCGCGTATAGATGCTGCCGGGGCCATTGATTTCAAGGAACGGATGCGGGAATACACGCAGGATCCCTCGCTGCGCGTGATGCTGGATCTGTCGCAGGTCGCATTCATCGACAGTTCGGGTCTGGGCGCCGTGGTCGCGGTGCGCAAATCGCTGGGCCCGGACCGGCAACTGGAACTTGCCGGTCTGACATCTGCGGTGCAAAAGGTGTTTCGGCTGACGCGGATGGATTCGGTATTTCCGATTTACGATAGCATCCCGGAAGGCACGGGCGGCCTGCGCAATGCCGGCTGACCCCGCCCCGGATACCACGCGTGTCGTTATCCCCTCAGATCCCATGGCCGTGCGTGAGGCGCTCTGCGCCCTGTTCAACCGGCTGATGGCGGGCCCGATGCAGGAAGATACCCGCGACACTGCCCAGATCGTGCTGGCCGAGGCGCTGAACAACATTGTCGAACACGCCTATGCCCAATCCCCCGGCGAGATCGAGGTGACGATCGAGGTGTCGGCCCATGGCCTCAGTTGTAGCATCGTCGATCATGGCAAACCGATGCCCAATGGACACCTGCCCTCCGGACGCAGGCCCGAAACCCGGGAAGGCGATACCGCACTTGAAGATCTGCCCGAAGGCGGTTTCGGCTGGCATTTGATTCGGACGCTGTCACAAGATCTCAGCTATCGTCGGGTGGGCTCCGAAAACTTGCTGACATTTCGTATTGGATCGAAACAATACACGCAATGACCCCATCTCTGTTTCCGAAGTTTGGACAACGACGCAAAAGGGTCAGATTTCCCCCGTGAATACGCCGTCGCGGACCCTGCTACTATAAGGGTAGCTGCATAAAGCTTCCCTCGGTGCTGCGGATAAACGCCCCCACCCAGTTCGCGGCACCGAGGTTCTTATGCGCTTTCCAAATCCGTCGGGGCCGCCTAGCCTTGCCTCCTGACCACAAGGGGCCCTGATGCGCGATTTTCATTTTCCCGGACGTTCGGCCGTCTTCGCAGAAAACGGCATGTGTGCCACCTCGCATCCGTTGGCGGCGCAGGCAGCGGTTTCGGTGCTGCGGTCGGGCGGGAATGCTGTCGACGCCGCCATTGCAGGCGCGGTTCTGCTGGGCATATGTGAGCCGCAGATGACGGGCCTTGGCGGCGATTGTTTTGTTCTGCTCAAACCGCCCGGCCAGGAAAAGGTGATTGCTCTCAACGGCTCGGGCCGTGCGCCAAAGGGGCTGTCCGCCGCCGAAATGCGTGACCAGGGCCACAAGACCCTTCCCCTGCGTGGTGTTCAGGCGGTCACTCTGCCCGGCGCCGTCGATGCCTTCTGCCGGCTGTCCATCGACTGGGGCGTGCTGCCGCTTGCTGACGCCCTCGCCCCCGCCATTCACGCGGCTGAACACGGCGTGCCCGTCGCCCCCCGTGTGGCCTTTGACTGGGCCGAGGATGCCCCTGCCTTGCAGGGCCGCGCGCGCGATCTTTTCTTGCTCGACGGTCAGGCCCCCCGTGCAGGCCAGATCTTTCGGGCGCCCGGTCAGGCCACGGTCCTGCGCCGGGTCGCCACCATGGGCCGCGCCGGATTCTACGAAGGCGAGGTGGCCGAGGATCTGATCAGCAGCCTGCGCGCGCTGGGTGGGACCCATACGCTTGACGATCTTGCCGCCACCGAATGCGACTATGCCGATCCTGTGCAGGGCCCCTACCGGAGAATTGATCTTCTTGAGCATCCTCCGAACGGTCAGGGCGCCACGGCCGTCCTCTTGCTCAAGATCCTGTCGCATTTCGACATTTCCGACATGGATCCTTTCGGCGCCCAGCGCGCCCATATCGAGGCCGAGGCATCGAAGCTTGCCTACGACGCCCGCAACCGCTTCATCGCCGACCCGTGGCACACGACCCGTCTGGATCACATGCTGTCAGATCACACGGCGGCTCGTCTCGCTGCACTGATCGACCCCAAACGCGCGATGACCGCCCCTGCTCCCCTGACCGAGGCGATCCACAAGGACACGATCTATATCACCGTGGTTGATCGGGACCGCATGGCCGTCTCGTTGATCTATTCCATTTTCTGGGGCTTTGGCTCAGGCCTCGCGTCAGAAAAGTTCGGAATCAATTTCCAGAATCGCGGCGCGGGATTTACCCTGACTGAAGGCCACCCGAATGAGGCCGCTGGCGGCAAGCGCCCGATGCACACGATCATCCCCGGCATGGTGATGGAAGGTGGCCATGTGACCATGCCCTTTGGCGTGATGGGCGGTGGCTATCAACCCGCAGGCCACGCTAGACTGGTCTCGAACATGGTTGATTTCGGCATGGACCCACAGACAGCCATTGATGGTGCCCGCAGCTTTGCAGCCCCCGATGGCCTTCAGGTCGAGCGTAGCTATACAGATCAGGTCCGCGCCGATCTGGCCGAGATGGGACACGACGTTACCATCCCCCGCAGCCCTCTTGGCGGCGCGCAGGCGATCCTTCTGGGCGATGTCCTGCAAGGCGGCTCGGATCCGCGCAAAGACGGCATCGCCCTTGGATACTAAGGCCCCCTTCCCCGCCGACTGTGCCGCGATATCTGCGGCGATCCTCAGCCTGACCCACGGCGAGACGGATGCCGTCGCCCTGATGGCCACCGTCGCGTGCGAGGTGCACCACGCTCACCCCTTTGCCGACTGGACCGGCTTCTACCGCGTTGTCGCGCCGGACCTGTTGAAGATCGGCCCTTATCAGGGTGGTCACGGCTGCCTCGTCATCCCGTTCTCGCGCGGGGTTTGCGGGGCGGCGGCACGAACGGGGATGGTGCAGAATGTGCCCGATGTCGATGCCTTTCCGGGCCACATCGCCTGCGCCTCGTCGACGCGGTCAGAACTGGTGCTGCCCGTATGGAATGGGGCGGGCACGCTTTTGGGCGTGTTTGACATCGACAGCAACACGCCTGCCGCGTTTACCCGCGCGGATGAGGATTGGCTGGTGCCATTACTGGCTTCAGTGTTTCGCGACGCAGTCTGACGCGGTCCGTGGCAACGCCGGCGGCGGGGGCTCGATGCCCCCGCCGCCGGCGCCCCCCTCTATGTGCTTGAACTTTCGCCCCGTCGTGCCAAAGGTGCTTGCAGATGATCAGAGGCGCAGAGATGACACAAATCACCCTTCTTGACGGCGGTATGGGGCAGGAACTCGTTGCCCGTTCGGGCGATGCGCCGACGCCCCTTTGGGCCACCCGCGTCATGCTCGACCATCCGGGCCTGGTGCGCGCGATCCATGCCGATTACTTTGCTGCGGGCGCCTCGGTTGCCACGACCAACACCTATGCCATCCACCATGACCGTCTTGCCCGCTTCGATCTTGATCCGATGTTCCACGCCTTGCACCTGCGCGCGCTGGCCGAGGCGCATGAGGCCCGTGCCAGCCATGGCCGTGGTCTGATCGCAGGCTCCCTGGGCCCCCTCGTCGGCAGCTACCGCCCCGAGGTGACGCAAGCGGTCGCCATCGCCGCCCCCAAATACGCCGAGATCGCCCGCATCCTCGGGCCCCATGTCGATGTTCTGCTGCCCGAGACTCTCGCCTCGGTGGAAATGTGCGAAGGCGCTGTTCAGGGTGCGATGGCGGGCAATCGTCCGATCTGGCTGTCGGTCACGGTCGATGATCACGATGGCAGCCGCCTCCGCTCGGGCGAGCCCGTTACCGATCTAGCACGCCTGATCGACAGCTATCCTATCTCCGCCGTCCTTGCCAATTGCTCGGTGCCCGAGGTCATGGGTGATGCAATGACAGGCCTGCGCACCCTTGGCCTGCCCTTTGGCGCCTATGCCAACGGCTTCACCCATATCTCGGGAAATTTTCTGCAGGATGCGGCCAATGTGGCCGACCTGACCCACCGTCACGACCTGACGCCCGAGAAATATACGGCCTTTGCCATGGAATGGGTGGCACAGGGCGCCACCATCGTGGGCGGCTGCTGCGAGGTGGGGCCCGCCCATATCGCGCATCTGGCCGCAGCCCTGCGGGCGTCGGGCCACGCCATCTTATGACCGCAAGCCTGATCCCCGATTTCGCCTACGACCCGCCCACGGGTTCCCTGACCATCGTGCATGAAGATCGCCACATCCTGGTGATCGACAAGCCTGCGGGGCTACTGACCGTGCCGGGCAAGCTGGCCGGGCGCGAAGACTGCCTGATCAGCCGCCTTCAGGCAGCCCGCTGGGACGCGCTGACAGTGCACCGCCTCGATTGCGATACGTCGGGCGTGATCATCTTTGCCCGCACCAAGACCGCTCAGGGGTTTTTGGGGCAAGAGTTCGAAAAGCGCCGCGCCCGCAAAGCCTATACCGCCCGCGTGCATGGGCAGATGCCGCAGGATGCTGGCCGCATCGACCTTCCAATGTGCGTCGACTGGCCCAACCGCCCGCGCCAGATGGTGGATCATGCCAATGGCAAGCCGGCCCAGACCGACTATCAGGTGCTGGCGCGCAATGCGCATGAAACACGGGTGCGGCTGCATCCGATGACCGGGCGCAGCCATCAGCTGCGCGTGCACATGCTTGCCCTTGGGCACCCGATCGTGGGCGACCAGATCTATGCGACCGGATTTCCACGTTTGGCACCGCGCCTGATGCTGCATGCGACAACCCTTGGCCTGCATCACCCCGAAAGCGGAGACTGGGTCACCTTCACATCGCAACCGCCATTCTGATCAAATCCACTTTCCCCCGCCCCATGGAATGCGTTAGGACTTTGGCCATGAAGTGGAACCTGCCCAACAGTCTGACCGTGATGCGGCTGATCGCAGCCCCCGGCGTGGCGCTGATGTTTCTGTATTTTCACCGGCCGTGGGCCGACTGGTTTGCCCTGACGCTCTTTGTCTCGGCCGCGGTGACTGATTTCTTCGATGGCTACCTTGCGCGTCTATGGCATCAGGAATCGAAGTTCGGCGCCATGTTGGACCCGATTGCCGACAAGGCGATGGTGGTGATCGCTCTGGTCATCATCACCGGCTATTCGGGGATGAACCCGTGGCTGATCCTGCCCGTCACCGTTATCCTGTTTCGTGAGGTGTTCGTCTCGGGCCTGCGCGAATTTCTGGGGGCAAAGTCGGGGCTGCTGAAGGTCACCAGTCTGGCCAAGTGGAAGACCACGGCCCAGATGGTGGCGATTGCCGTGCTGTTTCTGGGCACGGGGTTGGAACATCTGGAAGGCATCGCCCGGCGCGGGCTGTCCGTCAATCAGTATTCCGAACTGGTCACCAAAGGTCTGGCCGATCCGATCCGGTCGTGCGGCGCGCGGGGCTGCTCCTCATATGCAACCATCGCAGGGCTGGGGCTGATCTGGATCGCGGCAGTGCTGACGTTGTTGACGGGGTTGGACTATTTCCGCAAATCGCTGCCCTTTCTGCGGGACGAGTCATGAAAATCGACATCCTCTACTTCGCATGGGTGCGCGAACGCATTGGCTTGCCACGCGAGCAGGTGGAAACCGGCGCGGCGACCGTGGCCGATCTGGTGGCAGAACTGCGCGCGCGCGAAGACCGGTATGCGCTGGCCTTTGCCGATATAGCCTCATTGCGGGTGGCGCTGGATCAGGTTCTGGCCGACTTTGAGGCCCCTTTGGCCGGCGTGCGCGAGGTTGCGTTCTTTCCGCCGATGACCGGGGGCTGACATGCGCCTGTCGGTTCAGGCACAGGCCTTTGATCTGGGCGCCGAAAGTGCCGCCTTTGCCGCTGGCGCGGTTGGGGCGGGGGCGGTGGTCACCTTCACCGGTCTTGTGCGTGACAACGGCGGGTCGCTGCGTGGCATGGAGATCGAGCATTATCCCGGCATGACCGAACGCGCGATTGCCGCGATCATGGATCAGGCGACCGTACGCTGGGCGTTGACTGATGCCCTTGTCATTCACCGATACGGGCCGCTTTTGGCAAAAGAGGCGATCATGATGGTCGCCACCGCCGCCCCACACCGTGCGGATGCATTTGCCGCGGCCGAATTCCTGATGGATTACCTGAAATCCCGCGCGCCGTTCTGGAAGAAAGAGATTGGCGCAGACGGGGCCGCTTGGGTAGTCGCGCAAGATGCGGATGAGGCGGCCCTGCGCCGCTGGTAGCACCCCTTGGCTGATGTTCGCCTCCTGCGGAAGTATTTGGGAAGCAGCAAATCCAAGGCGGCTTTCGTGCGCGCGCTGTGCGTGCTAGGCAAATGGCATGGAACAGATGCCCACCAAACCGCAAATCCTGCAATGGATCACCGACAATCCCGGCCTTGGGGCCAAGCGTGATATCGCCAAGGCTTTTGGCATCAAGGGGGCTGGGCGGATCGAATTGAAGCGCCTTTTGCGCGAGTTGGAGGAGGAAGGGGCGCTTGCCAAGAAGGGCCGCAGCTACCGCGACCCCGAGGTTTTGCCGCCGGTGTCCATTCTGGTGATGCTTGAGGCGGACGGGGCGGGCGACCAGTTTGCCCGGCCGATGGAGTGGGAGGGAGTGGGCGACGCGCCGCGCATCCTCTACGTTCCCAAGACGGGCGATCCGGCTCTGGGGGCGGGTGCCAAGCTGCTGGCGCGGTTATCAGCGGTCGATGTGGACGAATACCAATACGAGGCGCGGCTGATCCGGGCGCTGGGGTCGAACCCGATCCGGGTTCTGGGGATTTACCGCGAAACGCCCGATGGCGGCCGTATTCTGCCCATCGACAAGGGGCAGGACAAGGAGTGGCGCGTGGCGGCGGGGCAGAGCCTTGACGCCCGCGATGGCGAGTTGGTCGAGGGTGAGGTGGTCGGCAAGCGCGCCCTTGGCCTGCCAACCGCGCGGATCACGGCACGGCTGGGCGACCCTTCGGGACCAAAGGCCGTCAGCTTGATCGCCATTCACCAGCACGGCATTCCCGATCAGTTCCCCGACAAGGTGATGGCCGAGGCCGAAGCGGCCAAACCTGTCACCCTTAAGGGCCGCGAGGATCTGCGCGATCTGCCACTGATCACCATAGATCCGGTCGATGCGCGCGACCGCGACGATGCGGTCTATGCCGAGGTGGACACCGAGGCCGGTAACCCCGGCGGCTTTGTGGTCTGGGTAGCGATTGCCGATGTGGCACATTATGTGCGTCCCGGCACCGCACTGGACCGCGAGGCGAAAAATCGCGGCAACTCCAGCTATTTCCCCGACCGTGTTGTGCCGATGCTGCCTGATGTGCTGTCGGGCGATTTGTGCAGTCTGCATCAGCATGTCGACCGCGCCTGTCTGGCGGTGCGGATGCGGTTGGACGCATCAGGTGCCAAGATCGGCCACCGCTTTGTGCGCGGCGTGATGCGCTCGCAAGCGTCGCTGAATTATGAACAGGTGCAGGCGGCAGTGGATGGCGCGCCCGATGTGGTGACCGAACCGCTGCTGGAGCGGGTTCTGCGCCCGCTTTACACGGCCTATGCCGCGACCAAAGTAGCGCGGGCAGCGCGCCAGCCGCTGGATCTGGATCTGCCCGAGCGAAAGATCATCCTTTCGGATCAGGGTGAGGTGACGTCAGTCGCGTTCAAGGAACGTTTGGACGCGCACCGGCTGATCGAAGAGTTCATGATTCTGGCAAACGTGGCGGCGGCCGAGGAACTGGTCAGACGCAAAACCCCCCTGCTGTTCCGGGTGCACGAAGAACCCACCCCCGAAAAGCTGGATGCGCTGCGCGAAGTGGCACAGGCCAGTGGCTTTGTCCTGGCCAAGGGGCAGGTCTTGCAGACCAGCCATCTGAACCGCCTGTTGGCGGCGGCACAGGGCACTGACTTTGACGAATTGATGAACATCTCGACCTTGCGCAGCATGACTCAGGCCTATTACGCGCCGCAGAACTTTGGCCACTTCGGCCTCGCGCTGATCAACTATGCGCATTTCACCTCGCCCATCCGGCGCTATTCCGATCTGATCGTGCATCGCGCACTGATTTCGGCGCATGGCTGGGGCCCCGACCCAAAGAAAGACGGGCTGACGCCGGACGAGATCGAGACGCTTGAGGACACCGCAAAGCATATTTCGGACACCGAGCGGCGCAGCATGGCCGCCGAGCGGGACACGACCGACCGCTACCTTGCAGCGTTTCTGGCCGAACGTGTGGGGAATGAATTTACGGGCCGCATCTCGGGCGTGCAACGGTTCGGGCTGTTCGTGAAACTGGACGAGACAGGGGCGGACGGGCTGATCCCGATCCGCGCGGTCGGACGCGAGTTTTTCCACTTTGATGCGGATCGTCAGATGCTGATCGGGGCGGATACAGGCGTCGAAATCGGGTTGGGGCAAAAGGTCACCGTACGGCTGGCCGAAGCAGTGCCGGTCACCGGCGGGCTGAGTCTGGATTTGTTGTCAATCGAAGGCGCAGCCCTGCCTGCGGCGCGCGGACCAAAGGGAAGGTTTTCCCCGCGCAAGCCCGGGCGGGCGGCGGCCAAGGGGGCGGCCATCAAACGCAAGGTAACGCGGACGCGGAAGTAGCGGGTGGTGGCAATGGTGCGGTTTGTGGCAGCGATGAGTGCGCTTTTGTGCCTGGCAGGGGCGGCGGGGGCGCAGGCGCTGAACACCAGCGAGGGTGCGAGTGAGGCAGTCGTGACAACGGAAATGGGCACTCAGGCTGGGTTCGACGCGTGGCTGGACGCCTTTGGCGGGCGCGCGGCGGCGGCGGGAATAGCGCAGGTGGTATATGCCCCGGCGCTGACGGGCCTGACCTTTGATGAGGCGATCATCAAACGCGACCGCAATCAATCGGAGTTCACCAAGACAATCTGGGATTACCTCGATACCGCTGCCTCGGACGACCGGGTGACCAACGGGCGCGCGGCGGTGGCGGCAAACGCGGATCTGCTCGCGCGGATCGAGGCCGCCTACGGCGTGGACCGGTATGTGGTGGCGGCAATCTGGGGGCTGGAGTCGGCCTACGGCACCTATCGCGGGCGCGACAATACGGTCGAGGTGCTGGCAATGCTGGCCTATGACGGGCGGCGGGCGGCGTTTTTCGAAGCCCAGTTGCTGGCCGCGCTGCGCATTCTTGCCAAGGGCGATGTGACAGCGGCGCGGATGCGCGGAAGCTGGGCCGGGGCCATGGGCCACACGCAGTTCATGCCTACAAGCTGGTGGGACCACGCGGTGGATTTCGACGGCGACGGTCGGCGCAACATCTGGGATGACAATCCGGCAGACGCGCTGGCATCTACTGCCGCCTACCTGAAGCATTTCGGCTGGAAGACCGGGCAACCCTGGGGGCTGGAGATCACGCTGCCTCCGGGCTTTGATTACGACCAAACCACCGAACGGGTGAAAAAGCCTGTGGCTGAATGGGCGGCGATGGGGGTGGCGCCCGCAGCGGGCGGGGCGTTGCCGGACCACGGCATTGCCTCGGTTCTGCTGCCAGGGGGCGCGCGGGGGGCAGCGTTCCTGATTTTTCCGAACTTTCAGGTGATCGAGCGATACAACACTGCCGATGCCTATATCATTGCCGTGGGTCATCTGGCCGACCGTCTGCGTGGCGGGCCACCGATTATGGCAGGCTGGCCGCGCGATCTGCGCGCGCTCAGCCTGCCCGAGCGGATGGACTTGCAGGCCCTGTTGGGGGCGGCGGGGTTTGATCCGCAGGGCGTGGACGGCCGCATCGGGCCGAATACGATAGCGGCGGTGAAGGCCTATCAGAAGGCCAATGGTTTGGTGCCCGACGGCTATGCAAGCGTTGAGATACTGGAGCGTCTGCGCTGACCAGAAGCAACTATGCGGGGTATTGCGCGGCCCCCGCACCGAAAGGGTCCTGATATGACAAACCGCCCGGAAATGTACCGCTGTCACAATGGTGGGGCCAAGCAGGCCCTCCCCTTTGCCGTCGAAGAATATGAGGACCGCCTGGGCGGTCTGCGCGACATCATGGAGATGCACAGCCTTGATGCCGTCGTGCTGACGTCCATGCACAACGTGGCCTACTACGCAGGCTTCTTGTATTGCAGCTTTGGCCGCCCCTATGCTTGTGTCGTCACCGCCACCCAATGCGTGACGATCAGCGCAGGCGTAGATGCGGGCCAGCCGTGGCGCCGCTCGGCTTTTGACAACATTACCTATACGGACTGGAAGCGGGACAACTTCTGGCGCGCGGTGGCATCGGTGACGGGCGTGGGCAAGGCAGTGGGGGTTGAGGCTGACCATCTGACGATGGACCGGGCCGAGGCCTTCAACGCCTTTATCAAACCGAAGCGCGGGATGGACATCGCCCCCGCCACCATGGCGCAGCGGATGACGAAATCCCCGGCCGAAATTGCTCTGATCACCCAAGGCGCCGCCGTCGCCGACGTGGGCGGCCATGCCATACGTGATGCGATCCGGGTGGGCGCGACCGAGCTTGAGGTCGCCATGACCGGCCGCGACGCGATGGAGCGCGAGATTGCCCGGCGCTTTCCCGATGCCGAATACCGCGACACCTGGGTTTGGTTTCAGTCGGGGCTGAACACGGATGGCGCCCACAATCCGTTGACAAACCGCCGGCTGAAAGCCGGGGATATCCTGTCGCTGAACTGCTTTCCGATGATCTCGGGCTATTACACGGCCCTTGAGCGCACGTTGTTCGTGGGCGCCGTTGATCCTGCCAGCCTGAAGATATGGGAGGCGAACATTGCCGCGCATGAATACGGGATCAGCCTGCTGAAACCCGGCACATCCTGTGCAGATGTCACGGCGCAGATCAACGCCTTCCTCGAGGATCGTAACCTGCTGCAATACCGCACCTTTGGCTATGGCCATTCCTTCGGCTTGCTGTCGCACTATTACGGCCGCGAGGCCGGGCTGGAACTGCGCGAGGATATCGATACCGTGCTGGAGGCAGGCATGGTGATCAGTATGGAGCCGATGCTGACCATTCCTTACGGGGAACCGGGCGCGGGCGGCTACCGCGAGCTTGACATTCTGGTCATCACCGAGGACGGGAACGAGGACATCACCGGTTATCCCTATGGACCTGCGTTCAACGTGATCGCGTAACAGAACTGTCATATCCGCTTTGCGCAAGTGACACAAAAGGCGGCCATTCCTGCAATGGAAACCTGCAACAGGACTGGCCCCCATGACCCGATCCCCGCTTTGTCTGACCACCGCCACCGCCCTTGCCCTTGGCGCCGCCATGCCCGCACATGCCGACATGGTTTTCAACCGCATCGCCATTTTTGCAACGCCCCAGAACATGGCGGCGGGCGAGGATATGGCGCGCGAGACCAGCGCCGAAATCATTTCCGCCTCGGATGACGGGATGACGCTGGTTTATACCGACAGCCCGCTGGGCGTGATCGGCCTGATCGACATCACCGATCCTGCCGCGCCCAAGCCTCTTGGCAACATCGACATGGGCGGCGAGCCGACGACCGCGCACTTTCAAGGCGGCAAGATCATGGTCGGGGTCAACACCTCGGCCAGCTTAACCGAACCTTCGGGCAAGCTGGTCACGGTCGATCTGGCTACCCGCGCCATCGAGGCCGAGTGCGATATTGGCGGCCAACCCGACTCGGTCGCGAAATCGCCCGATGGATCATTCATCGCGATTGCGGTCGAGAATGAGCGCGACGAGGATGTGAACGACGGCGATCTGCCGCAGTTGCCTGCGGGCTATGTCGTGAAAATCGCCGTCACCGATGGCGTGGCCGATTGCGCGGGCCAGATGCGGATTGACGTGACCGGCCTCGCGGACGTGGCAGGCGATGATCCCGAGCCCGAGTTTGTCGACATCAACGACGCGGGCGAAATTGCCCTGACAATGCAGGAAAACAACTACATCGTCATCATTGCCGCGGATGGCACCGTTGCCAGCCATTTCAGCGCAGGGTCGGTTGACTTGACCGGCATCGACACCAAACGTGACGGCAAGCTGGATTTCACCGGCACGATGGACAAAGTCGCACGCGAGCCTGATGCCATCAAATGGCTGGACGAGACCCACATCGCGGTTGCCAATGAAGGCGACTGGAAGGGCGGTTCGCGCGGATTCACCATCTTCGCCAAGGACGGCACAATGGTTTACGACTCAGGGTCGAGCCTCGAGCACGCCATCGCCGAAATTGGCCATTACCCCGAGCATCGCAATAAGAAGGGCACCGAACTGGAATCGGTCGAGGCCGCAACTTTTGGCGACACGCCCATGATGTTCGTCGCGTCCGAGCGTGGATCGGTGATCGGTGTGTATGATGTGACCGATCCGGCGGCGCCGGTGCTGAAACAACTTCTTCCCTCGGGCATATCGCCCGAAGGCATGGCCGCGATCCCTGCGCGCAACCTGCTGGCCACCGCGAACGAGGTGGACCTGCGGGAAGACGGCCTCGCCCCCGCGCATGTGATGATATACCAGCTTGCCGAAGGCACCGCAGCCTATCCGATGATCACCAGCGCGGGGTCTGATCCGCTGATCGGCTGGGGTGCGCTTTCGGGGCTTGCCGCCGATCCGGCCACGCCCGGGCTGCTTTACGCGGTGTCCGACAGCGTCTATTCGACCATGCCGCGCATCTACACCATTGATGCGACCCAGACCCCCGCCCGCATCACCGCCGCCATGGACGTGACGCGCGGCGGCGACCGGGCCCAGAAACTGGATCTTGAAGGTATCGCGCCGGATGGCAAGGGTGGCTTCTGGCTGGTGTCAGAAGGGCGCAGCGACCGGCTGATCCCGCACGCAATTCTGCGCGTAAACGACAAGGCCGAGATCCGCGAAGAGATCGGCTTGCCGCCTGAACTGCTTGATCACGAAGCCCGCTTCGGTTTCGAGGGCGTCACCATGATCGGCGACTGGCTGTGGATGGCCGTGCAGCGCGAATGGCGCGACGACGAAAAGGGGTTGGTCAAGCTGGTAGGCTACAACACCGCGGACAAGACATGGGGTGCCGTGCACTACCCACTGGACGCCCCCACCGAGGGCGCATGGATGGGCCTGTCCGAGATCACGGCCCACGGCGACCACGTCTATATCATTGAGCGTGACAACCAGATTGCAGACAAGGCCGCTACGAAGAAACTCTACCGCATCAAGACGGCCGATCTGGTCCCTGCGGCCCTTGGCGGGACGCTGCCGGTGGTGGCCAAAGAGATGGTGCGCGACATGCTGCCCGACCTGGCCGCCCTGAACGGATTTGCGGTAGACAAGGTCGAAGGCTTTGCGATCGATGCCGCAGGTGACGGTTTTGTGGTGACCGACAATGACGGGGTCGATGACAGTTCCGGCGAGACCTTGTTCTGGACCATCGGCAAAATGCCTTGATCACGGGCAGGCATGCTTTACAAAAAAGGGCCCCGGTGATGACACCGGGGCCCCGCCCTTTGCCCCGGCTGCATCCGCGTGTTAGAGAAGGGACGACTCGCTTTACCGCAGGAATATCATGTCTATTACCCCCTTCAGCCGCCGTGCGTTTCTGTCCATGACCGGGCTTGCCGGGCTTTCGGCCTGCGCCTCGTCCGGGGGAACACCCGGGCCCGCGCCGTCGGCGGGATTTATCAACGGCTACGGTCCGATCTATGACAGCGGCTACGCCTTGCCCGGCATCAGTTCCACCTATCTGCAGGGCGTGAACCGCCGCATCGTCGGAACCTATCAAGGCGAACAGGCCCCGGGCACGATTGATGTCGATCCCTATGCAAAGTTCCTGTACTTTGTGCGCGACGGGGCCAATTCCCTGCGCTTTCCCATTGGTGTGGGCCGCGCAGGCCGTGCTTTTGCGGGCAATGGCACCATTCAGTTGAAACGCAAGTGGCCGGGCTGGACGCCAACCCGGAACATGTTGCGCACCGAGCCCGAGGTTTACGGCGCCTTTGCCCGAGGCATTCCGGGTGGACGTCGCAGTCCGCTGGGCGCGCGTGCGCTATATCTCTACAAGGGTGGGCGCGACACCTACTACCGCATTCACGGCACCAATGATCTTGAGTCAATCGGCAACTCCGGCTCGGCAGGGTGCATCCGGTTGTTCAATCAGGACATCATCATGCTGTACGATATCGTGCCCATTGGCACGCCAGTCCATGTACGGTCCGAGGCCGAATCCCTGCGCGTGGACCCCGAGAATTTCGGGCGCGGCATAGAACTTCAGGCACGCAGCGTTGATCCCGAATTCATCTACGGGCCCGAAGCCGTCGCCAATGATCCGCCGCCGGTGTTCGACGACCCGCGCGACGGCATGCCGGCAAATGCGGGCAATGTGCCGCTGATCTGAAAAATTGATGTGCGCTTCCACTAGAACAAGGTGGGCCAGCGTTGCAGGACGGCTCAGGGCCGATCAAGAATGACGTAGTCTTTCAACGTGGTCTCGATGACCGCCCACGTCCCCGCAAATCCGGGGCGGATGATCCACGACTGGCCCGCACGCAATTCCGTCACGCTGCCATCATCGCGGGTCAGCACCGAAAAGCCGGTATGGATATGCACATATTCCCATTCGGAATAGCTTACGCGCCATGTGCCCGGCGTGGATTGCCACAGTCCGCAATACAGCCCCCGATCATCATGGATGTTCCATGTGGTGTGAACGGGGTCGCCTGCGATCACCAGCGCCGGGTCGGGCCGGCTGATCCTGGGCGGCGTTGCAGATCGGATGATGCGTTCAGTCAGGGACATTTCGGCCTCAATCATGGGCTCTATCAGAGCCACAAACGGAGGCACAGCGTCAAGCCCGCCGACCTTGCCGCGATGCAGCGCAAAAATCTTGCGCATCTTTGCCGCGTCATGCACTGATGGCAGGCAGTCTGATAACCAAGGCCATGCCCCAAGGCCCTGCGTGAGAGGGAAAGAACATGAGCGCCACCTCAGCCGCCCGCCCTGTGCTGCCACCCGACATCAAGGCCCGCAAAGGCGGCGCCCCGCTGGTAATGCTGACCGCCTATACCACTCCGGTGGCGCGGTTGGTCGATCCGCATTGTGATGTGGTACTGGTGGGGGATTCGCTGGGCATGGTGCTGCATGGGCTGCCATCCACAATCGGCGTCACGATGGAGATGATGATCCTGCACGGCCGCGCGGTCGCCCGCGGTCTGTCACGGGCGATGGCAGTGATCGACATGCCCTTTGGCAGTTATGAGGAAGGTCCCGCCCACGCATTTCGCAACGCCGCCCGTCTGATGTCGGAAACCGGCGCGCCTGCGGTCAAGCTGGAGGGGGGGCAGTCGATGGCCGATACCATCGCCTTTCTGACCGCGCGCGGCGTGCCGGTGATGGCGCATGTGGGCCTGACACCGCAAGCGGTCAATACCTTGGGCGGATACAAGGTGGTGGGCCGGGACGGCGAGGCCGAAACGGTGATGGCCGATGCGCGCGCCTGCGCGGATGCGGGCGCCTTTGCCATCGTCCTGGAAAAAGTGCCGCTGGGCCTTGCGGGTCGGATCACGGCGGCACTGTCAATTCCCACCATCGGCATCGGCGCCGGTGTCGATTGCGACGGGCAGGTGCTTGTCGTCGATGACATGCTCGGCCTGTTCACAGATTTCCGGCCGAAGTTCGTGAAACGCTACGCCGAGATGGGCAAGACCGCTGACGAAGCCATAGCCGCCTATGCGGCCGAGGTGCGTGCCCGTACCTTTCCCGGCCCCGAACACACCTTTCCCGACGTGCTGAAGGCGAAACCGTGATTATCACGACCACCGTGATCCCGGTTCCCATCGTCCGAACTGTGGCCGCGCTGCGTCAGACTGTGCGCGGCTGGCGCACAAACGGCGCCGTGGTGGGCGTGGTGCCCACAATGGGGGCCTTGCATGACGGACATTTGTCCCTCGCGCGCGCGGCGCGGGCCGAGTGTGACCGTGTGATCACCACTATTTTCGTCAACCCCAAACAATTCAACAACACCGCCGATCTGAAGGACTATCCCCGCACCGAACAGGCCGATGCCGCACTGCTGGCAGGCGTGCCGGTCGATCTGATCTTTGCCCCCCAGCCCGAGGAGGTGTACCCCGACGGCTTCCTGACCACCGTTTCGGTGGGTGGTGTATCGGAACCTCTGGAAGGGCGGATGCGGCCGGGCCATTTCGACGGCGTGGCCACCGTGGTGACGAAGCTGCTGGGCATGACGATGGCCGACCGTGCCTATTTCGGCCAGAAGGATTGGCAGCAATTGCAGGTCGTGCTGCAACTGGTGCGCGATCTGAACCTGCCGGTGCACGTGGTGGGGTGCGAGACAATCCGCGAGGCCAGTGGCCTTGCGCTGTCATCGCGCAACGTGCGCCTGTCGGATGGCGGGCGGGTGAAGGCGCCGGTGCTTTATGCAGCAATCATGGCCGCGGTGGCCGATATTCGTGCGGGGCAATCGGACCGCATGGCGATACGCGAGGCCGCAGAGACGATCAGGGCCGCCGGCTTTGACCGGGTGGAATATATAGAGCTTCGCGATGCGGAGACGCTGATGCCATCGGACGATCCGGGCAGGCCGCGTCGAATGCTGGCGGCCGCGTGGCTGGACGGAGTGCGGCTGATCGACAACATTCCCGTCTGAGGCGCGCAGGGCCGCGCGAGGCGCCTCTGGCGAGGATACCTTGAGACAGAAACAGGGGGCGGCCGGGGTGTGTGATCCCGGCCGCCCTGTCGGTCAGTTCATGTCCGCTGCGCGTTCGGCGGCGATGTCGGCCTCGGCAGTGGCGGCGGCAGCCATGAAGGCATCAAGCACTTCCGGCCCGCCTTTGACGTTGGCCTTGAACCAGTCGAACACCGGGGCGACCGCCGTTTTGAAAGCGGCCTTTTCTTCGGCCGAAGGAACGTAAATCTCGCCCCCTGCTGCCTTGAAATCGGCGTAGGCTTGAATTTCCTTGCGCTTGGGGCTGGCGAAGGTGGCCTGCTGAAGGGCTGCAAAGCCATCGAGAACGACCCGCTTTTGCGCATCGGTCATGCCGGTGAAACGGTCGTTGTTCATCCACCAGAAGGCGCCCATGTAGCTGTGGCCATCAAGCGTGATGTACTTCACGCCCGCATCCGTGAACTTCATCGACATGATGTCGGTGATGCCGTTCGCAGTGCCCTCGACCACGCCGGTCTGCAGCGAGGTGAAAAGCTCCGGCCACGGAATCGGCGTGGGCGAGGCGCCCAGTGTGGTGGCAAGCGTCTGCGGCAGATCGGCGGGAACAGTGCGCATCTTCATGCCGGCCAGATCGGCAGGCATCGCCACGCGCTTTTTGGTGTTGGCATAGTTGCGCCAGCCGCCCGTGTTGCCGATGCTCATCAGACGGATGGTATCGCCGCTGTCGGCCAATGCCAGGTTGCGGATCGTGCGGGGGAAATCGCCCGTCAGCACGTCTTCGGCCACGCGGTCGTCGCTCATCAGATAGGGCAGATCGAGAACCTGTACATAGGGAAACAGGCCGGCCGCGCCCCCGGAGGTCGAGATGTAGATGTCGATCGTACCATCTGATACGCCGGACATGCATTCGTCCGGCTTGGCGCAAAGTTGCGTGCCCATGAAGATTTCCACCCCGATGGCGCCGTTCGAGGCGTTCTCGACGTAGTTCTTGAAGACCACGAGACCATCGTAATCCTCGTCGTTCTCGTTCGAGTTGGCGGTGGCGCGCAGCATGATCTCTTGCGCCATCGCAACCCCGGCCGTGCCCGAGAGCAGCGCCGTCAGCACCAGCGATTTGAGGGTTTTCTTCAGCATGTTGGTTCCTCCCTTATATGCTTGAAGTTATTGTACGAAACCGAACAGACGCGGGATAGTAAGCGTCAGCGCGGGGAAATAGGTCAGCAAGAAGATCACCGCCACCTCGACCAGAAGGAAGGGCATGATGGCGCGGGCAATGGTTTCCACCCGCAGGCCCGACACCGACGATGTGACAAACAGAACAAGCCCCATCGGCGGTGTCAACAGCCCCACGGTCAGATTCACGGCCATGATGATGGCGAAATGCACCGAATTGACACCCAGTTCGGTGAAGATGGGCCCCAGAATGGGACCCAGGATGATGATCGCGGGGCCCGCATCCAGAAACATGCCAACGATGAACAACAGAATGTTGATCAGGAACAGCAGCACATACGGGTTGTCCGACAACCCCAGAATGATGCTGGCCAGCAGTTCGGGCGTGTGGCTCAGGCTTGCCACTGTCTTGAACGCCATTGCCGCACCGACCAGCAGCAGCACCACCGCCGAAGTAATGCCGGACCGGATGAGGATATCGGGCATGTCGCGCAGTTTCAGGGTGCGCATGACGAACAAGCCGATGAAGGTGGCGTAGCCCACGGCAATTGCGGCAGCCTCGGTCGGTGTGAAGATGCCGCCAAGGATGCCGCCCATGATGATGACTGGGGTCATCAGCGGCCAGATCGCCTTCAGACTTGCCTGCCCCCGCTCGCCCCAGCTGGCGCGTTTGGTGGCGGCGGGCAGATCATAGCGATCGGCCAGAAACACGACCATCGCCATCAGGCTGAGGCCAATCATCAGCCCCGGCACGATGCCAGCAAGGAACAGCGCAGCCACGCTTTCGCCCATCACATAGGCGTAGATGATCATGATGCCCGACGGAGGGATGATCGGCCCGATGATCGAGGATGCCGCCGTGATCGCGGCAGCGAACTTGCGGGTATACCCTTCCTTTTCCATCGCCGGGATCAGCATCGAGCCCAGAGCCGAGACATCAGCCACGGCCGAGCCGGAAAGCCCTGCAAACAGCATCGAAGACATCACGTTCACATGTGCAAGGCCGCCGCGAAAATGCCCGATCATGGATTGCGAAAACTCGACCAGCCGCAGGGTGATGCCTGCGCGGTTCATCAACTCGCCCGCCATCATGAAAAACGGGATCGCCATCAGCGGAAAGCTGTCCATGCCGTTGTAGACGTTACGATAAAGCAGCGTGATGTCGCGCTCTTGCCCGTTCAGCCACAAAAGGATGCCCGGGGCGGCGACAAGACCGAAAAATACCGGCAGACCCAGAAACAGGAAGATCAAGAACAGGGGCAGGAACAGTGTCAGCATCACTCGGCCCCCATCGTCACGGCATCGGCAATCGCGGGCAGATCGGCGCCACGTCCCAGCAGGCCCAGCAGATTGCGCAACATCAGTTCTGCGCAGACCATGATCATCGTGACCAGCCCCACCAGCATCGAAGCCATCTGCCAACTCCGCGGCACCTTTGACCATACGGACAGATCGAACGACATCGGCACCTTCAGGCTGTCGGTTTCAAACCGACCGCCGATGCCGGTCACATCGAACCAGCTTATCCCCAGTGCCACTACCAGAACGACCATCGTCAGGCCCAGCAGCAACAGCGACAGCAGCGACGCCGCGCGCACCGGCAGCAGCCGCACCAGCATGTCGATAGACACGAAACCGCCCCGACGAAAGGCGGTGGCGATCATCAGACCGGCAGCCCACAGCATCAAAAAGCGGGCTGCCTCCTCGGGCCAGGGCAAGGCGCTGTTCAGCACATAGCGAAAGAATACCTGCGCCAGAATAATGACCACCATCGCCGCCATGCACACGGCTCCCAGCCCGCGCCCAACGGCGAGTGTGGCAGCATTCACGGTTCCCAAGGCTGTGACCAGCCCAAGCAACACACCCGTCATGGGTGCCTCCTCCCCTGTTGCGCGGCCCCGTCTTGCGGGGGCCTGTATGCCGCCCCGCCTATTGGCTGGATGCGAATCGTCCGTAAGTGCCCTGACTGAAAATCATCGGATCGCCCGTGCGAAAAGCAGCCCGGATCACACGGCCCACGACGATCAGATGATCGCCTCCCTCGTGGGTTGCGTGCTGATGGCAATCAAACCGCGCCAGCGCATCGTCGATCACTGGCACGCCTTCGGGTGTGAAGTGATGCGCCAACCCGTCAAACCCGTCTCCGCCGCGCGAAAACCGGGGCAACCAGTCCGCATGTGCATCGCCGAGGATGTGAATCGAAAAGTCCCGCGCGCCGGCATAATGCTGAAACCGGCTGGACGATTTCGCGGGTGACCACAGCACCAGCGCCGGGTCCATCGAGACGGATGCGAAACTGTTGGCCAGAAACCCCATCGGGCCCTCGGCCGAGGCGACGGTCACCAGCGTGATCCCTGTGGCGAACCGTCCCAGCGCATCGCGAAAGGCGCGGGCGTTGGCGGCGTCGGGGGTAAATTCTGTCTGGGTCATCGCCGCTCCATCTGGCATCAGGGCACCTCATGCCCCAAGGCATGGGTATAGAGCGCAAACCACGTCGGACGATCCATTTCCACCCGCAAAGCATCGGACAGCGCCTTGATGCGGTCGAGGCTGTTGGTGCCCATCACCGGAATGATCTGCGCCGGATGCCGCAACAACCACGCCACCGCAATGGCCGACCAGTCCACGCCCTGCGCAGCGCCCAAGCGGTGCAACGCGTCGCGCAACGGCGACTGCGCGCCCGACAGCAGACTGCCACCGGCAAGCGGGCTCCACGCCATCAGTGGTTGGCCACGTTCCTGATGAAAGGCGATGTCGCCATTGGTAAAGGGGGCATGCGCGGTCAGGCTGATTTCGATCTGGTTCGTCAGCAGCGGTGTTTTCATCGCCGATTGCAGCAACGTCACATCCCAGGGCCGGAAGTTCGACACGCCAAGCGCACGCACCTTGCCGCTGGCCACCAGCGCATCAAGACACGCCCCCGTCTCGTGATGATCCATCAGCGGGTCGGGGCGGTGGATCAGCAAAACGTCAATCCGGTCTGTCGCCATTTCGCGCAACGACGCCTCGACGCTGGCCGTGATATGTGCGGCGGTGGTGTCGTAATGCTTGACGGGTGCCGCCGCGTGCCGGCCCGCCGGGGCCACGATATCGCATTTCGTCACGATCTCGATCTGGTCGCGCAGACCGGGCGCCGCGCGCAAGGCCGCCCCCAGCAGCGCCTCGGCTGTGTATCCGCCATAAATGTCGGCCTGATCCATCGTGGTGATGCCTTGGGCCAGACAGGCCTCGACCTTGGCCTGCACATGGGCCGCCCCGGTGTTTTCGTCATCCCCCAGCCGCCACATGCCATAGACAAGGCGCGACAGGCTGACATCGGGGGAAAGGGCGATCTTCTGCATCAACGGCGGACTCCGGTTCCAAGAGGGGTGGCGGGGGTGCTACTGGGCACCCGGCCATAGGCATGGGGCAGTGAACAGGTCTTCAACTGCGGCAGCACCTTGGTGCCAAAGTGATCGGCCTCATCCAGATGCGGATAGCCCGAGAAGATGAAGGCGCGGATGCCCATCTTGCGATACTCTTCTATCCGGGTCAGAATCTGGTCGGTTGATCCCACCAGCGCCGCGCCGCAGCCCGATCGCGCCCGGCCAATGCCTGTCCACAGATTTGGTTCGATATAGCCGAACTGGTCGGCCAGTTCGCGCGCCCGCGCCTGATGCGCCACGCCCAGCGAAATGCTGTCATGCGCCCGGTTGCGGACAAGCTTGCCAAACTCATCATCCAGCTTGCTGACCAGATGCTCGGCGTAGTCGCGTGCCTCGGCTTCGGTATCGCGCACGATCATGTGCACGCGCAGCCCGTAGTCCAGCGTCCGCCCATGCGCCGCCGCCCGCGCATGCACATCGCGCATCCGCTGGGCGAGCACGTCCTTTGGTTCGGGCCACATCAGATAAACGTCGCACTGCGCCCCACACAGTTCCAGCGCATCGGGGGAATAGCCGCCGAAGTACAGCAAAGGACCGCCATTTTGCTGGTAAGGTCGCGCCGGATCGGCGGTAACCTTGGAAATCTTGTAGATCTCGCCGTCATATTCGATGTGATCGCGCGTCCAGCCCTGACGCAGGATCTCGACCACTTCATGACTGCGCTTGTAGCGATAGGCGCTTGTCGCCACTTCGCCCGGAAAATCAGACGAGATCACGTTCAGCGTCAGCCGCCCGCGCAGCATGTGGTCCAGCGTGGCCACTGTGCGGCCAAGCATCACCGGCTGCATCTCGCCACAGCGGATGGCAGCGAGGAAATTGATGTCGCTGGTGATCGGCGCGCAGCCTGCCACGAATGACAGCGTGTCCTGCCCCACCTGAAAGCTGCTGGGGCACAGGATGTTGCGAAAGCCGTGTCCCTCGGCCCGTTTCACGATGCTTGAGCAATGTTCCCAGCTTGACCGCAAGGCCCCGTCCGGCACGCCCAGATATTCGTAATCGTCCGAGCACAGCGCCGCAAACCAGCTGACTTCGCTTGCGTCCAGATCGGCCGAGGTAACAGGGACCACCGTCATGAAGTGCTTCCCCTCCCAAGGAATATAGAGTCATTGCAGACTCATATTTTCAGTTGCGTAACACGCCATTTGATGTAGATCAATACTATATCAATTTGCGAAAGCCAGATGTCCCAGCCCGGCGCCCTGCCCCTCTACATGCAGATCAGCGAGCTTTTGATCCGCGACATCGCGGCGGGCCGGTTGATCGACGGCGAACGCCTGCCGCCCGAGCGTGAAATGGCCACCGACCTGTCCATTGCCGTGGGAACGTTGCGACAGGCGCTGAAAGTGCTGCACGACAAGGGGCTGCTCGATTCGGTTCAGGGTTCGGGCAATTACATCCGTGCCAAGGCCGATCCGGCCTCGGTCTACGCCATGCTGCGGATCGAGTTGCTGTCAGGCGGTGGCCTGCCCACGGCGCGGGTGCTTTCGGTGGACCGCCTGCTCAAAGATCCCGCCCTGCCCGCTTTTGGTACATCGCCCGAGGGGCATCGCATCCGCCGCCTGCGCTTTTTGTCCGGTCAGGTGGCCGCGGTCGAAGAAATCTGGCTCGACGGTGACCACGCCGCTACCATCGCACACTCCGACCTGTCCGAATCGCTCTACCTCTATTACCGCCAGCGCCTGAACCTGTGGATCAGCCGGGCCGAAGATCGTGTTGGCCTTGGGCATCTGCCCGCTTGGGCCCCCCCGGAATTCCCCCATGCCCCCGACACACCGCTGCCAATGGTCACCCGCATCTCGTGGGATCAGTCCGGCGCCTCGGTCGAGGGTTCGTTCACCTGGTATGACCCGCAAAAAGTGTCCTATGTGGCGCGTCTGAAATAAGGAACCCCCCCCATGTCTGCCCCCGTGTCTGCGCCCGTGTCTGCGCCCGTGTCTGCCCACACGTCTGCGCCCGTGTCTGCGCCCGTGTCTGCCCGTACGACTTCTTTAGTGACCGCCCCTGTACCCGCACTTTCCTACGGTATCATCGGCTGCGGCATGATGGGGCAAGAGCATCTGCGCAACATCGCCCTGATCGACGGGGCCCGCGTCGCCGCCATCTATGAGCCAGACCCCGTCATGCGTGCCCGTGCGGCCGATTTTGCCCCGGATGCGGTGATGGTCGACAGCCTTGAGGCCGTGGTCTCGAACCCCGACGTCACCTGCCTGATGATCGTCAGCCCCAATTACATGCACCTCGGCCAGCTTGAGGCAATCGCCGCGATCCGCCCCCTGCCGATCTTGTGTGAAAAGCCGCTGTTCACCGACCCCGCCGACGCCCCTCGTCTGGCCGCGCTGCGCGCCGTATATCCCGCGCCGATCTGGGTCGCGATGGAGTATCGCTACATGCCGCCCGTCGCTGTTCTGATCGCGCAGATTCCGGCGGCGACCGGCGGCATCAAGATGCTGACCATCCGCGAGCACCGCTTTCCCTTTCTGGAAAAGGTCGGCGACTGGAACCGCTTCAACCGCAACACCGGCGGGACGCTGGTTGAAAAGTGCTGCCATTTCTTCGATCTCATGCGCTTGATCGCAGGTTCTGATCCTATCCGCATCATGGCCAGCGGCGGCCAGTCCGTTAATCACACGGATGAGGTCTATCGCGGTGAAACCCCCGACATCTGGGACAACGCCTATGTCATCGTCGATTTCGCAAGCGGCATGCGCGCCATGCTGGAGCTGTGCATGTTCGCCGAAGGCGCCCGGTATCAGGAAGAGATTTCCGCCGTGGGGCCTGCGGGCAAGATCGAATGTCTTGTTCCCGGACCGGGCCGGTTCTGGCCCGCGCATCTGGGCAGTCCGCCCACGCCGCAGGTCATCGTAAGCCCGCGCGATCCCAAGGGCCCGCGCGTGCTCGATGTGCCGGTTGATCCCACCTTGCTGGCGGCAGGCGATCATAACGGGTCGACCTTTTACCAACATCAGGGCTTTGCCCGCACGGTGACGGGCCAGCAGACGCCCGAGGTTTCCTTCGTCGACGGCTGGTGGGCGGTGGCCATGGGCATGGCGGCGCAGGAAAGTGCGGCCACGGGGCAGGCGGTCGATCTGCGGCGCGCTTCGTATGCCCCGCGCTGATCGGCGCTTGCATTGGCGGCGATTCCCCTGTTCCCTGCCCCCAATTCATTTCGGAGAATTCGATGCAGATGCTACGATTGAACGATGGGAACAAGATCCCCTGCCTTGGCCTTGGCATCTGGCAGATCCCCACAGAGACCACAGCCGGTGCGGTATCGGGGGCTATCGGGCGTGGCTATCGGCTGATCGACGGTGCCGCGATCTATGGCAACGAGACGGGTCTGGGTGACGGCATCCGCTCATCAAATGTGCCGCGCGATCAGCTTTTCTTCACGACCAAGATCTGGAACGACCGTCAGGGCCATGACGAAACCCTGCGCGCCTTTGACGAAAGCGTGGCCCGCATCGGCATGGCGCCGGATCTGATCCTGATCCACTGGCCTTGCCCGGCCAACGAGCTTTATGTCGACACGTGGCGCGCCCTGATCCGCTTGCGCGAAGAGGGCCGGGTGCGTTCGATCGGCGTGTCGAACTTCGGCGCCGACCATCTTGAGCGGATCATCGGCGAGACGGGCGTGACCCCGGTTGTGAACCAGATCGAATTGCACCCCCACATGCAGCAAACTGCGTTGCGCGCCTTGCATGACCGGCTTGGCGTGGTCACGCAATGCTGGACACCACTGGGAAAGGGCCACGCGTTTACCGCCGCTTCCATCGCCGCCGCCGCCGCCCGCACCGGAAAAAGCCCGGCACAGGTGATCTTGCGCTGGCATGTGCAGTTGGGCTGTTCGGTCATTCCGCGCAGCAGCAATGCAGGGCGGCAGGCAGAAAACATCGACATCTTCGATTTCACATTGAGCGAGGACGAGATGGCCGCCATCGCCACCATGGATGAGGCCGCCCGCCTGGGGCCGGACCCCGCTACCTTTTCCTGAGGTCGTACGCCGCCGCAATTGGCACAGGGGCTGCTTGCGAAGGGGGCAATGGCCGGAAACGCTGCATTGTGCCGCATACAAGTCTTCGTTTGACGCCCTGACCCAGCCTGCGCACATTGCGTCTCTGACCGGAGCGCGCCATGACCAAATCCCCCCTTGTCACGCCTGTGCTGATCGCCGGGTGCTTCATTCTGATGCTCGGGTTTTCGATCCGCGCCAGCTTTGGCGTTTTTCAGATCCCCATCGCGTCCGAGTTTGGATGGGCACGGGCCGAATTCTCGCTTGCGATTGCAATCCAGAATCTTGCCTGGGGTATTGGTCAGCCAATATTTGGCGCCTTGGCCGAGCGGTTCGGCGACCGTCGCGCCATCGTCGCGGGCGCGCTTACCTATGCGGCCGGGCTGGTGCTGTCCTCGTTTGCCGTGACACCGGGCGCGCATCAACTGCTTGAGATCCTGGTGGGTTTTGGAATTGCGGGCACGGGGTTCGGCGTGGTTCTGGCGGTGGTGGGCCGCGCGGCATCGTCCGAGAACCGCTCAATGGCGCTGGGTGTGGCCACCGCCGCAGGGTCGCTGGGCCAGGTCTTTGGCGCACCATTGGCCGAGGTCTTACTGCAATCCTATCCATGGCAGACCGTATTCCTGATCTTTGCAGCGATCATCCTGTGCAGCCTTTTCGCGCTGCCCTTCATCCGCTCGCCCGTCGTGGCCACACGGGCCGAGCTTGAAGAGTCGATGGGCACCGTTCTGAAACGCACTTTCCGCGATCCGTCGTACAGCCTGATATTCCTCGGGTTTTTCAGCTGTGGCTATCAGTTGGCCTTCATCACCGCCCACTTCCCCGCCTTTGTGACCGAACTTTGCGGGCCCATCGACCCCTCAGGCATGCTGGCGGGCATGGGCATCACCACCACATCCGCGCTGGGGGCGGTGTCGATTTCGATCATCGGATTGGCCAACATCTTCGGCACCGTCACGGCCGGTTGGCTGGGCAAGCGGTACACGAAAAAGTATCTGTTGGCGGGCATCTACACCGCCCGCACCATCGCCGCCGCCACGTTCATCGTGATGCCGATCACGCCTGAGTCGGTGCTGATCTTCTCGGGCGTGATGGGGTCTTTGTGGCTTGCGACCGTGCCGCTGACCAGCGGGCTGGTCGCCCATCTGTATGGCTTGCGCTATATGGGCACGCTCTATGGGTTTGTCTTCCTCAGCCATCAGATCGGCGGCTTTCTGGGGGTCTGGCTGGGCGGAAGGATGTATGACATTACAGGGGATTACACCATGGTCTGGTGGATCGGCGTCGGGGTGGGCGCGTTTTCCGCCATCATCCACCTGCCCATCCGCGAGCGCGCGATGATTCCGGCCCGCGCATGAAGGCCGGGATTGCAGCCCTTGTCGCAGCCTATGTGCTCAGCCAGTTTTACCGCGCATTTCTGGCCGTTCTGGCCCCGGCTCTGGAACAGGATCTGGGGGCGACGGCGCAGGACATGGCGTCGGCCTCGGGCTATTGGTTCCTGACCTTTGCGTTGATGCAACTGCCCATCGGATCCGCACTCGACAGGGTCGGGCCACGGATCACCTCGTCAGCGCTGCTGGCCGTGGGGGCGGTGGGGGCCGCAGTGTTTGCCAGCGCGACCGGGGTTACGGGCCTGAAGATCGCCATGGCACTGATCGGGGCAGGTTGTGCGCCGGTCCTGATGGCCGCCTATTACATCTTTGCGCGCAGCTTTTCCCCGATGGTGTTCGGCACGCTGGCAGGGGTGGTGATCGGCGTGGGATCACTGGGCAATATCGCCGCGTCCTTACCGCTGTCGCTGGCGGCCGAGGCGTTTGGATGGCGCGCGACGGTCTGGGCGCTGGCGGCGGTGACGGGGTTGGTGGCGCTGGCGATTGCCGTGCTGGTGCGCGACCCGCCCCGGCAGGCGGGGGGGCAGACGGGGTCGATACTCGACCTGCTGCGCGTGCCGGCGCTGTGGCCCGTCTTTATCATGATGGCGGCGTGCTATGCCCCGGCGGCAGGCCTGCGGGGCCTGTGGGCGGGACCCTATCTGCGCGATGTGTTCGACGCCGATGCCGCCCGGATCGGGCAGGTAACGCTGATCATGGGGCTGGCGATGGTTGCGGGCAATTTTGCCTATGGCCCGCTGGACCGGCTGTTCGGCACGCGCAAATGGCTGATCATCGGCGGCAATCTGGGGGTGGCGGGGGCCTTCGTTGCGCTGGCGGCCAACCCCACGGCGGGGGGCTGGACGACGCTGGTGCTGTTTTCAGTCGCGGGCCTTTTGGGCGCATCTTTCCCCATGGTCATGGCGCATGGCCGCGCGTTTCTGCCCGCGCATCTGATGGGCCGGGGGGTGACGCTCTTGAACCTGTTCGGCATCGGCACGGCTGGCGTGATGCAACTGGCAACCGGTCGTCTGCACGGGGCGCTGGTGCCCCTGTCTGCCACCCCATCGCCCCCCTATGCGGCCGTCTTTGCCCTGTATGCCGCGCTGATACTTGCAGGTCTTGGCGTCTATGCCTTTTCGCGTGACCGCACCGACTGACGCCCCTTTCCCCCGCCGCCCCTTTGCGCTATGCGCGATCCCGTCTTCTGACGAAAGGAATGCCAGATGGGTTACAGGATCGTGGTTGTTGGCGCGACGGGGAATGTCGGCAAGGAAATGCTGAACATTCTGGCCGAGCGCGAGTTTCCGGTGGATGAGATTGTGGCGCTTGCCAGCCGCAAATCCCTGGGTACCGAAGTCAGCTTTGGCGACCGAACCCTGAAAACCAAGGATCTGGACACCTTTGATTTTACCGGATGGGACATCGCGCTGTTTGCCATCGGCGCTGACGCGACCAAGATCCATGCCCCAAAGGCGGCCGCCGCAGGCTGCGTGGTGATCGATAACTCGTCGCTTTACCGCTATGACCCCGATGTGCCGCTTGTGGTGCCCGAGGTGAATGCTGACGCCGTCATGGGCTACAAGAAAAAGAACATCATCGCCAATCCCAACTGTTCGACCGCGCAGATGGTGGTGGCGTTGAAGCCGCTGCATGATCGCGCGCGGATCAAGCGGGTGGTGGTTTCCACCTATCAGTCCGTGTCAGGTGCCGGCAAAGAGGGGATGGACGAGCTTTGGAATCAGACCAAGGCCATCTACAACCCGACAGACAACGTGCCCCAAAGCATCTTTCAAAAACAGATCGCCTTCAACGTGATCCCGCAGATCGACGTGTTTCTGGACAGTGGAGAGACCAAGGAAGAGTGGAAGATGGTCGCCGAGACCAAGAAGATCCTTGATCCAAAGATCAAGGTTACAGCCACCTGCGTGCGCGTGCCGGTGTTCGTCGGCCACTCCGAGGCGATCAACATCGAGTTCGAGGATTTTCTGGACTGGGAAGAGGCGACCGACATCCTGCGCGAGGCGCCCGGTATTCTGGTGGTCGATAAGCGCGAGGCAGGCGGCTACATTACCCCCGTCGAATGCGTGGGCGAATATGCGACCTACATCAGCCGCATCCGTCAGGACAGCACGATTGAAAACGGACTGAACATCTGGTGCGTGTCGGACAACCTGCGTAAGGGGGCGGCGCTGAATGCGGTACAGATTGCAGAGCTTCTGGGCAGCCGCTGCCTGAAAAAAGGCTGACAACCCCGGTTAACCCCTTGGAAACCCGCCTAAATGGCGGTTTTTTCATTTATCTGCAGAAATTTGGACAAATACGGCAGAACAGCGAGGAATTTTGACCAAATTTGAAACCTGGGTTGAAATTAGACCGTATAGTTAACGTGTGGGTGGGGGCCCATAGGAGATACTGCCATGAACCAGAAAACCTTTTCGTCCATCCGCTCGGTCTTTGCTGCTGTGTTCCCGTTCCATGCGACACCCGAAGTGGTTTCGTCACTGGTGCCGGCCAACAGCGACCGCCGCCGCGAGCGTGTGACCCGGGAAGATGTGCTGAGCCTGTTTGGTGCCGAGTTGCGCGGCGACGCCTGCTGACCTGTCACGTCTGAACCTTTACAAACCTTAAATCTCATAGGATCCCTGCCATGACCCTGTTGATCAAAGCCCGCCAGAATCGCCTGATTGCTGTCGCCGTAAAGGCCGATCGTGCCAGCCGCAAGGACATGGCTGAAAACCCTGCCCCGGTATTTCGTTCCCGCCGCGGGCCGGACAACCTGAACTGGGCGCCGCTGCCGCTGCAACACTCGGCTTGACCCGCGGCGCTGGCCGATAGGGTCAGCGATGTGCGCCCTGTGCGGGTTCAAGGGGGCTTGGCGTCGCCCCCTCCGTCAGGACAGGCACCCATCGCGCCGGGTTTTATTTCGTGCCTGCGGGCAAAACCGAGACAAAACCCCGCGCCGGATCGTAATGTTCCAGTTCACCCTCGCCGGTATCGTTCCACAATCCGTGCAGGGTCAGGCGGTCATCTGCAACCGCCTGGGAGACGAATGGAAAGGTCATCAGATTTTCCAGACTGACCACAACCGCCTCTTTTTCCAGTGCACGGGGACGGTCGGCGTCGGGCAAATGGCGGACCCGCTCGAATCCGGGGCGCAAGATATCCATCCAGCGGCCCACAAATGACGACCTCGCCTCAAGTTCGGGGGCGTGGCCCATACACATATCGTGACATCCCTGCACCCCTCCGCAATTGGAATGACCGAGGACGATGACATGCGCGACCCCAAGCGACTGCACGGCATATTCCACTGCCGCTGACGTGCCGTGATATTCGCCGTCCGGGTTGTAGGGCGGGACAAGGTTGGCCACATTGCGGTGGATGAAGAACTCGCCCTCATCCGCGCCAAAGATCGCGGTAACGTGCACCCGGCTGTCGCAGCACGAGACGACCATCGCCCGGGGGTGCTGGCCCGATGCTGCCAGACGCCGCAACCAGGCCTTGTTATCTTGATAGGTAGTGGCCCGCCATCCTTGAAATCGTTGAACAAGATAGGTGGGAAGGGGACGTGCTTCTTCCATGCGGGCGCGGCTCCGGGGCTGTTCTTTGGCCCTGATAGGCTGCAATTGCCGAAAATTCGAGGGGTATAATCCAACCGGCGCAACCTTTCCTTCAGCATCGGGCGCGCAGTGTAAGGGTGGGTGTGAAATTCATGAGGTGTGGGCCATGCAGGCTGACAATGTGGTGCGCTTGCGCACCGTTGAACGGGTACGGCAAGATGCCGAGCCTATTGCAACGATCTATCGCAACCTTGGCACGGCCTCGGCCGAGCAGGTGGTGACGCGGGCGCTTGGTGAACTGGCACTGACAATGGCGGGGCTGGCAAATCAGGTCCGCACGCATCAGATGGCCGATCTGGCACGCCAGTTACGGCGATTGCAGCGCATGTCCGAAAATCTGGGGATGGTCAGCCTTGGACTTGTCGCCGCCGATGTCCGCGCCTGTCTTGAGGACGCAGATTCGACCGCTTTTGCGGCAGTCTGGGCCAGATTGATCCGCATTGCGGAACGATCCTTGTCATCTGACAAGGATTTGTTGGATCAATCGCTTATCTGACAGACCAAAACTTGCGGCAGCTGGATATAAAAGTGTAGGCTTTTCCAGATTTTGCAAGGATTCTTGCCATGACCCCCACCTTTGCCGATGCGAATGCCCCGTCGCTGCCGCTGCATGCGGTCGAAAGCAAGTCTCTGCCCGATTGGGTGGGGGGGCTGGGGTCGGCATGGGCAGGCTGGCTGGCGGCCTCGGGGTTCGACGCATCGTTGGGCGATGTGCGCCTGTTGCCGGGACCCATCGGCGTGGCTGGTGCCGTCGTTGGTCTTGGAACCGCCAAGGCACGCGGGCGGCTGCGTTTCGGTCTGGCAAAGGCAGTGACCCATTTGCCCAAAGGCAACTGGCATCTGGCGGGTGATCTTTCGGACCGCGACGCCAAGGAAGCGGCCCTGGGCTGGCTTTTGGCGCAATACCGTTTTGATCGCTATCGCCCTGACAAGACAGTGCCCGAGAGACCGCTTCTGAAGCTGCCGGACGGTGTGGATGGCGAAACCTTGCTGGCCATGGCCGAGGGTGAGTTTCTGACCCGTGACCTGATCAACACGCCGGCATCCGACATGGGGCCAGAGGCGCTGGAAGCGGCTTTCACAAATCTGGGCGTGCGGTTCGGTGCAAACGTCAGCGCGGTTGTCGGAGACGATCTTCTGGCCCAGAACTTGCCGATGATCCACGCCGTTGGACGCGCCGCTGCGCAGGCCCCGCGACTGCTCGACATGCGCTGGGGCAGCGAAGGGCCGCTTTTGGTGCTGGTGGGCAAAGGCGTGTGTTTCGATACGGGGGGCCTGGATCTCAAACCCTCGTCTGGAATGTTGCTGATGAAAAAGGACATGGGGGGGGCTGCCACGGTCATGGGGCTTGCCCTGATGATCATGCGGCTTGGCCTGCCGATGCGCCTGCGGGTTCTGGTGCCTGCGGTGGAAAACAGCATTGCGGGCAATGCGATGCGGCCGCGAGATATCCTGACATCACGCAAGGGCTTGACCGTCGAGGTGAACAACACCGATGCCGAGGGGCGGCTGGTTCTGGCCGATGCGCTGACGCTCGCGTGCGAGGAAGATGGCGCGACAGTGATCTCGATGGCTACCCTGACAGGGGCGGCGCGCGTGGCCGTCGGCCCCGATCTGGCGCCCTATTTTGCGGATGAGGACACAATGGCAAGCGCGATCGAGGCCGGGGCGCAGGCGGGCTTCGATCCGGTATGGCGGCTGCCGTTCTGGGACGCGTACGAGCCGATGATCGAGCCGGGGATTGCCGATCTGGACAACGCGCCATCGGGCGGATTTGCCGGCGCGATCACAGCGGCACTGTTCCTGCGCCGCTTTGTGAACACACCGCGATATGCGCATTTCGACATTTACGGCCATGTGCCCTCTGATCTGCCGGGCCGCCCCAAGGGGGGGGTGGGTATGGGCGCGCGGGCAATTTTGCACGCGCTGCCAGATCTGCTGGGGCTGTAGGTGGACCGCCGCCTGACCCCGTTCTCGGGCCGCGTGGCGCTGATCCGTTTGCGCGGTCAAATGGCTGCCGAGGCATACACCGACGGTCAGCCCGCCACCATCACAGCGCCTCTCGTCGATCTGCTGGCCAGCCCTGCAGGCGCGCGCGACCGTCAGCTTTTGCTGGGCGACGCGATTACGGTGATCGATGCGCAACAGGGCTTTTCCTTTGTGCAAGCGGCCAAGGATTCGTACTGTGGCTGGATCGCGACCAGCGCGCTAGGCCCCCCGATCGCGCCCACGCATTGGGTTGCCGCCCGCGCAAGCCATCTTTATTCGGCCCCGCGGGTTCAAGCCCCCGAAGCTGCGGCCCTGCCCATGGGCACGCGGGTGCTGGTCATCGCGACCGACGGAGGGTTTGCGCAGGCGGCGGCAGGCTATATCCCGCTGCCCCATCTGCGGCTGATGAATGACCGACCCTCCGATCCGGTTACGGTGGCAGAGGGGATGCTCGGGGCGCCCTATCTTTGGGGCGGCAATTCATCGGCGGGGATTGATTGCTCGGGGTTGGTGCAGGGCGCGTGGCTGGCCTGTGGCCTGCCCTGCCCTGGCGACAGCGACATGCAGCAGGCCCTTGGCCAGCCGCTGGCCGACGACGCGTCGCTGCAGCGTGGTGATCTGATTTTCTGGAAAGGGCACGTGGCCATTGTGGTCGATGCCACGCGCCTTATCCATGCAAACGGTCATTCGATGTCGGTCGCCTATGAGGACACCGACGCCTGTATGACCCGGATAGCGGTTGGCGGTGGAGGCCCGGTGACGGCGCGACGGCGCCCTTGATGGGTCAGTCGACCGAGCGGATCAGCTTGCGCTCGAGCACCAGCAGCACCTGAGCCAGATCACCCCCCCGCCGCAGCATCTGCCCGTCCATCGCCACCACCGCATACATCTGCTGACGCGCCCGCAGTTTGGGACGCTTTTCGATCCGGTAGAGCGGGTTTTCCGCCGTGCGCCGGAACACCGAGAACACGGCCATCTCGCGCAAGGTGGAAATTCCATAATCGCGCCACTCGCCCATCGAGACCATCCGGCCGTATAGCGCAAGGATCAGGGACAATTCGCGCCGGTCAAAACTGACCGTTTCGGTGAAACCGGCGGAAAACGGAATGGGCGGAGGGGATTGTAACGTCATGATGCAAGCTTACGCCTGCCGTTTCACAAATCAACGGTTTTGCGTCATCCCCGCCAGCAGATACGGGCTGTTTTTGCCGATCACAAGCCTGCCTTTGCCTATCGGGGCCCGTCCCTGCCAAACCTTGCCGGTCCGCCGCGAAAGTGCCGCTCCGCAAACCCAATCCCGCCATGATCGACCGCCATACCAATAACACGTAGCGTCAAGCGGAAGGTCATCGGGCGTATTGCCCCCACCCAGTCCCGGTGGCCGGCCACTTGGCGGTGCGCATCAAATCCGGGGCCTCCGTCATGCTGACGGGGGCCTTCGGTTTTATGCGAACCCGTTGGCCAGCCGCAATTCCCCGACAGACAGCCCGCGGCAGTTCTTGACCACGGCAGGAAGGCGCTTTTGCGCAGCCGGATGGGCGGGATTGAGCACCCCAAGGCGCGTCAGAATGGCAGTGATCGCAGCTTCGGACGCACGGGTGCCGCCGTCGACGATTTTTACTGCAACACCGATCTTCTGGTCGGGGATAATTGCCACGAAAACCGCTTCGGCCCCCGTCTTGATGGCCACCTTGTGGTCCATCGCACGCATCAGTTCGGTGCAGGCGCGCCCCTCCCCCGCGACCAGTTCGGGATGCGCGGCGATGGCTTGGGTCAGGCGGTGCATCGCTCGGCTCCGCGCGTCGCCGCCTGACTGCGCAGCGGCAAAGCTGGCCATCGACCGCGCCAGACCCCGGATCGAAATGGCAAAATTCGGGGCGGAACAGCCATCAATGCCATGCCCTGCGACCTCTTCCCCTGCAACCTCTTCCGTCGTCTGGCGGATGGCGCGCTGCAACGGATGGTCCAGTTCCACATACTCCGGTCCAGCCTTCATGTGCTGCGTGACCGTCAGAAACCCGCAATGCTTGCCCGAGCAGTTGTTGTGCAACTGGCACGGTTCCTCATGTGCAAGAATCAGACGGTCACGCTCGGTCCGGCCATAGGGCTCATGCGCACCGCAGCGCAGGTCAGGCTCGGCCAGCCCCAGACCCTCCAGCCAGCGCCGGGTCATGCCTACATGCAGCGCGTCACCCTGATGGCTGGCGCAGGCCAGCGCCAGATGCCTGTCGGTCAGCCCAACGGAATCGGCGGCACCAGTTTCCACCAGCGGCAACGCCTGCACCATCTTGCACGCCGAACGGGGAAAGATCACTGTCGCCGGGTCGCCCCAGCTTTGGATGATTCCCCCGCTGCCCCAGATCACGGCATGGCCGGAATGGCTGCTCTCAAGCAGCCCGCCGCGCCATAACTCTACCATTGGAACCGCTGAATTCATCATTCTACCCTGTCACAGATGCGCGATTTGTTGCCCATGGGGCTTTCGCGGATTGGTCTTTTTGCGTTATGGATGGGATATCGAGTTGACGTCGGGCGTGCCAGCAGGAAAAGCCGTATGCAAAGACGGTGGCAGCCGGACAGAGGTAAAAGACAGCTTGGAGGCTGCGCTAGACATGACAACCTATATCGTGCGTGCCGTTTGTGCGGCTGCCATGGCCCTGGCCACATCCTCGGCCTTCGCGCAGGAATCGACCAATCGCGTCGCAACCCTGACGGATTGGAGCGTGTTTACCGAAGGAAGCCCGCAAGAGTGCTGGGGCGTATCCAGCCCCAAGGAAACGGTCAACAGCCGTAGCGGCCAGCCGGTTTCCGTGCGTCGTGGCGACATACTGCTGTTCGTCACTTTCCGCCCCGGTACGGGCGCGCGTGGTGAGGTTTCTTTTACCGGCGGCTATCCTTTTGCCACCGGCTCGACCGTAAAGATCAACATTGACGGCACCGATTACGATCTGTTCAGCGATGGTGAATGGGCGTGGCCCGCAAGTGGCGAGGCCGACGCCGCCCTTCTTGCCGCGATGAAGCGCGGGACGACTGCCATTCTGTCGGCCGCATCGGGCCGTGGCACCGAGACGAAGGATACTTTTTCGCTGCGCGGTTTTACCGCCGCGATGCAAGAGGCTGAAAAGCGCTGCAAGTAACGTCTGCACACCATTCCGCGACGCCCCGGCATTGGTCCGGGGCGTTTTTCATTGGGCGGTTCCGTTCTGGTGACTTATCCCC
The DNA here is from genome assembly GCA_038205925.1 of Rhodobacterales bacterium. Taxonomy (GTDB): domain Bacteria; phylum Pseudomonadota; class Alphaproteobacteria; order Rhodobacterales; family Rhodobacteraceae; genus Pseudotabrizicola. The sequence continues at coordinate 59,921 of JBBRBJ010000002.1, read as the reverse complement.
TATATGCAAGGTTGCTCTTCCATTGGACCCCGCCCCATGACCGCCCCTGAAACTGCTGCCCCCGTATTGTCCGCGCCGATCACGCAAGACGTGCTGACACTGCCGCGCAAACTGCCCGAGGGCGGCGGGCTGACAAACATCATAGGTCTGACCCGCGATCAGCTGCGCGCGGCACTTGTTGCCGCCGGAACGCCCGAGCGTCAGGCGAAGATGCGACTGGGGCAGGTGTGGCAATGGGTCTATCACTGGGGCCTGCGCGACTTTGCCGCCATGACGAACCTGTCCAAAGACTACCGCGCCCTTCTGGCCCGACATTTCATCATCGACTTGCCGCAGGTCGTGAACCGCCAGATCAGCGCCGATGGCACGCGCAAATATCTTGTGCGAATCGCTGGCGGGCATGAAGTCGAGACCGTCTATATCCCCGAAGAGAACCGCGGCACGCTGTGCATCTCCAGCCAGGTCGGCTGCACCCTGACGTGCAGCTTTTGCCACACCGGTACGCAAAAGCTGGTCCGTAACCTGACCGCAGGCGAGATTGTGGGACAGGTCATGCTGGCCCGTGACGACCTTGACGAATGGCCCGAGCAGGGCGCGCCCAAGGATGAAACACGGCTTGTGTCAAACGTGGTCCTGATGGGCATGGGCGAGCCGCTTTACAATTTCGACGCCGTGCGCGATGCGATGAAAGTGGTGATGGACAATGAGGGGCTGACAATCTCACGCCGCCGCATCACCCTTTCCACCAGCGGTGTCGTCCCCGAGATTGCGCGCGCGGCCGAGGAAATCGGTTGTATGCTGGCCGTATCGTTTCACGCCACCACCGATGCCGTGCGCGACCGTCTGGTGCCGATCAACAAGCGCTGGAACATCGAGACATTGCTGGGCGCGTTGCGCGACTATCCGCGATTGTCCAACAGCGAACGGATCACGTTTGAATATGTGATGCTGAAAGACGTGAACGACAGCGACGCCGACGCGCGGCGTCTGGTCAAACTGATTCAGGGCATTCCCGCCAAGATCAACCTGATCCCTTTCAACGAATGGCCCGGTGCGCCCTATCAGCGGTCAGACCGGGAACGGATCGCCGCGTTTGCCGACATCGTGTACAAGGCCGGCTATGCCAGCCCCATCCGCACCCCGCGCGGCGAGGATATCATGGCTGCCTGTGGCCAGTTGAAGTCGGCCACCGAACGCGCCCGAAAATCCTCACGCGAGATTGTTGCGGAGGCCGGGCTTGCCGGGGCCTGACCGCCGGGGCGGCCTCGGGGCGAAATGCCGCGGACCGCAGAGGATAGTGAAATCTTGTAGCGTCGATCCGCTGCAGCACTTATCAATGGGTTGCGTCGCAGCGGGCACGGTCCTGCTTCACGCCAACAAACGACACGTAGCAAGGGCAGCCTTATGACATCGATGAAGTACGATCTGGCGCAAGCCGAGAAGGCAAGCGCCAGGGTCTGGGTGCCGTTGCTGGCAAAATACCGCGACCCCTCCGTTGTTCGCTCGTCTTTTGAACTGGGGGTCACGGCTGGGGCGTTCTTCGGCCTCTGGGCGCTTGCGCTCTGGGCACTGACGGTGTCGGTGCCGCTGGCCTTTGGCATCGCCTGTCTGAATGGGGTCGCGCTGGTGCGTATGTTCCTGATCCAGCATGATTGCGGGCATCAATCATTCTTTCGCAGCCGCGCTGTAAACGACTGGCTGGGGCGGTTCATCGGCCTTTTCACCCTGACGCCATATGACGTCTGGCGCCGCACCCATTCGATCCACCACGCCCATGCGGGCGATCTGGATCACCGCGGCATCGGCGACGTGGTCACGCTGACGGTGGCGGAATACAAGGCACGCTCGGCATTCGGGCGGCTGCGCTACTGGCTGTATCGCCACCCCCTGGTGATGTTCGTCCTCGGCCCCAGTTATCTGTTCTTGCTGGAATACCGACTGCCGATGGGACTGATGGACGCGGGTTGGCGCTATTGGATTTCAGCAATGGCCAACAATCTGGCGCTCGTCATCGGCCTTGGTGCACTCGCGTTTTTTGGTGGCTGGGCCGCAGTCTTTGCGATTTTTCTGCCCACCACGGTGGTCGCCTGCACCATCGGAGTGTGGCTGTTTTTCGTTCAGCACCAGTTTGAGGAAACCTACTGGGGGCGAGAGCCGGACTGGCAGATGCACGATGCGGCGCTGGCGGGCAGTTCGCACTACCGTCTGCCCCAGCCCTTGCGCTGGCTGACGGCGAATATCGGCATCCACCACGTTCATCATCTTTACAGCCGCGTGCCTTTTTACCGCCTGCCCGAAATCTTGCGGGATTATCCCGCCCTGGCTGAGGCGCAGGTTCTGACGCTGCGCGACAGCCTGAAATGCGCCCGCCTGCACCTGTGGGATGAGGCAAAACTGCGCCTTGTTTCCTTCCGCGAGGCGCGGATGATTGCTGCCTGATAGATCGGGACTGTTGGGTTGAACCGCGCACGAACTTCGCGCGGCGTCAGCCTACCCCTCAGCCTACCCCTTGGTGTGAAAGAAATCGTGGATCGTCTGGGCCATGGCTTCGGATATGCCGTCCACCGCCTTCAGATCTTCGATCCCGGCACGCGACACCGCCTTGGCGCTGCCAAAATGCGCCAGCAGTGATCGTTTGCGCCCCGCGCCCACGCCCGGCACTTCATCCAGGGGCGTGGCCCCCACAGCCTTCGCCCGCTTGGCCCGGTGGGCGCCTATGGCCCAGCGGTGGGCCTCATCCCGCAGGCGCTGCACGAAATACAAGACCGGGTCGTTGCGCTGCAGGGCAAAGGCAGGCTCGCCGGGGCGGTAGAACTCTTCCTTGCCCTGATCGCGGTCGATGCCCTTGGCCACCCCGATAAAAGGCACGTCATCCACGCCCAACTCGGCCATGATCCCGGCCACTGCCGACACCTGTCCCGCACCGCCATCAATCAAAAGCAGATCGGGCCAGGTGTCTCCCTTGCGATCCGGGTCTTCCTTCAAAAGACGCTCGAACCGCCGGGTAAGAACCTCTTTCATCATTCCGAAATCGTCCGAATTTGCGCCCGCAGCCGATTTGATGTTGTACTTGCGATACTGGCTTTTCAGATAGCCTTCCGCACCCGCCACGATCATCCCACCCACGGCATTGGTGCCCTGAATGTGGCTGTTGTCATACACTTCGATCCGGACCGGCGGCTTTTCCAGATCGAACGCCTCGGCCAGCCCGGCCAGCAGTTTGCTCTGCGTGCTGCTTTCCGCCATCTTGCGCGCAAGGCTTTCGCGCGCGTTTCGGGCGGCGTTTTCGACCAGTTCCGCCTTTTCGCCGCGCACGGGCAGCGCCAGATCCACCTTGCGCCCCGCCCGGTCTGACAAGGCCTGCACCACCAGATCTTCGTTATCGGGCAGATGGGACACCAGAATAAGGCGGGGGGGGTCCTTGTCGTCATAGAACTGCGTCAGGAAGGCTTCGAGAATCTCGCCCGCCTCGGCCCCCGCGCCGGTACGGGGATAGAAATCGCGGTTTCCCCAACTTTGGTTGGCGCGAATGAAGAACACCTGCACGCAGGCCTGCCCGCCCTCAAGATGCAGGGCAACCACGTCGGCCTCGGGTACAGATGCCGGATTGACACCCTGTTGCTGTTGCACGTTGGTCAGCGCGCGGATGCGGTCACGCAGGGCAGCAGCGCGCTCAAACTCCATCGCTTCGGCTGCCGCCGCCATCTCGGTAGCAAGATTCGCCTGCACCGCAGTGGATTTACCCTGCAAGAAACGCTCGGCATCGGCCACCAGATGGCGGTAGCCATCAGAATCGATCCGCCCCACGCAAGGCGCCGAGCAGCGTTTGATCTGGAATTGCAGGCATGGCCGCGTGCGGCTTTGGAACATCGCATCCGAGCAGTTGCGCAACAGAAACACGCGCTGCAACTGCGTCAGTGTGCGGTTCACCGCACCTGCACTGGCAAAGGGGCCGAAATAGGTGCCCTTCTCGGACTTGCGGCCCCGGTGCTTCTTGATCTGCGGAAAAGGGTGATCCTTTGAGATCAGAATATTGGGAAAACTCTTGTCATCCCGCATCAGCACGTTGTAGCGCGGCTTCAACTGCTTGATCAGGTTTTGCTCAAGCAGCAGTGCCTCGACCTCGGTGCGCGTGGTCAGAAACATCATGCTTGCGGTCTCAAAGATCATCCGCGCGATCCGCCCCGAATGCCCGGACGCGCGGGCATAATTCGACCCGCGGTTCTTCAGGTGCCGCGCCTTGCCGACATACAGCACCTCGCCCTTGGCGTTCAGCATACGGTAAACGCCTGGGGAACCATCCAAAGTCTTGAGATAGCCCTGAACCACCTCGGATCCGGTCTTTGTCTCATCGGTCTGGGCGGGCAGGTCTGTCACGCTGGGCCTATGCAGAAAATGTTGCGTCCGGTTTACGATTCTGGGCGGGCTGCTGCAATGATCAAGGGGCCGCTGGCAAGAGAGAAGTAGTCCACCATTTCTGTGGATAACTCTGCGGAGAAACTTTTGCGAGAGGCGAATTTCCCTTGCTTTCCCAGACATTCGCGGAGGTGCCCATTTATTAGGCGAAATATCAACACATTGAAAAGCAAAGAAAGAATTTTAGGTTCCGATCAAATTGTAGTGAAATCATGGGTTTGTGTAACGGAAACATGAACACCGCTGGGAAAGTGCACAACTTTGCAGGGGTGTTTGCCTGTTTTACTCGACACCAAGGATGTCCGGCGTGCGCCACGCCAGATGCTGGCCCCCGTCCACCGCGATCATCTGGCCGGTCACGGCGGGCGAGTCGAGGAAGAAGCCCAAGGCTGCGCAAATGTCTGACGGGTGCGCACCACGGCCCAGAACTGTAGCGGCCCGTTGATTGGCAAAATGCTCGGCCGATTGCCGCACCCCCTGCAGCGTGGGGCCGGGCCCGATGCCGTTCACCCGCACATGCGGGGCAAGACCCTGCGCCGCCGTCTGCGTCAGCGTCCATAATCCCATCTTGGCGATGGTATAGCTGGAAAACTCGGGCGTCAGCTTGCGGATACGCTGGTCTATCATGTTTACGATCAGGCCTTGCGCCAGCGGTTCGCCGTTTTCATCGGGCACTGCGGGCGGGCACTGGCGGGCGAAATGCTGGCTGAGCACAAAGGGCGCGCGCAGGTTCGACTCCATATGCCGGTCCCAGCTGGCACGTGTGCCGGTTTGCAGCGTGTCGTGCTCGAAGATCGAGGCGTTGTTGACCAGCACTGTCAGCGGCCCCAGCGTCTGTGCGGCGCGCGCGATCAGCGTTTCCACCTGGCGCTCGTCCAGCAAATCGGCCTGAAGGATCACCGCGCGGCGGCCCATCGCGCGAATGGCCGTGGCCACCTCTTCGGCCTCGACCCCCGAGGTGGCATAGTGCACCGCCACGTCATGCCCGCGCCTGGCCAGATACACCGCCATTGCGCGCCCGAGCCGCTTGCCCGCGCCTGTCACCAATGCCGTCATGTCCGTCCCTTCTTGCAGTCGCAGCTTTTGCCGATCAGCGGACGCCCGCATTTGGGGCACGCCTTGGGACGGGCACTGACCCTGCGAAACGCGCGCGATGCGGCATCAGGGAACAGCAGCTTGCCGACCATTCCCACCAGCACCATCGCCAGCAGGAAAATGATGATGATCTTGACCAGCATCTCCCTACAATCCGTAGCGCGCCCAAAGGGCCCGCTCTTCGACAGAAGCCATAAGCATGTCGGTCATCGAAAGTCCAAAGCGTTGCAGCAGGCTGCGCCGCTGGCCAAAGGGCACAAGGCGCGCCTTCTCACCGTAGATTTCTTTCAGCTTTGGCACCAGATGCCCGACACCGTCGGTCAGTCCCAGATCGACCGAAGGCTGGCCCACCCAGATATCGGCATTGAAAAGATCGACCCCGATGTTCAGCCGCGCACCGCGACGGGCCTTTACATGGGCGATGAAATTGGCGTGCAGCGGTTCCAGCATGGCGCGAATGCGTTCCACATCGCGCGGCGTCTCGGGCTTGAACGGGTCGCCAAAGGATTTCGAAGTGCCAGCCGTATGCACCCGCCGCTCGACCCCTTGTTTTGCCAACAGTTCGGAAAAGCCAAAACTGGCGTAAATCACGCCAATCGACCCCACGATACTGCTGGGATCAACCCAGATGTCGTCCGCCGCACAGGCCAGCCAATACCCGCCTGATGCCGCCACATCCTCGACAAAGGCATGAACGGGGATCTTGCGCGCATCCGCCAGCCGCCGGATGCGCGCGGCGATCAGCGCCGATTGCACGGGCGAGCCGCCGGGCGAATTGATCACCAGCGCCACGGCAGCGGGCGTGCCACGGCCGAAGGCACGCTCGATCAATGGTGCAAGACCCTGATCCGACAGACTGCGCCCGCCCGCGCCAATCGCACCTTGCAGGCGAATCACGGGGATGAAGGCGGGTTGGGGCAGGAAGGGAAAAAGATGTCTCATGCGCCAGAGGTAAGCCGGGCATCCCCTCTGGGCAAGGCCCCGATGGTATCCCTGCGGCATCAGAGTAATGCCAGCGCCAGAATATGACGATCCGTTCTTGCAAGGCGGCCACGGATCGTATCACCGCGGGCCAGCGGGGGGATGGCGGTCAGGAAGGTACCGGTGAACTGATCGCCCAGCACAACGACCTCCATCACCTCAAACCCCACCAGTGCGCGGGTGGCAGGATAGTGCGCCTTGTAGGCGGCTTCCTTGGCGCAGAAGATACAGGTGGCGGCAAGGCCGCGCTGTGGTTCGTCAAGGCGGATCAGGGCGGCGCGTTCCCGGGGCACCAGGATCGTATCCCAAAGATCCCGGTCCAGTGGCATGGCCGGCTCAAGATCAATCCCGATCCCGCGCACGGGCCCTGCGCGCAGGGTGACGGCAAGGCAGGCATCGGCGGTATGGGTGATGGACCCGACAACCCCCTCGGGCCAGACCGGCGCGCGGTCGGCCCCGTGGACAATCGGCACAGCACGCAGGCCGATGCCACGCAGCGCCACCCGCGCGGCGTGGCGTCCGGCGGCAAATTCGGCCAGGCGCGCAGGTCTGGCCCCGGGAAGGACTTCGCCCGGCAACAGGGGATAATCCCCGCGCGGATCTGCCCAGCCTGCGCCCGCACCGGGGGGCAGCATGGCCCGCAGCGCGGTCAGCAGCGCCTCAGGCATCCGCCCGGCCTGCCCGCATCGCGCGGCGGCGCGCCATGGCATCGGCGCGGGCATCGGCCTGCGTGGCGATGCCTGTTTGCGCCACGGCTTTCGGCTTCGATGGCTGCCCATTTGCGCTCGTCCCGCTCAGATGCGCGGCGAGCGCCGACAGCACGGGAAAGCGGAAGATGTCGGTGATCGACAACTTGGTCGCCCCCAGCTTTTCGCGGATCTCACGGTGCACCTGCACCGCCAGCAGCGAATGGCCGCCCAGCGCAAAGAAATTGTCCGCGGCCCCCACCTTTGGCACGCCAAGCACCCGCGCCCAGATGGCCGCAATCTGCGCGCCCACGTCCGACTGCGGCGCTTCGACCACTGGCACCGGCACACGGGCCGCCACCGGGGAGGGCAGCGCCTTGCGGTCCACCTTGCGGTTCGGGGTCAATGGAAAACTGGCCAACGCCACGACATGCGCAGGCACCATGTGCGCGGGCAACTGCGCCGACAGCGCCGCGCGCAAGATGCTCTCCTCTGCACCGCCCGTCACATAGGCAACCAGCCGCAGATCGCCGGGGTTGTCCTCGCGCGCCATAACCACGGCTTGGGTCACCCCCGGCTGGTCCTGCAGCACCGCCTCGATCTCGCCCAACTCGATCCGATAGCCGCGCAGTTTCACCTGATGGTCCGCCCGGCCAAGGAAATCGAGCTTCCCATCCGCCCGCCTGCGCACCAGATCCCCCGTCCGGTACATGCGCGCGCCCCAAGGCGTCGCGCGGTCGGGCGTTACGAAAGGATCGGGGTGAAAACGCGCGGCCGTCAGATCGGGCCGTTGCCAGTAGCCGCGCGTCACGCCGTCGCCGCCAATCCACAACTCGCCCGCCGTGTCGGGGGAAAGCGGGTCCATCGCATCGTCGAGCACATACATCTGCTGATTGGCCAGCGGCGTGCCGATGTTCGACACCGCCTCGGACGTGCCCACCTCATCGACCGACGACCAGATCGTGGTTTCGGTCGGCCCGTACATGTTCAGGATCCGCGCGCCGGTCGCCGCCCGCAGATCGTCCACCAAAGCGCCTTGCAGCGCTTCACCCCCCAGCATGATCGTCTGAACCCCCCGCAGGGCCGCGCGGCTGTCGTCATTCATCATGATCATCCGCGCCATCGACGGGGTGCACTGCAGATGCGTCACCTTGTGGCGGATCAACTGACCCGCAATCGAAAAATCTTCCGTGTTCCCACCTTGATTGGCCCGCCGCACCACCTCGGCCAAGGGGCGCAGACCGGCCAGAACGGTATCGTCGTCAATGCCATAGTCGATCAGGCAGGCCACTTCCGTGACCCCGATGGCCTTGAGGGTTTCCACCCGGGCCAGCGCATCCTCGACTGTGCCAAACAGGCCGGAGTCGTCAAAATATCGCTGAAAGGCGAAGTCAAGGATGGCATCAAGTTCTTCTGCCGACAGCGTCTCGATGTCGATATCCATTGGCTGCGCTGCACCTTGCGGCTTTTTGAACGCCGGAAAGGCCCAGGCATATTGCTTGATCAGCGCGGCGGCCGAGCGCAGGTACTCCTTCATCGGGCCGCGAGCCATCTCGCGTGCGGCGTCACGCGTGTCCGCCAGATAGGTGTGCAGCATCATGGTCACGGTGAAATTTGCCGGATCGTGCCCCGCATCGCGCAGCGCCTGATGATACAGCGTGATCTTGCCCGCAACCTCATCGACGGACTGCCCCAACAGATGCGTCAGCACATGGGCGCCAATCGCGCCCGCCTCGCGCCATGTGTCGGGGTTTCCTGCGGTGGTGATCCACAAGGGCAACTCGGATGAGATCGGGCGCGGTTGGGTGCGCACGGTGAACGTGCCACCCTTGGCCGTCGGGAAATCAACCCCCTCGCCCCGCCACAGCGCGCGCACCTGGCCCGCCGCCGTCAGCATCGCCGCCTTGTTGTTTGGCGGCGCGTTTTCGGGGCGCAGCACGAAATCATCTGGGTGCCAGCCCGAGGCCATGGCAATGCCCGCGCGCCCGCCGGTCAGATTGTCGATCACCGCCCAATCTTCGGCAATGCGCGCCGGATGGTGCAGCGGCACCACACAAGACCCGGCCCGCACGCCGATGTTCCGCGTCACCGCCGCGACCGCCGCCCCCGTGACCGCAGGGTTCGGATAAGGGCCGCCAAAGGCATGAAAGTGCCGCTCGGGCGTCCACACCGCGCAAAAGCCGTTGGCGTCGGCAAACTTGGCACCTTCCAGTAGCAGGTTATATTTCCGTTCTCCGCTGCCGTCGTCGTTCCCCCAATAGTAAATGGAAAACGCCATGTCCTTGTCCGAAACCACAGGCCCCGATGACCCAAGTGCGCGGTTGTCGTCGGACGAGATCACCACCTTGAAGCCGCGTGCCAGCGTCCAGAAAATCTCAAGCACCGAGATGTCGAACGACAACGAGGTGACGGCCAACCAGACACCCGGCGCGGCCCCGATGCGCTGATCCATCCCGGCAAAGAAATTGACCACGTTCCGATGCTCGACCATCACCCCCTTGGGGCGGCCCGTGGACCCCGAGGTGTAGATCACATAGGCCAGATCTGCCGGAGCGACGCCACTTTGCGGATTGGCCTCGGGCGCGACGGCCAGTGCGGGATCGGCATCTAGCCGCAGGACCGCCAGATGGCCGGGCAGGCCCGGCGCAAGGGCGCTGTGCGTCACGATCACCGGGCAGGCGCTGTCTTCGATGAACAGCGCGGTGCGGTCGGCGGGATATGCCGGGTCCATCGGCACATAGGCGCCCCCGGCCTTTAGTATGCCGAGGGCGCCCACCAGCAGATCAAGGCTGCGGGGCAGGTGCAGGCCCACCAGCGTGCCGGGGCGCACACCCATGTTCATCAAGACATGTGCCGCGCGGTTGGCAGCGGCGTTCAGCGCGGCATAGGTCAGCGTCAAGCCCTCGAAGCTGACGGCAGGTGCATTGGGGGTGCGGGCAACCTGCGCTTCAAACGCAGTGTGGACGCACAGATGGGGGTCACGGGGGGCGAGGGTCTGGTTCGGGGTGGTCACTGCTGCCGCCAGCTCGTCAGGCGGCAATGACGGCACCATCGACAGGGGCATATCGGCGGGCTGGCCTGCCAGTGCACCCACGACGAAATCAATGCGCGCGGCCAGCGCCTTGGCCCGGTCCGAAGGCAGGCGCGTGGCGTCAAAATACAGCCAGTCTCGCGTCAGCGTCACTACCGTTCCGGCAATCTGCACGCCGGTGTCTGAAAGGCCCACCTGCGGTGTCTGCACCCCGGACAACCGTGCGTCTCGTACCCGCAGATCCAGTGCAAAGGCCGGTGCGGCACGGGCGGCGGCCACGGCGTCATCAAATGCCGCCACCGCCGCAGAGACGGTTCCTGCCGCAGTAATCCGAAGCGGCACCCAGTCGCTGACATAGCCCGACGCCGAATTGTGGCCTTCGGCAAAGGCCACATCGGCCGTGGCCTGTCCACCGATACGGGCGACCGCCAGCGCGATCAGGCCCAGCGCGCGCGCGGGATCCACGCCCCCCGCCAGTAACGGCAGACGCGCCCAGTCTGGCGCGTCCGCGTGGTCCGGTGCATCTACCAGAATGACCGGCACCAGATCGGCCAGTTGGCGGCGATGGCGTGCGTCATGGGGCGCCGTGGCGGCCAGCGCTTGCGTCAAGCGCTCAACCTCATCGGGCCCGGCCAGCAGCAGCACGGCATCACGGATATCCACCGCGGAAACAACCATGCCATCGGTCAGGCGTGTCAACCGCGACAGGTGCACGGCACCTTTGCCGCAGGCCACCACCAGCCCATCCGCATCAGCCGAAACCACCAAGCCGGGCGCACCGGCACCAAGCACAACCTCGGCCGCACCCACCGTCAAGACACCCAGCGAGGTGGAAATCTTTGGCGTGGTCAGTGGATTCCAGTAAGGCCCATGATCCAGCGCCCGCACCCGCCGCGCAACCTCGGTGGCGGGTTGCGCAAAATCCAGCCGCCCAAAGGCGCGCGGACGGTCCGACCGCAGAAAGACGCGGCGGTGTGCCAGATCCTGCGCCACCGGACGCAGCGCCCCCTCAAGCTGATCTATCAGCGCGGGAAAGCTTTGCAATGCGGCCTCATAGGCGCGGGTGTTCAGGGTCAGCGCGGTGTCGGAGTCGAGGATGGGAAACAGGCGCTGCTCAAGACGATCCCCCTCATCCACGCCAGCGGTCATCAGATGCCAGGTGATGCCGTGCCGGCTCTCTCCGTTCCAAAGCGCCCAGACCGGCGCGTTCAGGCCCGCATAATCGGGCAACGGGCCGTCGTGAAAGTTCACCCCACCCTTGATCGCCAGCGCCAGAACCCGGTCCGGAACAACGTCAAGGTTGGCAATCGACAGCAGCCAATCGACTGATACCCCCCGCAGCCGTGCCGCCAGATCCGGCCCGGGCGCATGCACCGGCAGCCCCCTGACGGTGGCCCAATTGGCAATCCCCTCATTCCGCGTGACCACGGCCAAGAAGGCATGGCCCCGCGCCAGCCACATCTCGGCGCACGATTGCGCAAGCGACTGGTTGCCGATCAGCAAGGCGGTCTGGCGGGTCATCACAATGTCTCCTTGGCCACCCGGATCGGCGGCTTGGTATCATTCAGCAGGTCTTGGGGCGGTTGCAGGGCGGGGTCGCCCGGGGCGAACAAGTTGGGTCAGCGCATGGCGGGCCATGTCGGCCAGAAAATACGGCGGGTCGATGACATCGCGGCGCGTAAGGAAGGCCCGCGCGCGCCAGATCACCCCGCCGCCCAGATGCGCCAGCGTGGCCGCCGCCGCATAGCCCGGCCCGCGCGTCTTGGTGTAATAATACATCCGCGAGTCCAGCCAGAAACGCGGGACGCGCGCCCACGTCTTCATCCCTGTCGAGACCGAGCCTATGTGCGCCACCCGGCTTTCCACCACATAATCGGTGGGCCATCCCGCGCGGGCCGCACGCAGGCACAATTCTGTTTCCTCGAAATACAAAAAGAACGCTTCGTCAAAGAGTCCGATCTGGTCCAGCACCGATTGGCGCATCATCAGGCTGGCCCCTGCCAGCCAGTCCACACGCCCCGTCCGAACGGGCAGCGGGGGGGCGACGATGGCGTGGCGAAGGGCCCGGCTGATCGGGCCCAGACGCGCGGCTTGCTCAAACTCTCCGGCGACCGAGGGGAAACGAAAGGCGGTATGGTGCGGCGCACCGTCAGGGCCGTGGATGTGACTGCCCGCAAACCCCGTTTCCGGATGGCTCTCCAGTTGGCGCAGCAGGGCAGTGATCGCACCCGGCGCGGGAAACGCATCCGAGTTCAGCACGTAGATGTAGTCGGGCCGTTCCCCACCTGGCAGCCCCGTGCGGATGCCCACATTGTTGCCCGCGCCAAAGCCCCCATTATGCCCTGACTGGATCACCCGCATGGCCGTGGGCCCAGTGTTCCAGCCCCGGTCCACTACCGCCTGCGAAAGCGCCTCGAATGAGCCGTCCTGCGAATCGTTGTCCACGATCACGATCGCGCCCGCGACTCCCCGCATCGCGCGCAGGGCCGCTTCGGCCGCGCGCAGCGTCATCGGGGCAGTGCGCCAGTTCAGGATGACGGTCAGAACCGATGCCATGGCTATTCCGCTGCCGCTGCATAAGGGGCTGCGCCCACGGTGTCCGCGCCAGGATCGGCTTCTGCCTGCGCGATCAGATCGCCGAGGGCGCGGGCCAGAACGCGCACGTTCGGCTCCAGCACCATGCTGTCATGGTCGCCCGGCACCTCGATCACCTGCAACGTTGGGGCAAAGCGCGTCAGGTCATTGTCCGGATAGGCAAACTCGCGCGCCGAGGTGACCCAACGCCCGCCTGTCACTTGCCAGCGCAGATCCAGCGGCGGGCGGAACAGGGCGGTGGGGCCACGGCGCGGTTGCAGATCATAAATTGGCAGCGCCGCGCGGAAGGCAGTCTCGATGGATGCGTTGTTCATCTGCCCCCCGGTGTCCGGCCCTGCCGCCAGCGCGCGCTTGTAGGCCTGCTTTTCACGCCACCAGCGCGCTGCGAACCCCGGCCCTTCGGCCCGCAGTTCGGACAGCCGGATCAGCAACTTGTCCGCGCGCGAGAGCGTCGGGCGCAAGGGAACGGGCGTGTCCAGAAGCGCGAGCAAGGGCACATCTTCGCCCGCCGCCTGCAACTGGCGCGCAATTTCCCATGCGATCAGGCCACCGCCCGAAAAACCGCCCAAGAGATATGGGCCGTGCGGCTGCACCTGACGCATCTCGGTGATGTAGTCGGCGGCAGCGTCGGGGAAAGTGTCGTGGGGTGCGGCATCGCCATAAAGGCCGCGCGCCTGAAGGCCGTAGAAGGGCCTGTCACCCCCAAGAAGCTGCGCCAGATGCCGCAGGTTCAGCACGTTGCCGAACATCCCTGCAACCAGAAAGAAGGGCCGCTTTGTCCCACCTTCGCCCCGGTGCATCGGCACGATATGGGTGAAGCGGCGGGCAGGCGGCTTTGCGGATGCCGCCGCGACCGTGTCCGTATCCCCGCCGATCTGATCGGCGATCAGCGCGGCAAGGGCCGCGACCGAAGGCGCCTCAAACAGCACGGAAATCGGGAAGTCCACGCTGTAGGCTTTTTTAACCATCGCAAACAGGCGCACCGCGATCAGAGAATGGCCACCAAGATCAAAGAAGCTGTCCGCGACCCCCACCTGTGCCACGCCCAGAAGATCGCTCCAGAAGCCTGCCAGCGTCCGCTCGACGTCGGTGCGGGGTGCCAGGAAATCCGTGTCCAGATCGGGCCGGTCGAACGATGCGCCCCCGGCCCTTGGCCCGGGGGTGTTCGTCTGGCGGATCAGCGCGGGCAGATCGAGCGAACTTATGATGATCTGGCTGTGCCCGGCGGCCACGGCGCGGCCAAAGGCCTCGGCGCCTTCATCCGGGCGGATGCCTTGGGAAAACGCATGCAAGAGACGCTCTTCCGCAGGCGACATCGGCTTGGCCTGCGGCTGATCGTACTCCAAAGTGCCCGGATCGGGCGGCGGAAAGGCAAGCCCTGCGTCAAGCCGGTGGATGGTAAATCCCTCGATCGCCACGCAAACCTGACCCTCGGGCGTGGCCAGTGTCACGTCGAAACTGGCTGTGCCACGCAGCGCAGTGTTGGCGCCTGCGTTCACCACATGGCTGACGATCCGTGCAGGCAGCGGGCGATACACGCGGATCCGCGCATAAGACACCGGCACCCAGAGGGCATCGGGGCGATACCCGTCGATCAGGTCCATCGCCCAGCCCGTGGCCAGATCCATCAGCGCAGGATGCAGCAGCCAGCCCTCCGCCAGATCGGCGCTATGAGCGGGCGACAACTGAAGGGTTGCCAATCCTTCGGCTCCCTTGCCCAGCCCCAGCACGCTCCGCGCGGACAGAACCCGCCAGCGCGGGCCAAAAGTCAGATGCGCCTCTTGTGGGCTGGGCAGACCCACGCCTGTTTCAGGCGCAGGCAGGCGGGCCGCGATGGCTGCCACATCCAACGGGGTCGCTATCGCACGCAGCGGCGCCAGCCGTGCCGTTGCATGCTGCATCCAGCCCGCACGTCCCTTGACCGAAACGCCGGAGTGCAGGTCGAAGTCATAGCCCGCATCGCTGCGCGCAAGCCGCGCGCGCACGGCGCGTTCTTCGCCCACGCGAACGTCCAGCGGTCGAAAGAACGTCAGATCGCGCGCCTCGAATGCAGGGCCTTCTCCCATCGCCACCATCGCCTCGGCCATGATCTCGAGATAGCCGGTGCCCGGGATCAGGGCCTGTCCCGCCCTTGTGCGATGGCCATCGACGATCCAGCGGTCTGTGCCATAGCTGGCTGTGAAAATGCGGTTGCCGTCGCGGTCAAAGCCCGCCTCATCCAGCATCTGTGCTGTGATCGGCAGGCGTGGCGCCTCGGGCCGGCCGGTGCGGTCGGCCAGCGCCTCGGCCGCCATGCCAACCCCGGTCCAGATGCCCCAATTCAGCGCCACCACCTTCGTCTTGCCACCCGAGCGCGACCGGGCAAAGGCGTTCAGATATTCGTTCGCCGCTACATAGTCGATCTGCCCTGCAGGCCCGGTCAGCGTGGAAGTGGACGAGAATAGCACCATCAGGTCGATGGACCCGTCCGGGAACAGGCGGTTCAGCACCTGGGTCCCGTGCAGTTTGGGCGCAAAAACTTCTTCCACCTCGGCAGGGGATTTTGTCAGGATCGGCCCGTCATCCACCACGCCCGCCGCATGGATTACCACCCGCACGGGGCCAAAGGCGGCTGTGCCCTGCGCAATGGCCAGCTTCATATCGGATATGTTGGCCACATCGGCCTGCGCCACCACAATCTCGCCCCCCAACGCCTCAAGCCGTTGCAGCGCAAGGATGCGCCGGGCGGTTGCATCATCCGGGCCCGCGTGGGCCAGAAGGCGCGGCCAGTCGGCGCGCGCAGGGATGGGACGGCGGGCGATCAGGGTGATCTTCACGCCATTGCGGCGGATCAGATCCTCGGCCACCGTCAGACCGATGCCTCCGAAACCACCGGTGATCAGCACATGCGCACCCTGCGGCAGATCAAGCGCCGCATCCGGTAGCGGAACGGGTCTTACCCCTGCCTCATACCGCCGCGCACCGCGCAGGGCGGCAAGGCTGGAGGTATCGGACAGGGCCTGTTCCAACAAGGCATCGACGGGCAGTGCATCCTTGGTCAGCGTCAGGTCCAGCGTAGACACCGACACCCCCGGAAACTCATGCGGGATCACGCGCGCGGGCCCAAGGATCATCGCCTTTTCCGGATAGCCAAGCGCCTCGGCCCGCACCTGTGCCGCACCCGTGGTGGCCACGGTCAGACGGATGGGGCGGGGCAGGTTTTCCCCGGCCATCGCTTGTGCAAGGAACATCAGGGAATAGAACCCCTGCTCGATGTTGCGGTGCAGGAAGCTGCTGCCGGGGCGGAAGGTTTCGGCTGCCGTCACCAGCCAAAGATGCAGGATGCGGGCAGGCGCCAGCCCGCGCGCTACCAGATCGCCCAGCAACAGGTCATACCCCTCACGCCCGCGTTCGGGCGACAGGGTATAGCCATCGCCCACGCGTGCAAAGGTGTCGCCTGCGCGCACGCAGGTGACGCGGTGGCCTGCCGCTGTCAGACGCAGGGCGGCGGCGCGGCCAAGGCCTGTGTCATCCTCGAAGATCAGCCATGTCTGCGCCGGGGCGTCGGGCAGATCGTCGATCTCGAACGTCGCAGCCTCTGGCCGCCAATGTACACGGTAGCCCCAGTCGGACAGCGATTGATGGCGTGCAGGCAGCGCCTCGGCCGTGGCGACCGAGGCGCCCGGGGCGATGAAATAGGGCTTTTTCTGAAAGGCATAGGTGGGCAGCGGCACCCGATGACGCGGGGCGTCACCCCAGATCGGGTCCCAGTCGACGGGCACGCCGCAGGCCCACAGACGGGCGATGGTGGCAATGTGCCATGCGTCGTCGGCCATTTTCTGTTCGGGGTGGCGCAGGGCTGCGATCACCTGACCGCCCGCCACGCCATTGGCCTGCGCGAGCGAGGAAAGTGCCCGCCCCGGCCCCATTTCCAGATAAACCCGCCCCGGGGTGGCCACCAGATGATCCATGCAGGCACCGAAGTTGACGGTGCCGCGCAAGTGGTTCACCCAGTAGTCGGGGCTGGTTGCCTGTGCGTCTGTCAGCGGCTGGCCCGTGGTGTTCGAGATGATGGGAACCTGCGGCGGCTTCAGCCGGATGCCCCGCAGATAGGCGCCAAACCGCCCGAGGATCGGTTCCAGCATGCGGGAGTGGGCGGCAATGTCGATGGCAATACGCTGGCAGTCAATCCCCGCTTGCGCCAACCCTTCTGCCAGCGCAAGCAAGGCCGCATCCGGGCCAGACACCACGCAAAGCCCCGGCGCGTTGACCGATGCCAGATCAAGGTCGGTGGCCAGATAAGGCGCCAGTTCTGCCCGTGACAGCGGCACCGACAACATCCCGCCGCCGGGCACGCCATCAAACAAGGTGCCGCGCAGGTGAACAAGGCCAATGCAATCTTCAAACGTCATCACGCCCGCCAGCGCCGCCGCCGTATTCTCGCCCATCGAATGGCCGACCAGCGCCGAGGGCACGACGCCCCATGACTGAAACAATTGCGCCAGTGCGTATTCGGTGATCATGATCAGCGGCAGCTGCACCGATGGCCGTTTCAGCGTGGCACTGGCCGCTTCTTCGGCGCCCGGTTCAGGCAGCCAGAGCGCGCGGATGTCATAGTCCAGCATCGGCGTCAGCACAGCCAGTCCCCGGTCCATCCAATCGGCAAATACCGGCTCGGTCGCATACAGATCGCGCGCCATGCCCGCATATTGCGCGCCGCCACCCGGGAACATGAAGACCACTTCGGGCGCGTCGCCCAACCAGTCGTGGTTGAACACCGCGCGCGGATCGCCGCCCTCCAGCAGGCGCGCGGCCTCGGCATGGTCGTGGGCCACCAGCACCCGGCGTTTCTCAAACGCGCGGCGGCCGTGTTTCAGCGTCCATGCCACATCGGCCAGCGGCTGATCGGGGTGCGCGCGCAAATGCGCCGCCAAGCGCGCCGCCTGCCCGTCCAACGCCGATTTTGAGCGCGCCGAGATCACGATGGGCTGAAAGGGCCAGTCGCTGCGCGCTGACACCGCCCGCGCCGGGGCCTCTTGCAAGACCAGGTGCGCATTGGTGCCGCCGACGCCCAGACTGTTCACCCCGGCGCGCAGGACCGGCGCCTGCCACGGCGTCAGCCGGTCATTGACGCGAAAGGGTGAGGTGTCGAAATCGATCGACGGATTGGGCGCCTCATATCCCAGACTGGGCGGCAAGGCGCGATGGTGCAGCGACAGAGCCACCTTGATCAGGCTGGCCACGCCGGCCGCCGTGTCCAGATGCCCGATGTTGGTTTTCACACTGCCGATGCGGCAGATGTCCACGGCATCGGTGGTCTGCCGAAACGCAGCCGTCAGCGCCGCCACCTCGATGGGATCCCCCAGCGCGGTGCCGGTGCCGTGGCATTCGATGTAACTGATGCTGTCGGCACTGACCCCGGCAATCGCCTGCGCCTCGGCCACACACGCGGCCTGCCCGTCAACCGAAGGCGCCAGATAGCCCGCCTTGGCCGCGCCATCGTTGTTGACGGCCGATCCCTTGATGATCGCCCAGATGTGATCGCCATCACGGATCGCATCCGTCGCACGGCGCAGCACAACGCAACCCGCGCCCGATCCGAACACGGTGCCTTGGGCGCGGTGATCGAAGGCATGGCAATGGCCGTCGGGCGACAGGATCTCGCCTTCTGTGTAAAGATAGCCGCGCGCGTGGGGCAACTCGATGGTGACGCCGCCCGCCAACGCCATGTCACATTCGCCGTTCAGCAACGCCTGCGCGGCATAGTGCACCGCGACCAGCGAGGTGGAACAAGCGGTCTGCACGTTGATGCTGGGGCCCTTGAGGTCGAAGATATGGCTGACACGGGTGGCCAGAAAATCCTTGTCGTTGCCGGTATGGCGCAGCAGGAACATGCCCGTCTGATCAACGAGGTCCGGGTTTGAGCACAGGTTGAAATAAAAGTAGCTGCCCATGCCGCAACCGGCCCAAACGCCGATGGGGCCGGAAAATTCCTCGGGCGGGTGACCTGCGTTTTCCAGCGCCTCCCACGCAACCTCAAGGAAATGGCGGTGCTGGGGATCAAGGATCGCGGCCTCTTTTGGCGAAAAACCGAAGAAATCTGCATCAAAATGCTCAAACCCGTCCAGCACGGCGGCGGCGGGCACGTAATTTGCGCGTGCGATGCGCGCCGCAGATTCGCCTGCGGCCAGCAGATTTTCCTGTGACAGAACGCGGATCGATTCCACACCCGACGCAAGGTTCGCCCAATACTGCCCGATGTCCGCTGCACCGGGCAAATGCGCGGCCATGCCGACAATCGCGATGTCGGTTTCGGAAATCGTTTCTGGCAGATCGGTCTGGGACATGGACCCTATACTCGGCAACGCGGCGTGCCTTTGTGGTTAAATATCAAACTTGACGGAAATAAGGAACGCGCGCCGCAGTCACGGATCGGAGAGTGCGGAATCCCGGGTTGGATCGGCGGCGAAAAGATCCGGTTTCGGGCCGGTCTTGTTAAGAACCCAACCATAAACGCGCGCAATTTGTTCTGCCTTGCGCGCCCATGTGAAATACGCCCGAACCCGGTCGCGGGCAGCGTGGCCCTTGGCGGCCACCTCGGCCGGATCAGCGGCGCACCGGGCCAGTTGCTCTGCCAGACCCGCCACTACGCCCGCCCGATCGGTCATGGGCACCTTGTAACCCACCCCGTCCACCACCAATTCCCCAGGTCCGCCATAATTCACCACGATCGGACACAGGCCCAGGGCCATCGCCTCAAGCACCACACCGCCGCCAAATTCGCGGATCGACGGAAAGGCAAGGACGGTGCATCCCACCGCGATATCCTGCACCGCCGCATGCGCCTGCCAGCCGTGAAAGCGCACCGCATCGCCAAAAGGTGCTGCCTGCGCGCGCAAGTCGCCCGCCATCGGCCCGTCGCCCACAATCTCAAGCACCATTTGCCCCGATGCCAGCAGCGGCGCCGCAGCCTCAATCAGCATGTCGACGCCCTTGAAAGGCACCAGACGACCGATGAAACAGGCGCGCATCGGTCCACCCGCCCGCGTCGGCCCATGATCGGCCTGTCGCCAGAAACGCAGCGGATCAACTGCGTTTTCCGGCAGATAGATGCAACGGTCGTGATGCAGTGCCGGAATTTCGCCCAAGGTCTGACGTGATCCGGCAAGAATGGCATCGGCGCGCAAGGTACCCTGCCGCGCCGGCAGCGCCCGGTAAAACCCCCGCAGACGCGACAGCCACTCATTCTCACGCATCATTTCGGCCTCGAACCCCAGCGGCCATGGCAGCCCGCCATTCAGAGGGCCCAGCACGAACGGCACCCCGACGCTGCGGCATCGGGCGGCCATCGGGCTTTGCTGCACCGGCGACAGCGGCGTCACCCGGTGGACGATGTCATAGGTGCCCGCACGGATTGCCGGGCCGAACTGCTTCCACACCAGACGCTCAAAGTAGGGATAGCTGAGGGTGGAAATGGCCTGCTGGATGGTCAGTCCCCGTCCCTCGCCGCCTGACAGAAAACTGCCCAACCGCCATAGCGGTCGGGCCAGCGCCTCGGAATCGATTGCCGTGAAATCCGAGCCTTCGACCAGCCCTGCGCGCAGGAACGCCGCGCGGTTGCGCACCTGGGTGACCACGTGCACGTCGGCCACATCCGCCAGTGCCCGCACCAGCGACCAGCCGACCAGCGGCACGGACACCCATTCGGGATTTGCAGCCTCGGCAATCAGCAGGACACGTGGTCGGGGGGCTGTCACAGGACGGTTCTTCCGGGTTTGAAGCGGGCGGTGAAAGCGTGTGCACGCGCGGCGCGGCGTACCGTGGCAAGGCTTTCGGCATGGCCCAGAACAGCCCCCGCCAGCAACCATGTAAAGGGGATCAGCGTGTCATTGGGCAGCATGTCAACCAGATTGGCCGCCAGAAGCAGCGTGATGGTGCAGGCAAAGGGCGAGAGATCGCGGCCCGTCATGGCCATGCCTTCCCGCGCAATCAGGAACACGGGCAGCGCCAACAGCCCGAATTCGGTGACATACCCCGCCCAGCCAAAGGTGCCCAACGTGATGATCCAGCCGCCGTCGGCGATGACGTTGATCCGGCCTGTGACAGCGTCATGCAGCATGTTGCGCCCATACCCGCCCCAACCGAACCACGGCCGCTCTTGCGCGCGATTCAACAGCAGCTCCTCGTTTTCGAAGCGAAAGGCCAGCGACCTGCCGCGTTCGTCGTTCAGGCCGCTTGCCAGATCAACCATCTGGTCCAGCGGAATCAGCTGCAGCCCGCGCAAAAGCGGGTAAGTGATCACCACCGCGACCATTCCCAAGGCGAGCAGCACCTGCAACCGGCGCGGCACGATCAGCACCACCGGCACCAGCAGCAGAGCATAGACTACCGGCCCGGCACTGCGGCAAAACAGCAAGACCACGGCCAGATACAGCGTGACGACCACACAGCGCGGCCGCACATCCGCAGGCCCCACGCGAAACAGCGTCGCCGCCGAGACAAGGCACATCATCGCAAAAAATGCGACCCACAGACCGTGGGGCATGAAGACAAAGGGGCGAAAACCGCCAAAGCGGATGGCCTGACTGAAATCATGCTGAAAAAATCCGTAAAGCATCAGGTTCAGTTGCGGCGACAGCCGGGCCTCAATCAGCATGGGCACGGAATAGATCACGCCCGCCAGCACCAGCGCCACCACCAGCATCTGCATGCCCTGCGGCGTCGACAGGTATTTGCGCGCCAGAAAGAACGGCAGAAGGGTGATGAACTGATTGGCCACCACGGCGAAAGAGTCGTAGAGGCGCATCGCCTGAATAGAGGCCAACTCGAACACGATCACATCGCCGTTACGCAAGACCGTGGCGAAAGGGCTGAGGACATAGAGCACGATCAGCCCTTGCGCGATGCGCTGGCTGGGCCACAGGCTGATGCGGTCCTTCAACAAAAATACCACAGCCACCGCGGCGGCAAGGTTGGGGATCGAATACTTGTCGAAATCCGGCACCATCGGCAGATTGATGGCAATAACGGGCGGCAACAGCATGTAGGCGCCAAGGATCGTCCAGATCAGCGCGCGCGCAGGATCAAGCCGCGTGAAAAAGAACCACGCAACGACCGGCCACACGGCCAGCATGAAATAGGCGATCGGGTAGGCTATGGGCATCGGGTCAGATCTACGGTCAGGGTTCCTTGGAATAACATGCTTCAACCGCGTTGTCGTGGCATGGTAACGGGGCCCTGCTGGGGTGTGACTGTGGCAACCGCATGGCGAAACGGCGTGTTGCGCCGCCTGCCCGCACTTTTATCGCACGCCGCGTCCGTAAACCTGTTAACAGGCCCGCAGTCAGGCCGCGCGCCATGATCAAAGGGCATTCTTGTGTCATGCATTTCACGTTTCCCGACAATGTGATTACGGTGAATACCGCTACCCGCGCGGCCCTGTTGGACGAGGTGCGCAGGCGGTTCCGGGATCATCAGGGCTTTGCGCTTGCTACGTTGAACCTGGATCATCTGGTCAAGATGCAGGCCGATCCGGCTTTTCGGGCGGCCTATGCAGCCCAAGATCTTGTTGTGGCTGATGGCAACCCGATCGTCTGGCTGTCGCGTCTGGCAGGGCGTCCCGTCGATCTGGTGCCCGGATCTGATCTTTTGTGCCCGATGCTGGACCTGGCCGCCGCCGAAGGGGTGAAGGTCGGCCTTTTTGGCTCGACCCCCGAGGTGCTTCAGAGCGCAAAAGACCGTCTCACCGCACAGATCCCGGGCCTGGACATCGTGTGGACCGGCGCGCCGGCCATGGGCTTTGATGCTCAAGGACCGCAGGCCAAGGCTGCGCTGAACGACATGCAGGCCGCAGAGGTTGGTTTGTGCATCATTGCGCTGTCTGCCCCACGGCAAGAGGCGTTTGCCGCGTTTGGCCGCAGGCAGGCATCCGGGATCGGATTTTGCAGCTTTGGTGCGGGCCTCGATTTTGTTGCTGGCCATCAGGTGCGCGCGCCGCGTTGGGTGCGCGTGATGGCGATGGAATGGCTCTGGCGCGCCCTTTCGCAGCCCCGCCGCCTGATCCCGCGCTATGCCGCCTGCGCGGCCATCTTGCCGGGGCTGACGGTCGCAGCCTTGCGACAGCGGCCCTGATCACTTGTATTCGATCAAGGCGCGTCTGCGCCCCAACAGACGATTGGCGTAAAAGCCAAGCGCGCCACGCGCCTCGGCAAAGCGGCCAAGCACAGTAAAGGCGGCCCAGATCCACCCCGCGCGGCTGAACTCTTCGCGCCTCGCCAGACGGATGATCTGCGCCGGATAGGCCAGTGCAAACAGCCAACCCAAGGGATGCACGGCAACCGCCACCGCGACCACCACCGGAAGCCCCGCCCCCCAGATCAGGGCACGACGCGTCTCGGGGCCCCAGTGGCCGGGCCCGTGCAACGAAGTACCCTCGGCGAAGGCATGGCCCGACCGAACCATCCGCCGCCACCACTGGCCCATGCGTGTGATCGCGGCGTCGTGGAGCGTCATCTCGGCATCAATCCGCCAGACCTCGGCCCCTGCAGCGCGCAGGCGCAGACAAAGCTCGGGCTCTTCCCCCGCGATCAGATCGGCCCGGTAGCCTTCTACAGCCATCACCGCGCCATAGCGCATCAGCGCGTCGCCGCCGCAGGCACGGGCCTGACCCACGGGTGTGTTCCACTCATGGTCGGCCATGGCGTTGTAGACCGACGCCTGCGGAAACCGCTCGCGCCGCCGCCCGCAGATCACGGCAGCCGACGGACGATCGGCAAAGCCGCCCAAGCCCGCCGCGACCCAGCCCGCATCCACCGTGCAATCGCCATCGACCATCTGGACAAAATCGGGCGGGTCTGTGGCCAAAGCGGCCAGCCCCGCATTTCGCGCCCGCGCAGCGGTAAAGGGTAGCGCCATGTCCAGCGCCACCACGTCCGCACCTGCGGTCTGCGCGGCGGGCACCGATCCGTCGGTCGATCCCGAGTCGACATAGACCACCCGACGCACCTGCCCGCGCAGAGACGCAAGACAGCCAAGCAGGCGCGCGCCTTCATTGCGGCCGATGACGACGGCGTCAATGACGGGGGGGGGCATCTGGGGCAAGGGCAGCCGTCCGAGCAAATGGTTTCGCGCCAAGATTAGGCCGCGCGCCCGCGAATTGCCATGGCGGGGCTACCTGTTTCCCACAGGGCTGAAGCCTTTCAATTTGTGGCGGTTTCTGCTATTCGTGGCAATGCTGGGCGGGGGCCCGGAGAGTCTGGCATGAAGGCGGCGTACCCATTCGCAGCCACCCGATTGCCCGATGACCCACTGGTCGCGGCCCGCTGCAACGCGGGTTTGGAGTAACCGTTTGCAGCCACGGGCTGCCCTTTGCAGGAGCGCGCCATTTCCATGGCACGAGACAATATCTTGGCGTATCAATGTGAAAACACGCCAGATCAGGGAAATTTGACGATGGCTGACGAAGGCGATGTCACTGCGCGCCGCGACCGGCCCGCGATTGCATCGCTGTTTCGCCCCGGCACCTTGGCCGAGCGGGACACAGTCAGCGCCGACCCGCGCGACGCGCGGGAGGTGTTTTCCCATACCTTTCCGCTCGCCGTGTTCAACCCGGCCAGGGTCTGGGAATCGCTGAATGCAGTGACGCTCGACGGCGATACGCTGGCTGGAAACGGACTGTTCACAAATCCTGATGAAAGTCCGGCAGGGCCAGCCTTTGACGTGCTGCGCACCCGGATCGCGCAGGCCATGGCTGAAAAAGGCTGGCGCCGGATCGGCATTACATCGCCGACCCATGGCTGTGGCAAGTCCTTTACGGCAGCCAACCTGGCCCTTGCCTTGGCACGCAGGCCGGGCAGCCGCGTGGTGCTGATCGACCTCGATCTTCGCCGTCCCGGGCTGCACCGGATGTTGGGCCTGACACCGTCGGGGGCCTTGCGCGATTTCATCGACGGCTCGCAACCCATGGAGGCCCTGTTCGTGCGCGTGGGCCGTAGTCTTGCTCTGGGGCTGAACGCCGAGGCGGTTCCCGATGCGGGCGACATGCTGCAAGGGCCCGATACCATTCAGGCGCTGGATACGATGGACACCCAGCTTGATCCCGATATCGTCGTGATGGACCTACCAGCGGCGCTGGTGGGCGACGATGTGATCGGCATGGCGGGCAAATTGGATGCGGTGCTCATCGTGGCCGATGCCACCCGCACCACCGCCAGAGACATCCGCGCCTGTGAAGCCCTGTTCGAAGGCCGTATCCCGGTCATGGGCGTCGTGCTGAACCGGGCACAAGACCTCGGCCTTGGCCGCTTGCGCTATGGCAGGGAATAGCGGATGGGCCCGATACAATCGCTTGAAGACCTGGTCGGGCTGATCCTGCGCCGCCGCTGGCTGATTGCGCTGATCACCGTCATCGGCACGGCGTTGGGTGCGTGGTATGCCGAATCCCGGCCCGATACGTTCGAGACGGCTGCCGTCATTCAGGTCGAATTGCCGATGGTGGCCGAAGGCCGCACGCCCTCGGCCCCGGTTAACGCGCTGCAAACGCTGCAGACGATCGAACAGCGCCTGACCACGCGCGACAACATGATCGCGTTGATCGACCGCCACCGTCTGTTTGCACAGGCGCCGGGGATGTCGGTGGAAAACAAGGTCGCCGCCATGCGCCGCGCCATCCGCTTTCAATCGGTGTCCAATGCCGCAGGTGGCGGGCTGTCGGCCATCATCATCGCCGCTCAGGCGGACACGGCAGAAAATGCGGCCCGGGTAGCCAACGATCTGGCGCAAAGCGTGCTGGACATGGGGGCCGAGGGCAAACGCGCCACGGCCGACGCCAGCTTTGCGTTTTTCAAGGATGAAGAAGGGCGCATCTGGAAGGCGATAAACGCGCTGGAGACCGAGATTGCCACCTACCGTGAAGCCAACCGCGCGGCCCTTCCGGGCGCGCGCGAGGCGCGGCAAGATGAGTTGACGCAACTGGCCACCTCGCTTCAAGCCCTCAACCAAGAGCTTGCGGGTCTGCAAAGCGAAGAGACGAGCATCCGCGCCCAGCAAACCTTGCGCGCCACCGACCGCCGCCGACTGGAAGACATTGGCCAGCGCCTGTCGGTCCTCGACGCGCAGCGCGCGCCACTGCTTGCCCGCAAGACCGAAGTTGACGGATCGCTGGGCGACGTGGCCGAGGTGGACCGCGTGCTGTCAACCTATGATCGCCAGCTGCGCCAGTTGCAGGACCAGTATTCCGTGGTCTCTACCCGGCTGGCCGAGGCCGACACGACACAGCGCCTGTCGGACCGGCAGCAGACTGAACGCTTTTCTTTGCTCGAACGCGCGATCACACCAGAATATCCTGTTCGCTCTGGCGGGAAAAGGATTGCGATTGCGGGGGCAATTGGCAGCGCAGCCCTTGCGCTGACGCTGGCCTTCCTGCTCGACCTCGCGAAGCCCGTCCTGCGCAACTCTGGCCAGATGGAGCGTGAGTTGAACCTGCGCCCGATCGTGGCCATTCCGCCGGTGCCGGCGCGTGCCCGCACTGCGCGGGGTCGCAAGGCGATAAAGACCCTGATCGAAAGCGAGATGGGCCGCCTGCCGACAGGCGGTGTCTTGGGCAATGCGGTGATCCTGGCCGGCGCCGCCCTGATGCTGATGCTGGCCGTGGCTGTCGGCGGCTGACACTTCGGTCTTTTCGCAGTGTAAAGATGCCAAGGGCCGCCCCGGGTGGGGGCGGCCCTTGGCACCGGCGGACGGGTGGTGTCAGCAGCCTGTGCCGTTAACCACCACCGAAATCGTGCGTGCGAGAATACGCAGATCCGTCGTCAGCGTTACGCTTTCTTCGTAGACCGTGTCATACTCGGCCCGGGCCTGAAACGTTGTGCGATTGCGTCCGGCTGTCTGCCAATATCCGGTGATCCCCGGCCGCAGAACGTAATAGGCCGTCCCGGGATAGAGTTGACGCTGGTCCGGCATCATCGGGCGCGGACCGACAAGGCTCATGTCGCCCGCAAGCACGTTCCAAAGCTGCGGCAGTTCGTCCAGCGACGAGCGGCGCAAAAGCTGACCGAAAGACGTGATCCGGGGATCTTGGCGCAGCTTTTGGGTGCTTTCCCATTCGTCGCGTGCGGCCGGGTCACGCTCCAGCAGCGCGGCCATCTGTGCATCCGCGTCCCGAACCATGGACCGCAGCTTCCACATCCGGAATGTGCGCCCCCCCTTGCCGACGCGCATCTGGCTGTAAAACGGACTGCCGCCATCACGACAGACGGCAATAGCCAATGCCGCGATGAAAGGAACCACCACAGGCGCCGCCATAACGATGGCTGCCAGATCCAGCGCGCGCTTGAAAACTCTGCGATAAAGGCCAAGGCGATTATGCTGCGGCATCAGCGAGGCGCCGACGAAAGATGGACCAACGGAAACGGGCGGAGCGTCCCGCTGCGCGATTTCGGAAAAACGTAGTGTCATGGGGCCAGCCCATGCTGCGGCGAGCCGCAAGGTATAAGTTGCCCCTCGGTCAACAATCCTGCGGACGGATGCCCCTGCGTCCCAGCAGAACGAACCACGACTGACCGATGGTCAAATAGCAGATGACAAAACATATTTAGCACTCGGATAAAGCGCCCCCAAGGAAGATTTTACCCGTTATTGACTATGCATTGACACCTCTAATCGTTCCGTCGCCGGCATGTTTTTGCCACGTTAAGCACGGTTTTCGGCCATCATCTCGCCATAGCTTTGCCCCACTTCGCGTTTCTCTACTGTGGGTTGCAGGATTATCCGCAGGTTGTGCGCAAGACTACCATGTGATTCGCCATCAACCGGACGGTGCAGCGCCCTGTCAGGTGCCATATTGCCGCCATCATGTCAGCGTCGCTTGCACAGGGATTACCCCTCACCCGTTCGTAAATTGTTGAGTTTTCAGAAACAATGCTGATGAAGCGTCGGAAGCCTAGTGATCGGCCAGTCGGCCAAAGCCGACCATCGCAAGGATGCCGAAGATGCTGTAGGCTATCATTGCGAGCGAAACCGGATGCCCAAGAGCAACCGCAGTCGCTGCGCCCGCCAGGCCACCGATCACGCCAGAAAAAAGATATCCAACCAACATCTCACCAGCCCCGAAAAGTCCTGCCAAAGCCAATGCCTGACCAGAAGCCTGCAGGCTAAGCCGCAACTCCTTTCATTTCACTTAAAATCCTGCGCCGCGGAAGGGTGCATTTCCAGCAATGGCGTCCGAGAACACGCCGTGCGCGAAATTTGGCGCATGACCGCGCGGCAAATAGGCGTCTTGGCAGCATTGCGTCAATTATCTTGCATCCCCGCGACAGCCGCCTGATCTTGGCAGCAACGCCCGTTTGGGGCAGATCAACCCCGCAAAGGGCCGCTGTCTTGAAGATTGCCTATCTGATCAACACCTATCCGCGCGGCTCACAGACATTCATCCGGCGGGAAATTCTGGCGCTGGAACGGAAAGGATGGCAGGTCAGCCGCCTTGCCTTGCGCTCGGATCGGGCGGCGCTGGTGGATCCTGCCGACATCGCCGAAGATGCAAGGACCGTGCATCTTCTGGAACAGGGCGTGTGGCACCTTGGGAGCGGGGCGTTGGACTGGATGGTGCGCCATCCGCGCGGGGCGATGGCGGCGTTGCGTCTGGCAGTGCACTGCGGATGGCGCGGAAGGGGCGGCACGCCGGGAACGGGCGGCATCGGCAAACACCTGATCTATCTTGCCGAGGCCGCTGATCTGGCGCGTCGGTGCCGTGATCAGCGCATTGCGCATGTGCATGCCCATTTCGGCACCAATGCCGCCACTGTCGCCATGCTGGCAGCACAGATGGCGGGGGCGAAGTACTCCTTTACAGTCCACGGGCCCGAAGAATTTGACGCGCCGCGGGCGTTGTCGCTGGGAAAAAAGGCCGATCTTGCACAGTTCACGGTGGCCATTTCCAGCTTTGGCCGCAGCCAGCTGTGCCGCTGGGCCGCGCCCGAAACCTGGCCGCGCCTTCATGTGGTGCATTGCGGGATCGAGCCGTGGCGTTTCTCCGATCCGGCACCGATGCCCGACGTGGGCGGCCTGCACCTGTGCGCCGTTGGCCGCCTGTCCGAACAAAAGGGCTTTGCGCTGCTGATCGACGCGATGGCCCTGTGCGCCGATGTGCCCGGCCTGCATCTGACGCTGGTGGGTGACGGCGCTTTGCGCGCCCAGATCGAAGCCGCGATTGCCCGGCATGGCCTGCAAACACGCGTCACCCTTACCGGCTGGCTGGACGAGGCCCGCGTGCGCGGGGCGCTCGCCGCGTCGCACGCGCTGATACTGCCCTCGTTCGCCGAAGGCCTGCCAGTCGTGATCATGGAAGCGATGGCCGCCGGGCGCCCCGTGATCGCGACTGCAATTGCGGGTATCCCCGAACTGGTCACCCCCGGCACCGGCTGGCTGGTGCCGGCGGGCGATGCGGGTGCTCTTGCGGATGCCATCCGCACGGCTGCGGCCACCGGGCCCGCAGAGATGTCTCGCATGGGCCACGAAGCGCGGGCCCGCGTCCTCGCCCGCCATGATATCGACACAGAGGTCGAGAAACTGACACTGCTTTTCGCCACCAAGGGCAATCCGTAAATGCCAGTCTACACTTTCGCGGACGTGGTCGTGGTCTGCGCCAGCAATTCGGATGCGGTGCTGCAGGCGAACCTGGGCATCTCGCCCGCTCTTGGCCGGTTCGGTCTGCATGTCGAACGCGGTGCGCCCTCGGCCACCATCGCCTATGACCGCGCCACGCAGGCCACCACCTCCGAGATCCTTGTCTTTGCCCACCACGATGTCTTTTTGCCCCTTGGGTGGGATGCACTGCTGCTGGCGCGGCTGAACGATCTTTCGCGCCGGCACCCCGACTGGGCACTGGCCGGAGCGTATGGCGTGGCCGCCGATTACCGGCAGTTCGGGCCGGTCTGGACATCCAGCCTTGGCCAGATCATCGGACGCGTGCCGATGCAGCCCGAACCGGTGCAAAGCTTTGACGAGATGTTGATCGTGTTGCGCCGATCATCCGGCGTGCAGTTCGACACTTTCCAACCCGGATGGCACATGTATGGCGCCGACATCGTGCAGACTGCCCGCGCGGCGGGGCGCGGGGCCTATGCCATCGGCCTGCCGTGCATTCACAATGATCGCTTTCACGGCGCGCTCGGGGCTGATTTCTCACAAAGCTATCGCTGGATGCAGGGAAAGTGGCAGCCGTTTCTACCGATCCAGACCCCGGTGACCAAAATCAGCCGGTCGGGCCTGCATCTGTATCGTGAGCGGTGGAACATGCGCACATCACACGGGTTCCGGGCGGCGGATGCCGTCGATACCGGCGCGCCGCCACACGAACTTGCACGCCGCTGCGGCTGGTCTGACCTGACCCCGACTGATGAGAGCTAAAGCCCCCGAACCGCCTTGGCCACTGCCAGCCCAAGGGTACGGTGCGTCGCCGCGTCGTAGTGTATGCCGTCCATGGGGCTGACGCGGATGATGGTGCCCGCATCCAGAAACCCCACGCCGCGGGCCCGCGCCAAGGCGCAGTAAAGCGGCGCGAGCGCACGGCTGCGCGCGGCCCCGCCAAAGAACTCGCCCGCAATCGGACCCACCTCTTCGACAGGGGGCGGGCAGATCAGCAGCACTTTAAAGTCGTCATGCCGGATCTGCATTTCAGGCGACAGCGCGATGTCCAGAAGGCCTGCGATGCCCGCCACAACTGCCTCAGGCGTTGCGGCAAAACGCGTCTTGACGTCATTGGTGCCCAACATCAGTGTCATTACATCGACCGGCCCATGGCTTTGCAGCGCGGTCTTCAGCCCGTCACGCCCGTTCATGTGCGCGCCCATCACCGGGTCGTCGTATTGTGCGGTGCGCCCCGGCAACCCCTCTTCTGCAAGCTCCCACCCTTGCCCCAGCGCACGCCAGCAGACCTGTGGCCAGCGGACATCCGGGCCGTGTCGGTGATACGCGCCACGCACCTCAATGGGCGGGGTGCCATGGGTGTTGCTGTCGCCATAGGTCAGAAGAATGGGCATGCCGGGCCTCCGTTTGGCGCAACGCTATCGGTGGTGCGGAGTGCCGTAAATCCCCCCTTGTGCCATTCAGCGCAAACTCCGCCTTTTCCCCCCCTTGGCCTTTGCGCTGCCAAAGCGCATATAAAGCGCGACACCCGATGCCACCCCGAGAATGGAGAGATGACATGTTCACCCTCGGCGACAAACCAAGCGTTCCTGCCCCGAAATCCGCCCTGATAAAGGACGGAACCGAGGCCACCTTCATGCAAGACGTGATCGAGGCCAGCAATGAAGTGCCAGTGATCGTCGATTTCTGGGCCCCCTGGTGTGGCCCGTGCAAGACGCTCGGCCCCGCGCTTGAGGCGGCGGTAACGGCGGCGGGCGGCAAGGTCCGCATGGTCAAGATCAACGTCGATGAAAACCAGATGATCTCCGGGCAGTTGCGCATCCAGTCGATCCCGACCGTCTACGCCTTCTGGCAGGGCAAGCCCGCGGATGGATTTCAGGGCGCCCTGGCGGGATCGGAGATCAAGAAATTCATCGACCGCGTCATCGCGCTGAACGGCGATGATGGTGGTCTGGCCGAGGCGATCCTGGCCGCCGAGGGGATGCTCGCCGAAGGGGCCGCCGTCGACGCCGCCGAAACCTTTGCCGCCATCCTGGGCGAAGAGCCGGAAAACGCCGCGGCCTACGGCGGCCTGATCCGCGCGCATCTGGCGCTTGGCAACATTGATCAGGCCGAAACCTTTGCCACCAACGCCCCTGCTGCCATCACGAAATCCAAAGAGCTTGAGGCTGCCCGCGCCCAGATCGAACTGGCCAGACAGGCCGCAAATGCCGGCCCCGAGGATGTTCTGCGCGAGGCCGTCGAGGCGGACCCCGCTGACCATCAGGCGCGCTTCGATCTTGCCGCCGCCCTTTTGGCAGCGGGCAAGGCCGAAGAGGCGGTGGACCAGTTGCTGGACCTGTTCCGCCGCGACCGCGAGTGGAATGAGGGTGCCGCCAAAACGCAGCTATTCACCATCTTCGAGGCGCTGCCCCCCAAGGATCCCATCGTGATAAAGGGCCGCCGCAAGCTGTCGTCGATGATTTTTGTCTGATGCCCTTTGAACCGGCGGCCCCCCGGCCTAAGTGCAGGTCATGATGATTGCATCGGACTTGCCAGACACCATTCCCGTCTTCCCGCTGCCCGGCGCGCTGATGTTGCCCCGGGCACGACTGCCCTTGCACATCTTCGAACCGCGCTATCTGGCGATGATCGAGGATTGCCTGAAAACCAAGACCCGGCTGATCGGCATGATCCAGCCGCGCGAGACTCCTTCGGGCCAGCCGCGCCTGCAGGCGATCGGATGCGCGGGGCGCGTGACGGGATTTTCAGAAACCGAAGACGGGCGTTACATGATCACCTTGTCGGGCATGTCGCGCTTTCGCATGCGCGAAGAGGTGCAGGGCTTTGCCCCCTATCGCCGCTGCACTGTGGACTGGGCGCCGTTTGTCCGCGATCTGAACCGCGAGGATGAAACCGACCCGGGATTTGACCGCGCGGCATTCCTGAAGGTGCTTGGGCGCTATCTTTCCACGATGAACCTGTCGACCGACTGGGACAGCCTGAAGGAAGCCGAGACGGAGCTTCTGATCAATTCTCTTTCGATGCTCTGTCCCTTTACCCCCGAGGACAAGCAGGCCCTGCTGGAGGCACCTTCGCTGTCGACACGTCGCGAAACGCTGGTGACGCTGATCGAGTTTGCGCTGCGTGGTGGCGGCGAGGATGAGGTGATGCAATGACGGATGCAAAACCATCGGGGCAGTCGTTTGATCCGCGTATGCTTGAAAGTCTTGTCTGCCCCGCGACGCAGGCCACCCTTGCCTATGATGCCGAACATCAGGAACTGGTTTCGAAATCCGCGGGCCTGGCGTTTCCGATCCGTGACGGGATACCCATCATGCTGATTTCCGAGGCGCGCAGCCTGGAGTGACCGGCGCGCACCTGTCGGGCTGCCTTGCGCGTAGGTCTGCGCAGGAACGCTCCGCTGGGAGTATTTGAAAAGCAGCAATGCAAAAGATCCTGGTTTTGCAAGACGAGGGAAGCCGGTCCTGTATGCGCCCGCCACTGGCTTTTCTGACCGTACGGGCCTGAACGTGCAGGGCTTTTGCGGCTGATTGATCACGCGAACTGCCCGTGGCAGAAC
Source organism: Rhodobacterales bacterium (assembly GCA_038205925.1). Lineage (GTDB taxonomy): Bacteria > Pseudomonadota > Alphaproteobacteria > Rhodobacterales > Rhodobacteraceae > Pseudotabrizicola. The sequence continues at coordinate 26,935 of JBBRBJ010000002.1, read as the reverse complement.
CAGCCGCCCGACATCTCGGCGCCGTGCGCGTAGTACAGCCACAACCGTTCGCCCCCCATCACCTCGACGCGCCAGTAATCGCGCGGGCCCGACCGCCAGTCGGGATCATCCAGCCACCATTCGGGCAGCAACCGTTCGGGCCCCACGGCCACGCGCAGGTCCAGATCGCGGCGGCGCCAGCGAAACCGGGCCGGGGGCGTGCGGGGGTCGTCCGAAGGGGGGGTGGCGATGGGTTCGGGGCGAAAGATCACGATAGGGCGGGGGGCGCGCGGGGCGGGCCAGGGTGCGGGCGCGGGCACCGACCATGCGGCGGCAAGGGTAAGGGCGGATTTTTCCGGAATATGACTGTCGGCAGGATGCAGGCGGATCACCGCCTCTTGCCCCAGACGGGTGCCGAGTTTTCCCACAAGATCGTCCAGTGCCGTATCGCCCGCCTGACGCGCGATCACGTCGGCCGCAGCCTCGAGGTGACCACGGTGCTGGATGGCATGCAGGGGTTCGGTCAGCACCGCCTCAAGCCGCAGGCAATCAATGCCAAAGCCCGCCTCGATCTGATCGAGTTTCAGCATGAGAAGGGGGCGGATGCGGTCAACGGCATCGCTGGCGCGGGCCAGACCCACCTCGGCCACCGCCACGCTGCCATCGACGCGCTGCGCCTCAAGCCGCACGGTGCGCGCCCCCCGGCCCTTGGCGTGCAGCTTGTTGCACAAGGGGGGCAGCAGCCGGTCCATCCCCGCCACCACATCACCCAAAAGGCCGATCGGATCGGGAAAGCTGATGCGGACGGCAAAATGCAGGGGGGCGGCGGCGGGATTCACCGGTTCGGCATCCAGCCCCAGCGCCTGATCCAGCCGGCGCAACACATCGGCGCCAAAGCGGCGCGACAGCCCGGCGCGCGGCAGGCGTGCGATATCCTCGACCCGGCGGAGGCCCAGCCGCCCCAGCGCCTGCACCGCTTCGGGTGCAATGCGCAGCGCGGCCAGCGGCAGTGGCCCCAGCACGCTGCGGATCTGCCCCGGGGCTGCGATAAGCCCCACCGGCGCCCCGGCCACCGGCGCCACCACCCGGCGCGACACTGCGCGCGCGCGCGTGGCATGCGCCTCTTGCCGGATCGCATCGCCACCCCGCCCCGCCATCTGACCGGGCGCCTGCCCCACCCCCTGCCCCGCAAACCGCGCAAGCGCCCACGCCGCCCCCCGCGTATCGGCAATCGCCGCCCGTAGCGACAGGCCCAGATCGGCGCAGTCTTCCTCGACCTGCGCCAAAAGCGCCGCCTCGCCGCCAAACAGATGCGCGCACCCCGTCAGATCGATCACCAGCGCATCGGGCGCCTCTTCGGCGACCCAAGGGCTGAACTTGCCCGCCCAGCGCCGCAATGCGCGCAAGAAGGCCGCGTCATGCGGCGCGTTTTCGGGCGCGGTCAGCAGGTGCGGACACATGGCGGTGGCATCGCGCAAGGGCTGGCCCTGCCGCAAACCTGCCGCTTCGGCCTCGGGCGTCAGCGAGATCAGGGTCTGCGCGTTGTTGCGCAGCCCCACCACCGCAAAGGGGGCGATCAGCGCATCGCGGCGGGTGCGCAACACACGCTCAACCGCAAAGCGGGGAAACCACAGGGACAGAACCCGCCGCAGTGCCATGCCTTTCTTCCCTTCCCCGACTCATGTGTTCTTTATTTGTTCTGTTTTACCCCAGCCTCATCCCATGAGTCGATGCCCGATACGGCCCTCCATGGCCCCCGACAAACCGATGACAAAGGCGTGAGGGGGGGAATGACCCTGCAATCACGCTATGCCGGTGACGCAGACCCGTGCTTAACTGCCCGTATTCCATCCCAAACGGAGAGATAATGATGCGACTGATGACCAAAGGCCTTGTTGCAGGCATTTTCCTGATCGCGGGCGCAGCCTTTGCTGCCGACGCCACCGACCCCGATGTCATCGCCCGTCAGGGGCTGATGAAAACAGTCGGAATGAACACCAAGATTCTGGGCGACATGGCCGGCGGCAAGGCCCCATTCGACGCACCCAAGGCAGCCGAAGCAAAGGCCGCGCTGATTGCCGCATCGGCTGACATCGGGGCCCGGTTCGAAAAGCCCGCGACCGACCCGGAGTCCGAAGCCAAGCCCGAGATCTGGACGAATTGGGATGATTTCGTGAAGAAAGGCATGGCGCTGAACGCGGCAGCCACGGCGGTCGATACAGCCTCGGCCGCGTCAATCGGGGCGGGTATGGGCGCCATCGGCGGGGCCTGCAAGGATTGCCACACCGCCTATCGCATGTGAAGGATAGGCCCCCCGGCACGACCGGGGGGCACATACATCAGCTGCAATAGACTCGGGTGATCCATTCGCGGGCATCAATGTCGATATTCAGCCGATCCGGGCGATAATCCATTGTGACAGCGGTGCCGGGGCGGATGATCCGCGTTTCGGTGCCAAAGCGCATGGTTTCCAATACGCTGGCCGGCTGGCCAACCAGCCCTTGCAGCGCATCAGCCCCACAGGCATTTTCGACAGGCGCGGGCGGCAGGCCGGGCGCAGGCACAAACTCGGGCACACAGGCCACGGCAAATCCGCACAGAGCCAGGGCCATGATCATCGGTTTCATACTTCAGTTTCCTTTTTTGGGATCATCCGCAAAACATCCGCAAGACCGTTCCACCTTCGTCCACCTGCACATTCAGGCGGTCGGGCAGAAGATCTCGCGTCAGGCCCTGACCGGGGCGCAGCACCCGCAGTTGACCACGCAAGCGAACCTCTGCCAAGGTTGTGAAATGCATACCATGAATACCGGGCAAATCATCGGCGCCGCAGCCGGCGATGTTGCGTGACGCCATCACGTCGGGCGGCAGGATCGCTTCGCCTGGGCGATAACCGGGGCCGAATGTCTGCCCGCACCCCCCAAGGGTGACCACCAGCAGCCAGACGGGGATCACTCTGACGCCAGCCAAGGAAGACTTCCTGTATCGCACAACCCAACCGGAACCAGACCACTCTTACGCTCGCGCGACCCTAGCCGTGGCCCCTGACCGGACACAAGTGCCCCTCGCAGGCAGGATGACGAAAAAACCCTGGCCCCGCGCATCGGGTTCTTGCCTTGGGCGCCGCTTTCCCGCAGCGTGCCCTGTAAAACAGTCACTGAAAGGGTTCCTCCATGCGCACCCGCGCCGCCGTCGCCATTGCCCCCGGAAAGCCGCTTGAAATCATGGAAGTAAATCTTGAAGGCCCCAAGGCCGGCGAGGTTCTGGTCGAGATCCGTGCCACCGGCATCTGCCACACTGATGCATTCACCCTGTCCGGCGCCGACCCCGAGGGGCTGTTTCCTGCCATACTCGGCCACGAAGGTGCAGGAGTAGTCATCGAGATCGGCCCCGGCGTCACCACACTGAAACCCGGCGACCACGTGATCCCGCTTTACACCCCCGAATGCCGCCAGTGCCCAAGTTGCCTCAGCCAGAAGACGAACCTGTGCACCGCGATCCGGACCACCCAAGGGCAGGGACTGATGCCCGACGGCACAACCCGGTTTTCCATGCTCGATGGCACACCGATCTATCATTACATGGGCTGCTCGACCTTTGCGAACCACACCGTGATGCCCGAGATTGCCCTTGCGAAAGTGCGGAACGACGCGCCGTTTGACAAGATCTGCTATATCGGCTGCGGCGTCACCACCGGCATCGGCGCCGTGATCAACACTGCCAAGGTCGAGATCGGCGCCAAAGCGGTGGTCTTTGGTCTGGGCGGCATCGGTCTGAACGTCATTCAGGGGCTGAAGCTGGCCGGTGCCGACATGATCATCGGTGTCGACATCAACAATGACAAAAAGGAATGGGGAGAGAAGTTCGGGATGACGCATTTCGTCAACCCGAACGAGATCGGGGGCGAAATCGTGCCGCATCTGGTGGACCTGACCAAGACACCTTTCGATCAGATCGGGGGGGCAGATTATTCGTTCGATTGCACCGGAAACGTCAAGGTGATGCGGGCGGCGCTGGAGTGCACCCACCGCGGCTGGGGCGTCTCGGTGGTGATCGGGGTGGCGCCGTCCGGGGCCACGATCGAGACCCGCCCCTTTCAACTGGTCACGGGCCGGGTCTGGAAAGGAACGGCCTTTGGTGGCGCGCGCGGGCGCACCGATGTGCCGGGAATTGTGGACTGGTACATGGATGGCAAGATCGAGATTGACTCGATGATCACCCACACCATGCCGCTTGAAGATATCAACACGGCCTTCGATCTGATGCATGCAGGCACCTCGATCCGGTCGGTCGTGATCTTCTGATGCCGGAACCGGGCCCGGCTGTCGTGCTGGTACTGGGTGCGGCGGTATGGCCCGGGGGTGCGCCGTCGCCCACCTTGCGCCGCCGCGCCCTTCACGGGGCGCATTTGGTACAGACCGGTCGGGCCGATCATCTGATCGGCTGCGGTGGCGTGGGGCGACACCCGCCTGCCGAAGCGGTGGTAATTGTGGCACTTGCCCGCACTGCGGGGGTAACGGCCGTCAGCGAGGAAGCCGCCTCAACCTCGACGCGCGAAAATCTGCGTCTTGCGCAGCCCCTTCTGCACGGTCTGGGCGCAGGATCGGTGATCATCGTCACCGACTGGTATCACGCCCCGCGGGCGTGGATCATTGCGTGGGGTATCGGGATAAGGGCCAACTTGTCGTGCCCGACACTTGCGGGAACCTCATGGCAGGGGCAGGCGAAGTCTGCCCTTCGCGAAGTGCCCGCGCTGATGGTAGCGGTGGTGCGCGCGGGCATTGACCGCCTCAGCGTGAGACGGTGACATCGACCGACGTGCCGCGCCCGTTCCGGCCATAAATGTCGACATAGACCGTTGCCCCGCCTTGCAGCAGCAGGCGCCGTGCCTCGCGCGTTATGCCTCCGTTGCGGACCATCTGTTCCATCGCGGCGCGGTTGTTCGCATCCGAAAAGAACGGATCGTTTTCGTCACCCCGCTGCCGGATGCCAAAGCGGTGGAAATTCGCCCGGTCCTGCCGCAGGATCTGCCAAGGCTCGGTCAGACGGGCGCCATTGGAATTGTAAAGATCGTCGTCGCCGATATAGGCGACATAGCCGCCGATCAACTCTTGCCCAAAGGCGGGCACTAGCGGCGCCGCCCCTGCAAGTGCCGCCATGAACACCACCCGAGGCCGCATGCATCTCATTGTCGTCCCTCCACCCGCCCGGTCGTTACCTGACACTGAACCTGCGGCCTGACTTCGTCAACCGGACGGCAGTGATCCAGCGCCTCCGTTTGACGCAGGCGACGTCGGTGCCAATGACTTTCCCCTTTCGTCCGAACGCCGCCTGCGTCACACTGCGGCCATGTCTGATACACGCCCCTCACAGACCCGCACACCCCGTCTTTGCGTTCTGATCGACGCCGACAATGTTCCCGCATCTTACGCCGAGGCCATATTCGAAGAGATTGCAGCCCTGGGCGAGGCCAGCGTGCGGCGGATCTATGGCGACTGGTCGGCCACGCGGCTGAATGCCTGGGCGAAAAATGTAGCGGCGCTGGGTCTGGTGGCCGATCAGCAGTTTTCCAACACCAGGGGCAAGAATGCCAGCGACATTGGACTGGTGATTGCAGCGATGGATTTCCTGCATTCGGGTCTGTTCGACGGTTTTGTGCTGGTCAGTTCCGACAGCGATTTCACCCGGCTTGCCGCGCGCGTGCGCGAACAGGGTCTTGATGTCTATGGCATAGGCGAAAAGAAAACGCCCGAGGCATTTCGCATGGCCTGCAAGCGGTTCATCTACGTGGAGAATCTGGGAGTTGAAAATCTGGGACCGGAAAACATGGGCGTGGTAGAGGAATCGCCGCGCGTCCGGTCCGAGGCGCAGGGCACCCCCGAAACCGTCCGCCGTCCCACCAAGGATGCGCCCAGCAAGGCCATTCCCCTGATCGTGGCCGCGATGCGGGCGATTGATCCGGATGGCGAATGGTACACACTCGGTCCGCTGGGGCAGTTCATCACCCAGGCCAACCCCGATTTCGACACACGCACCTACGGCGCAGCCAAGCTGTCCGATCTCGTGCGCAAACTCCCCAGGTTCGAGGTGCGCCACGGCCCCGGCAGTCAGCTGGAACTGCGTGACATCTCCTGATATCTGCACTTTCCACGGTCGCGACTTTTTTCAGTTGCGCGTTTTGAATAGTCGCGGTTTCGGCAGGGCCCCCTTGCGAAAAGGGCGCTCGGGCCGCGAGAGCAGCCGGATCCCGGTCACGAAAAATTTCGGTTTCTGGCCGGGGTCGAACACGGCTCACGCTGGTTCGGCAGCCCCGAGACCATGGCGCGCAAGTTCGCACGAACGGTCAGGGCATCGGGCATCGCCCGGTCGACATGAAGTATTCGACCGGCCCTCAGTTCCATGCCGACGTGATGGAAGGCATCCGCCTGAAAGGCGAGCAGGTGACACCGTTGGTGCGCGGCTGGTCGGCAACCGATCGTGCGGTGGTTTGAACAAGGGTGCCGTCGCAATGGGCATCGAGCCCCCTGCGACGGCGTTGCCACGGAATGACGCAGCCGACCACATCGACATGCGCTGCGGGCGCGGCACGCGGAGGCGCGGCACGCGGGGGCGCTCAGCGGGGAATATTCCAAAGCACCAAGTCGGATGATGGGAATTTATTCTTGCTGCTTTGAAAATACTCCGGTGGGTGAGGGGCGGTACGCCCCAAGGGGGCAGAGCCCCCTTCCTTTTTGGCTGCCTCAGGCCACGGCCACGGAAAGGGTCCGTGGCAACGCCGCCGAGGGGGGGCTCGATGCCCCCCGAGGCGGCACCCCCGATGTCGGCGCGATGCGGGGCGGGGTCAGAACCGGGCGCAACAGGGCTACAGGGTGGGCGCGCAAGGTCAGGCGCATGCTTTGGTAATCTTCCACCACACCTTCGCCCGTCGTCATGGGCGCAAAGCGCACCCCGGGTTCCAGAATACCTTCACCATCCATATCCCGGGCAAAGAGTGGCAGGGGTGCGCGGCCGCTCAGCGCGCGGGCTTGCCACAAGGCCGAGCGGCGGTCGATGCCAAGGCTGGCAAAGGTGTCGGCCTCGACCAGACGGGTCGCTGTGGCGGGGGCGATGCCCGCACGCCGCCAGACATCCTGCACCTCGCGGTAGCCATTGGCACGGGCGGCGGTGATCCATTGCGCCTCTTCCTCGGCGATCCCGCGGATCTGGCGAAAGCCCAGCCGCAGGGCCAGCCCCCCGTCCGTGTCCTCCATCACATTGTCCCACTGGCTGTGATTGATGCACGGCGCCAACACGATGACCCCATGTTCGCGCGCATCCCGCACAATCTGCGCCGGCGCATAAAAGCCCATCGGCTGCGCATTCAGCAAGGCACAGGCGAAAATACCCGGGTGATGCCGTTTGAGCCAGGCACTGGCATAGACCAGATGCGCAAAGCTTGCCGCGTGGCTTTCGGGAAAGCCATAGCTGCCAAAGCCCTCGATCTGGGCAAAGCAGCGGGCGGCAAAATCAGGATCATATCCATTGGCCTGCATGCCCGCCAGAAAGCGGTCTTTCAACTCGGTCACGTTGCCATGCTTCTTGAACGTGGCAAGGGCCCGGCGCAAACGGTCCGCCTCAAGCGGGGTAAAGCCTGCGCCGACGATGGCAATCTGCATGGCCTGTTCCTGGAACAGCGGCACGCCGAGGGTCTTGCCCAGCACCGCGCCAAGCGCGTCTGACGGGAACGTCACGATTTCCTGCCCGTTGCGGCGTCGCAAATACGGATGGACCATGTCGCCCTGAATGGGCCCCGGCCGGATGATCGCCACCTGAATGACCAGATCATAGAACTTGCGCGGCCGCATCCGGGGCAGGAAATTCATCTGCGCCCGGCTTTCCACCTGAAACACGCCCAGGCTGTCAGCGCGGCACAGCATGTCGTAGGTGGCCGGGTCTTCGGGTGGCAATGTGGCCAGATCAAACCGCTGCTCATGATGTTTTTCCACCAGATCAAAGGCTTTGCGGATGCAGGTCAGCATCCCCAGCGCCAGGACATCGACCTTCAAGATTCCCAGCGTGTCGATGTCATCCTTGTCCCAGCAGATGACGGTACGGTCCTCCATCGTGGCGTTCTCGATGGGCACCAGTTCATCCAGCCGCCCTTGGGTGATGATGAAGCCGCCGACATGCTGGCTGAGGTGGCGCGGAAACCCTTGTATCTCGGTGATCAGGGCAAGGGTCTGGTGCAGGCGGCGGTCGGCGGGATCAAGGCCGATTTCTGCCAGCCGCTGATCGGTGATCGCCTTGGGCCCGCCAAAGCCCCAGATCTGGGATGAAAGCGCCGAGAGCGTGTCATCCGTCAGCCCCATCGCCGCCCCCACCTCGCGCACCGCGCGCTTGCCGCGGTAATGGATCACGGTGGCACACAGGCCCGCGCGGTGGCGGCCATAGCGGGCGTAGATATGCTGGATCACCTCTTCACGCCGCTCATGTTCAAAATCCACGTCGATATCGGGGGGCTCGTTGCGCGCCTCGGACACGAACCGCTCAAACACCATGGTGCCGATCTCGGGGGAAACCGAGGTCACGCCCAGCGCATAGCACACCACGGAATTGGCGGCCGATCCGCGCCCCTGACACAGGATGTTTCTGGACCGCGCGAAGGCCACGATATCGTGGACGGTCAGGAAATAGGGCTCATACTTCAGTTTGGTGATCAGGGTCAGCTCGTGCGCCACCTGCGTCTGCACGCGGACGGGGGCCCCCTGGGGATAGCGCCAGCGCAGGCCGGCTTCGGTCAGCCGGGTCAGGCGCTGGGTCGGGGTCTCGTCGTCGGTAACCTCGGACGGGTATTCATAGCGCAATTCATCGAGCGAGAATGTCAGTCGGCTGGCAACACTGGTCGCATGGTCCACGGCACCCTCGTGCCCCGCGCACAGGCGCAGCATGTCGGCATGGCCGCGCAGGCGCTGCTCGCCGTGCGGCAGGGCGTTGCGCCCCAGCGTATCAATACGGCAGCCAAGGCGGATGGCGGTCAGCGTGTCGGCAAGGCGGCGGCGGGCGGGGTGGTGCATCATCGGCAGGGCCGAGGCGAGGGTGGGCAGCGCCAAACGTGTGGCAAGGACCGCGTGGCGGGCCATGCGGGCGCGGTCTTGCCCGTCATATTGGGGTGCAAGAACGATGCTGCATTGGCCGGGAAAGGCCTGTGCAAGGCGTTCGGCATGGGGCAGCCAGCCGCCTTTGCCGATAGGTCTGGCCGAAGGGGTCAGGCGCTGACCGGGGGGGTGGAGAAGGATTTCCATCCCTTCGGCCCATTCCAGAACATCGTCGAGGGTCAGATGACAAGCACCCTTGGGCGCGCGGCGCGCACCCGTGGTCAGCAACCGGCACAGCCGCCCCCAGGCCGGACGATCCCGCGGCAAAAGCGTCAGCGCAAAGCCGTCTTGCAGCACCGCCCGCGTGCCGGGGATCAGGCGGATCACGGGGCCACCATCCCGCGCAATCTCGCGCGCCTTTTGATGTGCGCGCACGATGCCTGCAACCGAATTCACGTCCGTGATGGCAATTGCGGGCAGGCCGAGGCTGGCCGCGGTCAGCATCATTTCTTCGGGGTGCGCGGCCCCGGTGAGGAAGGTGAAATTGGAAAGTGTGCAAAGCTCGGGGAAGAAGGGCATGGGTCCGCTGATTTGAACAAAACAAGAACAAACCTAGCGCAGATGCGAGGCCGTGGCCAGTGAGTCGTTTCGATGGGGGATCGCGCGGGGCCGGGTTGGGACGCTTCGCGAGACGTATTTGAAAAGCAGCAATGATCAGAGAGGGGCGACCATATCGCGGTGGGGGATGCCCGCATCATCATAGACAGGGCCAAAGGCGGTAAACCCAAGGCGTTCGTAAAAGGAAACAGCGTGGGCTTGCGCGCCGAGTTTGGCCTGCGTCAAGCCGGGATGGCGGCGAAACTCATCCAGCGCGGCGCGGATCAGGGCGGCGCCGAGGCCGGAGCCGCGGGCAGGGGCGAGGACGCAGACGCGGCCGATCTTGCCGGTATCGCCGCGCAGCAACAGACGGGCCGAGCCTGTGGGGATGCCATCGACCAGGGCCAGCAGATGGGTCGCCTCATCATCGAGGTCATCCACCTCATCCGCTTCGGGAACACCCTGTTCTTCGATGAACACCGTGCGGCGCAGGGCGCGACAGGCGGCGATGTCGCGGGTGAGGGAGATGTCAAAGACAGGGGCGGGGCGGATCATGCGAAGTAATCGGCAAGGATGCGGGTATAGATGGCCTTGAGCTGATGGATCTGATCCACAGGCACAGATTCATCGACCTTGTGCATGGTCTTGCCCACAAGGCCGAACTCGACCACCGGGCAGTGGTCCTTGACGAACCGCGCGTCCGATGTGCCCCCGGAGGTGGAATACACGGGCACGCGGCCCGTTTCCGCCTGCACCGCGCGCGCAACCAGCCCCGAGAATTCGCCCGGAGGCGTCAGAAAGCTTTCGCCCGACACCTGCAGCTGGCACGCGATCTGCACGCCGGTTTCCGCCTGCACGGCTGCGGCCTGTTCCTGCAGCCATGCCGAAAGGCTGGCGCCCGAGTGCAGGTCGTTGAAGCGAATGTTCACCGTCGCCGTACCACGCGCGGGGATCACGTTGTTGGCCGGATTGCCGCAATCAATGGTGGTGATGGCCAGGGTCGAGGCGTCAAAGTGATCGGTGCCCTGATCCAGCGGCTGCGCCTCAAGTCGCCCCAGCAGGGTGACAAGTGCACTCATCGGGTTTTTGGCGCGGTGAGGATAGGCGGAATGGCCCTGCACGCCGGTGGCGGTGAAAAACCCGGTCATGCTGCCACGGCGCCCGATCTTCATCATCTCGCCCATCTCGTCGGGGCAAGTGGGCTCACCCACCAGACAGTGGGTCATCCCCTCGCCGTTCGCAGCCATCCAGTCGAGCAGCGCCACGGTGCCATCATGGGCATCACCCTCTTCATCGCCGGTGATGGCCAGTATCACGGCCCCATCCGGCGGGGTGTTGCGGACGAAATCGACGGCGGCCGCGGCAAAGGCGGCCACGGCGGATTTCATGTCGGTGGCGCCCCGGCCATACATCACGCCGTCCACCACCTGTGCGCCGAACGGGTCTTGGGTCCAGGCCGCAAGATCGCCCACCGGCACCACATCGGTATGGCCGTTGAAGCCAAAGCTGCGATTCGCCCCGCGCGTGCCCCAGCGGGCGTAAAGATTGGCGATGCCACCCCGATCAACCCGCGTGCAGGTGAACCCTGCCACCGACAGCACCCCTTGAAGCACATCAAGCGCCCCGTCATCGGCAGGCGTGACCGAGGCGCAGCGGATCAGGGCGGCGGTCAGGGCCACAGGATCGGTGGCCGCAAGATCGGTAGGTGCGGGATCGGTGGATGCGGTCATCTGCGGCTCCGGCTGGCAAAGGCTGCGTGTCGGCATACCGAACCCCGCCGCAACCTGCAACGGGGGCTGATTTGTGGCCGCTTGGCCACGATTGTGGCCCCTAAATCACTCACGCCGGGCCAATGGGGCAAAATTATGACTGACATAGGGCCGAACTCTGGTATTCAACAAGGAATAACAACGTCCTGAGGCAGGGCTGAGCAGGGTCAACGCACCCGTCAAGGCAAAAACATCACGACGGGCCCAAGCCCGAACAGCGATGTTTGCCCCGTTCCGGACGCCACCAGGGGGCGGGCAATGGCGACGGGCGCGGAACTGAACTACAACGTGAATGCGTCAGCGATGACGATGGCCAATTCCATTTTCGGAAACGGTGTCACAGTAGTCAGCGCAAGCTACAGCGGGCCAAAAGACAGCTCGGCCACCTACACCAACGGACAGGTGGCACCCGGCGTGTTGCCGTCCGGCCATGGTGTGATCCTGTCCACGGGGAACGTGCGCGACTTTACCCAGTCAAACGGTGATCCAAACCGCTCAGGTGGCACCTCAACCGACACAAGTGGTGCGAACAACAACAGCCAGTTCAACGCCGTGGCCGGGCAGACCACCTACGACGCGGTGTGGATCGACGCCAACTTCATTCCCAGCGGCAACGTGATGACGATGAGCTTTGTCTTTTCGTCCGAGGAATATCCCGAATATGTCAATACGAGTTTCAACGATGTGATGGGGGTCTGGGTCAACGGCAGCTATGTGCCCTTGTCGGTGGGCAACGGAACGACGTCCATCAACAACATCAACCCCAACACCCAGCCCAACCTGTTCATCAACAACACAACCGACGCCTTCAACACCGAGATGGACGGGTTCACCATGACCCTGACGCTGACCATGCAGGTCAATCCGGGGGTGGTAAACACGATCCGCATCGGAATTGCGGATACCGGGGATTCGCAGTGGGACAGCAATCTGATCATCGTGGGCGATTCCGTGCAGACGCAACTGGTGCCCGTCGATGATGTTGTGACGATGTTCGCAACCGGGGCGACGACGGTAAACGTGCTGGGCAACGATATCGCAACCCTGCCCGGTTCGCTGGTAATTACCCAGTTGAACGGCGTGAACGTGGTGGCGGGGCAGATCATCACCTTGCCATCGGGGCAGCAAATCCAGCTGAATGCCGATGGAACGATCACGATCTTCGGCAATGGTGATGTCGAACAGATGAACTTCACCTACACCGTCAACGGGCCGGGCGGGAACACCGCCACGGGGTTGGTCAACGTAACGACGATCCCGTGTTTCGTCGCCGGGACCATGATCCTGACCCCCACGGGCGAGCGTCCGGTCGAGGATCTGGCGATTGGCGATCTGGTTGTCACGCATGATGACGGACCACAACCCGTGCGCTGGATCGGAAGGCGCCACATGGATGCGGTTGGCCCGCTTGCCCCGATCGACATCCGCGCGGGCACCTTTGGCGACCACCGCCAGTTGCTGGTGTCACCTCAGCACCGCGTTCTTGTTCGTGACAGTCTGGCAGACCTTCTGTTCGGCGCGCCCGAGGTTCTGGTGGCTGCGCGCGATCTGGTCAACCACCGCTCGGTCCGGGTGCGCGAAGGCGGGACGGTGGACTATGTCCACATCCTGTTTGACAAGCATCAGCTTGTCTCCTCGGCCGGCCTTGCCACGGAAAGCTTCCTGCCGGGGCCGCAGACCACGCAGATGTTCGAACAAGACATCCTGAATGAGATCACCGCGATCTTTCCCGATATCGACCTGTCCACCGGCAATGGCTACAGCGCGGCGGCCCGTCCTGCGCTGAAACGGCACGAGGCGCAGTTGCTGTTCGCTGCCTTGCGCGCGGCATAGGGCGGCGCGATGGTTGACTGGATCGCCCTGTCCGATCTGATGCCCGCGATCACGGGCGACGCCGTCCTGAGCGACGGATTGCTGGTGGCCGAGGTGTCGTTACCGCTGGCCAGCACAGCAGTGCTGATCGACTGGCAAGAAGACGCACCCGCAAAGCGGACCTTCTCGATTTTCTTCGACCAGATGACTGGCATCGTGATCTTGCACCGCGAAGGCAATGCCGTGCGGCGCCATGTGCTGCCGGGGCCGATGCCCTTTGCCATCGGCACGGCGCGCATCGTCTATGGCTGGAACCGACGGTCGGGCAAATGGACCCTGACCTATGGCCGCATCGGCATGGGCGAAGAGCGCCACGCCGCCGGCATCAACCCAATCGCGCTGTCGATGCGGGAACTGGCGGCCCTGTGCCAGTCGGATGGGGCGGGGTCACGGCACCCTGCGCTTTTGTGGTTTGGCGTGACGCAGGGCAAATCCCCGCCTGAGCGCGCGCCATGGCTGGGCCTGCGCACGCCCATTGAAACGGCGCGCGGGCCCGTGGCGGCGGGGCTGCTGCGGGTGGGAGATCTTGTTCACACCGCCGACAGCGGCCTTCAGCCGATCCTGCGGCTGGACCGCATGCGCCTGCCCAGCCGGGGAACCTTTGCCCCCGTGATCCTGCGCGCACCATTTCTGGGGCAATCGACCGATATGCTGGTATCGGCTGATCAACTGATTACCCTGGCGGGTGCCGAGGTGGAATACATGTTCAGCGTGGAAGAGGTTCTCGTGCGCGCCAGTGCGCTTGCCAATGGCACCATTGCGCGCAGCGACAACCTGCAATCGTCAACCGACTGTATCGCCATCGACCTTGGCCTGCCCGAATTGCTGCGGGCCGACGGGTTGAAGCTGCTGAGCCACGGGTTCGCCGGAACGCCCCCGCTGAAGGTGCTGCTGCCCTATGAGGCGCAGCAACTGGTCAGCCTGATGGCGCGCCGCAGCCTGCATGGCGCGGCATAGCGGCAACCCTCGGCGCCCCGGACACGCAAAACCGGGCTTATCCGACGTATCCGACGCACTCAGGTCTTATCGTCAAAAAGCGGCGTCATCTGCGCTACGATCACCGAGTTTTCGTCAAGCGCGCGCTGCATCAGCGCCTCATCCTCGGGGCCGATCTCGGCGCCGCTCTCTTTTTGCTCATCGAGCGTGCCATAGCCTTCGACCTCCAGTACCGCAAGGTCGGCCTGTTTCAGGATGGCCACGGTTTCGCGCACCGCCTCGGCCTCGTCCACCCCGCTGGCATAGCAGATCAGCCCCGCCCCTGTGGCCCCTTTGGGCAGGCCATCGCCCAGCTTGCGCCCGACCTGCACCAAAAGGGTGTAGACTTGCTGACGGCTGGTCTTTTCGGGTTTGCTTGCGTCTGACATAGGGCCCTCCTAGGGGATTGCGCGGTCAGGGGTGCCACCGCTGAGGGCGCGAGACAAGGTCAATTGCGCGCAGCCCCCTGTTGCACATCGGTAAAGCGGGTGCCGAGGCACTGGCCACAGGCATCCCTGTCCGCGGGCGTGCCACAACTGACGCAAACCCGATCATCCCCCGTGGCCGGGGGCAGCGGCGCGATTTCGGGCGGTGGCATGATGGGAAGGCCCGCCCGTGCGGGCTTTGCCCGCAGAACCGAAAGCCTGCCACCGCCTTCGATCCATGCCCCTTCGACCTCGCCCAGATTGGCTATGTCCTTCAGGCGCAGCATTTCCTTCAGCGTATCCGGGGCAATGTTGCGTTCAGCAAGGCCTTTCATCACCAACTTTCCCTGTCGCACAACCTCGACCGGCGAGTCGTCGATGATCGGGTTCAAATAGGGGAATTTATGCACCAGCTTTTCCAGGCCCTTGGTCGCCATGACGACCAGTGCCACCACCAGCATGGCATGCAGCAACGGCACTTCGCCATAGAACATCGCATCGCCCACGGCCGAGCCGAGGGCGATCACCAGAACAAAATCCACCAACGAAAGTTGTGACACCGACCGACCGCCGATCCAGCGGACGAGGCCAAGCGTCCATGCGTAGATCAAAAGCGTCCGAAGGACGATTTCGCCATAGAACAGGACGGGCATGTCGCCGGACAGCAACCGCGCGGGATCGAAGGGAATGATGTCTGACGGGTCCATTTGCCACCTCCGCCGGGTGAACCGGGAAAGGTGGAAACCGGTTCCATCAGTCGCGCAGAAGATCGTTGATGCTGGTCTTGCTGCGCGTCTGCGCATCAACCTTTTTCACGATCACCGCGCAATAGAGATGGATCCCGCCCTTGGACGGCATGGACCCCGCCACAACCACCGATCCGGCAGGCACTTCGCCGTAGCTGACCCCGCCGGTTTCCCGATCGACGATCTTGGTGGATTTCCCGATGAAAACCCCCATTCCCAGGACCGATCCCTCGCGGATGATGCAGCCCTCGACAACTTCGGAGCGCGCACCGATAAAGCAGTTGTCCTCGATGATTGTCGGGCCTGCCTGCATCGGCTCCAGCACCCCGCCGATACCCACGCCGCCCGAGAGGTGCACATTCTTGCCGATCTGCGCGCAAGATCCAACCGTGGCCCAGCCATCGACCATCGTCCCCTCATCGACATAGGCGCCAAGGTTCACGAACGACGGCATCAGGACCACGCCCTTGCCGATAAAGGCCGAGCGGCGGACGATGCTGCCCGGCACGGCACGAAAGCCAGCGGTGCGCCAGTCCTCGGGCCCCCAGCCATCAAACTTTGACGGCACCTTGTCCCACCACGTGCTGCCACCATTGCCGCCCGAAATCGGCGCCATGTCATTCAGGCGAAATGACAGCAGCACCGCCTTTTTCGCCCATTGGTTCACATGCCAATCCGTCCCGCGCTTTTCCGCCACCCGCAGCGCGCCTCTGTCCAGCGCCTCCAGCGTTGTCTCGATCGCATCGCGGACCTCGCCCTTTGTGGCGGTTGAGATGGCGTCGCGGGCATCCCACGCGGTCTCGATGGCGGCTTCCAGGGCGGCGTGTTGCATGGGCATCCTCGGTTTTGGGTTGGTGTTGCCGGGCCAAGCCTATAAGCCTTGGAAAACATCCGCGCAATGCGCGAGGCAGGACACAGACGCCATGAAAGACGAACCACGCGGCCACCCGTTTCGCGATTCCGAACAGGATATGGAGGCCGCAGATCGCATTCCCGATACCGCGCAGACGCGCGCGCCCGCCTACCGCCTGGCCTTTTCCGACCGCGACTTCATGGCCCGCGAAGATCTGCGCCCGGTGCGCCTGCAACTGGAACTCTTGAAGCCGCAGTTGGTGATGGATGAACGCGGGATCGAATCCACAATCGTGCTGTTCGGCGGCGCCCGCATCCCGCGCCCCGAGAACAAGGACTCCGCCCGCACCAAGACGCTGGCCGACCTGTCGTGCTATTACGACGAGGCGCGGCGCTTTGCGAAGCTGATGACAGAGCGCAGCCTGCAATCCTATGGCCGGCACGATGTGATCATCACCGGGGGCGGCCCCGGCGTTATGGAGGCGGGCAACCGCGGCGCAGATGATGCAGGCGGGCAGTCCATCGGCCTGAACATCGTGATGCCGCACGAGCAGGCGCCGAATGAATTCGTCACCCCCGATCTATGCTTCAACTTTCACTATTTCGCCATTCGCAAGATGCACTTCCTGATGCGCGCCCGCGCGGTGTGCGTGTTTCCCGGTGGCTTTGGCACGCTGGACGAGATGTTCGAGTCCCTGACGCTGATCCAGACCGGGCGGATGAAGCCCATACCGTTCCTTCTGTTCGGACAGGCCTTCTGGAAGCGCGTGATCAACTGGGATGCACTGGCCGAGGCGGGCACCATCAGCCCGCAGGACCTGTCGCTGTTCCAGTTCGTTGAGACGGCGGATGAGGCCGTGGCCGCCATCGACGGATGGATCGAACCCGTCTGACCGCTTTGCAATACGCCCGTTTCTTGGCCCGGCTGTGCGACAGGGTGGCGCAAAAACCGGCAAGACGGGCCTTGTCGAACCAAATGGTTTGACAAGCTGGGTTGACCGCGCGTCAAGTTGGGGGGTTGCCGCTGTCAAAGGCCCCGATCCATGTTGCACTCCATTGCTCCAAGACCCCGCCCATGAAGCACCGCTACTGGGCCGACTACACAGCGCGCAATTTTGCCGCGCTGCCACGGGCTGCGTTGATCGCCGTCCTGCCCGTGGGCGCGGTCGAGCAGCACGGCCCCCACCTGCCGCTGTCCGTGGATCAGGCGATCGTGGATGGCATCGTCGCTGCCACAATCCCCCTGATCCCGGACGACTGCCCTGCCCTGTTCCTGCCCACCTGCGCCATCGGCAAATCGAACGAGCACAGCGCCTATCCCGGCACGCTGACCTTTTCGGCGGCGACCCTGATGGCGATGTGGTCAGATATCGGCGCATCGGTGGCGGCGGCGGGGGTGCGCAAGTTGGTGCTGCTGAACAGTCACGGCGGCCAGATCGCGGTGATGGACATCGTGGCGCGTGATCTGCGCATCCGCCACAACATGGTGGTGGTGGCTGCGAACTGGTTTGCCATGGGCCACCCGCCCGGCCTGCTGACACCGCATGAGGCACAGCACGGCATCCACGCAGGCGATCTGGAAACCTCGGTGATGCTGGCCCTGCATCCGGATCTGGTGCAGATGGAGCACGCCCGTAATTTTGCTCCCACGAATGCAAGGCTGGCCGCCGAGAACACCCATCTGGGACTGTCGCCCGCAGGCCGCATCGCCTGGCAGATGCAGGATATCAACCCTGCCGGGGCGGCGGGCGATGCCACACAAGCCACTGCCGAAAAGGGCCGCGCATTCGTCGACCATGCCGCGCGGCAGATCGTGACCCTGCTGGCCGAGGTTCAGCGCCTGCCCCTGTCGTTCCTTGACACCCCGGCCAGTTCGGACGCGCAGGCATGAAGGGCGATCCGATCATCCGCCTGAACCGTGTGACCAAGCGCTTTGGCAATGACACACTGGCAGTGTCAGAGATGTCGCTGACGATAAACGAGGGCGATTTCATAAGTTTTCTGGGCCCGTCCGGCTGCGGAAAATCGACCGCGCTGAAGATGATCGCGGGGCTGCTGCCTGTTACCGCGGGCACCATCACCATCGCCCCGCCGCAGGGCAAGACGGAACAGGACCTTGGCTTTGTGTTTCAAGAGCCCACGCTGATGCCCTGGACCACGGTTTTTGACAACGTCTTCCTCCCTTTGCGCCTTGCGGGCATTCAGCGCGCCGAGGCTGCGCCGCGCGTTGACCGCGCGCTGCGCGAGGTGGGTCTGTCAAAGTTTGCGGGCGCCTACCCGCGTGAGTTGTCGGGTGGCATGAAGATGCGCGTCAGCATCGCCCGCGCCATGGTGACACAGCCCCGCATTCTGCTGATGGACGAGCCGTTTGCCGCGCTGGACGAGATGACGCGAACCAAGCTGAACGATGATGTGGTCCGTCTTGCGGCCGCAAACGGGTTGACGGTGATCTTTGTCACCCATTCGGTGTTCGAGTCCGTTTACCTGTCGACCCGCGTGGTGGTGATGGCCGCGCGCCCGGGCCGGGTTGCGGCAGAACTGGCGATGGAAACGCCGTGGCCCCGCGCTGAAGACTGGCGCATCTCGCCCGCCTTCAGCGCCGAGGCAAAGCGCGTGTCAGACAGTCTGAAAGGGACGTTGGATGCAAACCACATTGACCATTGATTCGGTGCCCGAAGACGCCGCCCCGGCAAACCACGACGCCATCGCCCGCGCTGCGCGCGAACGGGTCATGGGCCGCGTTTTGCCGCTGGTGGTTCTGGCGGCAGCGGTGGCGTTCTGGGAATGGGCGGTGTGGTATTGGGAAATTCCGCACTACCTGATTCCGGCGCCCAGCCTGATCGCGCAGACGCTGTGGAAGGACGGGCCATCGCTGATGGTTTCGGCCTGGTTCACGGTCAAGCTGACGTTCTGGTCGCTGACGCTTGCCATCATCGGGGGCGTGGTGCTGGGTGCGCTGTTTGCCCTGTCGCGCGCCGTCGAGATGAGTTTGTTTCCCTTTGCCGTGATCTTGCAGGTCACCCCCGTGGTCGCCATCGCGCCGCTGATCCTGATCTATGTCGACAGCACCTTTGCGGCGCTTTTGATCTGTGCGTGGATCGTTGCGTTCTTTCCCATTCTGTCGGGCACCGTGATCGGGTTGCGCAGCGCCGACCATAACCTGCGCGACCTCTTTACCCTCTACCGCGCGACGCCGTGGCAGCGGCTGCGCTATCTGCTCGCGCCCTCGGCGCTGCCGCAATTCATGGCAGCGCTGAAGGTGGCAGGAGGCTTAAGCCTGATTGGCGCGGTGGTGGCCGAGTTTGTGGCAGGCGCTGCCGGGCAGAACACCGGACTTGCCAGCCGGATCATCGAATCCTCGTTCCGCAGCGAGATTCCGCGGATGTTTGCGGCACTGGTGCTGGTGTCGCTTCTGGGGATCGTGATTTTCCTGTTGACCTCATGGGCCTCGCGCCGGGTGCTGGGGCACTGGCATGAAAGCGAGATCCGCCGTGAAAGTTGACGTGGTAAAGGCTGAGGGGGTGGACCCCGGTCTGGCGGCCCTGAACCTGAACGGTCAGACGGTGTCCATCACGGTTGCGGCAGGCCGGATCACGCGGGTTGACCCCGTGCCCGGTCCCGCCCGCGCGGTGATCACACCCCTGCCCGTCGACCCGCATGTGCATCTGGACAAGGCCTTTACCGCCCACCGGGCACGCGCCACCAAACCGGGCCTTTTCGGCGCGATCGAGGCGATGGCCGCCGACAAGACCAACTGGACGGAAGCCGACCTGCGCACCCGGATCAACCGCGGCGTGGCCGAGGCGGATGAACATGGCATCACCGCCCTGCGCACCCATGTGGACTGGACGGATCCGCAAGTGCCGCGCGCCTGGGACATCATGCGCGACGTGGCCGCCGAATGGCGGGGGCGGCTGACGGTGCAACAGGCATCGCTGACCTCACTCGATCTTTTGGGTGACCCGGATCACGGGCCGGGAATTGCCGCGCGCGTGGCACAGGACGGGGCGGTACTGGGCTGCTTTGTATACCGCAACGATGATCTGCCCGGCAAACTTGCCCGCGTCTTTCACCTTGCCGCAAACCACGGACTGCGCCTTGATTTTCATGTGGATGAGGGGCTGGAGGTCGAGGCCGAGGGGTTTGACGAAATAGCCCGGCTGACACTGGCGCAGGGCATGGGGGGTCGGGTCTTGTGCGGCCACGGGTGCGCGCTGTCGATCCGCCCTGACGCCGACCGGGCCATGGCACTGGCGGCACGCGCGGGCCTTGCGCTGACCATTCTGCCTGCCACCAACCTGCATCTGCAAGACATGACACCCGGCCGCAGCCCGCGTCTGCGCGGCCTTGCCCCGGCGCAGGAATTGCGCGCAGCCGGCGTGACCGTTCTGTTCGGCGCCGACAACGTGCGCGATGCGTTTTACCCGTCGGGCAGCCATGACGCGATAGAGACGCTGCGCCTTGCCTGCCTTGCGCTGCATCTGGCCCCCGAAGGCTGGCTGGGTGCCATCAGCACCGATGCCGCCGCTGCCCTCGGGCTGACGTCCACCCAGATCGCCCCCGGGGAACCGGCCGATTTCATTGTGATCCCCGGAGCGGACTGGCGCGATGCGCTGGCCAGCCCCCGCACGCCCCGCCACATCTTTCGCGCAGGAACCCTGACCGCATGACCGCCACGCCCCAGACACTTGCCGCCTTTCGCACAGCCATTGGCGACATTCCCTGCGCTGACGATGCCAAGGTGCTTGAGACGAAATCGCGGGATTACTACTGGTATTCCCCGATCCTGAAAGACCTGCTCGACGACCAGTTTGGCCAGTTGGTCGTCACCCCAAGGTCCGAGGCCGAGGTCATCACCATTGCCGCCGCCGCCGCCCGCCTGCGCCTGCCCGTCACCGTGCGCGGCGGGGGCACCGGGAACTACGGCCAATGCGTGCCGATGGAAGGCGGGATCATCCTTGAGATGGTCAAGCTGGACCGCGTGATCGAGGTTACCCCCGGCCGTGTGGTGTGCGAAGCAGGCTGCCGGATGGAGCGGGTGGAAAACGCGGTGGCCCAAACCGGGCAGATGCTGTCGATGTTCCCGTCGACCAAGCGGCTGGCCACGATGGCGGGGTTCGTCTCGGGCGGCTCGGGCGGCATCGGATCGCTGCGCAACGGTATGCTGCGTGACGGGTCGAACATCAGCTATGTCCGCATCGTCACGCTGGAGGAAACCCCGCGCGTGATCGAATTGCGCGGGGCCGATATCCTGAAGGTGCAGCACGCCTATGGCACCAACGGCATCATCACGGCCATGGATTACGCGCTTGTCCCGACAGTCGACTGGGTGCACACGACAGCGCTGTTCGATGGGTATGACACGGCACTGACCTTTGCGCAAAAAGCGCAGGCCGAGGGCGTGGACGCCTTTTTGATGACGGTCGTCGAGGGCCGCTTTGCCCCGTTCTACAAAAGGCTGGCCGGGTATTTTCCCGCCGACAAGGACGCCGTATTCTCGATGATCGCCCCGGATGCGATGGATGATTTCCGGGCCCGCGTCGCCGCCATGGGGGGCACCATTTCCCTGACCGGCACCCTCCACGCGCTTGAGGCCCGCAACCTGCCCCCCGCGTGGGAGTTGGGCTGGAACCACACCACGCTTCAGGCGCTGAAACATGAACCCGGTGTCTGGACCTATCTGCAAACCGCCTATCCGCAGCCTTTTGACCCCGCCCTCGTGATGCGCCAGATCGCACGGTATGGCGACGAGATCCTGTTCCACCACGAGATGGCCCGCATGCACGGCGCGGTTCAGATCTTTGCCCTGCCCCTTGTGCGGTGGACGAGCAAAGAGCGGATGTATCAGATCATCGACGAGATGAAGCGCCTTGATGGCTGCGACACCTATGACCCCCATGCCATCACCATCGAAGATGGCGGGATGAAGGAAATCGACACCGGCCAGATCGACTTCAAACGCGAGGCCGATCCGCACGGTCTGATGAATCCGGGCAAGACCCGTGGCTGGACGCCGGACATGGCCAAGGCGTGACACTGAAAACCGCAACAGGGGAAATGACATGAAGACAGGATTGATCGCCGCGATCGCGGCAACCGTGGTCGCCACCAGCGCCATGGCACAAGACAAGGTGGTGTTTGCCACCAACTGGCTGGCCCAAGGCGGGCACGGCGGCTTTTATCAGGCGATGGCCGACGGCACCTATGCCAAATACGGGCTTGAGGTGGACATCCAGCAAGGCGGCCCGCAGGTCAACAACCGCCCGATGCTGGCCGCGGGCAAGATCGATTTCCTGATGGCAGGCAACCTGCTTTTGTCGATGGACAACGTCCGCAACGGCATTCCCACAGTCGTGGTCGCCAGCTATTTCGAAAAAGATCCGCAAGTGATGCTGGCGCACAAGGGTGCCTACACATCCTTTGAAGATCTGGTGAACGCGCCGCAAATCCTTATCTCGAAGGATGGGCAGTTCAGCTTCTGGCAGTGGATGGTCAAGGCCAAGGGGTTCAAGGACGAACAGCTGCGCCCCTACGGCTTCAACCTAGCTGAATACCTGCAAGACACGAAGATGGTGCAGCAAGGCTATGGCACCGCCGAGCCGATCTATGCCAAAGCGGCCGGCGCCGACCCCGAGGCCTTCCTTCTTGCTGACTACGGGTGGAACACCTATTCCACGACCATCGAAGCGCGGACCGAAATGGTCGAAACCAACCCCGATCTGGTGCAGCGCTTTGTCGATGCGTCGACCATCGGTTGGTACAATTACCTGCACAACGACAACGCGGCCGGGAATGCCGCCATCATCGCGGCCAACCCTGAACAGACAGTGGAAAAGCTGAACGCCGAGGTCGTGCAAATGAAAGCGCTTGGCATCATCGGCACGGGAGGGCAGGCCGAAATGGGCATCGGTGCCATTGATATGGCCCGTGTGCAGGCGTTTTACGACCTTGCGGTGGAAAGCGGTATCCTCGAGGCAGGCGCGGTCGACATTGCAAAAGTGGCCACCGACCAGTTTGTCAACAAGAAGGTCGGCATGGACCTGATGCCGAAATAAAGGGAGCACCGCGCCATGCGTCTTCTGGTTGTCTTCAGCCATCCGTGCCCGGAAAGCTTTGGCGCGGCCCTTTATGAAACCGCCTGTCGCACATTGCGTGCGGCGGGCCACGAATTGCGCTGCCACGATCTGTATGCCGAAAACTTCAACCCGGTTCTATCCACCGAGGAGCGCCGCCAATACCTGACCGACACCGCGGCCATCATCGCCAAACACCCCGAACATGTGGCCAACCTGCAATGGGCCGAGGGGTTGGTGGTGATCTATCCCACGTGGTATTACGGCGCGCCCGCGATGCTGAAAGGCTGGCTTGAACGGGTCTGGTTGCCCGGCATCACCTTCGAAGTGGCCGAAAGCAAACAGCGCCGCACCAGGCCCAAGTTGCAGAACATCCGCGTGCTGGTGGGCATCACCACATCGGGCAGCCCGTGGTGGTGGATCAGACTGATCGGCGATCCGGGACGCTCGCTGTGGACAAGGGGCCTGCGCCCGCTATTTCGCCCGCGTTGTCGCGTGATCTGGAAACAGCTTTACAACATGAACCATGTCACGCCCGATGACCGCAGCCGCTTTTTGGGCGCGGTGGAACGCAGCCTGAAAACGATCGAGGTCTAGATGAGCGCCACCCCCCTTGCACGCTATTCCGCCTTTCAACGGCGCGGCGATTTCATATTTCTGTCGGGTGTGATCGCGGTTGACCCTGCGGCGGGCCGCATCGTCCGCGGCTTTGCCGACCTGCCCGACGGCGTGGGCGCCACCATAGGTCAGACGGGCGAGTTTTCGGTGGATGCAAAGGACGGGCCGATCCTGGCCCAGACGTGGTATGTCTTTGACAGCATCCGCACCACCATGCAGGCGGCCGGCGGGTCCATGTCCGACGTGTTCAAGCTGGTCCAGTATTTCCGCAATCTGGATCACTTCCCCCGCTATAACACCGTGCGGCGGATGTTCTTTCCCGATACTCCGCCAGTTTCTACCGTGGTCGAGGTCAGCGCCATGATGCCCTCGGACGAGATCCTGATTGAGGTGGAGGCAACCGCGTGGCTGCCCCGGTAAACCTGCGCCACCATCAACGCGCCGACCTTGCCCAAAAGCGCGGCGCATTGCGCGACCACATTCGCGCGGCGGCCATCGTCGAATTTGCCGAACATGGCTTGCGCGGGGCGTCAACCCAAGGCATCGCCGACCGCGCCGGCATCTCGAAAACCAAGCTGCATTATTACATCGACAGCAAGGAAGAGCTGTATCAAGAGGCGCTTTCCCATATCACCGCGATCTGGGCCGATCTGTTCGAGGGTATCAATCTCGACACCGGACCACAGGCGTTCCTGACCGAATACATTGCCCGCAAGGTGCGCTTTTCGATAAGCCACCCCAACGAAGTGCGCCTGTTCACGTTGGAAGTGATGCGCGGCGCACCGATGCTGCGGCGCGATTGGGAAGGGTCGCGGGCCGCGATGGCCCGTGCCTCGGCCCGCATCGACGGCTGGGCCGATCAGGGATTGATCCGGCGGTTGGACCCGGCCCTGCTGCAGTTCCACATCTGGGCGATGACGGAAAGTTATGCTTTGCTTGCCACCGAATTGCGCTTCATGACCCGGCTGGAGGACGGTGCCCCCCTTGATGAGGGGCGGATCGCGGCCGAGATCACCGCGCTCGTCTGGAACGGGTTGCGGATCTAATAGTCTTTCTCGAAATAGAGCCCGATCCCGGTATCGCCTGCGGCGCCAACGCGGCCCTTGACCGTCAGGTTGTCGGTGATGTCCAGGTTCAGGCTGATCTGACTTTTGCCTGTCTGATCCACCACCACTTCGGAATACAGGTTTTCCGACAGATACTTTCCCACCTTCAGCTGGGCATTGCCCTCATCATCTGTTTGCACATCCAGATCATCCAGACCCACGCCCTTGCGCAGGCTTGCGATGATCCCGTCGCCGCCGCGCCCCGCCAGCATCGCCACCGCATTCGCCAGTTGCAGCGCCTGAAACGCCGAAAGCTGATCCAGTTGGCGGCCAAACAGCAGTTGGGCCAGCACCTCTTCCTCGGGCAGTTCGGGGTTGGACGAAAATGTCACCTCGGGGTCCGAGACCGAACCACTGACGATGACTGACGTGGTGATCCCGTTGGCTTCAGTCGAGGCGATCACGTCAATCCTTGGGTCGAAGTCGCCCTCCAACTGCACACGGGCCTCGGTCAGCGTGATGCGCTGACCGAGGATTTCCAACCGCCCCCGGATCAGGTTGAACCCGCCTGACGGAATGACATTGTCGGTCGTTCCGGAAAGCAGCAACTCGCCCCCGAGTTCGGCATCCAGCCCCCGGCCCCGGATGAAAAGCCGGTTGGGCGCCGAGATCAGAATGTTCAGGCCAAAGGGCCGCGACGCGCCGCCATCACGACCGGACGTTCCGTTTTGCGAAGCAAGCAGGCCGGCGCGCCGGCGCGTTTCGCGCACCGGGGCCGGTTCGTTGATATGGGTCAGTTGTTCAAGCGAATTGGCCCCGCCCAGCCCGGTAGACGAAACGCGGATCTCGGTTTCCGGAAGTGCGATCCGCCCGGCGATCATCGCCCCCCCGGTCAGCGGCCCGGTCACGCGTAACTCACCATTCGCGCGCGTTTCATACAACTGCGGGTCGCGCAGGACGACGCTTTGGATACCGATGGTCAGATCGGCGTTGTAGGGTGCGGCAAGGCCGATAGAGCCCACAGCCCTGACTGATCCGCCCGATGATATATCCGCGGTTGCCTCGATCCGCGCCTGCTCACCCGACAAGGTGGCGCCCGCGTTCAGGTTCTGCACGGTAAACGGCAGCGTCGGGTCGGCAAAGCGCCCTTGCGACAGCGCCACGCGCCCTGACAGTGACGACAACGCCAGTGGTCCGTTCAAGGTAAGGTCCACCGACACCGGCCCTGAAATCACCCGATCGCCCAGAAAGGGATTGGCAAGCCCCGCCTGCGCCGTGCCCCGAACCACAAGATTTGCCTGCCGCAGGTTGGGCCCCAGTGTGCCGGTTACTGTTGCATTGATCTGCCCCGGCCCCGTGCCCGAAAGGTTCAGCCGGTAGCCGTCTCCATCCTCGGACGCGGTGCCCTGCACCGTCACCGGACCCGGAAAATCGGGGAGGAGCAGGCCCAGATTTGTCAGCCGTGCCGTCAGGTCGATGTCGCGCTGCGTGCCCGCCGCGCCGCCCGTGGCCGACACGGCAAGTTGCGGGTTTTGCAACGCAAGCGCGTCAAGACGCACGGACCCACGTTCATAGCGCAGGGCGGCGCTCAGGGTGGTCTGGCCTGCCAGAACCCGGTCCGCCCCGGCCTGCCCGATCCGCAGCCCGCTGGCATCGGCGGTCAGGTTGATCCGTGCATTCTGGGGCGTACCTTGCACCTCTGCGTCCGCCACGATGCGCCCGCCGTAACCGGGACGCAGCGCGCCCAGATCGGCAAGCGTGAACTGTGTCGTGAAATCGCTGCCTTCCTGCGCGAGGGTGCCTGCCAAGCGCGCCTCCAGCGCCGTTGCGGACACCGTCAGCGCCCTGACCAGCAGGGTGCTTTCGGCCAGATCGGCATCTAGTCGCACCGAAGACGGTCCTGCCAGCA
>JBBRBJ010000001.1:0-164378 GCA_038205925.1 Rhodobacterales bacterium | reverse complement strand
ATCGCCAGACTTTATGAATTCACCAACATGCTGTCCAGGGCCGATGCGTCAACCCCGGCCATGCGGCATGCGATGCGCACGCTGGCTCAGTTGATGCAGCCGATGGTTCCCCATATCGCGGAATCGATCTGGGCCTATCAGGGGGGCGAAGGTCTGTGCTGCCGCGCGCCTTGGCCGTCGGCCGATCCGGCGCTGTTGATAGACGACACTGTCACGCTGCCGATCCAGATCAATGGCAAGCGGCGGGCGGAAATCACCGTGCCGCGCGACATGGCCGCGGCAGAGGTTGAAAAGTTGGCTCTGGCAGAGGATGATGTGGTGAAGTTCATGGCCGGTCAGCCGGTCAAGAAGATCATCGTCGTGCCGGGGCGTATCATAAATGTCGTTGTTTAACCGCCGATCTGTGATCTTTCTGCCGATGGCACTGGCGGCCTGCGGATTCGCCCCGGCTTATGGCCCCGGTGGTCCTGCCGTTGGCCTGCAAGGGCGTATCCGCGTGGCAAGCCCCAGTGACAAGAACGGCTTCGATCTTGTCGAACGGCTGGAAGAGCGTCTCGGCCGCCCCGAGGCGCCCGCCTTTGATCTGGCCTTTACGACCACCACCGCTCCTGTCGGCGTGGGCATCACCCCGCAAGAAGCGATTACCCGTTTTCATTTGACAGGATCGGTAGACTTTTCGCTGACAAGCCGGGAAACCGGCGCCCGCGTGGCCGGGGGGCGCGCGCAAAGTTTCACCGCCTATTCGGCCACCGGATCCACCGTCGCGGGCCTGACTGCCGAAGAAGATGCGGCCTTTCGCCTGATGCGCGTTCTGGCCGATCAGATCGTCACGCAATTGATTGCAACTTCTGGGTCTTGGGCATGATCCTGAAAGGGATCGAAGCCAGCCGCTATTTTGCGAAACCCGACCCGGCAAAGGCGGGCCTTCTGATTGCCGGGGCTGATGCGATGCGCGTGGCGCTGAAACGGCAAGAGGTCATCGCCGCCCTGATCGGTCCCGAGGGCGAAGCCGAGATGCGACTGACCCGCATGCCTGCCTCAGACTTGCGCAAGGATGGCGCGGCCTTGATGGATGCGATGAAGGCCATCGGATTTTTTCCCGGTCCGCGCGTCGCCTTTGTCGAGGATGCAACCGATACGCTGACCCCGGTGATTGCGGACGCGCTGAAAGACTGGCGTCCCGGCGATGCGAAGATCGTGGTGACGGCGGGGGGCCTTACGGCGAAATCCAGTTTGAAAAAGCTGTTCGAGGCGCACTTGAATGCGTTCTGCGCGATGCTGTATGACGATCCCCCCACGCGTGAGGAAATCGAGGATGCGCTGAAGAAGGCGGGCCTTGCTTCGATAAACCGTGACGCCATGGCCGATCTGACCACTTTGGCCCGCGCGCTTGACCCGGGTGATTTTCGCCAGACGCTGGAAAAGATTGCCCTCTACAAATACGGCGACCCCAGCCCTCTGACCCCCGCCGATGTGGCCGCGATGGCGCCCGCGACGATCGAGGCCGAGGTGGATGATCTTCTCGCTGCTGTCGCCGAAGGGCGGGCGGGCGAGGTTGGCCTGCTTATGCGACGAATCGAAGGGCAGGGCGTTCTGCCGGTCACCCTGTGCATTCAGGCGCTGCGCCACTTTCGGGCGCTGCACATGGCGGCCGCTGATCCGGGGGGGCCGGCCATGGGGCTGCAAAAGGCCCGGGTCTTTGGTCCAAGGCGCGATCAGATGCAGCGACAGGCCGGCGCCTGGGGAATGCGCCCGCTGGAAACCGCCGTCGGAGTGCTGCTTGAGACGGACCTGACGCTGCGATCGGCCGCACGTGTGCCGGGCATGGCACTGGTCGAACGCGCCCTGATCCGCCTGTCGATGATGCGCCGCTAGGCTATAATACTTCGGGTTCGGCCGCCGAGGCGCTTACCTTTGCTTAGCCGACGAACGGGCCGGCAAAGGGGGGGGCAGGCAGGCCCACGGACGGGATCCCACGCAAACGCATTATCCGGCCATATCCACCGTACGGACGGGCGCTGCGGCTGCACCCGGAATGACCTTGCGCCGGGGGTCCGGCGCAATACGGAAATGGCACTGAATTTGCGCCGCAGCGAAATCAGCGCGCGCGTCCGATATTCATCACCCAATAGGTGCGCCCGTCGCCCCCGATGGCGATCCCCATTCCGATTTCGGTCACATCCCGCTTCAGGATGTTGGCCCAGTGGGCGGGCGACGCCTGCCAGACGCCCGCAGGGGCCGACAGGTCCATCGCCCGCGTCTTGGCAATGTTCTCGGCTGCCGTGCGATAGCGAAAGCCCCTGGCCTTCAGACGAGCGCCAAGGCCCGGCCCTCCGGCGCGCTGATGACCGAAATAGCCACGCTCGGCCATGTCACAGGCATGGCCTTGCGCCGTGGCCGCCAGCTTGCCGGAAACCGCAAGACGGTTCAGGCCCTGTGCCATCCGTTGCTGATTGATCCAACCGATCAGACCGCTTTGCAGCGACTGAACCCCGGCAGGTTGCGCACATGCCAGTGCTGACCCGACAGGCAAAAGGACGATGGCCAGCGTGATAAACAAAACACGAAACATTCCAGACTCTCCATTGATCCTGAAATAAGCCTCAGGGTGACAAGGAAGCTTTAACGATCAATTAAGTCCGCCGCGTGGCGCCCGGCCCAGCGACCAGTTGCCCATGCTCCGGTCAAAAGGTAGCCGCCGGTCGGCGCCTCCCAGTCCAGCATCTCTCCGCAGACGAACATGCCCGGGATCGCACGCAGCCCGAGGCCGTCGGTGACGGCGGCGCGCGCCACACCGCCTGCGGTGGAAATTGCCTCGTCCATCGGGCGCGGTCCCGTCAGTGGCACGGGCAGCGCCTTTACCGCACGCCCGAGGCTGAGGTCGCGGCCAAACTCCATCACAAGGGCCGCCGCGGGCGCTGAAAGTCCCAGCTTGCGCAGCCGGTTTCCGATGCTGTCCGAAGGTTTCAGCCGTGCCGCCTTGTCTGCAAAGTCCGTTCCCGACACATCGGGCAAAAGGTCCAGCACCAGCCGCCCGCCCAGACGCAAATCGCGGCTGACCGCATAAATCCCGCCGCCTTCAAGCCCGCGTGCGGAAATCACGAACTCGCCCCGTTCCCGACGCTCGCCCACGCACAGGGCAACACCCTTGACCGCCTGCCCGAAATGGCGCGCCATATGCGGCGACCAATCGACCGAAAATCCCATGTTGGCTGGCTGAAACGAAGTCACCTCGACCCCTTTTTCGACCAGCCAAGGCACCCATGCCGCATCAGACCCCAGCCGTGCCCAGCTTGCACCGCCCAAGGCAAGCACGGTCACGCGCGGTGCGACGACCTGCCGCCCCGTGGGCGTCTCGAACGCCAGCGCGTGACCGTCCCATCCGGCCCAGCGCCAACGCGTGCGCACTTCGACCCCGAGTCCCGAAAGCCGGCCCATCCACGCGCGCAACAGCGGAGAGGCCTTCATCGCAACCGGAAACACCCGGCCAGACGAGCCGGTAAACACCTCTTGCCCCAGTCCTTGGCACCACCGGGACACCTCTTCAGGGCCAAACGCGGCCAGCATCGGCGCCAACCAATCGCTGTCAAATCGGCTGGCGAACACACTTGGCGCCTCGGCCTTGCTCACATTCAGCCCGGACTTGCCCGCCATCAGGAACTTGCGCCCGACCGAGGGCTTGGCCTCGGCGACCACGACGCGCAAGCCCGCCTGCGCCATTTCTTCGGCCGCCATCAGGCCTGCAGGCCCCGCCCCGATCACCAGACCGTCCATTCCTAGCCTCCCTACCTTGCCGCCCCTGCACCCCCTGTGCAGCGGAAAGCCCCGGCAAGACAAGAGGCCGCGACAGCCCCCGCGCCACGTCGGGTCTGCCCGCATGTGCGCCCAAAGGGAAAAAGCCCCGTCATGCGAACATGACGGGGCAAGGTACGTTGCGGGCGGACCACAACGCAGGCGTCTGGATGTCTAAAGGGATGGCTTCAGTTGGGACGGCCCTGATCGGCCTCCATCTCGGCGCGGATCTGCTGGCGCAGGATGTCGATGGGGATCATCTTGCCTTCGCGCTTGAAGTGCCAATAGGTCCAGCCGTTACAGCTTGGCGCGCCCTCACAGGCTGCGCCTACCTGATGGATGGAACCCTTGACGTCGCGGCCCACCAGCGTGCCGTCTGCGCGCACCTTGGCCATGAACCGGTTGCCCAGCGAAAACAACTCTTCGCCCGGCCGCAGCATTCCGCGCTCGACCACCTGACCAAAGGGAACCCGCGGCTCGGACCGCTTTGACCCTGTCACCTCAAGGCCGGAAGCGTCGAATTTGCGGACCCGCGCCAGACGCGCGGCGGCGACCTTGCGATACGCCTCTTCCCGCTCGATCCCGATGAAATCACGGCCCAGCATCTTTGCCACGGCGCCGGTCGTGCCGGTGCCAAAGAATGGATCAAGCACCACGTCGCCTGGGTTCGTCGTGGCCACCAGAATGCGGTGCAAAAGGCTTTCGGGTTTCTGGGTCGGATGTGCCTTGTCGCCCTGATCGTCTTTCAGACGCTCATGCCCGGTGCACAGCGGCAAGACCCAATCCGAGCGCATCTGAACGCCGTCATTCATGGCCTTCAGCGCCTCATAGTTGAATGTGTATTTCGCACCCTCGCCCCGGCTTGCCCAGATCAATGTTTCATGCGCGTTGGTCAGCCGCTTGCCGCGGAAATTGGGCATCGGGTTCGACTTGCGCCAGATCACATCGTTCAGGATCCAATAGCCTGCATCCTGCAACGAGGCGCCGACCCGGAAGATGTTGTGATAGGACCCGATCACCCAGATGGCGCCATTGGGCTTCAGCACCCGGCGCGCCTCGGCCAGCCATGCGCGGGTAAAATCATCATACACCGCAAAGCTGCTGAATTGATCCCAGTGGTCGTCCACCGCATCGACGCGACTGTTGTCGGGGCGGTGCAGTTCGCCCTTCAACTGCAGGTTATAGGGCGGATCGGCAAAGATCAGATCGATCGATGCGGCG
Organism: Rhodobacterales bacterium; assembly: GCA_038205925.1. Classification (GTDB taxonomy): domain Bacteria; phylum Pseudomonadota; class Alphaproteobacteria; order Rhodobacterales; family Rhodobacteraceae; genus Pseudotabrizicola. The sequence goes on along the minus strand of JBBRBJ010000001.1, from coordinate 159,365 downwards.
GGTAAGCCCCGCATCACCTCGATACAGTCGCCCGCAAGGATCTGGTTCAGCGGAAGCGTGGCTTCCGTCTGCGGCGTGGTCTTGGTCATCTTCTGCCTCTGTCCCCGGCGTCATTTGCTGCGCCGATCTTGTGGGCAAGGATGAGTCAGAGTCGATTCGCCGTCAAATTCTTTATTGAATCAAGGGGTTACGAATCTCTCTTGATACAAGATATTGTGGACGGGTTTGAACGAACGTCTATGCGCAGGGGTGACCCCAAGATTTAGAAGGGCCGTCAGATGCGACCTGGTCGGATAACCGGCATTCGCTTCCCAGCCATAGCCGGGATATTGTTGCGCCAAATCCACCATGATCCGGTCACGTGTGACCTTTGCGCAGATCGACGCTGCGGCGATGGACAGGGATTTGGCGTCTCCCTTCACGATGGCGCGGGCAGGAAGGGCCAGATCCATCGGGATCATGGTGCCGTCGATCAGCACGAAATCGGCCTGCCACGCGGCCCGCAAGCCGGCCACCGCGCGCACCATCGCCAGATGACTGGCGCGCAGGATGTTCAGCATGTCAATTTCTTCTACCGATGCATGCGCGACGAAGACCTCGGCGTGTATCAAAAGCGCCTCGAACAGCGCTTCGCGACGGGCGGCGGTCAGGGTCTTGCTGTCGGCCAGACCAGTGGGAATACGCGCCGGGTTCAGCCGCACGGCGGCGGCTGTTACCGGCCCGGCCAGCGGCCCGCGGCCCACCTCATCCACCCCCACGACAAAAGCCGCCCCTGCGGCAAGGGCGGCTTCCTCGAAACTGTAATCTGCATTCGCTTTTGCCATGTCCCCGATTAGCGGGTGCAGGGGCATTCGGCAATGAAGGAGGGGGTGAAAGCTGCTCACCCTTCCACCCCCCAGATCAGGCGCGTCAAAAGGAAATCTCCCGCGCCCGGAACGCCGGTCTCAGTAGCCGTAGCCACCCCGCCCGCGCCCATACCCCTGTCCGCCACGATCATCGCGGCGCCAATCGTCATCATGATCACGACGCCCGCCACCAATGCGGAACCCGGCGTCTCTCAGGCAGCGCTCGCCATAGGCGCGGTCGGTGCGGCCCCGCATCCTGATGCTGATTGCGCAATCGTGCGGCAGGCGGGCATTGAACCCCTCCCGGCGCAGGCAGCGCTCGGGGTAGAAGACGGCGTCGCGGCGGGCGCCGCTGACCTCGACGGCGCAGATGGCTGGCACCACGCCACGGTGACGAACTGGCACGGGGACAGGCGCTGGGGCAGGTTGCGCGCGGCCCTTGTCGATGGAATTGACGATTGCACCGATGGCAATCGCCGCTATCAGCGCCTTGGCCAGATTGTCGCTCTGACGGTCGGCGTGGGCGGGCATCGCCGTCGCCACCAACAGGGACATCGCCGTCAGCCCGGCGGTCAGCGTTGCCATCAGCCGCTTCACCGGCCTTTTGCGGTCAATCGGCAGGGTGCGCAGCGTGGCGAAGTGGCTGCTGGCAGAGCGATGGGTGGCGACATAGGCCGTCTCGAAAAGCGTGTCTGACTGAATCATTGGGGCCTCCGTGCTGGTGTTTGTGTGGCGCTCACCCTGTACGACCATCGCACCGGGCTTGATGACCAAACCCTCGCCCTGCCCCGGACAGCCAAGCAATATCACCACAGCGCTATGCCCTAGCAGCGGTTGGTCTAACCCCTGCTAAGCGATAACAACGGCAAATCCCGTGTTGATATTGAATAGCGTCTGGGCCTGAGGCAAAGGTGGCGGCATGAAGAGCAGCCTCCTGAAAGGAGCGATCCCCATGACCCTTGTGCCCGCGAAACGCCTGATCCTGTCCGCCGTCCTTGGCCTGATGCTGGCCGCACCAGCCTCGGCGGAATGCTACGCAGATTACAAGGCCAAGCAAGATGACCCCTTGCGCCTGCATTATGGTGTGGCTCAAATCAATGACGGCAATTGTTCGGTCGCAGGTGCGCAAGGCGAACTTGCCCCGCGCCTTGTCGCTGCGGGCTGGACGTTGCTGACTGTTTTGTCCACATTCGGCCCCGAGGGTTTGGGGGAAAGGCAAGCGAGTGCAGGAGAACACTTCCTCCGTTACTGACAGTCTTCGCGCGGGCAACCGCGTGGTGGCCTTTGGCATTGCCGCGATTGTGCTGATCCTGTTCGGGGCAGCACTTTTTCTTTTCCTGAACCTGCCGGATGCAAATGCGTTCAATGCGCGCGTCGAGCGCCTGTTTGTCGACAACGACAACCTGACCACCGGCGCCGAGATCAAGCTGCTTGAGATACTGGCGCAATCGGGCACGTCGTTTGCGCAGGTGCTGCAAAGTTATCGTGTCGTGATTTTCGTGCTGCTGATCTTTTCCACGGCGCTGCTGATCGCGACGCTGGTGTTTCTGGTGACGATCATCGCCCTGAACCGCCGCATTTCCGCCATTCAGCGGTCAGGCATACAGGTGGCCAGCCTGATGATCAGCCGCGAGGGGCGGGCTGTCTACATCAACGATCTGGAATTTGCGCTGACCGAAGCGGCGCTGGAAACCCTTGCCGTTCTGGCCGAAGCGCGGATGGATGACGAGGTTCTGACAGGCGCCCAGATCGAGGCGGTAATCTCGGGCCGAAATGAGGCCGATTGCGACGAGGCCGCCGGCGCCACCCGCATCAAGCGCCTGCGCGATACATTGGGCAACCAACTGGTCAGCGAGTTGCTGGTCAAGACCATTGCCCGGCGCGGCTATGTCTTGTCGGTGGGCAAAGACGTGATCCGCATGGTCTGAGGCTGTCACGCGCCTGTCACCCAAACCCTGCAAAAGGCTTGCACCCGGGGGGGGGCGCCCCTAGATACACCCTCTGTCCCTTTGCGGCCCCAGGGGGGGATCTTGATGCTGCCCACACCGTTCTACCTGATCGACCGTACGAAACTGGCGCATAATATGGCCGTCATGGATGACCTGCGCGCGGCGTCGGGCGCGAAGACCCTGCTGGCGCTGAAATGCTTTGCCACATGGCCGGTATTTGACCAGATGCGCGCGCACATGGATGGCACCACCTCAAGCAGCTTGTATGAGTTGAAGTTGGGCCACGCCAAATTCGGCGGCGAGACACATGCTTATTCGGTGGCATGGGCCGACCATGAGATTGCCGAGGCGGTCACCTGCGCCGACAAGATCATCTTCAACTCGATCGGTCAGCTTGAGCGGTTTGACAATCAGTCCGCAGGTATCACCCGGGGTCTGCGGGTGAACCCACGCTTTTCCACCAGTGGTTTCGATCTGGCCGACCCTGCCCGCCCGTTCAGCCGTCTTGGCGAATGGGATCTGACGCGGATCATGGCCGTGGCGGACCGCATTTCGGGCGTGATGATCCATTACAACTGCGAAAACGATGATTTTGCGCTGTTCGACCGCCAACTGACCCGCATCGAGGAAGAGTTTGGTCCCCTTTTGCAGCGCCTTGACTGGGTGTCGCTTGGTGGCGGCATCCACTTCACCGGAATGGGATATCCCGTGGACCGCCTCGCCGCGCGACTGCGGGCGTTCGCCAACCGTTTCGGTGTGCAGGTCTATCTTGAGCCGGGCGAGGCCGCGATCACCGGCGCCGCGTCGCTGGAGGTGACGGTGCTGGACGTTTTCAACAACGGCAAGGATCTGGCCATCGTCGACAGTTCGGTCGAGGCGCATATGCTCGATCTGCTGATCTATCGCATCTCTGCCAGGATGGAGACGTCGGGCGACCACCCGTTCATGATCTGCGGCAAATCCTGCCTTGCGGGCGATGTGTTTGGCGAATTTTCCTTTCCCAAACCGCTGCAAGTGGGTGACCGCCTGAGCATTGCCGATGCGGCGGGCTATACGATGGTCAAGAAGAACTGGTTCAACGGCGTCAAGATGCCGGGGATCGCGGTGCGTGAGCTTGACGGCACCATCACGATGGCGCGCACCTTCGGCTATGCCGATTTCGAGTCCAGCCTCGGCTGATATTTTCACGACTGGAATGGAAAGGGGACCGCGATGAAACGCACTGTCCTGATCATTGGCGCAGGCGGCGTGGCGCGGGTTGTCGCGCACAAATGCGCGCAGGCAAATGACCGCCTTGGCGATCTGCACATTGCCAGCCGCACGGTGGCCAAGGCCGAAGCGATCATTGCAGGTGTGCAAGCCAAGGGCGCGATGAAGACGCCCGGCGTCTTTGCCGCGCACGCGGTCGATGCGATGGACAGCGCCGCCGTTGCTGCCCTGATTCGCGAAACCGGCAGCCAGATCGTGATCAACGTTGGATCGTCCTTCGTGAACATGACCGTGCTTGAGGCCTGCATCGGCACCGGCGCCGCCTATCTTGACACCGCCATTCACGAAGACCCGGCGCAGATTTGCGAGGCCCCGCCGTGGTATGGCAATTACGAATGGAAACGGCGCGAGGCGTGTCGGGCGGCGGGGGTGACGGCGATCCTTGGCGTCGGCTTCGATCCGGGCGTGGTCAACGCCTATGCCCGCGTGGCCGAAGGGATGATGGATACTGTCGCCTCTATCGACATCGTCGATATCAACGCAGGCAGCCATGGACGTTATTTCGCTACAAACTTTGACCCCGAGATCAACTTCCGCGAATTCACCGGCACTGTTTACAGTTGGCAGAATGGTGGCTGGCAGGCAAACCGGATGTTCGAGGTGGGCCAGACGTGGGACATGCCGGAGGTCGGGCCGCAAATGGCCTATTTGACCGGGCATGATGAGGTGCATTCCCTCTCGGCCCGCTATCCGGCGGCCGACGTCCGCTTCTGGATGGGGTTTGGCGACCATTACATCAACGTGTTCACCGTGCTGAACAGCCTTGGCCTGCTGTCTGAAAAGCACGTGAAAACCGCCGAGGGTCTGGAGGTGATTCCCCTCAAAGTGGTCAAAGCCGTGCTGCCGGACCCCGCCAGCCTTGCCCCCGATTATCAGGGCAAGACCTGCATCGGAGATGTGGTGCGCGGTGTAAAAGACGGCAAACCGGTCGAGGTTCTGGTCTACAACCTATCCGATCACGCCGACGCCTACGCCGAGACGGGATCGCAGGGCATCAGCTATACTGCAGGTGTGCCCCCGGTGGCCGCAGCCCTGCTGGTGGCGGATGGCACCTGGGACGTAGGCCACATGGCCAATGTCGAAGACCTGGACCCAAGGCCATTCATCAATCTTCTCAATACGATGGGCCTGCCCAGCCGGGTGCGCGATGCACAAGGCGACCGCGCACTTTCGTTCTGAACCCCGCTATGCAAAAGGCCCGCAGAAGATCTGCGGACCTTTTGATGAAGTGGTGAGCCGGACGGGATTCGAACCCATGACCCGCTGATTAAAAGTCAGCTGCTCTACCAGCTGAGCTACCGGCCCACGACAGGGGCGGTGATTACGGGCGATGCCTCACGGGGTCAAGGGCTAAAAATGACGCCCTCTGGCAAATGTGGTTCAAGGCGCGTATATCGCGCCGCATGACCGAAAAGATGCCTCAAACCCCTGCCAATGACGGCTTGCGCTTCATGAAAATGCATGGCGCGGGCAATGATTTCGTGGCGATCGACTCGCGCGGGCGGGGGGGGGCAGGCGCTGTTGCGACAGCGGCCCTGGCCCGTGCCCTTGGCGACCGGAACCGCGGTGTTGGGTTCGATCAATTGGCCGAAATCCGCGACGGCGATGCGGCGGATATCGCACTCGATTTCTGGAACAACGATGGCAGCCGGGCTGGCGCGTGCGGCAACGCAACCCGCTGCGTGGCGGATCATGTAATGGCGGGTCTGGGGCGCGACGCGCTGTCGATCGTGACGGAGCGTGGCACACTGCGGGCGATGCGCCTGCCCGACGGGCGGGTGTCGGTAAACATGGGTGTGCCACAGCGTGACTGGTCCGATGTGCCCCTTTCGCGCGCCGTCGATACCTTGCATCTGCCGCTGCCCGGCGATCCGGTAGCCATCGGCATGGGCAACCCCCACTGCGTGATGTTCTTGGACAATGCCGAGGCAGTGGACGTAAGCACGCTTGGCCCGCGCTATGAACTTGATCCACTATATCCCCAGCGGACGAATGTGGAATTTGCCAGCCTGACTGCGCCAGATACCCTGCGTATGCGGGTGTGGGAGCGGGGGGCAGGCATCACCCTTGCCTGCGGTTCGGGCGCCTGTGCCGTAGCCGTGGCGGCCCATTTGCGGGGGCTGACGGGGCGGCGGGTGACACTGGTGGCAGATGGCGGGGTGCTGGGGGTGGACTGGCGCGACGATGGTGTCTGGCTGACCGGCCCCACGGTGCATGTTTTCGACGGTTGGCTGACGCCGGCGTTCCTGGCCGCCCACGCATGACCGTTCCTGTATTTTCCACCCACGGCTGCCGCCTGAACGCCTACGAATCCGAGGCGATGCGCGAACTCGCCGAAGCGGCCGGTCTGCAAGGCGCGGTGATTGTGAATACTTGTGCGGTTACGGCCGAAGCTGTACGTAAGGCCAAGAAAGATATCCGCCGTCTTGCCCGTGACAACCCCGGCGCCGCCGTGATTGTGACCGGCTGTGCGGCGCAGACCGAGCCTGAAACCTTTGCCGCCATGCCCGAGGTCAGCCGCGTCATCGGCAACACCGAAAAGATGCAGGCAGACACATGGCGCGCGCTGTCCGCGCCGGATCTGATCGGGGTGACCGAACGGGTTCAGGTCGATGATATCATGTCAGTGCGTGAGACCGCAGGCCATCTGATCGACGGCTTTGGCCGCCACCGCGCCTATGTCCAGGTGCAGAACGGCTGCGACCATCGCTGCACGTTCTGCATCATCCCCTATGGGCGCGGCAACTCGCGCTCGGTCCCCGCCGGTGTGGTGATCGCGCAGATCAAACGCCTTGTGGACAAAGGATTTCTTGAGGTGGTCCTGACGGGGGTTGACCTGACCTCATGGGGTGGTGATCTGCCGGGGGCGCCGCGGCTGGGTGATCTGGTGATGCGGATCCTGCGGCTGGTGCCGGATCTTGCGCGGTTGCGGATTTCCTCGATTGACTCGATCGAGGTGGACGACAACCTGATGTTGGCCATCGCGACCGAGCCGCGCCTGATGCCACATCTGCACCTGTCCCTGCAGGCCGGGGATGACATGATCCTGAAGCGGATGAAACGCCGCCATCTGCGCGACGATGCCATCCGCTTTTGCGCCGAGGCACGACGTCTGCGCCCGGACATTATCTTTGGCGCCGACATCATCGCAGGCTTTCCTACCGAGACCGAACAGATGTTCGATAATAGCGTGATGCTGGTGGAAGAGTGCGGCCTGACGTTCCTGCATGTCTTTCCGTTCAGCCCCCGCAAAGGCACCCCGGCCGCCCGCATGCCCCAACTTCAGGGTCCGGTGATCAAGGCCCGCGCGGCCCGCCTGCGCGCCGCAGGGCAAGTGGCCCTGGCCCGCCATCTGGCCGCACAAGTTGGCCAGACCCACCGCGTTCTGACGGAAAGCCCCAGAATGGGCCGCACCGAGCAGTTCACCGAGGTGGCGTTGACCGACGCGCATCCCGAAGGCACAATTGTCCGTGCGGTCATCACCGGCTGCACGGATACGACACTGATCGCCTGAGGCGCTGGGCCCGGCGGGAGCATCTGAAAAGCAAAACGAGAGGGCGGCTGGCTTTACAGCGGGTTCAGCGCCTTGTTATATGGGTGCCAATCCTTCACGTCAGGATAAAAGCTGCGGCGCCACGCCCTGACGCGCGGGTTCATCACGCGCTTCCACAACGGCGGGATCATCGCCAGAAACGTCATCGCCGGATAGCCGTAGGGCAATTGCGGCGCCTGTTCCGGTGTGTAGGTTTGCAGCAAGGGAAACCGGCGGTCAGGTTTGAAATGATGATCGGAGTGGCGCTGCAGGTTGATCAGCAGCCAGTTCGAGGCGCGGTGGGCCGCGTTCCACGAATGGCGCGGCTGGACGTGCTCGTATTTGCCGTTGCCCAGATGGCGGCGCGTCAGCCCATAGTGCTCGATGTAATTGACAAGTTCCAACTGCCAGATCGCCACAAAAGCCTGAAACGCGAACAACGCAAGTCCGGGCGCACCGCCCAAGGCAAACGCCAGCAGCAGCATGCCGACCTGCAAGGCGCCGTATCGCCAAAAGGGGTTGGTCCGGTGATACCAGGGCCGCTCGCGCCGGGCAAGCATCGCCACCTCGGCCGCCCATGCAGAGCGGGGGCAAGCCAGCAGAACGCGCGGGAAAAAGCGTTGGAACCCCTCGTTGTAACGCGCGGTGACCGTGTCGCGCGGGGTGCCGACGTAAAGGTGGTGGACGCGCAAATGCTCGGATCGGAAGTGCGAATAAAGCACGCTCGCCAGCAAGAGGTCGGCCATCCAACGCTCGACCCGGTCTTTCTGGTGCATCAACTCATGGCTGTAGTTGATCCCGATCGTGCCTGAAATCACGCCCATACCGAAAAACAGGCCGATCTTTTCGGCCAAACCCAGATGACCGGCCTGCGGCACATACCATAGCATCAGGCACAAAAGCGCGAACTGGATTGGAAACCATACGACGGTGATCAACTTGTACCACAGCAGGTCATCTTCGTCGGCGTCCAGGGCGGGGTTGTCTTCGTTCAGGCCGGTCAGCGCGTCGAGAATCGAGAACAGGCCCCAACTCGACAGCGGCAACAGAAGCACCGTCCAGCCACCCACCGTCATGGCGGTCAGCGCCAGCGGGATCATCCCCAGCGACAGCCAGAACGGCAGCGCGTTTTGCAGGCGGCGGAGTTGAACGGTAGGAATGGTCGTCATCGTGCCCTCATCAGTCTGCCCGCAGTCTAGGCCACATGGCAGCCACCAATCAACGCGGCGAAAACGCCGCCGAGGCAAGGGCCCAGGCCTTGCGCATCACGGTGGGCAGATCGGCACTGCGAAACTGCGCGAGGGGCACGAAATTCCCCCGCAGCGGCACCACATCTGCCGGAACCGTTGCCACTTGAACGGTCAGATACAGGTGGAAATGGGTAAATGTGTGGCGCGCCTCGCCCGCATCGTGCCACTGCGCCTGCACTGGCGGGCCGCCGCCGCCGCCATCCCAACCGTCGCCTGCAAAGCCCAACATCCCCCCCAGCAGGCCCCGCTCTGGCCGCCGTTCGACCAGAATCCGGTCATCTGCGCGGGCGATCCAGACGGTGCCGCGACGTATTGGCGTTTTGGCCTTTGGGTTTTTACGCGGCAGAGTGGCCGCAATTCCCATGTCGCGTGCCACGCAGGCGCCTGACCATGGACAAAGCGCGCAGACAGGCGCGCGTGGCGTACAGATCGTGGCACCAAGGTCCATGACCGCCTGCGCATAATCGCCGGGGCGCTGCTTGGGCGTCAGACGGGCGGCAAGGGCGGTCAGTTCTGCTTTGGCTTTTGGCAGGGGCGTTTCCACGGCGAACAGCCGCGCCATTACCCGCTCGACATTGCCATCGACGACCACGGCCGCCTCGTCAAAGGCAATCGCCGCGACCGCCCCTGCTGTATAGGGCCCGACGCCGGGCAGGGTCAGCAATCCGTCGCGGGAGGACGGAAAGCGCGCGTCATGATCGGCCACGACGGCACGCGCGCCTTTCAGCAGATTGCGGGCGCGGGCGTAGTAGCCAAGACCCGCCCATTCGGCCATCACCTCGGCATCCTCGGCTGCGGCAAGATCGGCGACGGTGGGCCAACGGGCCGTAAAGCGGTGGAAATAGTCTCTGACGGCCGCCACAGTTGTCTGTTGCAGCATGATTTCGGATAGCCAGATTCGATACGGGTCGGGTCGCACCCCCGACGCGCGATCCGCAGGCGACACACGCCACGGCATCACCCGGGCGTGGCGGTCATACCAGGCCAGCAGCATTGCCGTCAGATCTTGTTCACGCCAGCCGTCACGCAATCTTTATGCCCCCGTAGCTGCCTTGCCTCTGGCAGCGCCAGTCCAAGACGATAAGATATCCTCATCACGACAGGAGACCAGATGGCCCGCCGCCCCGCCCCGCCAAACCCTTCCATGCCCAGCCCGCCGTCGCGCAGGATGCGCGGGTTCGAACCCGCCTTCGGCCTGATGAAGGCGCCGGTGCGTGCGGCGGGCGAAAAGCGTGGCTTTGCGGTGGCAAAACTGTTGACCCATTGGCCCGATGTGGTGGGGGAAGACATCGCCCGCGCCACCCGCCCCGTCAAGATCGGCTATGGGCGCGAGGGGGGATTCGGCGCCACGCTGACCTTGCTAACCACCGGCGCAATGGCCCCGATGATCGAGATGCAGCGCGAACAGATCCGCAGCCGCGTGAACAGCGTTTACGGATATAACGCCATTTCGCGCGTGATCCTGACCCAGACCGCCGCCATCGGCTTTGCCGAGGGTCAGGCAGAATTCACCCCGGCCCCGAAGGTGCCGACCATTGTTGACGCCGCCATAAAGGCCGAAGCCTGTGCGACGGCCGCGCCGATCCATGACCCGGGCCTGCGCATGGCGCTTGAAGCCCTGGCCGAAAACATCTTAAACCGACGCAAGTCGAAGGAAGGCAAAGCATGATCACCCTGAAAACCACCCTTGGCGCCGTGGCGCTGATCGCCGCCGGCGGTGTCGGCCTTTGGTCCATGTCCCCGCGTGACAGCCTGACGCCGTTTCCCAGCGCCTCAGCGCAGGAAACCCCGGCGCCGGCCGCGTTGAAGGACATGACGCTGGGCCAGGAAGACGCCCCCGTGACGCTGATCGAATACGCGTCATTCACCTGCCCGCACTGTGCCACCTTTCACGACACGGTCTTCAAGAATCTGAAAAAAGATTACATCGACACCGGCAAGGTAAAGTTCGTCTACCGCGAGGTGTATTTCGACCGTTACGGCCTGTGGGCGGCAATGGTGGCCCGTTGCGGCGGCGAGATGCGGTATTTCGGCATTTCCGACATTCTCTACAGCACGCAAAAGGAATGGGCGGCTTCGGATGATCCAAATGTCGTGGTGGGCAACATCAAGAAAATCGGGCGCACCGCAGGAATGGATGATGCGCAGATAGACGCCTGCCTGAAGGATGGCGCAATGGCGCAGGCCATGGTCGACCGGTTCGAAACGCAGATGAAGGAATACGACGTCAAGGGCACGCCGACAATCATCGTGAACGGTACCACCCACGCGAACATGACCTATGCCGAGCTGAAAACGATCCTCGATGCCGAGCTTGCCAAATAAATGCCCTCTCCTCTGCACGGCGTGAAGGTCATTGAACTGGCCCGGATCCTTGCCGGGCCATGGGCGGGCCAGACGCTGGCAGATCTGGGCGCGGACGTGCTGAAGGTGGAAGCCCCCGAAGGCGATGATACGCGCCGGTGGGGGCCGCCCTTCATCACCCACGAAGGCGAAGTGACGGCTGCCTATTTCCACGCGACCAATCGCGGCAAGCGTTCGGTCACCGTGGATTTCCGCACGCCCGAGGGACAAGAGACGGTGCGCCGTCTTGTGACTGACGCCGATGTGGTGATCGAAAACTTCAAGGTGGGCGGGCTGGCAAAATACGGGCTGGACTATGCCGCGCTGACTGCTCTGAACCCGCGCATGATCTATTGTTCGATCACCGGCTTTGGTCAGGACGGACCTTATGCGCATCGCCCGGGGTATGATTTCATCATTCAGGGTATGGCCGGGTTGATGAGCGTTACCGGCGCGCCCGATAGCCAGCCGCAAAAAGTTGGTCTGGCGGTTACCGACCTGTTCACCGGCGTCTATGCGGCAACGGCCATTCTGGCGGCGTTGCATCAGCGGGGCCAGACAGGGGTCGGGCAGCACATCGACATGGCGCTGCTGGATGTGGCCACAAGCATCACCTCAAATCAGGCGATGAACTACCTGACCTCAGGGGTACCCCCGCGCAGGATGGGGAATGCCCACCCCAACCTTGCGCCCTACGCAGTGTTTGACTGTGCGGATGGCTGGCTGATCCTTGCGACCGGCAATGACGGCCAATACCAGCGGCTTTGCGGCATTCTGGGGCTGGCAGACATGGCCTTTGATCCGGACTACCTGACCAACGCCAACCGCATCGCGAACCGCGAAGCGATGACCGCACGCCTGACCGACGCCACGCACCGCTGGACGAAATCCGCGCTTCTGGCGGCGTGCGAGGCCGCGAACGTGCCCGCAGGCCCGATCAACGACATGGCCGAGGTGTTTGCCGACCCGCAGGTCATCGCCCGCCGCATGCAGATCGCGCCCGATGGCGTGCCGGGCGTGCGCTCACCGTTCCGCTTTTCGGGGGCGGAACTGGCTTTGGACCGCCCGGCGCCGCGGCTTGGCCAGCATCAGGGCGACATCGAGCGCTGAAGAACCGTGCCACACCGAACAGATACGCGGCCAAATGTTTCAGCGTAGACCCACGGTATCAACGAACTTCAGAACTCTCCGACCGGGCCACCTGAACCAGTCAAGCGCGCCTGCGCCACGCAAGCCTCAGCGACCCCTCAGACTCAGCCCTGCAAGGGCTGCGTCCAGCGGCGCCCAATCGGCCACCTGCAACCGCACGACCAGCGCCAGCACTTGCGAGCGCCATGCGGCAGGCAGGCGGACCTGATCTTTTTCGGTGGTCACCAACTGGGCGCCCACGGTCGAGGCATCATGCAGCAGGCGGCGCATCAGAGCGTCGGAAATCGGCTGGTGATCGTCCAGCGCGATTGTGCGAACCACTTCGGCCCCCGCAGCCCGCAATGTCGCGAAAAACTTCTCGGGGTGGCCGATCCCGGCAAAGGCAAACACGCGCTCGCCATGCCAATCCATCCCCATCGGCAAGGGCGCCAGCATACCTTTCAGGCGCGGCACCGGGATCGCGCGCCCCCACAGCGCATCGAACCCGGCTTGCACGGAATCATCGCCGATCGACAACAGCAGATCTGCCCGCGCCAGACCCGCTGCAACAGATTCGCGCAACGGCCCCGCCGGCAGGCAGAGGCCATTGCCGAAACCCTGACCGGCATCAACCACGATGAGCGACAGATCCTTGACGACGGACGGGTTCTGAAACCCGTCGTCAAGCACGATGGCGCGTGCGCCCGCAGCCTCGGCCGCCCTGACACCTGTGGCACGGTCACGCGCCACCCAAGTGGGCGCAAAGGCGGCCAGCAAAAGTGGTTCGTCCCCGACCTGCGCCGCAGTATGGCGGCCCTCGTCAACGCGCATGGGCCCTGCAAGCGTGCCGCCATAGCCGCGCGAAACGACGTGGCAAGCAATCCCGCGATCTGTCAGGCGCTGTACCAGCGCAATCACCGTGGGCGTCTTGCCCGTGCCCCCCGCGTTCAGATTGCCGATGCAGATCACGGGAACTCCGGCGCGATGGCCGGGCCGGGCCACGCGCCGCGCGGTGGCTGCCGCATAAAGCCAGCCCAGCGGCTGCAATGCGCGCGCCACGGCGCCCGGCCGATCCGGCGCATGGCCCCAGAAGGCGGGGGGGCGCATCAGGTGGCCGTTTTGGTCAGGTCGCGCAACAAGGTCACGACACGGTCTGTCACATCAGCGCCATCCGAGGCCACCGCCCACGCCGCCTGCGCCAGTCTTGCGGCCCGGTCCGGCGACAAAAGGTCGGCCAGGGCCTCTCCCAGATCGGTGACACCACTGACGCCACGGGCCGCACGGGCGGCACCCAGACGGTCGAAAACGGGGCCATAATCCCCTACACGCGGACCATGCAGCAGGGCCGAGCCAAGGGCCGCGGCTTCCATCGGGTTGCGGACACACCCTTCGCCCGCAAGGCTGCCACCCATGAAGCTGACGGGTGCCAGACGATACCACAGGCCCAGTTCGGCCATGCTGTCGGCCACGAACACCTCAACCTCGGGTTCCGGCTCTTGTTCTGCGCTACGGTCGGCAACGATCCAGCCCTCGTCTTCCGACAAGCGGGCGGCGAGCGGGGCCACGCGCGCGGGATCTTTCGGAACGATGATCAGCAGCAGCCGGTGTGCCAGCGATTGCGCGGTGCGGTGCGCAGAAATAACGGCCTGTTCCTCGGCCTCGGGCAGGCCAACGGCCAGCCAGACCGGGCGCGTGGCCAGCAATTTGGCCAGCGACGCGCGTTCAGCCTCAAGGCAGGGAAGGGCGGCGCTTTCCTCTTCCAAACGGCCCACCACCTGCACCGCCGACAGCGCGGCGCCCGATCTGCGAAACGCGCGCGCTGCGCCCTGATCCAGTGTCAGCACATGGGCAAACGCCTGCAACGATGAGCGCATGAGGCCAGGAAACCAACCCTCACGTTCGCGCAACAGATAGGGCATGCGGGCATTGATCATCAGAAGGGGGCAGCCGCGTTCTGCCGCCTCGTGCAACAGGGCGGGACGCAGTTCGCCGTCTGTGAACAGGCCCGCTTCCGGGCGCCAATGGTCAAGAAAGGCACGGGCCTGCGCCGGCTGGTCCACAGGCGCGCGCTGCATGATCAGGCCGGGGCGCGGGCCGAGGTCAACCGGGCAAGTCAAAAGAACCGACATTCCGTCCTCAGTAATCAGCCGCTGCGCCAGAGCCATGACGCCGCGCGCATCATTGGGCGCGGGCGCATGAAGCCAGATCAGGCGCCCCGATGGCCGGTCGGCCATGCCGGGGCTGGCAGTGGCCTCGCGACGGGGCCGCAGGTTGTAGAGTGTCAGACCAAGGGAATGGGCCATGCGTTTGCTGCGGTATCAGCTGAGGATATCCGTCGCCGAACCCGACACCTCTTCGTCGCGCAGGCGGTGAATATGGGCAATGAAATAGCGCATGTGCGCATTGTCGACCGTGCGTTGCGCCTCGGCTTTCCAGGCGCGATGGGCCGCTGCATAGTCACCGAACATGCCCACGATGTGGATGTCGTTCACGTCTTTGAAATGGGTTTTTGAAGGATCCACAAGTTCTCCGCCAAAGACGAGGTGAAGGCGCTGGGTCATGAAAAGCTCCGGTTTTGTCCAAGGTGTCTCGGCCCAAGATGAGTCGCGCGCAGGGTAACGGCGCGGGGGGCAGGGTCAAGCCCGGCTGCGTTCGCAAATGTTCTGATGAAATTACCGAATTGGAAAGATTCGCCCCGTACCCTGCCAAAGGGTCGCCAGAAGCGCGACGATAACGGGTGAAACCTATGCTTAGACGATGCCGGGCCCTGTGGTTGTGCCTATGGACTGCGGCCTTTGGCCAGATCATGGCGCCGGCTCAGGCGCGCACAGATCTGGATGAGGCGTTGCGCTGCGATCAGGCGGCCGATCAGGCGGCGCGTGCCACCGGGGTTCCGGCGGCGGTGCTGATGGCAATTGCGCGCGTTGAAACCGGGCGCACGATCGGCGGCGCGCTGGCACCCTGGCCATGGACGGTGAATGAGGCGGGGGTGGGGTCGTTCTTCGAAACCGAAGACAAGGCCTTGCAACACGTCACCGAGGCAATGGCCACAGGTGCCACCAACATCGATATCGGCTGCTTTCAGGTGAACCTGCGCTGGCACGGGGTGAAATTCGCGTCACTCGATGCCATGTTCGACCCGGTCGAAAATGCGCTCTATGCCGCGCGCTTTCTTCAGACACTCTATGGCGAACATGGCAGTTGGGATGGGGCCGTCGGCGCCTATCACTCCCGCCGGCCCGATGCGGCACAGGGCTATCTGCGCAAGGTCGCCAATGTGCTTGAGGCCCCCTTGCCCACGAACGCGCTGGTCGAAGGCCGGGTTGCAGGCACCGCCACCGTGCCCCGGGAAAACCGCTTTCCGCTGCTGCAAGGTGGCACCGGCGGGGAAAACGGATCGCTGTTTTCGGGCAGGGCCACCGGCGCCCGGCCCTTGCTGCGATAGGTGCCGCAATGAACCCGGAACTAAAGCTCTCAAACCTGTTCCATCCAACAATCCTGCTGGCTCTGGCACTGATGGCGGTGATCGTGATGATGGTCCTGCCGGTTCCGTCGTGGATCCTGGACCTGGGCCTTGCGCTGTCTTTTGCACTCGCCATTCTGATGCTGACGGTCACCTTGTTCATCGAACGCCCGCTCGATTTCTCGGCGTTTCCGACAATCCTGCTGGCGTCGCTGATGCTGCGGCTGTCGCTGAACGTCTCGTCCACAAAACTGATCATAGGTGAGGGGCATACCGGCACCGATGCCGCAGGCGCGGTGATTGAGGGGTTTGCCAATTTTATCATGGGCGGCAACGTCTTGCTGGGTGTGGTGGTGTTCTGCGTCCTCCTGATCGTGAACTTCATGGTCATCACCAAGGGTGCGGGCCGCATGGCCGAGGTGGGCGCGCGCTTTGCGTTGGACGGCATGCCTGGCCGCCAGCTGGCCATCGACGCCGACATGGCAGCGGGCGCCATCGACCACACCGAGGCGAAAGAACGCCGCGAACGCGAACTGGCCGAGACGAACTTTTTCGGTTCGCTCGACGGTGCGTCCAAATTCGTCAAGGGCGATGCCGTGGCCGGCCTGCTGATCACGATCCTGAACATCGTGATGGGTTTGGTGATGGGCGTCTTTGTGCACGACATGCCCGTGGGCCGTGCCTTCGAGACCTATGCCATCCTTACGGTCGGTGATGGTTTGGTCAGCCAGATCCCGGCCGTGATCATCTCGGTTGCTGCCGCGCTTTTGCTGGCGCGCGGCGGATCGAAAGGCGCCACCGACGTTTCGTTCTTTGCCCAGTTGGGGCGCTATCCCGGAGCGCTTGGCACCGTCGCGCTTTTGATGACGCTGTTTGCGCTGATCCCCGGCATGCCGTTTTTTCCCTTCATACTGGGCGCTGCCATTCTGGCGGGAACAGCGCTGGTGGTGCACCGACGCGCCGCTGCGCCACCCAACTCCGACGCGACGAAAATTGAACCCATTCGCAAGCGCCCTTTGGGTGACGTGCTGGATTTTGACGAGATCCATCTGGAATTTGCGCCCGATCTGGTGGCCATGGTCCTGGATCCCGCCACCGGCCTTGACGGGCGTATCGGCAACATGCGCAACCACATTGCCGCAAGTTACGGCCTGATCCTGCCCGAAATTCGTCTGACAGACGAGGCCACGCTGCCCCCCGGCAATTACCGCATACGCATTCAGGGGGTCGAGCGGGTGACGAACCGGCTGATGCCCGACCGTGCGCTGGTGCTGTTGACCGAAGGCACGCCCGCACCTGATGGCGTTGATGTCAGTGAGCCGGTCTACGGCACAGCGGCCCGCTGGATCCGCACGTCAGATCAGGAAGATGCGGCCATCGCGGGCCTGACCGTGGTTTCCGCGCCCGAGGTTCTGGCGACCCATCTGCTTGAGATCATCCGCGCCAACCTCGCGCGGCTGCTGTCGATGCGCAGCCTGAGACGCCTGCTGGACGAGTTCGTGAATGTGTCGGAACCCAGCCGCGCCGAGGCGAACCGCAAGCTGCTGGATGAGCTTATCCCCGACAAGGTGCCGGTTGATCTGATGCTCGCCGTTCTGCGCTTGCTGCTGGAAGAACGCGTGTCTGTGCGTAACCTGCCCCTGATCCTCGAGGCGATTGCCGAGGCGCGCGGCATGCCCTCGGCAGAGGCGATCTGTGAGCATGTGCGCCAGAAGATCGGGTTCCAGCTGGTTGCTGATCTGAAACGGGGCGATGGGACCATCCCCCTGATCCAGATCGCACCAGAATGGGAGAGGGTGTTTTCCGAATATCAGGTCGAGGGCGAACGCGGACACCGCGACGTGGCCCTGCCGCCCGAACAGTTCGCCCGACTGGCGGGCCTTCTGGCCGAAAAATTGAACCGCGCTGCTGAAACAGGCGTCACCGCCGCCATCGTCACCTCGACCCTGCGGCGGCGTTTCCTGCGCACGGTGCTGGCAGCCAAGGGGCTGAGCGCGCCTGTCTTGTCCTATGAAGAAATCGGGCTTGAGGCTCGCCCGGCCATCGTGGGCCTCGTGCCGCAATGAACCCACTGATCGCGCTGATCCTTGAATATCAGGGCATCGCCGCCGGTCAGGCCGAGGCTCTGACACTGATCTTTCTGCGCGTCGGGGCTGCGATGGCCACTCTTCCAGCCTTTGGTGAACAGGTCGTGCCCCGCCGGATCAGGCTGGTACTGACCGTAATGTTCACCGCCGCCATCGCGCCGGCGGTCTTGCCGGGCTTGCAAGGCACACCTCTGGTTGCCGGGTTTGCGCCCGAAATCCTCGTTGGCTTGCTGATGGGACTTGTGTTGCGGTTCTTTGTCCTGGCGCTGATGATGGCGGGCACGATCGCGGCGAATGCGACATCGCTGTCGCAACTGTTTCCTTCGGGGGCCGAGCCGCAGCCTGCCATCTCGAAACTTCTCGTGATGGCAGGGCTGGCCTTGGCGGTGCAAAGCGATCTGCACCTGCGGTTAGTGTCGTTTTTGATCCTGTCCTACGACCTTATGCCCGGCGGGGTCTGGCCCAGCACCGGGCTGGTGGCCGATTGGGGACTGGCGCAGGTCAGCCGGTCCTTTTCGCTGGCGTTCATGATTGCCATGCCCTTCGTGATCGCATCGCTTCTGTATAATGTGGCGCTTGGCGTCATCAATCGGGCGATGCCGCAACTGATGGTGTCGTTCGTGGGCGCGCCCGCGCTCAGCCTTGGTGGGCTGGTTCTTCTGGCTCTTGTCACACCGTTGGCGCTGGCCGTCTGGCTGCGGGCCTTCAACGCCTTTCTCGCCATGCCCACCGGAACCGTTCCATGAGCGGGGGCGACGACCAGAGCGACGACGAAAAGGAACATGCCCCGTCCCAGAAGCGCATGGAGGACGCGCGCAAGAAAGGCGATGTCGCCAAATCGACCGAGCTTTCGGCGGCCGCAGGTTACGGCGGGCTGCTGTTGGCGGGTATGGCGGGGCTTGGCGCCGTGGGGGCGGCGGGTCAGGGGCTTGCGCTGATCCTCGACCGCGCACCCGAGATTGCCGCGCTTGCCGCCCGTTCGGCACGGCCTGTCGTGGCGGGTATGCTCGGGTCCGTCGCCATGCCCCTCATCCTGTTTCTGGGTCTTCCGGCTCTGGTCACCTTGATCGCACTGACAGCGCAAAGGGCCATTGTCTTCGCCCCCGACAAGCTGATGCCAAAATTGTCGCGCATCTCACCCATTGCCACCGCAAAACAGAAATTCGGCCCTGACGGCCTGTTCGAATTTGCCAAGAGTTTCATCAAGCTGATGCTGGTGGCAATCGTGCTGAGCTACTTTTTGATCGCCCATTCGGAAACGATCCTCGCCAGCGCCAGCCTTGAGCCACGCCTTGGGTTGATCATCCTGTTCGGACTCTTGGGCCAGTTCCTGCTGATCGTGCTGGTGCTTACTGCGGTGATGGGATGCCTTGATTATCTGTGGCAGCACCACGCGCGGATCAAACGCAATCGCATGTCACGCAAGGAAATGACTGACGAGATGAAAGAGAGCGACGGCGATCCGCATTCCAAGGCGCAGCGGCGCCAGCGCGGGCAGGAACTTGCGATGAACCAGATGCTTGCTGATGTGGCGCAGGCTAATGTGGTGATCGTGAACCCGACGCATTATGCTGTTGCCCTCAAATGGCAACGCGGAGCCCGCAGCGCACCAATTCTGGTAGCAAAGGGCGTCGATGAGGTTGCCCGGCGCATCCGCGAAAAAGCCGCGGAAAAGGGTGTGCCTCTGCATTCCGACCCGCCCACAGCCCGCGCCATCCACGCCACGGTCGAGGTCGGCAAGCCCATCCAGCGCGACCATTACCGCGCCGTTGCCGCTGCGATCCGTTTTGCAGAAGGCATGCGCAAACGCGCCAAGGGGCTGACCCGATGAATGACCGCGACCGGATGAAGAATCTGAAGGTCATTGCAGATCTTTTGCGCGACCGCGATCTGGCGGCACTCAGCCATGCACAGGCCGACAAAGCGCGGACCCAAGACCTGATCCGGGCCCTCGATCACACCACGGTCCCCGCACTGCCCGAGTCGGCCGCAGTGGCACAGGTGGCCGAGAAGTATGGGCTGTGGGCCGCGAACCGGCGCATCATGCTCAACCAACAGAATGCCCGCGACACGGTGCGCTGTATGGCCGAACGTGAGGCCGCGCAGCAGTCCTTTGGTCGGGCCGAAGTGTTGGGAAAACTTCTGGCGCGCAAATAAAGGCGCCACAGGTCATGCTCAACTGTCCTGGCGCACGATATCTGTGATCAACACATTTGACACCTGCTCGGCCAGGATCTTCTTTGCCGCCTCAAGCAGGTTGGCGCGCAGGATCACAAGATTGGCGGCGTCAGTGAACGATCCTCGAAACCCCCCCGTGTTGGCATGATCAAAAAGCATCTGAAGAAAGACATCGCGTAGCTTGGGTTCGCGCTGAAACACCTGATCGGTGCTGCCTTGCGTCACCTCCAGGCTAAGAGATACGATCACCATCGAGGTGATGCGCCCGCCTTCAACCACGGGCACGATGAATTGGTTGGCCAGTTTCACATATTCTGGCAGCGTCTCGGGTGTGGCAGGCTTGGCAACGAGAGCAACGTCGGCTGCGGTATCGTCCCGATCAGGGGCCGGTCGCAGAAACAGCCCTGCGCCTGCCCCTGCACCAAGACCCATCAGAACAAGAACAACTGGAAGGATTTGGCGGATCATGATTCTCAGAATGGCAAGAGGGCGTCTGTGATCTGCTGGCCATAGCGCGGCTGCTGCACATCGGTGATCTGGCCGCGCCCGCCATACGAAATCCGCGCACCGGCAATCTTGTCATAGGTGATCTCGTTTTGCCGCGTGATGTCGGCAGGGCGCACATAGCCCGTCACGATCAACTCGCGCAGTTCGAAGTTCACCCGGACCTCTTGCTGCCCTTCTATCCGAAGAACGCCATTCGGCAGTTCTTCCACCACCGTGGCCGCAACGCGCAGTGTCAGTTTTTCCTTGCGTGAGACAGACCCCGTCCCCGAAAACGTCGAGGTCGAACTGGTAGTGACCGCCTCGGCCATCGTGGCACCTTCGGGCAAGGACCGGTCGATCCGCTGCGGAATGCCAAACAGCGACGGTAGACGGATGGACTGGTTGCCTGTGCGATCGCGATCGGTGGTATTGGAAATCTCTGCCTTGTCGTCGATCTCGATCACAACAGTCAGGATATCCCCGCTGCGTCCCGCTCGCCGGTCACCCAAAAGCGAAGCGCGGCTTGCCGTCCACAAGGATGAGGCTTCTGAAGGCGCATTTGCATCTGCCGACTCGGGCATGGGGTTGGAGTACATCGCATGGTGCTGATAGCTGCCTTCCAGCGGCGAAAAGTCGGGCGCTCTGCCGACCTGGTTCAATTTTGTGCACCCTGCAACCAAAGCCAGGGCGAGCATGAAGACACGCATGGGGTCATCCTTTTGGGGGGGAGACGTGCACAGACCCGTCGGGCATGATCTGCCCCTGGACCGTGGCGCGCGAGGACAGGTTGAGAACACGGATCACATCGCCGACACCGCCGCGCGTCAGCGCCCGGCCTTCGGTGGTGATGGAGAGATTTCCGACCAGATAAGCGAGAGAAACGATCTGATTGCGGTCGACCACGGCCGGCGCGCCCAGCTGGTCAGCCCGAATGGGACGTCCGGGATACAGGGTCACGCGCGCCTCTTGTCCCGCGATCTGGTCGATAGCTGACAGTGCCCCGGGAATATCGGCCGCAACAGCGGATAGATCTTCAGCCCGGATCACGTCGCCCGCACGGACCACCCGGTTGGCGACAAAGGAATCGGCGAGGGCCGGCATCGGAGCAAGGACAACTACAAGGCACAGCAAAAGCCAGCCCATCAGCGCAACTGCGTGGTCGCCGACAGCATCTGATCTGCTGCGGTGATGACTTTGGCGTTCAACTCATACCCGCGCTGGGCCTTGATCAACTCGGTCACTTCGCGTACCGCGTCGACCGAACTTTCCTCAAGATAACCTTGCCGCAACTGGCCCATCCCGTCTTGCCCCGGAACGCCTTGGGCAGGCGGGCCCGAGGCTTCGGTTTCCAGAAACAGGTTTGACCCGATCGCCTCAAGCCCCTTTTCGTTGGTGAATCCGACCAGGGATAACTGGCCCAAAAGCGCAGGCTGCACCTGATTGTTGAAATAGGCATAAACTTCGCCGTCGGCATTGATCGAAAGCGCACGCGCATCGTCCGGAATGGTGATACCGGGGGCAACCTGATACCCTTCCGAATTCACGATCAGGCCGTCGCCGGTGCGCTTCAGGGCGCCGTCGCGGGTATACCCCGAACCACCGCCGGGCATCACGACTTCGATGTACCCTTTGCCGTCGATAGCAATATCCAGATCACCCCCGGTTTGCGCCAGTGGCCCCTGCGCCAGCACGACGGACACAGCCGCAGGCCGCACGCCAAGACCGATCTGCACCCCGGTGGGAAGCATCGACCCGTCCGCAGCCGAGATCGAGCCGGGCCGGGCCAGCTGCTGATAATGCAGATCGGCGAAATCGGCGCGGCGGGCGTTGTAGCCCGTGGTCGACATGTTGGCCAGGTTGTTCGAGACGACATCGACACGCATCTGTTGCGCACTCATGCCCGAGGCGGCAATCTGCAGGGCTTTCATCGGCTTCTCCTATCGGCCAAGCGTTTCAATCACGCTTTTGTGGCGTGCATCTTCGGTATCGAGGAATTTCTGGCCCAGTTCATACGCGCGCTGCACCTGAATCATCCGGGCGATTTCGCTGACCGGATCGACGTTGCTGTCCTCGAGAAAACCCTGACGCATCAGGGCGCTGTCGGTAGGCTCGGTGGCATCTGCTGAAAAAAGTGCACCGGCCTGATGGCGCAAGCTGAGCGGATCAACAGGCCGCCAGAGGCCGATCTGTGCCACCGGCGCCCCATCGGCCGACATCGTTCCGTCCGAGGAAATCGAAATGCTGCGCGCACCCGGTGGAACCGCAACCGGCGCACCCGCGGCATCAAGCAGAGGGTATCCGTCGGGGGTGACAAGAACCCCTTCGCCCGAGGGTGTGAAGGCACCTGCACGCGTCAGACGCTCACCCTGGGGGGTGGCCACAAGGAAAAAGCCCTCACCCTGAAGGCCCAGATCAAAGGTGCCGCCAGTCGCACTCAGCCCCGCCTGCCCCAGATCCACATGGCGGGCATTTCCATAGGCCATCGAAAGCGAAGGCGCGTCGCCCATCCGGGTGATGTATTCGGAAAACACCACCCCCTCACGGCGGAAGCCTGAGGTCGAAGCATTTGCGATATTGTGAGCGATCACCTGCATTTCCGACATCAGACCAGACTGGCGGGTGAGTGTGGTATAACCGGGGGCGTCCATCTCAGTTTCCTTCGATCATGGGAATGATTCCGTCCTGAAAAAACGTGACGAGGGTCGATGTCATGAAACTCATCGAGACCCAGAACACGATCAGCATCGCTCCCACCTTGGGAACGAAGGTCAGCGTCATCTCCTGAACCGAAGTCAGCGCTTGAAACAGGCCCACGGCCACCCCCGCGACCAGGGCCACGACCAGCAAAGGTGCAGAAATGGTGACCGCAATCCACAGCGCCTGCCGCAGGATGTCGAAAATGGCGCCCTCGGAAAGGCCCTGCATCACACGGGCATCCGCAGGATTTCCTGATAGGCCTCGACCACCCGGTCGCGCACCGTCACCACTGTTTCGACGGCGGACTGTGACGATGCCAGCGCCGCGACGAGGGCATGCGGATCAGCCCCCCCCGTCATCGCTGCCCGCGCGGTATTCTCGCCACGCTGAAGCGTTTGGGCAAAGGTTCCGAGGAACCGTGCCGCCCCTTCCTCGGCCGAGTTCGGCAGCGGCTCGGGCGCCGCTGCCGAACGGGTTTGTGCATAGGCCTGAGCGGCCTGGGACTTCTTGATATCCATTCTGGATCTCCCTTATCTACGGATGAGATCGAACAGGCTTTGCGTCATCTGACGCGCCTGATCGAAAAGCTTGAGGTTCGCCTCATAACTGCGCTGCGCTTCGCGCGCGTCAGCGATTTCGATCACCAGATCGACGTTCGATCCATCATAGTGACCGGTATCGTCGGCCAACGGATGGCCGGGATCATAGATTTTCTCGAGCGCGCTTTGGTCCAGCCGGACGGAGCCAGGAATGATGCCGCCGCTGTCCAGTTCCTCACGAAACGCGATGACCTTGCGATGATAGCCGGGCGTATCGGCATTGGCGATATTTTCGGACACGTGGCGCAAACGCATCGCCTGCGCCTGCATGCCCGAGGCCGACATGGACAAGGATTTCAAAAGATCACTCATGTTTTCATTCCCCTTCAGTTTTTCCGGCCAAGGCTGGTGCGGATGATGTCGGATGTGCTGCGATAGACCGCGAGGGCCATCTCATGGTCCTGACGCGCTTCAACTGCTTTCATCATCTGAAGATCAAGGGAAACGTCATTCCCGTTGGGTGCCATTGACCCACCCGAGCGCACCTCTTCCGCCTCGGGCCGGTCAGCGAAGAACCCGAGATGCCCGGGGCGCGAGGCGCGCATCTCAACGCCTGTGCCTTCGAAGATCTGCGCAAAATCGGGCAGGTCCATCGCCCGGAAGCCGGGCGTATCTGCGTTTGCCACGTTGCGTGCAACGGTGCCCAGCCGTGCGCCTGCATGGGATGCAAGTGCCTGTGCCATTCTGGTCAGTTCAAGTTTTTCAAACATCGGGGCTTCTCCCTCGAGATGGTTCACCAGTTCTTAGGGGTGATTCCTTTAGAAAGGGTAATCAGCGAACAAAGGGAGAAACCCGTGACCAATATTTTTGCCCCTCTGGCCCTGGAAATCGGCCGGGTGCTTGTCAGCCGCCCGATCGGACGCGTGGTGACTGCCAGTGGCGCCACGTTGACCGTGCGGGGCCTGCAGGGGCGGGCCGCGCTGGGCGACAGGGTCCAGATCCGCACCGCCCGCGCCTGCGGCGGCGAGGTCATCGGGATCGACGCCCACAGCCTGTCCGTATTGCCCGACGACGGGATCGAAGGGTTGTCCATCGGCACCGGGGTGGCGCTGGAAGGTCCCGCAACCATTTCGCCCGACAATTCGTGGATCGGCCGCGTGATTGACCCTTTGGGTCGACCGCTGGACGGCCGGCCGCTGTTTCCTGGCGCCCAGCCGCGCAGCCTGCGCGCAGACCCGCCGCCCCCCGCGCGCAGGCGGCGTCTGGGCGCTCGGCTGAGCACCGGAAAGGCTGCGTTTGATACGCTCCTGCCCATCGTACGTGGCCAGCGCATTGGTTTGTTCGCAGGCTCGGGCGTCGGAAAATCCAGTCTGCTGAGCAGCTTTGCGCGTGCACTTGCGGCGGATGTGGTGGTGATTGCCCTCGTGGGCGAACGCGGGCGGGAGCTGCGCGAGTTCACCGAAACCGTTCTGGGGCCCGAAGGCATGGCGCGCAGTGTGGTTGTCGCTGCCACGTCCGATCGTTCCCCCCTGTTGCGCCGCCGCTGCGCGCTGACCGCGATGGCGGTTGCTGAACACTTCAGGGATCAGGGGCTGCATGTGCTCTTTCTTGCCGATTCGGTTACACGTTTTGCCGAAGCGCACCGGGAAATCGCACTGTCGGCGGGCGAACCGGCATCGCTGCGCGGGTATCCACCGTCGTTGCAGCACGCGATCATGTCACTGGCCGAACGCGCTGGCCCGGGGGCCGAAGGGCAGGGCGACATCACGGCGATCTTTTCGGTTCTGGTGTCCGGGTCAGATATGGACGAGCCGGTTGCCGATATCCTGCGGGGCGTACTTGATGGGCACGTGGTTCTTGATCGGCGCATTGCCGAGCGTGGCCGATACCCCGCAATTGATCTGCTGCGCTCGGTCTCGCGTAGCCTGCCATGGGCAGCGACCGACGTCGAGAATGAGCTGATCGTCCGCACCCGCCGGCTGCTGTCGGCCTGGGACCGGGCCGAGATGATGGTACAGGCGGGGCTTTATCAAAAGGGCACAGATCCAACTGTGGATCAGGCGATCCGGCACTGGCCTGCGCTGGATGCGTTTCTGGCAGAAGACGCGCCGGCAGGCGGGATTGAAGCGAGTTTTCGGCGCTTGCGCGCCTGCTTCTAGCCGCGCTCAGAGTCTGCGATAGGAAAAGGTACTTGATTGCAACAGCGTAAGGGCGACCTGCCCGCCGCTCAGCGCGGACGCGCCGGCACCCACTTCTGATCGGATCAGAAATTGGCGCACGAGCTTTTCCAGCTTGGCCGGTTCGGTGAACTGGTTCAGGCCATCACTGCCAAAGGCCGCTTTGGTCCGCTCCTTCAGGGTTTCGACCTGTTTGTCGATGTCGATGGCACCAAAGGACGCGGGCAGGCCGAACGCCTTTTCAAACACCAGCCGCAAAGGCGCATTTCCCAGTATGGTGAACCATTTCGCCGCCTCGCTCGCGCCGGATTTTGCCAGTTCCGGCAATTCGCGTTCTGCGTTCAGAGCGAGGCGCATGTCATCATTCTGTTCGCCCACGGCCACCGCAAACTGCTGCGCCTTGTACGAAGTCAGGATCTTGTCTGCGAAATCCGACAGCTTGGTGCGCGGTGCGGCCCCAAGTGTGCCGAAACCAAATGCATTGGCAAGCTTGGCGTATTGCTTGTCCGACAGCTTGTTGGCCAATGCCTTGGGGGTCAGCGTGCCTTCTTCCAGAACCTTGCGGATGAAAAACTTGTTGCCCACATCATTCTGCAGCCCAAAGGCGCCAAGGGCGACGCGCATCAGCCTCGGGTCGCGTACCAACTGCTCGGCTGTATCAATCTTGCCAATGTTTGCGCGGAAATAGGCCTCGTCACGCTTGACGGTGGTCTGCGCTTCAAAGGCTTTGGTCTGCGCGGGCAACGTCCTTTTCAAAAAGGCGTAACCCGCATAGCCACCGATGGGAAGAACCGGAGAAAACGTCATGCCTGACCGACCGCTATCAGCCGTTCTTCGCGCGGCAGCAAACTGCGAAGCGCCTTGAGGGTCTGATAGTGCTGGCCCTCCAGCACCGACGCACTGGCCAGCGCGAGTTGCGTGCGGCTGTCCGGGTCAGTCAGAACCTGGCTCAGCTGCTCGATCCCCCGCAAAAGCTGCATCTGCGCATCCTTGGGGTCGGCGTCCCCTGACAGGATCAGCTGCGCGATATAGCACACGCGGCGCACTGGGGTATTCACCTCTTCGGGGTGGATGGCATCGCGCAGGCGCAAGATGTGGGCGTTGGGCGTCATAATGGCCAGACGCGAGCGGCGGTCGCCATTTTCAATCACGGCGCCATTGATCAGCACGCGTTCATGCGGCCCAAGTTTCAGAACAAGGCCACTCATGCGACACCGCCCTGGCCACGAAGGCCACGCATCACTGCGGTGTTTATGTCGACCAGCACTTCGATACTGCCGCGGCCTTCCAGAATGCCCCGGGTGTGCTGATCGGAAAACTCGTACAGATAGAAGAGCTGAGCGCGCAGGGGCGCCGGAAGCCCGTTTTCCGATGAGGCCACATCCGCTGCAAGTGTTGACCATAGCCGCAGATTTTCGCTCAGGGCGGATACAAGCTGCGGAAAATCTTCCTTCCGGTGGGGCCAGGCGGCAGACAGCAGTTTCGTCGCCCGTGCCAAGGCTTCGTATTCGATGCTGCGCATGGGGCGCAGGGTGGCATCCGGGCGGGCATAGCCCGTTTTCGGGTGAATAAGCGCGTTCACGGCGAATCCTTCGCGTTGCGTTTGGGGTCAGGGGAAGGGGCCGGGGGGGTCCCCCGGCCCAAGCCCGTTAACGGAACAGAGACAGGATGCTCTGAGGCGCCTGATTGGCGATCGACAGCGACTGCGTGGCCAACTGCTGCTGAACCTGCAGCGCCTGCAGGCGTGCCGAAGCCTCTTCCATGTTTGCGTCGACCATTGATCCGATGCCCGACTTCAACGAATCGACCAGATTGCTGACGAAGGACTGCTGCACATCGATCCGCTTCTGGGCGGTACCGAAGTTGGAAGCGGCGCTGACGGCCTTCTGGGTCAGACCTTCGATGGCGCTCAGTGCAGCCTTTGCTCCATCTGCGGTCGTCACATCAAGATCGCGCAGAAGTTCCAGGCCGCCGCCAGCCGTGCCGCCCGTTGTCACGGCCGACGTGGTGGTGATGCTGGCAGTCGTGTTGTTGGTCAGTGTGACGCCCGCGGTGCCGCTGAAAGACGCGGTGTAGGAAAGGTTTGCCTTTTTCGCTTCAAAGTTGATGCGGTCAACCAACCCTTTTGCAATGTCCGTCACCGAATCGCCGTCACGCGCAACGTAGTTCAGCGAAGCCGTCAGACCCGTCAGACCAGAGATGGCATAAGAATCGCCGGCAATGACCCGCGCACCGCCGCGTGCGACCGTGCCGGTGTCGCCCACCACGAGCAAGGTGGCCGAGGCACCTGCCGCGATGGCACCCGCGCCGGTCATGGCCGTGGCCGACGCGATGTCAGTGCCCGCACCAGCGAGACGCGCCTGCGTGCCAAGATCTTGCTTGCCAACCTTGATCGACGAAGAGGTCACGCCCGTTGCGCTGCGGTCAAGCGACGACAGAACGTCGATGTTGCCCGAGCCGGCGATTCCGGCGCCAGCGCCGGTGTTGCCGACGATCTGCGCCACGGTTGCCCCACCCTGACGGTTCGCCAGCAGGTTAAGACCATTGAACTGGGCAGCGCCGGTGATTGAGCCAATCTGGTCGCGCAGCGCTGACACGTCCGCCTGAATCTTGGTGCGGTCGACGTTGGCTTCTTGCGAGGCAACGATCTTGCCCTTGATCTCGGTCAGCAAGTCGGTGATTTGCTCTGACGCCGAGCGCGCCACGGCAATGGTCGAAGAGCCCAGCGCAAGGCTGTCAGAGATACCCTTGAAGCCTTTGACGTCCGACTCCATTGTTTTCGAGATGGCCCAGACGGCCGCATTATCCTTGGCATTCGCGACCGACTTGCCGGTCGAAATCTCGGACTGCACCATGCCCATGTTCTTGTTGATGGCCTTCATCGTCTGCAATGCAACCATCGCGCCGTTGTTCGTAAGAATGGACGACATGTTCGTTTCCTTCACAAAAGCCGCGCTTTTTCGCGGCGTAAATTACCGTCAGCCGACGGCTGGAAGGGCATTCTTGCCTGTGCCTTGGGGTATTCCCCGCAGCGCCACCCCGACCTCGGGGCGCATAACTGATACAAACCTCCAACCCCTAATCACCGGTGAATCTCTCTGGGTCATTCCCCGATGATTTGAGACAATTCATACGCGCCGCGGTTTGGGTTCCGTCAGATTCAGCGTCGCCTTGGACCCCACACGGTCATAAGTGGTCAGCCCGCGTGCGGCCTCAGCGATGTCGGCAATGCGTCGGCGCGCAGACTTCACGCCATAAACCGCCGCCTGCAGGCACAGCGCGTTGCGCCGCGCCTTGTCGCGCAGGGCAGTGGGGTCAGGGTGTCCATGCGCCACAACCTGCGCCCTGGCATCCTCAAGATCCGGCACCAGCGCGTTCAACCGTGCAAAATCGCCCGCCAGAAGGGCCGCGTGCATATCATCGAGAATCGCCGCAAGATTACGCGCCATCAGAGGTTCCTTCTGCTTTCACAAGAGAGTTGAAGATCATTTCTGCCAGTCCGATGCCGCCCCGATCGACCATCAGACGCGCTTGCGCGTCGCGCAGGAACGAGGCGAATTGTTCTTCCCCTTCGCCCCCCGCAAACGAGCCGCCTTCGGGCGTCATCCCGGCATGCGACAGCATTTCTGACAAGAAGGCTGCCTCAAGCTCCTTCGCCTTTTCCATCATTTGTTGACGTTCGGGGGGCAACGGGACCGCGGCCCCGCCGGGCGATATCTGCATCGGATTCTCCGGGTTTTAGGTTCAATTTTCCCGAGTATCCGTGGTTCGGGTAAACAGTCTGTAAGGATTCTCCGGCCATTTTCAGGGTCAATGACGGCAGAAGTCGGAAGAAACGGACCATGCAGATACAAACCCTGATGCCCGGCGCTGTCGCGCACCCCTCCTCCTCAGTGGCCGAGGACGCGATTGACGATGCCTTCGGCCACCTGATTGCTGCGATGGCACCCCTTCCCCTGGGATTGCCCAAGGATACCGCCTTAAAAGGCGCAGGTTCGGGACCTGAGAAGGCGCCTGATCCGATGGCAAAGGCGGTGGCCTTTACCAAAGCCGTGCCGGAAACGGCACCCGATCAGGTGATCTTGACGTTGCCCCAGCCACTCATACAGTCGGCGTTTGCACCGGCAGATGGCCCGATTGACGGGGGGACGGTTTTGGGCGGAACCGGCCCTTTGTCGACGTTGGAGACATGGGGCGTAGCTTCCCTTTCCGCCACCAAGAACGCGCCTGACGTTGCTGAGCCCGCCCAAGTGGGCTGGCCCCAGGCGATGTCTGAAGTTGAGGAAGAAAAGCCTTTGCCGTTGGGCGCACCGATTGCTCCAGGCCGGGACTCCTCTGTACTGTTTTCGAAAAACAGGGCAGCCGCGCCGGTTGGAGGCACATCGGTCACGCCGGTTGGAAGCACAACGGTGGCACAGCCAAATGCCGCCGGCCCGCTTGCCGACACCGAACCACCGCGCCCCGACAGTGTCGGCGTCAAAGTAGTGCCGGTAGCTTTTGCGTCGCAAGACGAGGGTGCGCGCCCCAGGGATTCAACGGTTGCTGCGCGTGGCGATTTTCCAAATCATAAGCTAGCAAGTGCGGGTAGCGCTTTACCCGGTGTGACCGCGCAGTTTCAGCCAGACAGCCCGCCCTCCGACCGACAGCATGGCGACAACTCGATCGTCGCAGCATTCCGGCTGCACGCACAAGAGTTGCAACCCGTTGCCGCTTATCCGACCGTCAGATCCGAAACGCGCGTTTTGAATGCCGAAGGACTGGCAGGCGATAACGGCAATGTCACGCGCCCCTTGGCAGCACCGGCCTCTGTGCGGGAAGGCCCGACGGCTGAAGCGGCCCCTACTGCCAAGGCGCAGTTTGCCCAGCATCCGCCTTCCCAGCATCAGCCTTTCCAGCATCAACCTTCCCAGCAACAACCTTCCCAGCACGACCAGACTCGTGCTGCCGATCAGATTGCCGCCCCCTTGCACGCAGGGGTGACGAGGGCACTGCCCGAGGGTACGATCACTTCGTCACACCATGCCACGCCCCCCGTTTCGCCGGGGCCGGCGATGTCGTCGGATCAGCCAGCGCCCGTCGCGCCTGTCTTGGCAAAAATAAGGTATTTCGAGGCAACCCCGGTCGCGCCAGAGGGCCGGCCGATTCAGCCGAACGCGGCCCGAACAGCAGCCCCAACCCGAGATACTTCGTCAATCGTGATTGCCCCGATGCCCGGCCAGACCATTGTGCACGGACCCGCCACCACCGCGAGCCACGCTCCCGCCGCGCTCGTGCGCGCTTTGTCCCCCGTCGCCCAACCAACGGAAGCCCCACCCGCAACAAATCTGCCCGCCGCGACCCTTTTTGAGAACACTCAGCGCGCAACAAACCGGCGCGCTCCAGCCGCGTCCGAACCCGCGACCCATGCTGGCGCGGTCACGCTTGATCCGTTGCGTCTGGTTGCCCAAAAAGTAGCGACGGGCGGCCAGAAACCCCCTTTTGCGGTCGACTGGCCAAAGCAAGAGCAGCCGCCACGTGGCCAGCGGCTGGACCATGGACCGGCAATTACCTTTCCGGCGTCGGCCGTCGCTGTTCGTGTCGCGGTACCGAACGAAGGTCCCTCCGCGCAGACCGCCATAGCCGCTGTGATTATCCGGTCCACTGCCCAGGAAGCTGGCGTTGCCGACCGTGGCGCCATGATCACGGGACTTGCCACGGTGGCGCCATCCCCTGCCACGTCGACATCTTCACCGCCGATACCCGCACACAACCCGGCGTATCCGCACCCCGCGCATCAGGTGGCGCAGGCCGTCACCGCGGCCATGCGCCATGGCCAGACCGGTCAGATTGATCTGACCCTGCGCCCACAGGAACTGGGGCAGATCCGTTTTGAAATGACCACCGCGGGCGAACGGATCCACGTCATCGTCTCGGCCGAACGTCCCGAGGCGCTGGATCTGCTTCGCAAACATGTGGACCAGCTTGTTGCAGACCTGCGTCAGTCGGGCTTTGGCCAGACGTCGCTGGGCTTTGGCAGCTGGACCGGGCGCGATTCGTCCGCACAGCGCTTTGCCGGACGCGCAGGCAATTCCGCAGATGATGGCGCAGATGCTGACTTTACATTGACCCCCTTGCCCACCCCGTCGCGACGACCAACCCCCGAGGGGCGGTTGGATATGCGTCTTTGAAAGGATTGACAGAATGGAAATGACGTCCCCAACGTACAAATTACCCTCGAACGCCACCGCTGCGGCCGGGCAGGCCCGGCCCGCGATCAGTTCCGATTTCGAGACATTCTTGCGAATGCTGACGGTTCAGATGAAGAATCAGGACCCGCTGAACCCAGTCGATTCGGCTGATTACGCCGTTCAACTGGCCACGTTTTCAAACGTCGAGCAATCGGTGCGCACCAACCAGTTGCTTGAAGGGATGCAAACCCAGTTCGGCATTCTGGGCATGGCACAGCTTGCCGGATGGGTGGGGCAAGAGGCGCGCGCCGCAGCCCCGGTCTACATGGACGGAACCCCCGTCACGCTGTCGCCGAACCCTGCCGCGTCGGCCAATCGGGCAGTACTGGTCGTGACCGATGCCGACGGCCGCGTTGTCTCACGCGAGGATGTGCCGGTATCGGCAGAACCCTATGAATGGCTGGGCGCAGATGCGGCGGGCGATCCGCTTCCCCGTGGTACATATACAGTTACGTTGGAAAGCTATTTCAACGAAAGCAGGCTGATGTCAGCGCCAGTAGAGTATTACGCCCCCATCCTTGAGGCGCGCGGCGGGGTCGACGGCACGCGGCTGGTTCTGCGGGGCGGGATCGAGGTTCCGGCCACGGCCGTCACAGCGTTGCGGGTACCTGTTTGACCTGCGGGTGGTCTGAAGGCCGGGTGATCACAGCCGCGTCCCGGTCCACACACCAAGTGCCAGCAGACCAACTCCCCCCAGAAACGTCCAGACGGGGCGCCAGCTGCGACCCCTTGGCAACGGTTTTGGCCCCGTTGCCTGCGCAATCAGCGCCGCCTCGACCAGACCCGGCAACTTTGGCCCAAAACGCGCAAGCACGATCGCAGTCTTGCCCAAATCCCGCAGCAGGGCGCGGGGCCCGACGTTCTTGGCCACATAGGTTTCGACCACGGGTTTGGCGACCTCCCAGATGTTGATGCGCGGATCGAGACCGCGCGCCACGCCTTCGACCACAACCATCGTGCGCTGCAACAAGATCAGTTCGGTCCGCGTCTCCATCCCGAACCGCTCTGTCACTTCAAAAAGATAGGCCAAAAGTCGTGCCATCGAGATGCGTGTGGCATCCATGCCGAAAATCGGCTCGCCCACGGCACGCAAGGCGCGGGCGAAGTCGTCGATGTCCCGGTCGGGGGGCACATAGCCGGCCTCAAAATGTACCTCTGCGACGCGTCGGTAATCCTTGCGGATAAAGCCGAACAGGATCTCGGCGTAGACGCGGCGGGTGTATTCGTCGATCCGGCCCATGATGCCGAAATCATAGGCAATGATATCGCCGTTCGCCGCAACCTTCAGATTGCCCTGATGCATGTCGCCGTGGAAATATCCGTCGCGCAGCGCGTGGTTCAGGAACAGTTGCAACACCCGCGCGCCCAGCGCCCGCCGGTCGATGCCGGCAGCATCAAGGGCCGCATTGTCATTCATCCCGATGCCTTCGGCCCAGTCCAGCGTCATCACCTGACGCCCCGAGTAGTTCCAGACCGGGCGCGGCACCTGAAACCCGGCATCGCCTTTGGTGTTGGCGGCAAACTCGGCAGCGGCGCTCGATTCAAGGCGAAAATCCAACTCTCCCATCACCACGCCTTCAAAGTGGCGGATCACATCGGTGGGACGTAAACGGCGGGCAAATGGGGCGAGGATTTCGATGGTGCGGGCAATCAGATAGAACGCGTCGATATCCTTGCGGAATGCCCGCTCGATGCCGGGGCGCAGCACTTTGACGGCAACCAGCCGCCCGTCTTCGGCCAGACGCGCCTTGTGAACCTGCGCGATCGACGCGGCCGCCACGGGTTCGGAAAACTCGGAAAAGATCGTATCGACGGGCTGGCCCAGTTCCTGTTCGATCATTCGGCGCGCGATGGTGATGGAAAACGGCGGCAGCTTGTCTTGCAGGTATTTCAGCTGCTCGGCCAGCTCATCTCCGACGATGTCCGGGCGGGTGGACAGGATCTGGCCGAACTTGATGTAGGCCGGGCCCAGCGCCGTCAGTGCCCGCGTCACCGGCGGCAGGGCCGGATCGCCCCGCAGCCCCAGAGGTTTGAACGGCCATCCGAGTATGCGCGCAGCAACGCGGATGTGGGGTGGCGCCTGAGACGCCTCCAGCACCACGCCGATGGCGCCCGTCCGCTCCATCGTGGCCAGCGTCCGGATCAGCCGCCAGATGTTGTGCGGGCCACGCACCTAGATCTTCCACCCCGAATGAAGGGCGGCGACCCCCATCGTGAGGTTCCGATATTTGACCTGTTCAAACCCGGCATCGCTGATCATGTCGGCAAAGCGCTGCTGGTCGGGAAACTTGCGGATCGATTCGACCAGATACTGATAGCTGTCGCGGTCGCCCGCCACGATCTGCCCCATCACCGGGATCACGTTGAAGGAATAGAGATCATAGGCCTTTTGCAGCGCCTCATTCGGGATCTGGCTGAATTCCAGCACCATCAACCGCCCGCCGGGGCGCAGCACGCGGTAGGCTTCGGCCAGCGCATCGGCAATGCGGGTTACGTTCCGGATGCCGAAGGAAATCGTGTAGACGTCAAACGTATTGCTCTCAAAAGGCAACGCCATCGCGTCGCCCGCCACCCAGTCCAGCCGTTCGGCCAGATTGTCCGCCTCGGCCCGCTGACGGCCGGCAACCAGCATGCCTTCGGTCATGTCGCAAACGATGGCACTGGCCGATGGCGCACGTTTTAGGAAACGAAACGCCACATCTCCTGTGCCCCCCGCCACATCCAGCAGGCGTTGGCCGGGCCTGGGTGCCAGCCAGTCCATCATCGCATCCTTCCACAGCCGGTGCAGGCCGCCCGACATCAGATCGTTCATGACGTCGTATTTGCTGGCCACTCGGGTAAAGACCTCGTGCACCATTCCGGCCTTGTCGCCTTCGGCCACCGTCTGGTTGCCGAAATGCGTGGTGCCTGCGGGGGTGTCGCTGGTATTGTCAGTCATGGGTCTTGCCGTTTCCTTGCTCTGTCTTCTTATAGGCCGCCAAACCGCGGCTGCAATGCAAAGCCCATCTGATGAAGGATACCCATGCCCGAACTTCCAGAGGTTGAGACAGTACGCCGCGGTCTGCTTCCGGTGATGGAGGGTCGGGTGATCAGGCTCGCCACGGTGAACCGCCCCGATCTGCGCTGGCCGTTTCCGCCGGACATGGCCGCGCGGCTGACGGGCGCGCGTGTGCTGGCACTGCGGCGGCGGTCGAAATACATTCTCGCCGATCTGTCGACCGACGAGACACTGCTGATCCATCTGGGCATGTCGGGGCGGATGCTGATTTCCGGCGCGCAGGTTGGCGATTTTCACCGCGACCACCCTGCACCCGCCAAGCATGACCATGTCGTGCTGGATCTTGAAGGCGGCGCACGCGTCACCTTCAACGATGCGCGCCGTTTCGGCGCAATGGACCTTTTCCGTCGTGGATCCGGAGACGCTGCGGATATTCACCCCCTGCTGGCTGCATTGGGCCCCGAACCCTTGGGAAATGCATTTGATGAGACGTATCTGGCCGCGCGGCTGAAGGGACGCAACACCCCGATCAAATCGGCCCTGCTCGATCAGCGCATCATTGCGGGTCTGGGTAATATCTATGTTTGCGAAACACTTTTCCGCGCCCGCATCTCGCCGCTTACCCGCGCCGGGGCGCTTTCTGCGCGCCGCGTGGGCAGCCTTGTGCCCCTGATCCGTGAGGTGTTGACCGAGGCGATCGAGGCGGGCGGCAGTTCCTTGCGCGACTATCGGCAGGCTGATGGGGAACTGGGTTACTTCCAGCATCGTTTCCACGTGTATGACCGCGAGGGCGAGCCCTGCCCCACCCCCGGCTGTTCGAAAAGCATCATGCGGGTGGTGCAATCGGGCAGATCCAGTTTCTACTGCCCGCGCTGTCAGCGCTGAAGACCCGCAGCGCCTTGCCATCAGGGCCGATGGTGCTAGGAGTCCCAACGACGTGAAACATTCGGAGCGCGCGCATGGCCTATGAAACTCTGATCGTCGAAGTCGAGGATTATGTCTCTGTCATCCGGCTCAACCGTCCGGACGCGCTGAACGCGCTGAATGCCAAGCTGATGGCCGAATTGGCGCTGGCCGTCACTGCCGCCGGTG
Source organism: Rhodobacterales bacterium (assembly GCA_038205925.1). Classification (GTDB taxonomy): domain Bacteria; phylum Pseudomonadota; class Alphaproteobacteria; order Rhodobacterales; family Rhodobacteraceae; genus Pseudotabrizicola. The sequence goes on along the minus strand of JBBRBJ010000001.1, from coordinate 123,105 downwards.
CAGACAGCAACACGCGCTGCATCATTCTGACCGGATCGGAAAAATCCTTTGCCGCTGGGGCGGATGTCAAGGAAATGGCAGAGAAATCCTTCACAGAAGTGTTTCTGGAAAACCTTTTCGTGGCTGAAACCGAGTCGATCTCGGCGGTGCGCAAACCCATGATCGCGGCCGTGTCGGGCTATTGTCTGGGCGGCGGCTGCGAACTGGCCATGATGTGCGATTTCATCATTGCCGCCGACACGGCCAAATTCGGCCAGCCCGAGATCAACCTTGGCGTCACTGCTGGCATGGGCGGCACGCAGCGGCTGACGCGGCTGGTGGGCAAGTCGAAATCCATGGACATGCACCTGACCGGCCGCTTCATGGAGGCAGCCGAGGCCGAACGGTGCGGCCTTGTCTCACGCGTATTTCCCGCCAAGGATCTGATGGCCGAGGTGCACAAGATAGCCCAGAAGATCGTCGAGAAATCGGCGATCACGGCCCGCGCGGTCAAGGAATGCGTGAACCGCGCCGAGGAAACCTCGCTGTCCGAAGGTCTGTTGTTCGAGCGTCGGATGTTTCACGCACTTTTCGCGACCGAGGACCAGAAAGAGGGAATGGCGGCCTTTCTTGAAAAGCGCCAGCCGCAGTTCCGCGACAAATAGGGCGTTTTAGCTGTTTCCTTCGGGCGCAGATTGCGTTAGTGGCCAAATCCACATGCGCGTGGGCCCGCTTTAGGCAAGAATCGTATCCGTCCCTACATGGGGCGGGGTTCAGGGTTTATGTGCAGACGAAACGCAACCGACCCCAGGAACCAAAAAGCCAATGGCAAATACTGAACAGTCCAAGAAACGCGCCCGCCAGTCCGAAGCACGCTATGCCGTGAACAAGGCCCGCCGCTCGCGTATCCGCACCTATGTCCGCAAAGTCGAAGAGGCCATTGCTTCGGGCAACGCCGAAGCCGCTGCCGAGGCGTTCAAGGCCGCGCAGCCGGAACTTGCGCGCGGCGTGACCAAGGGCGTGATGCACAAGAACACCGTGTCGCGCAAGATCTCGCGTCTGTCGTCACGCGTGAAGGCCCTGACCGCTCCTTCAGCCTGAGATATTCGAAAAGTGTCATGTCAAGGGCGTCTCTTTGTGAGGCGCCCTTTTGTCATGCCCGATACGCAGAGTCATACGGGATTCAGGGCGGCCCGTTGCCGATTTGCCAAAGCATCCGGATTCGCGTCCGGCAAATTTGTGTCAACCAGATAGATCAGTTGCGAAGGCGCATGGCGGCTTGTTAGCTTGGCCATGCGATTCACTTCGTCTGGGGGACATGACGTGGTCTGAGTCGAAATAGAAAACCTGAATGCTGCCTGCAAAAAGGTTGTTATTTCGTCTGAGATCAAATGGTTATGCTGTCTGCGGTTCAAGCCGCCGCCAGTTGTACTTACGGTGGCGGCGGTTCATTCCGTCGTCCCCGATGTTGTGTCCTCTTACTGTGATCAAGGCCTCTGCCTGCCGCGCTGCCGCGGCATGGCCTTGATTGTTGTATGCCCGGAGGGTCGCTGTTGCGTGTGTGTGGAAAATCAGGCCCCTGGGATGTCCGGAGTAAAGAGGGTCAAGAAAAACAGGTCAGAGCGAATGACGAACGATGCGTGGGGACAGGTCCGTGAAGAGCTTATCAAGAGGGTGGGGAAAAACAATTATGCGACATGGATCGAACCACTTCGCCTGTCGCACCTGAAAAACGGCGTTGCGCATTTCGAGGTCCCGACCACCTTTTTCGGTGACTGGGTGTCGCGTAACTTTGCCGATGCGATACGCGGACAGTTGGCACACGCCGGCACGCCGGTGGAACGGGTCGAATTTACCGTGGGCACGCGGATGCAGTCAGGGCGCGACAGTGAGACCGCAGCCGTGCCCGCCGGACCCACCCCGCCTGCGCGCAAGACCAGCCGTCTGCGGCCGATTGCGTCGGACGAAGGGTCGGGCGCAGATTTGGACAAACGGTTTACCTTCGACCGGTTTGTCGTGGGCAAGCCCAATGAATTGGCGCACGCCGCCGCGCGTCGCGTAGCCGAGGGCGGGCCGACCACATTCAACCCGCTGTTCCTGTATGGAGGCGTCGGTCTGGGCAAGACCCATTTGATGCATGCCATCGCGCATGATCTCAGAACAAACCGCCCCGATCTGGACGTTCTTTATCTGTCGGCGGAACAGTTTATGTATCGGTTCGTTCAGGCCCTGCGCGAACGTCAGATCATGGATTTCAAGGAGTTGTTCCGATCGGTCGATGTGCTGATGGTCGATGACGTGCAGTTCATCGCCGGCAAGGACAGCACCCAGGAAGAATTTTTCCATACGTTCAATGCGTTGGTTGACAATAACAAACAGATCGTGATCAGCGCCGACCGCGCGCCGGGTGAAATCAAGGATCTTGAGGACCGAATCCGCTCACGTCTGCAATGCGGGCTGGTGGTCGATCTGCACCCCACCGATTACGAACTGCGTCTTGGCATCCTGCAATCCAAGACCGAAATCTATCGCAACCAGTACAGCGGGCTGGTGATGGAACAGGGTGTGCTCGAATTTCTGGCCCACCGGATCACCACCAACGTGCGCGTGCTGGAAGGCGCGCTGATGCGGCTTTATGCGTTTGCCAGCCTTGTGGGCCGCAAGATCGACCTTGATCTGGCGCAAGAATGTCTGTCCGACATCCTGCGCTCATCGGAAAAGCGTCTGACCATCGAAGAAATTCAGCGCAAGGTGGCCGAGCATTACAATGTCCGCCTGTCTGACATGATCGGTCCGAAACGGCTGCGCACGATCGCGCGGCCGCGTCAGGTGGCGATGTATCTGTCCAAGCACATGACATCGCGCAGCCTGCCCGAAATCGGCCGTCGGTTCGGTGGGCGCGATCACACCACGATCATGCACGGGATCAAGCGGATTGATGAATTGATGGCGGGCGATCATCAACTGGCAGACGATGTTCAGTTGCTCAAACGCCTGCTGCAATCGTAACCGTATTGCCGGGTTAGTTTGAACCCTTGTGAATTGCGCTGGATTGGCTAATTTGGCCTCCCCGACAAAGGGAAAGACCATAGGGATGGGAAGATGAAACTCAGCATCGAACGCGCTGCACTGCTCAAGGCGCTGTCTCAGGCGCAGTCGGTGGTCGAGCGTCGCAACACCATCCCGATCCTGGCCAACGTCCTGATCGAGGCCGAGGGCGACCGCGTCAGCTTTCGCGCAACCGATCTGGACATCGAGGTGTTGGACCGTGCGCCTGCCATGGTGGAACGCGGCGGAGCGACAACCGTGTCGGCCGTGCTGCTGCATGAGATCGTGCGCAAACTGCCCGACGGCGCGCTGGTGAACCTGACCGAGGATCCTGCCACGGGGCGGCTGACGGTCACGGCGGGGCGGTCAACCTTTAGTCTTGCCACCTTGCCCAAGGAGGATTTTCCGGTGATGGCAAGTTCGGAGTACGCGTCGAACTTTTCGGCGCCCGCACCGCAGTTGCGCCGCCTGTTCGACAAGGCGAAGTTTGCAATTTCGACCGAGGAGACGCGCTATTATCTCAATGGCGTCTACATGCACGTCGCGACCGGGGAAAACGGCCCCGTGTTGCGCTGTGTGGCGACGGATGGCCACCGTCTGGCCCGTATCGACGCCGACCTGCCCGAAGGGGCAACCGGGATGCCGGGCGTTATCGTACCACGCAAGACGGTAAACGAACTGCGCAAGCTGCTGGATGATGACGCAGCGACGATTGCGGTTTCGGTGTCCGAGACGAAAGTGCGCTTTGCCACGCCCGCGATCACCCTGACCTCAAAGGTCATCGACGGCACCTTCCCCGATTACACCCGCGTCATCCCCACCGGAAACACCCGACGGCTTGAGGTGGATGCTTCTGAATTTGCCAAGGCGGTGGACCGCGTGGCCACCGTGTCGTCCGAGCGGTCACGCGCGGTCAAACTGTCGCTTGAGGATGACCGGCTGGTGTTGTCAGTCAATGCGCCGGATTCCGGTGCGGCCGAGGAAGAACTGGCCGTGGCCTATTCCGATGAAGCGCTCGAAATCGGGTTCAACGCGAAATACCTGCTTGAGATTGCCAGCCAGGTTGACCGCGAAAATGCGGTGTTCCTGTTCAACTCCTCGGGCGATCCGACGCTGATGCGCGAAGGCGATGACACCAGCGCAATTTACGTCGTCATGCCGATGCGCGTGTAACCGCTTCCAGACCGGGGGCCTCCGCCCCCCGCAGGGTATGTCCAGACAAATGAAGGGAAACGCTGCGTGAGCGGTCTTGCGATCACCTCGCTGGCGCTGTCTCATTTCCGCAGCCATCGCGGGCTACTGCTGCACTTTGACGGCCGGCCCGTTGCGTTCCACGGGCCAAACGGTGCCGGCAAAACCAATATCCTTGAGGCGGTGTCGCTGCTGTCACCCGGTCGGGGGTTGCGGCGGGCCTTGGCGGATGATCTGGCGCTGCGCCCTGCTGGGATTGGCTGGAAGATTGCCGCCGGCGTCCGGGGGCTGGCCGCCGCGCATGAGATTGAGACGTTCGCCGAGGCAGCCGAGGCGCGGGTGGTGCGAATCGACGGCAAGGCCACCGCGCAAAACGCCTTGGGTCAGATCTTGCGGGTATTGTGGCTGGTGCCGTCGATGGACCGCCTGTGGATCGAGGCCGCCGAGGGGCGCCGCCGATTTCTGGACCGCATGACGCTTTCCTTTCTGCCGGGGCATGGCGAAGCGGTTCTGGCTTATGACAAGGCGATGCGCGACCGTAACCGCCTGCTGAAGGATCAGATCATCGACCCGCACTGGTACACGGCGCTGGAGGCGCGGATGGAGGTGGCTGCGGTTGAAATTGCGACGGCCCGCGCCTCGGCGCTCACGCGACTGGCGGCGGCGCAGACAGGGGCCGAAACAGCCTTCCCGCAGGCGGATCTTGCAATCCTGCATCCCGAAGGCGAGGTTGAGGATCTGGCGATCTTCTGGTCCCAGACGCGGCGGCGGGACATGGCGGCGGGACGCACGCTGAACGGACCGCACCGGGTTGACCTTAGGGCAATGTTCGCGGCCAAGGGCGTTGCCGCCGAGCACTGCTCGACCGGCGAACAAAAGGCGTTGTTGATCAGCCTGATCCTTGCCAATGCCCGCGCGCTGGCACGGGATCTGGGCCGCGCACCGGTGTTGCTGCTGGATGAGGTAGCGGCCCATCTTGACGCGGCGCGGCGCGCGGCGCTTTACGACGAAATCTGTGCCCTTGGCGCGCAGGCGCTGATGACAGGCACCGAACTTTCGCTGTTTGACAGCCTCGGGCAAAGGGCACAGAACATCGCCGTCGCTGAAGATGGCGGCGTCTCGAAAGTATCCGTATGACATTTCAGCGCGTGACCCTGCCGTGACGATCACGTTACATCAGTTATTCCTCTATGCTGGAGGCATGGCGGTGTTGTGGGTGATTCCCGGCCCGGTCTGGGTGGCATTGATCGCGCGTGCTCTGTCGGGCGGAATGGCGGGTGCATGGCCGCTGGCGGTCGGGGTGGCGCTGGGTGATCTGATCTGGCCCCTGTGCGCCGTCTTCGGGCTGACCTGGGTGCTGTCGCTTTATGGCGATTTTTTGATCGTGCTGGGCTGGGTGGCGGCAGGAGTATTTGTGCTGATGGGCGCCCTTCTGATCCGCAAGGGACCAGACGCCCCCAACTCTGACGGCCGTCTGACGCGGCCGGGCATTTGGCCGGGCTTTGCGGTGGGGGTGGCGGCGGTGCTGGGCAACCCCAAGGCCATTCTTTTCTACATGGGCGTGCTGCCCGGCTTTTTTGATCTGACGCGCGTGACGGGGCTTGATATCGCGGCGATCATCGCGGTTTCAGCCACTGTCCCCATGCTGGGGAACATGGCCCTTGCGCTGTTCGTGGACCGCGCCCGGCGTCTGCTGCAAAGCCCGTCCGCGCTGCGCCGTCTGAACCGGATTTCGGGCCTTTTGCTGATCACAGTCGGGCTGATCATCCCCTTTGTATAAGGCACTAAATCTTGCGCCCAAGGGGTGACATCCCCCCCCGAAACCCCTATGAATTGCGCATCTCATCAGGGGTTCACGACGCATGGCCGAAAACGCCCGCAAGCCAGCCGAGTATGGCGCCGATTCCATAAAAGTTCTCAAAGGGTTAGAAGCGGTTCGCAAGCGCCCTGGGATGTACATCGGCGATACAGATGATGGCTCGGGCCTGCATCATATGGTGTATGAGGTCGTCGACAACGGCATTGACGAGGCGTTGGCCGGGCATGCCACCGCCGTCTCGGTGAAAATCCACGCAGACAGCAGTGTATCCGTGCGCGACAACGGACGCGGCATTCCGGTGGACATCCACCAGGAAGAGGGCGTTTCCGCCGCCGAAGTGATCATGACGCAGTTGCACGCTGGCGGCAAATTCAACAACACGGATGAAGGCGGCAACGCCTACAAAGTGTCGGGCGGCCTGCATGGTGTGGGTGTGTCCGTGGTCAACGCCCTTTCAGAATGGCTGGAGCTGACCGTCTGGCGCGATGAGACCGAATATCGCGCCCGGTTCGAGCATGGCGATTGCGTGACCCACGTCTATGAAGTCGGCCCTGCGCCCGGAATGCGCGGCACCGAAGTGCGCTTTCTGGCTGCTGCCAAAACCAATATCCCTGATGGCACATTTTCCAACCTCGACTACAGCTTCAAGACGCTGGAAAACCGCCTGCGCGAACTCGCCTTTCTGAACTCGGGTGTGCGGATCATCGTGGAAGATGAGCGTCCGGCCGAACCGCTGCGCACCGAATTGTTCTACGAAGGCGGCGTGCGCGAGTATGTGAAATACCTCGACCGCTCCAAGACGTCGATCATGCCAGAGCCGATCTACATGATTGGTGAGCGGGCCGGGATCACCGTCGAAGTCGCGATGTGGTGGAATGACAGCTATAACGAAATGGTGCTGCCGTTCACCAACAACATCCCGCAACGCGATGGCGGCACGCACCTCGCGGGCTTTCGTGGCGCACTGACACGGTCGATCAACGCCTATGCGCAATCCTCCGGCATTGCGAAAAAGGAAAAGATCGACTTTACCGGTGATGACGCCCGCGAAGGGCTGACCTGCGTGTTGTCCGTCAAGGTGCCGGACCCCAAGTTTTCCAGCCAGACCAAGGACAAGCTGGTGTCCTCAGAGGTGCGGCCAGCGGTCGAGAATCTGGTCAACGAAAAGATGGCCGAGTGGTTTGAAGAAAACCCCTCAAACGCCCGCATCATCGTGGGCAAGATCATCGAGGCGGCCCTCGCGCGTGAAGCCGCCCGCAAGGCGCGCGAGTTGACGCGGCGCAAGACGGCGCTGGACGTGGCCTCGTTGCCCGGCAAGCTGGCCGATTGTCAGGAACGCGATCCCGCGAAATCCGAGATCTTTCTGGTCGAGGGCGACTCGGCCGGCGGTTCGGCCAAGCAGGGGCGTTCGCGCGCCAATCAGGCCGTTCTGCCGCTGAAAGGCAAGATCCTGAACGTCGAGCGTGCACGCTTTGACCGGATGCTCGCCAGTCAGGAAATCGGCACGCTGATCACCGCGCTTGGCACCGGAATCGGCCGGGATGAATTTGATATCAAGAAGTTGCGCTACCACAAGGTCGTCATCATGACCGACGCTGATGTGGATGGCGCGCACATCCGCACGCTGATTCTGACCTTTTTCTTCCGCCAGATGCCCCAACTGATCGAGGGTGGGTATCTTTATATCGCCCAGCCGCCGCTCTATAAAGTCGCGCGCGGCAAGTCCGAAGTTTACTTGAAGGATCAGTCGGCGCTGGAAGACTACCTCGTCGACATGGGGCTCGAGGGCGCAATTCTGCGGCTGAGCAGCGGCGAGGAAATCGCCGGGGACGATCTGCGCCGCGTGATCGAAGGCGCGCGTCAGTTCCGCCGCGTGCTGGACAGTTTCCCCACAAATTATCCGCGCAGCATTTTGGAACAGGCGGCCCTGTCGGGCGCGTTTGATCTTGGGCAGGCCGATGCCGATCTGCAAATGGTGGCCGATACGGTGGCCAAGCGGCTGGATATGGTTGCCGCCGAATATGAAAAAGGCTGGTCGGGCCGCATCACGCAAGATCACGGCATCCGCCTGTCCCGCATTCTGCGCGGTGTCGAGGAATTGCGCACGCTGGACGGTGCGGTCTTGCGCTCGGGCGAGGCGCGCAGGCTTGCATCCGTGGCCGCGCAAACCCGCGATGTCTACCGCGACCCGGCCCGCCTGACCCGCAAGGACCGTGAACAGATCGTCCACGGCCCGATTGATCTGCTGAAATCGATTCTGGCCGAGGGCGAAAAGGGCCTGACGTTGCAACGCTACAAGGGTCTGGGCGAGATGAACCCCGAACAGCTTTGGGAAACGACGCTGGACCCCGAGGCGCGCACGCTGTTGCAGGTAAAGGTCGACGATCTGGCCGAAGCGGACGACATCTTCACAAAGCTGATGGGTGACGTGGTGGAACCCCGGCGCGAATTCATTCAGCAGAACGCGCTGAATGTGGAACATCTGGATATCTGAGGGCACGAAGGTCTGGTGATCCCGACAGGACTTGAACCTGTAACCTGCCCCTTAGGAGGGGGCTGCTCTATCCAGTTGAGCCACGGGACCACGCCGCTTTCATGCGCAAAAATGCCCGGCAAGGCAAGCTGGCAGACGCGTATGGGTTCGGAAAAACAACGGGGGGAGTGTGTTTTGGCCCACCACTCCCCCTTTTGTCCATTGCGCCCGGTTTGAGAGCGTATCGGGCGCAATGACCAGGGTCAGCCATTTCGTGCAGGCTGTTAGCGGTAACATATTCGATCAACTCCGCTTGAACAAGGGGCAGCTTTGGCGCTAACTAGAAAAAGCCGTATAGTTTCAGGGCAGCTTCCATTGAAAACACCCGCTATCCCTGATCTTCGCCGCACGCTGACCCTGCGTGATGTGTCCGAGGCATCGGGGGTCAGCGAGATGACCGTCAGCCGGGTGTTGCGCAATCGCGGTGATGTCTCGGCGACGACAAGAATACGCGTTCTCGAGGCGGCGCGGACCTTGGGCTATGTCCCGAACAAGATTGCGGGCGCCTTGGCCAGCCAGCGGGTCAATCTGGTGGGTGTGGTCATCCCGTCGCTGTCAAACATGGTTTTTCCCGAAGTCATGACCGGCATTTCGGAAATGCTTGAGGGCACCGGGCTGCAGCCTGTGGTGGGTGTCACCAACTATCTGCCCGAACGTGAAGAATCGGTGGTGTATGAAATGCTCAGCTGGCGCCCCTCGGGCTTGATCCTTGCGGGGCTGGAACACACGGATGCCTGTCGGGCAATGCTGGCGCAAGCGGGCATCCCCATTGTCGAGATCATGGATATCGACGGCACCCCGGTTAACAGCGCGGTCGGCATTTCGCACCGGCGCGCGGGCCGCCAGATGGCCGAGGCGATCATCGCCGCCGGCTATCGACGCATCGCGTTCATGGGCACCCAAATGCCCAACGACCACCGTGCGAAAAAGCGGCTCGAAGGGTTTGAAGAGGCGCTTGGCCACGTCGGGCTGTCCCTTGTCGACCGTGAGTTCTATTCCGGAGGCTCGGCCTTGCTAAAAGGACGCGAGATGACCGCCGCAGTGCTGAACCGTACCCAGGACGTCGATTTCCTCTATTACTCCAATGATATGATCGGCGCAGGCGGGCTATTGTACTGTCTTGATCAGGGCTACGATGTGCCGGGAACGATCGGCCTTGCCGGGTTCAACGGGGTGGAGTTGCTGGACGGCCTGCCGCGCAAACTGGCCACGATGGATGCCTGCCGGCTGGAAATCGGCAAAGCTGCGGCCGAGATCATCGCAGGCAAGCGCCCCGGGGGCGTAACCGCCGGCGAGGTGATCACCCTGACCCCAACCTTGCAACCGGGAGACACGATCCGTCTGGTTTAGCGGGCCCTGCTCAGGTGATGATCAGGGCGTGCACGCCCTTCAACTCGGCCACGGCGGCATCCGTCTCATCCAGCATCAGCCGTGTCAGGGCATTGGCTTTGTCCGGAAGGTGCAGCGCCGCGGTCAGCAAACGTCGTTCGACATCAACGTTTTTCATTCGATCACTCCGATGGCGCGACGAATCAGATCATCGCGCAAACGTACTTCCTGACCCAGCCACGCGTCAGCACCGGGCCCGCACATCCACAACAGGCATTTCGCCGGCCAATCGGCCGGGACGTGCACCGAGGGATCAAGTGCGCTTACGGGATTGATTCCGCTGGCCTTGATCTTCACCTGCATGTCCGTGGCAACCGTGCCGGGCGACAGCCCCATGATGCGCAGACCATGGCTTCCTTCCTCCAGATGGGCGGCGCTTGTCAGCATCGCTGCGCCCGCCTTGGCGGCACAATACGCGCTCCATCCTTCCAAAGGGTTATGCGCAGCCCCCGAACTGACGGTGATGATCGTCCCGCCTCCGGCAGCCTTCATCACCGGAAGAACCGCCCGCATGCCATAAAGGACGCCCTTCAGATTTATATCCACCGCGGCAGACCACGCCGCCGGGTCCACCAATGCGATTCGCGCGATGGGATCGATCACCCCGGCATTGCCGATGAAGGCGTCCAGCCGCCCAAACCGCGCCAAGACGGCCTGCACCGCCGCCTGAACCGATTCCCAGTCCGCCACATCACAGCGCACGGCCATCGCGCCGCCACCAATTTCATCGGCCAGCGCAGCAATGTCGGCTTCGGTCCGCGCCAGCAACGCCACGCGCCACCCGGCCGCCGCAAACGTCCGTGCCGCCGCCGCCCCGATCCCACGGCTTGCCCCGGTGATGGTCACAACTTTTCCGTTCATCCTCATCCTCCCGACACTGATCCCGTCACGAGATAGCCGACACATCCCGCCGATGGAAACCCTTGACCGTTGCCGCCTCTGGCATGAGGATGTCGGCAATTGAGCAAACCGGTGGAAAGGGTGCATTATGAAACACTGGGTATTGGCGGCGCAAGGCGTGGTTGCGACACTATTCATGGTCGGAACCTCGCAGGCGCAGGTCACACCAGAAGAGGTCTGGCAAAACTGGCAAAAGCTGAGCGCGACCTACGGGCAGGCGCTTGTCGCCGATCAGGTCGTGCGCCAGGGCGACACGCTGGTGGTCACAGGCATGTCATTCTCGTTGGATCAGGATGGCACCAAGGTCGACGGCAGCCTTGACGAGGTGCGCTTCCAGGATCTGGGTGACGGCACCGTCGAGGTGACGATGTCGGACACCTACCCGATCACGATGGCGTTTCCCGGGACGGACGGAAGTGGCGACAACGTGGAAATTGTCATTTCGCAACCGGGTCTCAGCATGATTGCGGGCGGCAGTGGCACCGAGACATCTTATGTTTTCGACGCGCCCACCGTCGGCATCACGGCGCTTGGCAAGGAAAGCGGGAGGACGGTTGTCGACATCGCGACCACGTTGACCGGCCTGATGGGTTCCTACCTTGTGTCTACCACAGGCGAGACCACCATGCTGGAGACCGAAGTCGAGGCGCAGACCGTGTCGTTCACCGTCAAAGGCAGTGATGAGACCGGCACTTTTGACATGACCGGCAACATGGCCGCGATCTCGCTGGCCTCCGGCGGCACCTTCCTTGGCATTGATGCCATGGAAAACATGGCGCAGGCACTGAAAGATGGCTTCGCCACGGACACCGGGTTCAGCTTCGGCGCCGGTAGCTATGCGATTGATGTAATGGATGGCAACAAACCCACCAAGATCATCGCCGTGAATGAGACCGGCAGCTTCGGCCTGTCACTCAGCGAGGAAGGCATCCTTTCCAACGCGGGCGGAACAGGCGTCAGCATGACAATCACGGGCGCGAACATTCCGTTTCCAGAGCTGAAAATCACCTATGGCGAGGTCTCGTATGAATTCTTCGTGCCGGTTTCCGCCTCGGACACGCCTGCCGATTTCGGCTTCCTGACGCGCATCGTTGATCTCAGCGTATCGGATGAGATCTGGGGCATGCTCGACCCCACAGCCACCCTTCCGCGCGATTCGGTCACAGTTATCGTCGATACCAAGGGCACTGCCACGCTGACGATGGATTTGATGGATGAAGCCGCGATGACCGCTGCGGGCGACGCACCCCCCGGTACCCTGAACGCGCTTGAGATCACCACACTTGAGGCCAAAGGCGTAGGTATGGAACTGACGGGTTCTGGCAGCTTTACGTTCGACAACACTGATCTGACCACTTTTGACGGGATGCCTGCACCGACGGGCAAGCTCGACCTGGTGCTGAAAGGCGGCAACGGCTTGCTCGACAAACTGGTCGCCATGGGATTGATTCCGCAAGATCAGGCCATGGGTGCGCGGATGATGCTGGCGATGTTCGCAAAGCCCGGCGAAGGCGAAGACGTGCTGAACTCGACCATCGAGTTCAAGGACAAGGGCCTGTTCGCCAACGGCCAGCGGCTACAGTAACGGCGTTTTGCGCCGAAGGGGGCCCCCGGTTGGTACCGGGGGCCCCTCGTCATGCCTTGCGGCTGGGGGCGGGGCGGACTACCTCGCTGAGGACGAGAAAAAGGAACATGTCATGACCGATCTTGCCCGCCTGACCGAAGCGCTGCTGACGGCGGCCAGACGCGCGGGCGCGGATCAGGCCGATGCGCTGGCCGTGGCGGGCACGTCACTGTCGATCGACATACGCGCGGGCAAGCTGGAACAGGCTGAACGCGCCGAGGGGGTTGAGATCGGCCTGCGGGTACTGATCGGCGGCCGACAGGCCTGTGTGTCGGCCTCGGACGTGTCGGATGCCACCATCGCCGCTTTGGCCGAACGCGCCGTTGCCATGGCGCGCGAGGCCCCCGTTGACCCGCATGCGGGTCTGGCAGATGCTGACCAGATCGCGCGCGACTGGGATCTGGCCATCCTTGATTTGACCGACCCCGCCCCTGAACCGACTGCCGCGGCCCTGGAAGACGCCGCCCGGCGGACCGAGGCTGCATCGATGGAGGCCAAAGGGATCACCCAGGTCGAAGCGTCAGCCGCTTACTCTCGTCGCGCCCTGCATATGGCTGCCAGCAACGGCTTTTCGGGTGGCTACGGGCGCACCTCGCATTCGCTGTCTTCAGTCGCTTTCACCGGCAGTGGCACCGGGATGGAGCGTGACTGGGCCGCCGAGGGGCGCACCCATGCCGCCGACATGCCGGGCGCCGAGGGTATTGGCGCGCTGGCCGCGCTCCGCGCGCTGGAACGGGCGGGCGCCACCAAACCGCGCACGGGCACCTTTCCGGTTCTATTTGACGAACGGGTTGCTTCGTCATTGATCGGGCATCTGGTTTCGGCTGCCAACGGCGCGTCGGTGGCGCGGGGTGCGTCGTGGCTGCGGGACGCCTTGGGCAAACAGGTTCTGCCCGCGCACCTGTCGATCATGGAAAACCCCCATCGCCCCCGCATTTCGGCCAGCCGACCTTTTGATGCAGAAGGCCTGGCGACGAAGCCGCGTGTAATCGTGGAAGATGGGGTTCTGATGGGTTGGACGCTCGATCTGGCCACGGGACGCAAACTGGGGATGCCGTCTACGGCAAGTGCTTCACGCGGCACTTCCGCACCGCCCTCTCCCGCCACATCGAATATCGACCTGACCCCTGGCACCGCCACGCGGGCTGATCTGATTGCCCAGATGGGAACGGGCCTTCTGGTCACTTCGATGATCGGGTCCACCATCAGCGCCACCACGGGCGATTATTCGCGCGGGGCGGCAGGGTTCTGGGTGGAAAACGGGGTCATCAGCCATCCGGTGAACGAATGCACCATCGCGGGCAATCTGCGCGACATGCTGACGCGGATCATCCCTGCCAACGACGCGCGCGCACATCTGTCGACCCGCGTGCCGTCGCTGCTGATCGAGGGGATGACGATTGCCGGGGCGTGATCTTGCCCTGATCTCGGACGCTGCCCGCACTGCCGCAGCCATCGCCTTGCGGTTCTGGAAGAACGATCCGCAGGTCTGGGACAAGGGCGCCGAGCATGGCCCGGTGACCGAAGCTGATCTGGCCGTGAACGACATGCTGAAGGTCACGCTTCTGACTGCGCGCCCCGACTATGGCTGGCTGTCCGAAGAAACCCCCGATGATCCGGCCCGCCTTACCGCCGCTCGTGTATTCATCATCGACCCCATCGACGGCACCCGCGCCTTCATCGCGGGCGAAGACAACTTCGCAGTGTCGATTGCGGTGGCTGAAAATGGCAAGGTCATTGCAGGCGCAGTAATGATGCCGGCCAAGGACCGGCTTTATGCGGCAGAAATCGGCGGCCCGGCGTTGCGCGACGGGCTTCCCGTCACCGCATCTGCCCGCGATGATCTGAGTGGCGCGCGTATTCTGGCCACCAAGGCGAACATGGCACCAGATCACTGGCCCGGCGGCGTGCCCGACTTGCAGCGCAGCTTTCGTACGTCGCTCGCGTATCGTCTGTGCCTTGCGGCCGAAGGGCGCTACGACGGCATGCTGACGTTCCGTGACACTTGGGAATGGGACATCGCCGCCGGAGCGTTGATATGCGCCTGCGCCGGGGCGCGCGTGACCGACCGTCACGGCGCCCCGCTGCATTTCAATGCGCCCATCCCCAAGACTGCGGGCGTGATCGCCACCGCCCCCGGTGTGCACCGCGCCATCATGGCGCGGCTTTAGGCGTTACTTCTTTTTCGGCGGTACAAAGCGTTTCGAGGTGTCCGACGCACTGGCGCGCGGCTTGGCGGGGCCAGCGGCCTTGCGGGCGAATGGCTTGCTGCCCTCGGCGGCATGGCTCTTGAAGCCGCCTGCCTTTGGGCCGGGCTTGCCCTCACGCTTTACGAAGGGGCGGGCCGCATCGCCCTTGGGGGCATAGGTCCGCTTTTCGGCACGCTCGCCTTCGGCCTTGGGCTTGTAGGGTGCGCCTTCGGCCTTGGGTTTGTAAGGCGTGCCTTCGGCTGCGTGGCTTTTGCTGCCTGCGGCACGGGCGGGGCGGTCACTTGGCCCGCGCGATTTGTAGCCTTCGGATTTGTACTTCGGTGCCGCGCCTGCACGGTCATCAGGCGACCATCGCGGCTTGGCTTCGGTGGCTTCTACACGCTTGGCGTAGGGCTTGGCCGGGCCATCTTCGCGCTTCACGTACGGCTTGCGGTCGCTGTCTTCGCGCTTGGCATAGGGCTTGCGGACAGGTGCCGGGGCAGCAGCGGGCGCCTCATCCTCGACCACGCGGGCAGGCTTGGGCACATACGCTGGCTTTTCGCGGTCGTCGCGCACCGGGCGCGGGCGGGGGGCCGGGCGTTCGGCGCGCTCGGGGCGGGGCGCGTCAAAGTCGCGTCGGGGTGCACGCTCGGGGCGCTCAAGCACGGGCTCACCGTCCATCCGGACCATCGTCAGACCCGGTTCGATCTCACGCTCGGGGCCGAAACGATCGGCCAGTTGCGTGGCGATCTGCACATAGGTTTCTTCCTGCTTGACGCGAATGGCGCCAATCCCGTCCTTGGAGATGCCGCCGGCATCGCAGATCTTGGGCAGCAGCCAGCGGGCCTCGGCCCGGCCCGTGTGACCAACCGAAAGGGTATACCAGACCGAAGGGCCGAATTCCCCGCGCTCGCGCGGCGCCGACGCGGGCGGCGGCGGCAGGCTGTCGGACAGAACCTCGGGCGCCGAGCGCCCTTCGCGCCACAGACGCAGGAAAGCTGCGGCCACCTGTTCAGCGCCGAATTTCTGCAACATGGCACCCGCCATCACCGCATCGTCGCCCACCGGTTCCAGCAAGGCCGCGTGCTCCATGACCCGCAGATCGTCTTTTTCCTGCACTTCTTCGGCGGATGCCGCCTTGCCCCAATCGGCCACAACCTTGGCCCCAGCCAAAAGGCGCTGCGCCTTTTTCGCCTCGGCCGGCGGCACGATCAGTGCCGAGACGCCCTTGTTGCCGGCCCGGCCCGTGCGGCCCGAGCGGTGCAGAAGGGTTTCCGAGTTTGACGGAAGATCGGCGTGGATCACCAGTTCCAGACCCGGAAGGTCGATGCCCCGCGCGGCCACGTCTGTGGCAATGCAAACCCGCGCGCGCCCGTCACGCAGGGCTTGAAGCGCGTGGGTGCGCTCTTGCTGGCTGAGTTCGCCCGAAAGCGCCACCACCTGAAAGCCACGGTTTCCCATGCGGGCAAACAGGGTGTTCACATTGGCGCGCGTCTTGCAAAACACGATTGCAGTCGGCGCCTCATAGAACCGCAACGTATTGAAGATTGCGTTTTCGCGGTCGCGCGCGGCCACCGAAAGGGCGCGGTACTGGATGTCGGCATGCTGCTTTGTCTCGCCCTTGGCGATGATGCGCATGGCATCGGTCTGAAAGGTGGCTGCCAGCTTTTCAATCTCTTTGGGCACGGTCGCGGAAAACATCAGCGTGCGGCGGCCTTTGGGGGCAGAGCCAAGGATGAACTCAAGATCTTCGGCAAAGCCGAGGTCCAGCATCTCATCCGCCTCGTCCAGAACCACGGCCTGAATGGCCGACAAGTCAAGACTGCCACGTTCGATATGGTCGCGCAGGCGTCCAGGTGTGCCGACAACGATATGTGCACCTCGGTCGAGCGTGCGTTTTTCGGTGCGATAGTCCATGCCGCCCACGCACGACGCAAGATGCGCGCCAGCGTCGGCGTAAAGCCACTCGAACTCACGCTTGACCTGCAAGGCCAATTCACGCGTGGGCGCGACAACCAAAGCAATCGGGCGATCTGCAAACAGCAGCCGGTCCTGACCATTCAGCACCTCAGGTGCGATCGCAAGGCCAAAGGCCACCGTCTTGCCCGACCCGGTCTGGGCGGAAACCAGAAGATCGCGCCCTTCGACGCCATCCGCCAGAACAGCCAGTTGCACGGCAGTAAGGGCTTCATAGCCCTTGGATTCCAAAGCCTGCGCCAGCGGCGCGGCCACGTTAAAGTCGTTCATGAGTTTTTTCCAAAAGGGGGGGCGCGATTGCACCCGTGAAGCGCGAATGCGGCGCCTTCTTTCCCTTTTGGCAGCGGGCCCCCTCGCCCACCTGCCCCCGGAATCCTTGGGCCGACAGCGCCGCATAGCGCAAAGGGCACGCAATGTATAGGGCCAGCGGCTGAGACCGGCTTTCGACTTTGTGGAAACGGCGCCTCCAAATCGGTGAACTGAAGGGAAACCGGTTGTCAGGAGGTGGGCAGCGCGCTGACAGTCGGGCACACGACATGGAAGCAGGCGAGCGCATGAACGGTATGTATTTCAAACGCGGTGCGCCCGCATCGCCCCGGGAAGCCGGCGATCTGTCAGGACAGGTGGCGACCATGCTCGCCGATCTGGAAGAGGGGCGCGAGACCACCGCCATCCGCATGGCGCGCGCGTTTGACCGATATGAGGGCGACATCATCGTGTCGGAACAGGCAATTGCCGGGGCCTGCGCGCGCGTGCCGCAGCAATTGAAAGACGATATCGCCTATGCCCATGAAAACATCGCCCGCTTTGCCCGGGCCCAGCGCGCCAGCATTGTCGAAACCGAGGTCGAGCTTCGCCCCGGACTGTTTGCCGGCCAGCGGCTAATCCCGGTGCAGGCGGCGGGCTGCTATGTTCCGGGGGGGCGATACAGCCATATTGCCAGCGCCATGATGACTGTGACCACGGCCAAGGTGGCGGGCGTGCCGCACGTGGCCGCCGTGTCGCCTCCGCGTGCAGGGGCGCAAGGCGGGGTGCCTGATGCGATCTTGTATACGCTGCATCAGTGCGGCGCGGACCGGATCCTGGCGTTGGGCGGCATACAAGGCGTCGCTGCGATGGCCTTTGGCATGTTTGGGCTGCCGCGCGCCGATATTCTTGTGGGGCCGGGAAATCAGTATGTGGCCGAGGCAAAGCGGCTTTTGTATGGGCGCGTTGGAATTGACATGGTGGCGGGGCCGACCGACAGCATGGTTGTGGCCGACAGTACAGCAGACCCGCTGGTGGTGGCATGGGATCTGATCGGGCAGGCCGAGCATGGCAGCAATTCGCCCGTCTGGCTGGTCACTGACACGGCGGATCTGGCCGCCGAGGTGGCGCGCCTTGCGCCATTGTGTGCAGCCCAACTGCCGCAACCCAATCGCGCGGCGGCCGAAGGCGCCTGGGCAGGTCTGGGAGAGATCATCCTGTGCGAAAACCGCGAGGCGATGGCGGCCGAAGCCGACCGCGTGGCGCCCGAACATCTGCACATTCAGGCCGCCGATCTGGAGTGGTGGAAGGGGCGGTTGCGGGCCTATGGTTCATTGTTCCTGGGCGAGTGTGCAACGGTGGCATTTGGCGACAAGGCGGCTGGCACCAACCATGTTCTGCCCACCAGCGGAGCGGCGCGCTATACCGGCGGCCTTTCGGCGCACAAGTTTCTGAAAACCGTGACGTGGCAGCGTGTCGAACCACAGGCGCTGCCACGTCTGGCCGCGGTGACGGCCAGCATCAGCCGGTTCGAAGGGATGGAAGGCCACGCCCGCACGGCAGATATCCGGCTGGAGAAGTTCGTGCGCTAAGGTGGACCGGATTGCCCCTTGGCCCATGCCTCAAAGGGTTCACACCCCCGGAGACCCGTGGGATACGTGCAGACAAAAATGACCAAAGGACAGAACCATGCAGCTTTCACGATTTCCGCGCATCAGGCTGGGCCATCTGCCCACCCCTCTGGAACACATGCCACGGCTGTCCGCGCTGCTGGGCCCGGAAATCTGGATCAAGCGTGATGATTGCACCGGGCTTTCTACCGGCGGAAACAAGACCCGCAAGCTGGAATTCCTGATGGCCGAGGCGGTCGCAATGGACGCGGACATCGTGCTGACCCAAGGGGCGACGCAATCGAACCACGCGCGCCAGACCGCCGCGGCGGCGGCCAAGCTGGGAATGGACTGTCACATCCTGCTTGAAGACCGGACCGGCTATAATGAGCCGAACTACCGCCTGAATGGCAATGTCTTGCTGGATGTGCTGCATGGCGCCACGATCGAACATCGCGGGCCTGGACTGGACATGAACGCCGAGATGTTTGCAGTGGCCGAGCGGATGAAAACCGAGGGGCGCAGGCCTTATGCCATCGTCGGCGGGGGGTCCAATGCCACTGGCGCGCTCGGCTACGTGAACTGCGCGCTGGAGATGGTCGGGCAGATGGCCGAACGGGGCCTGACGTTTGACCACATGGTCACGGCGACGGGGTCGGCGGGCACCCATGCCGGGTTGATCGTGGGACTGAAGGCGCTGAACGCGCACCTTCCGCTGCTCGGAATCGGGGTGCGGGCGCCCCAGGACAAGCAAGAGGAAAACGTGTTCAAACTGGCGCAGGCCGTTGAGGACAAGATGAAATTGGGCCGCGTGGTGGACCGCGCCGATGTGGTGGCGAATTGCGATTACATCGGGCAGGGCTATGGTATTCCGGCAGAGAGTACGCTGGAGGCGATTGATATTTTTGCAAGGCAAGAGGCGATTTTGCTCGATCCGGTCTATTCAGGCAAGGGCGGTGCCGGGCTGATAGATCTGTGCCGCAAGGGGCATTTCAAAAAGGGCGAGCGGATCGTATTCCTGCACACCGGGGGCGCGATTGGACTGACCGGCTACACCCACGTCTTGCCGCACGCATGATGCGAACGGTCGGCATCCTTGGTGGCATGGGACCGGAGGCGACGGTTTTGCTGATGCAAAAGGTGATTGCCGCGGTGCCTGCCCGCGATGATGCCGACCACGTTCCTCTGATCGTTTACCAGAACCCGCAGGTTCCCAGTCGTCTACAGCGACTGGTAGACGGAACCGGGCCAGATCCCGGCCCGGTTCTGGCAGGCATGGCGCGGGCGTTGGTCGGGGCGGGGGCGCAGGCGCTGGCGATGCCCTGCAACACCGCCCATGCCTATGCTAATCAGATCGAAACGGCTGTGGAGGTGCCTTTTCTTGACATGCGCACAGCCACCGTCGCCGCCTTGCCAAAGGGTCAGATCGGGATGCTTGCCTCGCCCGCCGTGCGCATCACCGGGGCCTTCGATGCCGCTATGGCCGGGGCGGGGTTGATCCCGGTCTGGCCACAGGATGAAGGGCCGGTTCTGGCGCTGATCCGGGCGGTGAAGGCCGGTCAGTCCGGCATGGCCGAGCACAAGGCCATGCGCGCGCTCGCCCGCGACATGGCAAACCGGTCTGACCATCTGCTTGTGGCCTGCACGGAACTGTCCTTGCTGACAACGGCGGTCGAGACGCCACATACCGACAGCCTTGACTGTCTGGTGAGCGCGATTGTCACATTTGCGAAAGGCTAGGCATCGTCCTCGGCAACCTCGATCGAGCCTGCCAGCGCGGGCGCGATAGAATCGAAGTGCGGCACGATCCGGGCGCGCACCAGCGCCCGGCAATCGCGTGCCAATTCGTCGGGCAGGCGACCCAGTTCTTCGCTGCGCGCGATCAGATAGACGCGCCGCGTCTCGCCTGCAAAGGGCAGAGGCATCACGTCGAGTTGGGGGATGAACCGCTCGGCATCCAGAAGGTTCAGCGGCGTGGTGATCGCCCAGCCGCCGGTTTGCACCACCATGGCGAGAACGGAACGCGTCGCCTCAAGCGCGAAGCGCCGCGCCGGGTTCAGCCGCACCCGCCTGAGATGCTGGGCGATACGCTGGCCGATGGGCAGGGTTTCAGAATACTGCACGAACGGCAGCACGTCGAGCGCAGCGCGCGGATCTGCAGAAGTGATCGCCCCGCGCGCAGCTACCAGAACGAAGGGCTCTTTCAGAATGGGCACGATGCGAAACGCAGTGGTATCTGCGGGCAGAAGGGCCGTCACGCCGATATCCGCCTCACGTGCTACAAGGCGGTCGATGATGTGGTCAGACCGGCCCGAAAACGCGTGCACAAAACAGCGGGTGAACCTGGCCTGAAGCGCAGACACCAGAACAGGCGTCAGCGAGGCATCGAGATCGTCTATGATGGCAAGGTTCAACTGCCGCAGGCTGGTCAGCGAAAACTCGGCAAGTTCGGCCTGCGCCTCGGACACCACGGACAAGATCCGGTGCGCATGGTGACGAAGGGCCTGTCCGGCTGGGGTCAGGGTGACCGGTTTGGCCTTGCGGTCGAACAGGCGGGCGCCAATCGCGGCCTCAAGGGCAGTGATGTGTTGCGACACACCCGAAGGTGAACCGCCGATACGCGCTGCGGCCCCGATGACCGACCCGGTCTCTTCCAGTGCCACAAACACCCGCAGCCCGCGCAGCGTCAACTCGGTCGTCGTGGTTTTGGCATCGTCGGGCATCAGGGGCGCAGTGCATCCATCACGCGCACCAGCGCCTCGGAGATTCCCGGTTCGGACAGCGCGTGGCCGGCAAGGGGGATCATCCGCAAGTGGCAGCGGTCCCAGCTCTCGGCCAGTTTCCATGCTCCGACGGGGGGGCAGATCATGTCGTAGCGGCCCTGGATAATGGTTGCGTTCAGGTCCTTGATGCGCCGCTTTTCGCGCAGGATCCAGCCGTCTTCCTCAAGAAAACCACCGTTGTAGAAATAGTGGTTTTCGAGCCGTGAAAAGGCACGGGCATATTCGCCGGGCGACTCACCCATCGGCCCTTCGTGGTGCACCGAGGCAAGCGCGTTTTCCCAGTTGGCCCAGATTCGGCCAAAGCGCGTTTCCTCCATCAGATTGCCGGAAAACAGGCGACGGTGATAGGCACCGATCAGATTTCCACGCTCATCCTGCGGGATGGCGTTCGAGAACCGCGCCCACAGTTCGGGGAAGAACGCCCCCGCCCCGCCACCGTAGAACCACGTCAGTTCCGCGCGCGTCATCAAGAACACACCACGCAGGACCATATGCACCACACGCTGTGGGTGGGTGATCGCATAGATCAGCGCCAACGTAGCGCCCCAGCTGCCCCCAAACAAGATAAGCTGTTCAATTCCAAGGGTTTCGCGGATGACTTCGATGTCGCGGACCAGATGCCATGTGGTGTTGTTGATCACGCTGGCATGGGGGCGCGACCGCCCGCAACCTCGCTGATCGAACAAGATCACCCGATACACCGACGGATCGAAATAGCGACGCATGGCAGGCGAACAGCCGCCCCCCGGCCCGCCGTGCAGTACCAGAACCGGAATCCCGTTGGGATCACCGCACTGCTCGACATAGATCCGGTGGCCATCGCCCATGTCGATCACGCGCTGATCGAACGGGTCGATCGGCGGATAGAGATATTCGACTGCGCGCTTTTGGCCTGATCTTTGATCCATTCGCGCACTATATAACCGGAAAGCCGCCGCACCAAAGGGCAATCGAAAAGGAATTCTGGCATGACGATGGAAACAACCGTAGATCCAAAGGAAGTGGCGAAGTTCGAGGCGATGGCCACCGAGTGGTGGGACCCCAACGGCAAGTTCAAGCCGCTGCATATGCTCAATCCCTGCAGGCTCGATTACATCACGACTCAAATCGCGTCAGAGTTTGATCGCAACCTGAAGTCGCCCCTGCCCTTTGCCGGTTTGCGCATTCTGGACATCGGCTGCGGGGGCGGGCTGTTGTCAGAGCCCATGGCGCGCCTGGGTGCCGATGTGGTGGGGGCAGATGCAGCGCCGCGCAACATTCCGGTGGCGCAGGTGCACGCCCGACAATCCGGTCTGTCCATTGATTACCGCCACACCACTGCCGAAGACATGGCCGCAGCGGGCGAACAGTTCGACGCCATCCTGAACATGGAAGTGGTCGAGCATGTGGCAGACCCCCTTGCCTATTTGACCGCGTGCCAGCAGCTTTTGAAACCCGGCGGGCTGATGCTGTGTTCAACCCTGAACCGCAATCCGAAATCCTTCGTGATGGCAATCATCGGAGCCGAGCATGTGATGCGCTGGCTGCCGAAGGGCACGCACGACTGGAAGAAATTCATCACTCCGGACGAACTCTACGATCTGATCCGACGCGCAGGCCTGGACCCGGTGGACCGCAAGGGGATGGTCTTCAACCCGCTTGGCTGGTCATGGAGCCTGTCTGCCCGTGATCTGTCGTGCAACTACGTCACCGCCAGCGTGAAACGCTAGCGTTCGCGCAACGCTTCATTGGCCTTGTAAAGCGGCTTGGTCAGATAGGTCAGAACCGTCTTGCCGCCGGTCTGCAACTCAACCGTCGCCTGCATGCCCGGGCGGATCTCAAGATTTTTCTGCCGCTCGGTCAGGTGGCTGGCATCAACCTTCAGCGTCACCTTGTAATGCGGGTCGCCATCCATCGCGCGCGACCGTTCGTCCTTGAACGTGTCCGCCGACACGAACTGCACCGTGCCATGCAGGCTGCCAAAAATCGTGTAGTCATAAGCTGACAATTTGATCGTCGCCTCCTGGCCCACCGTGACCTGTGCGATGTCACGGGGTTTAACCTTTGCCTCGACCCACAATTCCTCGTCCAGCGGGATGATCTGCATGATCTCTTCGCCAGACCGGACCACGCCCCCGATGGTGGTGATCGACAGCTTGTTCACCACACCCCGCATCGGTGCGACCAGAAGTGTGCGGGTCAGTTGGTCCTGGCTTTGCTTCAGCCGCTGGCGCAGCGAGGCAAGCTCGCCCTGAGTTTCGGCATAGGCCGTGGCGCGGTCAAGATCGGCCATGGTTTTTGCCTCGGCCAATTGGGCAGCGGCGTCGCTTGCGGCCTTTCGGGCGCGGGTGACTTCGATCAGGGGGGCAACTTCCTGATCATACATCTTTTCCAGAAGCTCTCTTTCCTTGTCGGCTTGCTTCAGAACGGCCTTCGCCCCAACAAGCCGCGACGATTGTTCAGCCATGCGCGCGCCCAAAAGCGCACGCTCGGATGCGACCACGGCGGGCACGCGCAGAGCAATGTCTTCGGGCGCGTCAAAATCGCTCTCGCCCGCCAATTCCGCTTCAAGCCGCAGGCGGCGGGCGTCCAGTGTGGCGATCTGGTCGGTCAGATCATCCACCGCCGCCTGATACTGGGTGCCGTAGAGCCGCGCGAGGGGCTGGCCCGGCACGACCGTATCGCCTTCGGCCACGTTCAACTCGGCCAGAATCCCACCCTCGAGGTTCTGGATGATCTGCGGGCGGGATGACGAGACGACCTGCCCCTCGGCGCGCACGATCTCGGCCACCCAGGCAAAACTGGCCCACAGAATGAACACCGCGACAGACGCTGCAATCATCCAGATCGTCAGCGATGGTCCGCGCATCTTGCCTGCAAGGCCATCGTCAAAGGTCGTCATTGCACAGCGCCCCCGACCATCGGGGTGGTACCTGGCTGGGACTTCATCAGATGGGCCAGAACCGCGTCACGCGGACCATCCACCGCCAGCTTACCGTTTTGCAAGATCACCGTACGGGTGGTCAGTTGCAAAATCGGAATGCGGTGCGTGGCAATAATCGCCGTCCGTCCGTCAAGCCAGGTGCGAAGGCGACTGACCAGCGTGGTTTCCAGCGTCTGGTCCAGCGCTGCCGTAGGCTCATCCAGGATGGCCACTACGGGGTCTTGCAGCCAGATCCTCGCCCAGCCCAGCGACTGGCGCTGGCCCACCGAGAGCCCTTCGCCCATTTCCTTGATCTCAAGGTCCAGCCCCCGCGGATGATTGCGAACGAACTGGCCAAGGCCGGCGAAATCGAGTGCCTCAAGCATGCGGTCGGCGTCACGTTCCAGTTGGGTCGTGTTAAGGTTGTCGCGCAAGGAGCCGGAAAACAGCCGAACCTCTTGCCCCAGATAGCCAATACCGCGCCGCAAATCTCGCGGATGCACCTGCCCCAGATCCACTCCGTCAATCAGGATGCGACCGCCCGTCGGTTCGTAAAGGCCCGCAAGCAGACGTAACAGGGTCGATTTTCCCGATCCATTGGCGCCCAGAACCGCGATGTGTTGACCCGCAGGAATTGACAGGCCCGGAATGTCGACCGATGCCGGTGACTGCGGGTCGTAGCGAAAGTCGAGGTTGCGCACCTCGTACCCGCCCGACAGCTTTTCGCGCCGCAGATACGTGCGCCCGGCCGCTTCGGCCTGCGGCGCCTCGGCGATCGCATCCAGCGCCGTCAGTGCTGCCTTGACGTTCGACCAGCGCGCCATGGTGGCCGAAAGCTGGCTGAGCGGCCCCAGCGTGCGCCCGGTCAGGATGCCGATCGCAATGATCGTGCCCACAGTGAAATTTCCCGCGAACACCATGAAGGTGCCCACCATTACGGCGCCGATGTAGGTAAACTGCTGCACCGCCTGCGCCCAGCAGGTCAGCAGTGATGTCAACTTGCGCTGCTCCGAAGACTTTACCGCCGTCACCGTCGTAAGCTCGGCCCACAGTCGCTTTACCCGGTCTTCGCCGCGCGTGATCGACACGGTTTCCTGCTCGAATATGGCCTCATACAGCAGTCTTGCGCTGCGGATCTGGGCGCCTTGGGTGGCATGGGTCATCGCCACCATTTTCTTTTGCATAAGGAAACCGGGCACAATCATCAGAATCCCACCCGCGATCAGCACCCACACCAGATTGCCCCCGATCGATGCAACGAGGGCAAGGAAGATGAGGATGAACGGAAGATCGGCCAGCGTGCCGATGGTTGATGCGGTAAAGAACTCGCGAACAGAGCCAAACTCGCGCATCGCGTTGAAGGTCTGGCTGGGGCGGCGGGCGGCCGGATCTGCTTTCATGCCCAAAAGGCGCGCCATCAGGCGATCTTGCACAACCAGTTCGATCCGGCGGCCAGTCACGTCCATCAGTCCCGAACGTGCCCCTTTCAGCATCCCTTCCAAGGTAATCGCCAGAAAGGCACCCAGCGCAAGCACCCAGAGCGTTGGTTCCGACTGGTGCGGGATCACACGGTCATAGACCTGAAGCGAGAAGAGCGCGACCGCAACCGCCAGCAGGTTGGCCACAAGCGAGCCCGCAGCCACCTCAAGTAACTGGCGCCGGTATTTCGGAAACTCGCCCCAGAACCAATGTCCACCGACGGCGGTGGAATGGCGGGCCTCAAGGTCCGCCATCGTAGTGTGCGCACTCAGGATTTTGCCTGTATAGACCCTTTGGAATTCGGACAGTGTCACCTCGGCGCGGCACGCTGGTGTGCTGGGTTCATAGATATCGACACTGTCCTCACGTTGGGCCAGCACCAGAATGATCTGGCCCGAGGTCATCTCGGCCAGCGCTGGCCAGTGGTCGCGTCCATGCCGGGGGGGCTTTGCCACCTTGGCCGTCAGTCCAAGGAACCGCAGCGCAGTGCCAATCTCGTCCAGACCCAGCGGGCCGCCCCCGGCGGCAACCTGCATATGCTCCAGCAGATCTGCGGCTGCGATTTCTGCTCCCAGAAGGCTGGCATAGACACTGCCAAGTTGGGCGCGTGCCATGGCGCGGTTGTTCTGACGAGGGCGGGGTTTGGGGATTGCCGGGGCGGGCCTTGAAGAGGCAGGCGCCAGCGCCACCCGGCTTGCATTCATGTCAAAGGAAACGACCCGGTCATCTGTCACAATCGTGACCCGTCCATCAGCACACCGCGTTCCATTGCAATCTGCAAACGAAGGTCCGCGGCCAGGTATTTCAGCGCCACTTGATCGCGCTCGGCACGGGCAAAGCCTTCGTATTGCTGGACCAGTTCAAGAAGGCTGCGGCGCCCGACCCTGTATTGCTCGGTGAACATCGACAGGTTACCGCCCGTCTGGCGCAGAACCTCGGCGCCCTGCGCCTCACGGCTTTGCAGCGTCTGTATTTCGTTTTGCAGGGCGAGAATGCGGCGGTTCGCATCTTCGGCGGCCTGAGCGGTGCGCTTAGCGGCCAGATCACCCGATGCCGCCAACGCCTGACGCGTGGCGCTGTTGCCAAAGCCGAAACCACCGCCGCCTGCATTGACACCACCTTCGACTCCGCCTTGTCCCAGCGTGGCCGACGCCGTCAGCCCCGGCAGCATATCGGCCATTGCGGCATTGGCCTGTGCCACCGCCCGCGCCCCTTCGGCCCGCGCGCGCAAAACGCGCAGCGGTTCGGCGGTAGGCGTATCTGTAGCAAGAGTCTGAATGCCGGTCAGAGACTGAAGTGGCCGGGTTGTCATTGCAGACAGTTCGGCCATTGCGGTCGACTGCGTCCGGGCATCGGACGCAAGGGTTGCGTGCATTTCAGCCAGTTTTTGCGACAGCACCCGTTGTTCCGACCGGTCCGACAGGCCCCCGTCAACACGCAAGGTCATGATCCGCTCATACTCGGCCAGACGCTGCACGGCGCGCGCGCCCACGGCCATCTGTTCCCGGGCGCGTTCGGCATTCAGATAGTGTTTCAGGCCTTCATAGACCCTCTTATTTGCCTCTTCCGACAGGGTAATGGCGGCCACTTCGACATCGGCGGCTGCATAGGCGCGCTCGGCCTTGCGGCGGCCGTTGTCGAACAACGCCTGTTCAGCAATCAGCGAAGCGGCAAGTGCGCCCAGCGAAGTCAGGCTGACATTCGGCCCAATCCGCGGAAGCCAGTTTTTCGAGGCTGCCTCTGCGCGCAATCGCGCCACGCGCAACTCGGCCGCGGCGACTCCTGCCCCGGCCTCGGTCACCGCGCGGGCGACCTCGTCATAGGGACCGGGCGCGCCGAGGATGGACCGGCGCGCCTGAAGGTCCGCGATCAGCAGCGACGATTGTCCCGCCTGCGCCAGCGCCGGAAGGGTCATTTCGGCAGGTGACTGCCCCCGGCCGAACCGCAATTTTGTCACGTCCAGATCGCCCGGCGCCCACATGCAGCCGCCCAGCACGGTCAGTGCAGCCGACCCCAGGGCGAGGCGTGTACGCCCCGCCTTGGTCATTGCCATTCCCATTCCGGGCATATCCCTGCCCCCGGTCAGATAACGGTGATGTCGTTGTCCAGCAGAACAGTCGCGCCCGATTGGCCGACGGTGTAAATGTTATAGATTTCGCCATCAATCTCCTGGGTGTGCCCTGTCGCCGATCCGCCCACGATCGAGACGTGATCGTCTTCGCCACCCTTGATCACGATGGTCTTGTCGGCCCCGGTGATGTTCAGGATCTGCGCCTCGGTGATCGACAGGTCTGCATCGGGAGCAAAGGTCAGATCGATGGCCGAGAAGTCAAAGCCTGAAAGCCCCGCCCGGTCCAGGTCGATGTTCGGCGCGTTGGTATTGTTGACCACCAATAGTGTCGAGCTTTCGTTGCCCGCCACGTCGGTGGTGTTCACCACCAGATAGCTGCCATCTGGAACGGGGGTCGAGACAAAGGCCCCGGCTGCGTTATAGCTGCCGAAACTGACGTTCTGCGTGCCGAACACGCCGTCAACAGAATGCACGGCATTGATGTGCGACACCTGACCATCGGCATTGATGCGCGTGAAATCATAGTTCTCAAGCGCATCGTCGGTTTCCAACCGGGTCAGGCCCACAGAGGTACGGGTGAAGGATTCGACATCCGGCGCGCCGGGCGCGAGCGTGTCGATGTTCAGCGGTTGGCTGTAGGTCGCCACGTTTCCGGCCGGATCGGTTGCCGTGACGGTCACGGTGGTTTCCATTTCGCCACGCGGCAGGCTGGCACCGGCAAAGGTGGTCGTCCATTGTCCGGTTGCGCCCGAGGTCACGGTCATCTGCCCACCACCAGCGATCTGGATCACCACCGTGGCGCCGGGTTCCGCAGTGCCGTTCACCACAAGGCCCTGCGCCGCCTCGGTTGCGTTCAGATACCCGTCGCCTGAAAGCTGGCTTGCGCCGGGGGCAAAGTCACGCACCACACGGTCAACCTGAACGGTTTCTGTGTGCACGCGCGTGTTGCCGAAGGCATCCGTCGCGGACACGGTCAGCGTGGAATGCGCCTCGCCCTGGGGGATATCTTCGGTCGGTATGGTTGCTGACCAGGTGCCATTCGTAGCCACCGTGGCCGTGCGTGCAGGTCCGGTACCGAACTGAACGGTGAGTGCAGACCCCGGCTCGACCGTGCCGGTAATGGTCAGACCGCGCGAGGCTTCGACCTGGTTGACCACGTCATCAGAACCGGCCGAAAGCGTGGTACGGGTCAGCGGAACCACCTCGGTATCGGTGCGGATGGCATGCGTTGTTGTCGCGGTGTTGCCATAGGCATCGGTCGCCGTCACGCTTGCCGTTCCGGTGTGCGTTCCGGTGGCGATTTCGCCCGCCGAGAATGGCGCGCTCCATGCCCCGGTCGCGTCTGCGGTGACGGAGCGGGTCATCCCCTCGAACGTCACGGCCACGCTTGCGCCCGGTTCAGCCATGCCGGTCAGCGTGATACCGCCTGCACGCTCGGCGCCCGAGATCACGTTGTCACCCCCGGCCTGACCTACGTCAAACGACACGCCGGTGTCGGTATCGACAGAGATCACGCCTGCAGTGGTGGCCACGTTGCCCGCCACATCCGTGGCGGTGACCGTGATGGGCGCCTCATAGACACCGGAGCGGATTTCATTCGGGGCATAGGTGGCGGTCCAAGTCCCATCGGCAGCCGCCGTCACCGTGCGGCTGACGCCTTCAAGTCCAACCACGACCGAGGATCCCGGTTCGGCCGTTCCGGTCAGTGCAAAGCCCGCGCCACGTTCGGCGCCCGAGATCACATCGTCTCCTGCCTGATCGGCAGCGATGGTAACCGATGCCACTGTATCGACCACCAGTGACCGGGTTACGCTCGAGCTATTGCCAACGCCATCGGTTGCCGTTGCCGTGACCGTGGTCGTCCCATCTGCAGGCACCTGGCCGTGCGGGAATGTTACGGTCCAGGTCCCATCGGCGGCGGTTGTCGCGGGTAATGTGGTTGCGCCCCAGTTGACCGCAACCGAAGACCCGGCCTGCGAGGTGCCGCTGATGGTCACGCCAGCCGTCGATTCCGCCATGTTGACGATGTTGTCACCCGCGATCGGATCGGGGGCAAAGGCCACGGTCACCTCGGTGTCCACCCCGAAGGTGCGGGTGGTTGACGAAGTGTTGCCGGCGTCGTCCACGGTCGACGCGGTTACCGTGGCGGTATAGGTGCCGCCCGCTATGGTACCGGGGGCAAAAGTCACTGACCATCCACCGTCGACACCGGCGGTCACAGTGCGCGTGGTGTCGGCCAGTTCCAGCGTGATCACCGCGCCTGCCGTGGTGGTGCCGCTGATGTTGAAGCCTGCGTCGGACTCGGCCTGCGAAACGGTATTGTCTGGCGTGATGCGCTCTATCTCGACCGGGTGCGGGACCGTGTCCAGCACCAGCGTATCGCTTATTGTGGTCACGTTCCCCAGCGGGTCTGTCGCGGTCACAGTAACGGGCGTTGTCCGCTCGCCCCCGGCCACCTCGGTCTGCGTGAAGGTGACCGTCCAGTCGCCCGCAGCATCTACCGTGGTGCTGCGCGAGGCGCCATCTACCGCAACCACGATCACAGCGCCCGGCTCGCCTTCGCCCGCAATTGTTACGCCGTCCTGGTATTCGGCCAGATTTTCAATGTCGCCCGTACTTTGCGTGCCATCCGTCACTTCGACGGCAGGCGGGGTCATGTCGATGATCCAGTCAGGGCCATCCAATGTGGCGCCGGCAAAGCCGGGACCCGTTACCACAACCGACGACGAATGGGTGCCATCTGCGGGCAGGTTCGGGCCGCTGAAGTCCACCTCCCATGTGCCACCCGGGGTGATGGTCGTCGTCTGAGTGCTGCCACCAACGGTCACCACGACGGTATCGCCGGGCTGTCCCGTACCCGTGATCACGATTTCAGGATCCTCGGTGTTCGTGGTCAGGATAGTCTGTCCGTTCGGATCATCGACCGTAGGCGGTCTGCGCACAGTGTCGCCATCACCGCCACCGGGGACCGTGCTGCCCCCGCCGCCGGGAACTGTCTCACCACCACCACCTGGGATCGTGCTGCCTCCGCCACCGGGAACTGTCTCACCTCCACCACCTGGGATCGTGCTGCCCCCGCCACCGGGTACAGTCTCACCACCGCCACCGGGCTGCGTTTCTCCGCCACCGCCGGGCACCGTGCCTCCGCCGCCACCGGGCACCGTGCTGCCTCCGCCTGGGATTGTTTCTCCGCCGCCGCCTGGAAGCGTGCCGTCGCCACCGCCAGGTACGGTACCGTTGCCGCCGCCACCGCCGGCAACCAGCCCGACGCCGACCAAGCCCAGTGCCCCCGCGCCAAGGCCACCGCCGCCCGCCAGAAGGGCCGGGGCGAATGCGCCCATCCCTGCGGGTTCGTCGGTGCCGGCATTCGCCGCTGAGACCATGTCTGCCTCGTCAAACCGCAAATCATCCAGCGGGCTCCACTTGTCCCGGCCTTGGGCCGGGGCATAGCTTGCGGCCAGCACACCATCGCCGCTTCCCGTCAGGTCCACCTCGGAGATCTGACCATTGCTGCTGAGGTAGAGGTGATGGGTTCCGCTCTCGGGATCGAAATAGCCCGCCAGAACGATAATCCGCCCATCGGCCAGCTTGATGACCAGATCCCGGCCTTGCTGTTCATAGGCAGTGACGCTAGCGGCCGAAAGGTTCAGCGAAATGCTGTCCCCGCGTCCCACTTGAATGAAATTCTCTTGCCCGTCGCCTGCGATGCTGCCCAACTGGCGACCGCCCGCAGAATCGCGAGCGGCAAAATTAATTGCCGATACCATATTCTTGCTCCGCCTCAATACTCGGGCACTTTGGCGGCCCGATGTGTTTTTGTTCGCCCGTATGGGCCAAAACTATCTCAGCGGTACATTCATTCGGACGCTATTTCTAGATATCTTTCTACAATGTCGCCCAGATTACGCCGCAAATCCCAGACTATGTGGATTTGGTCACAGGTCAGGGTACAGGCTTGGCGATGACCGAAAAGCCGTTCCGCACGCGTGGGTTGAGCCCGGCTTAGCGCGATCAACGGCTGTGTTTCAAAATCTCGGTCATGTCCACGGCAATTGTGCCCTTTCTTGTGCCGCGCAGACGCGACATGCCCTTCACCGGGGCAACGGCCGCATGTCGGGGCCAAACCCGGTTTCGACAGGTTCCACTGCATGGGCGGGCAACAGGCGGCCAGCCCAAGTGTTGCTCTTCGCCCAGATCAGACGCCGATTGCCCTGCGCAGATCAAGCGTCAGCGGGAACTCGGACGAGATCCGCTCGGGCGCCGGGGCCACGTCGTGGCCGGGGCGATGGCCGATGGGCGCGAACCTCGACAGGCGCCGCGCCTCGGCCTCATTTCCATTGACGGGGAACGTGTCATAGCTGCGACCGCCCGGATGGGCGACATGGTAGACGCACCCCCCGAGGGGCCGGGCCGACCACGTGTCGAAGATGTCAAATGTCAGCGGTGCATCGACGGGGATAACCGGGTGAATGGCCGTCGATGGCTGCCATGCCTTGAACCGCACGCCCGCCACCGATTGCCCCCCACCGACAGGTTGCAAAGGCACGGTGCGGCCATTGCACAAGACGCGGTAGCGCGACGGGTCTGCGGTGGTCAGTTTCACCTGCAGCCGCTCGGTCGAGCTGTCGGTATAGCGCACGGTGCCGCCAATGGCCCCGGTTTCGCCCAGCACATGCCAGGGTTCCAGCGCCTGACGGATTTCCAGATGCGTACCCTCGTATTCCACTTCGCCGCAGAACGGGAAACGGAACTCGGCCTGTGCTTCGAACCAATCTTCGCGGAACACAAAGCCATGCTGCGCCAGATCGGCAAGCACATCGCGGAAATCCTGCCACACGTAATGTGGCAGCATGAAACGGTCATGCAGCGTGGTGCCCCAACGGGTCAGCGCGCCAGTGGCATGCGCCTTCCAGAACCGCGCAATCAGCGCGCGGATCAGCAGTTGCTGGGCAAGACTCATCCGTGCATCCGGCGGCATCTCAAGACCACGGAATTCGACCAGACCAAGGCGCCCGGTGGGGCCATCAGGGGAGAACAGCTTGTCGATGCAGATCTCGGCGCGGTGGGTGTTGCCGGTGACATCCGTCAGCAGATTGCGCAACAGGCGGTCCGTCAGCCAGGGCATCGGCGGCGCGCCCGTACCCGGAGCGGGGATTTGCGCGAGTGCGATCTCCATCTCATAAAGTGCGTCGTGTCGCGCCTCATCCAAGCGCGGCGCTTGCGACGTCGGCCCGATGAACAGGCCAGAGAACAGGTACGACAACGATGGGTGCCGGTTCCAGTGCAGGATCAGGCTGGCGAGCAGATCGGGGCGGCGCAGGAAGGGGCTGTCAATGGGCGTGGCCCCGCCGACGACGACATGGTTGCCGCCCCCGGTACCGCAATGCTTGCCGTCGATCATGAACTTGTCGGCACCAAGCCGGCACTGGCGCGCCTCCTCATAAACTGCGGTGGTGATGTCGACACAATCTTGCCAGCTGGCAGCAGGATGCACATTGACCTCGATTACTCCCGGATCGGGCGCCACCCGGATCACGTTCAGGCGCGGGTCATGCGGCGGGGCGTAGCCTTCGATGTGCACGGGCAGGCCCAGCGCCGTGGCCGCAGCCTCGGCGGCGCGCAAGAGATCAAGGTAATCTTCCACTTCTTCCACAGGGGGCATGAACACACACAGGCGCCCGTCGCGGGGTTCGACCGAAATCGCGGTGCGAACCTCGCCTTTGACATCTGAAATCACCTGCTCGGTCTGGTCCTGGGTGGCACCGCCGGCGGTGAATCTTGAGACCGGATTGGCGCGTTCGGGGTTCGCGGTTTTACCGATAGCCGAGGGGTCGGGCAGATCGCCCACGGCCACCGAAGGATCGCGCGGATTGATATAGGGGTATTGCGACGGTGGCACATGCGGCAGTGCGCCCAGCGGCAGGCGGTAGCCCACGGGGCTGTCGCCGGGCGTCAGGAACAGATGTCCGCGCCGCAGGTTCCAACGTTCGGACTGCCATTTGCGCGCAGCCTGCGCCTGCCAGATCTGCACCGGCAGGACATAGCCCGAAGGCTCGGTCAGCCCACGGCCAAAGACGCGGGCGATGCGGTTGCGTTCCTCGGGGTCTTTCAGTTTGGAGTTTTCGGGCGTGACGTTTTCGGGCAGGTTACCTTCCTTTACAATCCATTCCGCCGGATCCTCGAAGGCGGGCACGACGTTTTCCGACGGCAGATCCAGTTCGGTCGCAATCGCGTGCAGCAGGGTTTCGGCCTGTGCCTTGGTGGGTTTGGCATCACCGCCTTCGGTCGCGATCAGTTCGGGGTTTGCCCAGATCGGCTTGCCATCCGCGCGCCAATACAGCGAAAAGGTCCAGCGCGGCAGCGTCTCGCCCGGATACCACTTGCCCTGACCATAGTGCAGGAAACCGCCCGGTGCGAAACGGTCACGCAGTCGGCGGATCAGCGTGTCGGCAAAGGTGCGTTTGGTGGGGCCGACGGCGTCAGTGTTCCACTCCTCGGCCTCAAAATCGTCGATCGACACGAACGTAGGTTCGCCGCCCATTGTCAGACGCACATCGCCGTCCTTCAGCGACTCGTCCACCTTTTGGCCCAGAACATTCAATGCATCCCATGCTGCATCCGAAAAGGGCTTGGTGATGCGCGGATGCTCGGCCACGCGGCGCACCTGCATGTCAAAGACGAAATCAACCTCGGCGTAGCTGGCCAGACCAGAGATGGGCGCGGCACTGCGGTAATGTGGCGTGGCCGCAAGCGGGATGTGGCTTTCGCCCGTCAAAAGCCCCGAGGTCGGATCCAGCCCGATCCAGCCCGCGCCGGGGATATACGCCTCGACCCAAGCGTGCAGATCGGTGAAGTCGACGTCGGTTCCGGAAGGGCCGTCCAGCGCCTTGAGATCGGGTTTCAACTGGATCAGATACCCGGACACAAAACGCGCAGCAAAACCCAGATGGCGCAGCGCCTGCACCAGAAGCCACGACGAATCGCGGCAAGAGCCGGTCTGTATGCCCAGCGTTTCTTCGGGCGTCTGCACTCCCGGCTCCATCCGGATGGTGTAGCCAAGGGTCGCGGTAATCATTGAATTCAGGTTCACCGCGAAATCCACGGTACGCATGCGCCCCTTTGGCACAGTGTCGAGAAACGCCTGTAACAGCGGCCCGGCAGGTTCGGGGCGACGATAGGGCTCCAGTTCTTCGGACTGATCCGGGGCGTACGCGAAAGGCCAGTATTCGGCGCTGTCTTCGACAAAAAAATCGAACGGATTGTAGACAGTCATGTCGGCAGTCAGATCGACCTCGATCTTGAACTCTGTCACCGGCTCGGGGAACACAAAGCGCGCCATCCAGTTGCCGAACGGATCTTGCTGGTGGTTCACGAAGTGCGCGGCCGGGCTGACTTTCAGGCTGTGCGAGATCACGCGGGTGCGGCTGTGCGGAGCGGGGCGCAGACGAATGATCTGGGGGCCCAGCGTAACAGGGCGGTCATACTTGTAGTGCGTAAGGTGGTAGATGGCAGCTTTGATCGACATGAGGGGGCGTGTCTTTCCTTTGGAACGCCCCATTCTATCATGACAGCAGCCTGAATGGATAGGCGCATGGCCCATCTCTGCTCATCCCGCGGGCGCACGATGCCTTCGGCCATGCCCATGGGGGTCATCGGTGCCAGATTCCTGCGCACCAATGAAACACCGAGTCAGGGACAGATGCCGACCCGAGCCGCCGATGGGTTAGGGGGTCAGCTTGCCGGCTGAGGCTGGGGGGTCCTGGGCACGGGGACCGGCAAAGGCGCCAGACTAACCTTGGCGACGATCTGTTTGAAATCGGAAAGCGTCATGGTGCATGCTCCTTTTCTGCTGATCATCACTGTGCGGGCACATCGGCACCTTGTCACCCAAACCATTGGTGAGAATTGTTACAGCTTCGGCGCGCCCTGTTGTCGCGACAGTTGCACGGCCAGTATGCCGCCCATTGCAATGACAACGCCGACGATGTCCCACCGCCCGATCTGCTCGCCCAACAGCAAGGCCGCGATCACGACACCAAAGAAGGGGTTCAGGAAATGAAACGTCGCGGCGCGCACCGCGCCGATCCGTGCCACCAGCGTGAACCACAGCAACGTGGCCGCAAGGCCGGGAATGAACGTCTGATAAAGGAACACCAGTGCCAGCTGCCCCGAAAAGGCGACTTGCGGCGATTCCGTCAGAGCCGACACAACGCCGAGCGTCACAGCGCCCACCAGCATCTGAAGGCCCACGATCATCAGAAGATTGCCCCCGCCCGACGCCCCGCGCACTGTCAGCGTGGCCACCGCAAGCGCCAATGCGCCCATCACGCACAGCGCGATGGCCATGGGATCGGCCCCGCCCTGCACCCGGCTGCCCATGATCATCGCCACCCCCAACATTCCGGCAACCAACCCGGCAAGGCCCAGCCTTGATGTCCGCTGGCCCAGAAAGGCCCAGCCAAGGGCGGCCACGATCAATGGCATAGACGACGCGATGATAGCTGCGAGCGAGGCCTGAATGGTCTGCATCGCCACAAAGTTCAGGCCCAGATACAGCACATTCTGACAAAGGCCGAACACGATGACCGCCCGCGCCTGTGGCCCCCGCCACCCCCCCGGCAGGCGCCAGCTTTGCCCCATCGCCCGCGCGACGGCCACGGCGACCAGTCCCGACAACGCGAATCGCAGCGACAGCGCCAGAAGCGGTGGGGCTGCCGCCACGATAATGCGCGCCGTGGCAAAGGCCGACGACCACATCAGCGCAAAGGCAATCCCCATCAGAATGGCACGGATCGGCATGGCAGGCCCCTGTCAAGAAAAAAGGCCGCCCCGGTTCGGGCGGCCTTTGCAACCGTTACGGCAGGCACCGATCAGGCGTTGACGCTGTCCTTCAGCGCTTTGGCGATCGAAAACTTGACCTGCTTGTCGGCGGCCTTGGTCATCGTCTCGCCAGTGGCGGGGTTGCGGACCTGACGCTCGGGGCGGGCACGGCAGGCGACTTTGCCCAGACCTGGCAGCGTTACAGCACCACCTGCGGCCACTTCACGTGCCACGACATCGGCGATGGCATCGAGTGCCGAACCCGCAACTTTCTTGTCGGTGCCCATGGCTTCTGCAAGGGCGGCCACGAGTTGGGTCTTGGTCATCGGTTTCATCATGCTGAACTTCCTTTGTTATGGCCAGATGCCCAAAGCCGGGCAGACGGCGCTCCTTGGCCAATCATGGCGACGGCATTTGCTACACAGGTTTTTGCTGCCCAAATCAAGCCCAAACAGCATCGTACAAGCGGAAAACAGCAAACGTCGCAAACAACACGCTTTGCTCAGAGGAAGGCGGTTTCCTCAAAGCTGCGCAACTTGCGGCTGTGGATGCGCTCTATCGGCATCTCGCGCAGACGTTCCATGGCGCGAATCCCGATCTGCAGATGGCGGCTTACCTGGGTCTTGTAAAATTCGGACGCCATGCCCGGCAATTTCAGTTCACCATGCAACGGCTTGTCCGAGACGCACAAAAGCGTGCCATACGGCACCCGGAACCGAAATCCGTTGGCCGCGATCGTGGCGCTTTCCATATCCAGCGCGATAGCACGGCTTTGGCTGAGACGCTTGACCGGACCGGACTGGTCACGCAGTTCCCAATTGCGGTTGTCGATGGTGGCGACGGTGCCGGTGCGCATGATCCGCTTCAACTCATACCCTTCAAGCTGGGTCACGTCAGCCACAGCCTCTTGCAGGGCGATCTGGATCTCGGCAAGCGCCGGTATCGGCACCCAGATCGGCAGATCATCGTCGAGCACATGGTCCTCGCGCAGATACGCATGGGCGAGCACAAAATCCCCCATGCTTTGCGAGTTGCGCAGGCCCGCACAGTGCCCCACCATCAGCCACGCATGTGGGCGCAGCACGGCGATATGGTCTGTCGCAGTCTTGGCGTTAGATGGACCGACGCCGATGTTCACCAGCGTGATTCCCTGCCCGTCAGCGCGCTTGAGGTGATAGGTCGGCATCTGTGGCATCTTGGTTGACAACGCGATGGTGCCATCGGGCGTGGTGATGCTCTGGTTCCCGGTGGCCACAAACTCGGTATAGCCGAGCGCCGGATCGCCAAGGGCTGTGCGGGCGAAGGCCTCGAATTCCTCGACGTAAAACTGATAGTTGGTGAACAGAACATGGTTCTGGAAATGGTGCGGATCAGTGGCCGTGTAGTGCGCCAGCCGGGCCAGCGAGTAATCCACCCGTTGTGCCGTAAAGGGCGCGAGCGGCCGCGAGCCATCGGGATATTCGGTGCGCGCCCCGTTCACGATGTCATCGTTGGTGGTGGACAGATCCGGCACGTCGAACACATCACGCAGCGAAAACTCCAACACACCCTCTTGCGGGACAGACACGGACGGATTCCCGGCAACCGCGAAATGCACCGGGATGGGCGTCTCGGACGGGCCGATAACGACGGGTACGTTGTGATTGTGGATCAGTTGGCTCAGTTGCTGGATCAGGTACTGGCGGAAAAGATCCGGGCGCGTGACCGTGGTCGCATACGTACCTGGCGCCGCCACATGGCCAAAGGCAAGGCGCGAGTCGGTCTTGGTGTGGCTGGTCACGGTGATGCGGATTTCGGGATAAAAGGCGCGGATGCGCGTCGCCGGTTTGCCATGGGTGGCAATGGCGCTGAAATGCTCGGACAAAAAAGCAGTGGCAGTGACATACAGCGCCTCCAGCCGGGCCACGGCTGCAGCCGGATCGGTAAACGCCTCATGGGTGGGCTGGTCGGGGGTCAGGATGGCGGCGGCGTCTTTCATCGGATTGGTCTTTCAAAAGGTCAGCCATATAACACGAGACCGGGGGTGGGCCGCAAGTGAAGGCTTGGTGACATCAGAGGCAGCAGATTGGCCCCCTGCAGGCACGCCGATCAAGGGGGTTTGTGAGGGGGGGGTTGCGGGGCGGGGCCCGGCGGGGGCATGCTGACGCGCATGAACACACTTCTTTCCCTTGGCCATGGCTATTCAGCCGATGCTCTGGCGCAGCGCCTGCTGTCGCAAGGCTGGCATGTGATCGGTACCACACGGCGACCCGAGCGGGCGAGTGCGATGAAAGTCGCGGGCATAGAGCCGCTGTTGTGGCCGGGCGAGATAGGGCCAGCGCTAGGCCAGGCTACGCATATTCTTGCCAGTGCAGCGCCTGACGCGGCAGGCGATCCGTTTTTACATGCAGCGCCGGAAATCGCGGGGGCGACGGCGGCTTGGGTCGGATATCTGTCAACGACAGGGGTTTACGGCGATCATCAAGGCGCTTGGGTGGACGAGGAGACGCCGCTGACACCCTCCAGCCCCCGGGGCAACAATCGGGTGATTGCGGAACGCCAGTGGCGCGAAACGGGCCTACCGCTGCACATCTTTCGCCTTGCGGGCATCTACGGCCCAGGACGCGGCCCCTTTGAAAAGGTCCGCGACGGATCGGCACGGCGGATCATCAAGCAAGGTCAGGTGTTCAGCCGCATCCATGTTCAGGACATCGCGGGCGTGCTGCTGGCCAGCATGGCCCGTCCCAACCCCGGCACCGCCTATAACGTCTGCGACGACGACCCGGCCCCGCCCGAAGACGTGCTGTCCTATGCCGCCCACCTGCTGGGGCTGCCCGACCCGCCCGCCGTCCGGTTCGAGGACGCAGACCTGTCACCGATGGCGCGCAGCTTCTATTCCGAGAGCAAGCGCGTGCGAAATGACCGGATCAAGCGCGATCTGGGGGTGACTTTGCAGTTTCCCACCTACCGCGAAGGGTTGGCGGCCCTGCTGCACGATATGTGACAAATGCCCCTTGCGCGCGCGCGTCAGGCGGCTATTTTCATTCATACCTCGGGGTGCCTGCCCGGCGTTGTCGTGCAGGCTGAGATGCGAAAGCGGACCCGTTGAACCTGAACCGGATCATACCGGCGGAGGGAAGGTGCGAAGGATGACCTCCAAGCCCGACCTGTTCCGTCGCATTTGGAGGAAGACATGCGGACTTCGATCCTTGCGATGGGTGTTTCCTGCCTCGGCCTTGCAGCCGCGGCCGATACACCCGTTCTGACTGTGCTGACCTACGACAGTTTCATCTCCGAATGGGGCCCCGGCCCCGCTGTGGAAAAAGCGTTCGAGGCCACCTGCGCCTGCGATCTGCAATTTGTGGGCGCGGGCGATGGCGCGGCATTGCTGGCGCGTGTGCAGTTGGAGGGTGCCGGCGGCGACGCGGATATCGTCCTTGGGCTGGACACCAACCTGACGGCGCAGGCCACTGCAACCGGTCTGTTTGCCGCCCATGGGCAGGCGGCGGTGACCGGCCTTCCCGTAGCGTATGACGACCCGATGTTTCTGCCCTATGACTGGGGCTGGTTCGCCTTTGTCTACGACAAGACCAAACTTGCCACGCCCCCGGCTTCGTTTCGCGAACTTGCGGACTCGGACGTGAAGATCGTCATACAGGATCCCCGCTCGTCCACACCCGGGCTTGGTCTGTTGATGTGGGTCAAGGCGATCTACGGTGATCAGGCGGCGCAGATCTGGGCCGATCTGGCAGACAACATCGTGACAGTCACGCCCGGCTGGTCCGAAGCCTATGGGCTGTTCCTTGCGGGTGAGGCGGACATGGCCTTGTCCTACACCACAAGCCCGGCCTATCACCTGATCGCTGAAAGCGATGACACAAAGGCCGCCGCGCTGTTTGCCGAAGGGCATTACATGCAGGTCGAGGTTGCCGGAAAGCTGAAAGACAGCGATGTGCCAGCGTTGGCCGATGCGTTCCTTGGCTTCATGGTGTCCGAGGGGTTCCAGTCGGTGATCGCCACGACAAACTGGATGTATCCGGCGGTGATGCCTGCGGCGGGCCTGCCCGACGGGTTTGATCGCTTTCGCCCGGAAAAATCCTGGCTGCTTACAGCACCAGAGGCGCTGACCGGACGGGCGGGGGCATTGGCCGAATGGCAAAACGCCCTGTCGCGCTAGGCGCTGCGGCCATTGCCGGGGGGCTGGCAGTTTTCGTGCTCGCCCCTCTGATTGCCGTAGCGGGACGGGCTGAAGGGTTTTCCCTCGGCCCGTCCGACATTGCAGCGGTGCGGTTCACGCTGATGCAGGCCGCGCTGTCGGCGCTGGTATCGGTGCTGTTGGCCGTGCCTGTGGCGCGCGCGCTCGCGCGGCGGCGGTTTGCGGGCCGTGGGATTTTGATCACGCTGATGGGTGCGCCATTTCTGCTGCCGGTGATCGTGGCGGTTCTTGGCTTGCTTGCGGTGTTTGGCCGTGCGGGCGTGGTGAATGACGGGCTGGCGTTGATCGGCCTGCCGCCGGTTTCGATTTACGGGTTGCACGGCGTGGTTCTGGCACATGTGTTTCTGAACCTGCCGCTGGCCGTTCGGATGCTGCTGCAAGGGTGGCAGGCAATTCCGGCCGAGCGGTTCTTGCTGGCGCAGGCCCTCGGGTTTGGCCCGCGTGAGGTGTTCCGGCATATGGAGATACCGCTGCTGCGCGCGGTTATGCCGGGGGCTGCGGTTGTGATCTTTGTGATCTGCCTGTCCAGCTTTGCGGTAGCGCTGACACTGGGCGGTGGGCCGGGGGCCACGACGGTTGAGTTGGCGATCTATCAGGCAGTCCGGTTCGATTTTGATCTGGGGCGCGCGGCGGTTCTGGCGGGGATCCAGTTCGCTCTGTGCGGCGTGGTGACCGGGGTGGCGTGGATGCTGGTGCAACCGGCGGGTTTTGGCGCGGGCATGGACCGTGGCACCGGACCCGTAGGCCCGGGTGGTTGGCGGATCTGGGGGGATGCGTTCTGGATCGGGGCCGCCACGCTGTTTTTGTTGGTTCCATTGACTGCCATTGTACTGAGGGGCGTTCCGGGCCTGTGGGACCTGCCACACAGCGTTTGGGTGGCCGCGGGGCGGTCGGTGACAGTGGCCGTCATCTCGACCTTGCTGACGGTGCCAGCGGCGCTTTGTCTGGCGCTTGGCGTCGCGCGGGCGGGGCGCGGCGCGGGCGCGCTCGATGGCGCAGCGATACTTCCGCTCGCGACATCCGGGCTGGTGCTGGGAACCGGGCTGTTCCTGATCGTGCAACCTTTCGTGCCGCCCGCCCGACTGGCGCTTCCGGTAACGGTCATGGTCAATGCGGCACTGTCATTGCCTTTCGTGTATCGCCTTTTGCTGCCCGAGGCCCGCGGGCTGGAGGCGGACTATGGCCGCCTGGCGGCGAGTCTGGGTCTGCACGGCGTGGCACGCCTGCGGCTTTTGGTACTGCCGAGGTTGGCGCGGCCACTGGGCTTTGGCGCGGGGCTGGCAGCGGCACTGTCGATGGGCGACCTGGGGGTCATCGCGCTTTTTGCCGGCAGTGAGGGTGCCACCCTTCCGCTGGTCGTGCAGCGGTTGATGGGGGCCTACCGGATGGAAGCGGCTGCCGGGGCGGCTTTGTTGCTGGTGACCCTGAGTTTTGCGCTGTTCGGCGCTCTTGATCTGTGGGGACGACGCCATGCTGCAGCTTGACGGGCTGGTTCTGGCGCAAGACGCCTTTCGGTTGACGGCCGATTGGTCTGTAGCGCCGGGCGCAAGGGTAGCGGTGATCGGGCCATCTGGGGCAGGGAAATCCACGCTGCTGTCAGCGATTGCAGGACTCTTTGGGCTGGCTTCAGGGCGCGTGGTGTGGGACGGGACCGATCTTGCCGGCGCCGCACCCGGGGCGCGGCCCATGACAATGCTGTTTCAGGATCAAAACCTGTTCCCGCATTTGACTCTGGCCCAGAATCTTGGGTTGGGGCTGCGGGTCGATCTGCGGCTTTCGACCGGGCAGTGGGCACAAGTGGACTCGGCCCTTGCGCGCGTGGGACTGGAGGGGTTGGGCGGGCGGCGGGCGGCGCAATTGTCTGGCGGCCAGATGGGGCGTGCGGCCCTTGCCCGCGCGTTGCTGCGCGCACGCCCCCTGATACTGCTGGACGAACCGTTTGCCGCCCTTGGTCCGGCGCTGAAGGCCGAGATGCTGGACCTGGTGCGTGAGGTTGCCGATGAAAGCGGCGCCGCCGTGCTGATGGTCACGCATGACCCGCGCGATGCACAGGACTTTGCCGGACAGACGGTTCTGGTGGCCGACGGGGTGGCACAGGCGCCGCGTGACACGACGGATCTGTTTGCAGACCCGCCGCCCGCCTTGCGGGCCTACCTGGGGGCGTGACAGCGACGGCCAAACAAAAACCCCGCCTGACGGACAGACGGGGTACTCTTGTCTGCGCCAGCGGCGTCTCAGACCAGCTTCTTGCCCTTTACCCCTGCCCAGATCCGTTTGTTCGTCAGATACAGCAGGGTCGACAGCACGATCAGGAACAGCACCGCCTTGAAGCCCACTTCTTTGCGCGCCATCATCTTTGGCTCAGCCGTCCAGGTCAGGAACGCTGAGACATCCTCGGCCATTTGATTCTCGGTGGCCAGTGCGCCGTCGGCATAGGTCACCGCATCGTCGTACAGCGGCGGAGGCATGGAGATCCAGCTGCCTGCCACCGTGGAAATGCCATGCTCATCCTTGCATGTGTCAGGCACGCCGCCGTTTGGAAAGGCAGTGTTGTAATAGTAGCCGTCAATGCCGTCCGGCGCACATTCGGGATTTTCCTCATAGTGCGTCAGGATCGAATAGAGGTATTCCGGCCCGCCGATGCCATTGAACAACTGACTGATCCCAGTGCCGTAGGGACCGTGGAATCCCGCCCGCGCCTTTGTCATAAGGCTGAGGTCGGGCGCATTCTCAAGTCCAGAGACAGGGAAGTTATCGGTGGGAAGGCGGGGACGACCCTCACCCGTGTCTTTGTCGGTGATGTCCCATTGGGTCGCATAGGCGCGCACCTGATCTTCCGGCATTGCCGGACCGCCCGCATCCGAAAGGGTGCGGATGGGGACGTATTTCAGACCGTGGCAGGCTGAACAGACCTCGGTATAGACCTGCAGGCCGCGCTGCAATTGCATCTGGTCAAAGGTGCCAAAAGGGCCTTCGTGGGCAAAGGCCACATCTTCAAGCTCAGAGTGAGCCGCGGCTGCAATGGCCATACCCGCCGAAAGTGCCAGCATCGAGGCCGAGAGTGCGATTTTCCTGATCATGTCAGTTCCGTC
The DNA here is from genome assembly GCA_038205925.1 of Rhodobacterales bacterium. Taxonomy (GTDB): domain Bacteria; phylum Pseudomonadota; class Alphaproteobacteria; order Rhodobacterales; family Rhodobacteraceae; genus Pseudotabrizicola. Next base: position 79,258 of record JBBRBJ010000001.1, on the reverse strand, counting down.
CTTTTCTTACTCGGCTGGCTGCGCGACAGGGGACGAACCACTGACAGGCTTGGCATAGTGGGCATTGAAGTCTTCTTCGATGGTCGCAGGTTGCGCCAACGGTTTTTCGATCACGCCCAAAAGCGGCAGGATCACCAGGAAATAGGCGAACCAATAGGCCGAGGCGATCAGCGAAATCGTGGCGTAGGGCTCTTCGGCGGGCATGGCGCCCACCCACATAAGCACAATGAAATCAACACACAGCAACGCAAACCACCACTTGAACATCGGGCGGTAGCGGCCCGACCGCACTGACGAGGTATCCAGCCACGGGGCCAACGCCATTACTACAATCGCGCCAAACATTGCCAGAACGCCGAAGAACTTGGCGTCGATGATGCCGAACGAGAGCCAGTTGACCGCAATCACCACCCAAACGTCGGCGGTAAAGGCGCGCAGGATTGCGTAGAACGGCAGGAAATACCATTCCGGCACAATGTGCGCGGGCGTTGAAAGCGGGTTTGCGGGCAAGTAGTTGTCAGGGTGGCCAAGATAGTTGGGCATGAAGCCGACGACCGCGAAGAAGACCGCCAGAATGACGCCGAGAGCGAACAGGTCCTTCATCACGAAGTAGGGCCAGAACGGCAGGGTATCCTTCTCGGCCTCTTCCTTGGACCCACGGCGCACTTCGACGCCCGTTGGATTGTTGTTACCTGTGGTATGAAAAGCCCAGATGTGAACGGCCACCAGCGCGGCAATTACAAAGGGCAGCAGGTAATGCAATGAGAAGAAGCGGTTCAGTGTTGCATTGTCTACTGACGGGCCGCCAAGCAGCCACGTCTGGATGGCCGTACCAACGCCGGGAATCGCGCCAAACAGGCCTGTGATCACCGTGGCGCCCCAGAACGACATCTGGCCCCAGGGCAACACATACCCCATGAACGCCGTGGCCATCATCGCGAGATAGATCAACATCCCTATGATCCACGTAACCTCACGCGGGGCCTTGTAGCTGCCGTAAAACAGGCCGCGGAAGATGTGCAGATACACGGCTACAAAGAACAGCGACGCGCCGTTGGAATGCAGATAACGCAGCATGTATCCGCCATTCACGTTGCGCATGATGTGTTCGACGCTGGCAAAAGCCATGTCGACATGCGGCGTGTAGTGCATGGCCAGAACGATGCCGGTGATGATCTGCAATGCCAGACAGAACGTCAGCACGATGCCCCAGATCCACATCCAGTTCAGGTTCTTGGGGGTGGGAAGCATCAGTGTATCATATGCAAGCCCGACAATCGGAAGACGGCGTGCCAGCCACTTCTCGCCGCCCGTCTTGGGCTCATAATGGTCGTGGGGAATTCCAGCCATGTTTTTTCCTTACCCGAGCTTGATGGTTGTTTCATCTTGGAACGCCGCAAGCGGAACCGGCAGGTTCGTCGGCGCGGGGCCTTTGCGAATTCGTCCGGCCGTGTCGTAGTGAGAGCCGTGGCAGGGGCAGAACCAGCCGCCGAAATCGCCCGACCCGTCGCCAATAGGAACGCAGCCAAGGTGGGTGCAGACGCCGATCATCACGAGCCACTCGCCTGCTTCATCGAGGGTGCGGTTCTCATCGATTGCGGGGGCTTCACCTGCGATGTTTGCGTTCTCGGCCAGGGGATCGATCAGATCGGTCAGCGCGACGACGCGACCCTTCTCTATCTCTTCAGGGGTACGACGGCGAATGAATACAGGCTTGCCAAGATATTTGACGGTCAGTTGCGTGCCGACCTCAACCCCGGAGACATCGACAAAGATCGACGACAGGGCGGCAACATCAGCAGACGGGTTCATCTGGTTGACCAGCGGCCAGGCTGCGGCCCCGGCAGCAACTGCACCGGCACCTGCGGTCGCATAATACAGGAAGTCGCGGCGGGTGCCTGCGGTTTCTTCAGCGTGGGACACGTGATTTCTCCCTTCGGGGGCCACACGATGGTGACCCATACATATTTCGGGGCTGTGGTTTCCCACGACCCTGCCGGGGGACGTTTAGCCAATGCCGGAAGGCGCGTCCAGCGGACAAAGGCGCGCAGCCTGCCGAAAAGGCAACGGCAAAGACCCTTTGCAAAAGAATCGATGCCCCTTCCCGCTATGAGTTCTGTTTCAGAAGTGCTGACGCTCAAGCCCCTGCGACAAGACGTAGCGCGAATCCGGTAAACAGAAGTCCCGCCAACCCCTGTAGTACCCAACCCGCCCGCAGATAGGCGCGTGCGGCGGCTGCGGTTGAAAAGGCCAGCGTGTAGCCGGCATGGATGGAGAACGACAAGATGGATGCCCCGGCGCACAGCAGGACGACGTCTGATGCCTCGGCGCGCGCCAACGGGAACAGGCCAAGAATCGCCAGCCATGACGTCAGCGCCTTGGGGTTCATTGCGTTCACCGCCAGAGCCCGGCGAAAGCCATCGCGAAACCCCAGGCCCTCGGACGCGGGTGGCAGGCGCATCGCACGGGCGCGATACCCGGCAAGGGCCGCGCGCAGATACCGAAAGGCAAACCACAGCAAAAGGCCGGTCGCCACCACCGTAAGCACAGCCTGCAGATGCGGGACGACACTGATGATCGCCGCGGCCCCTACCGTCATGCCGATGCACCACATCGCGATCCCAAGCCCCACACCGCAGGCCGAGCCTATACCCGCCCCGCGCCCCGAACCCATCGACAGCGCGATGGTCGTCAGCACGTTAGGACCAGGCGACACGATGTTCGCGGCCAGAAATCCCCAGACGGGCAGAAAGTCGGACAATGGCAGCGCCATGTCAGCCGGGCGGAACCGAGGCGCGCATGGACGGTCGGGCGGCAAAAGCGGCCTCCCACGCGGCCAGATGCGGGCGCGAGGCCCGCCACTGGCGCGCGGCATGGCGCAGGTCCAGATAGCCAAGACAACACGCCACGGCGATATGCGCCATATCCATCGGGCCCGTCAGATGGCTGATCCAGCGTTGTTCCAGCACATTCAGTGCACGGTCGATCTTGGACCATTGCCCTTCGACCCACGGTTCAAACCGCTTGTCCTCGGGGCGGATGCGGGTCTCATAGACCATCAGCAGGGCGGCATCCAGGATGCCATCCGCCGTCGCCTCGATCGTCAGTACGTCCCAGCGGCGCAGACCTTTGGGGTAGAATCGATTGCCCGACAGATCGTCGAGAAACTGGCAGATAACGCGGCTGTCATACAGTGTCGGGCCGTCGTCGCGCGTCAGCGCCGGGATCTTGCCCAAGGGGTTGCGGGCGATCACGTCTTCGTCCGGGGCCAAAGGTGTGCCCGCGGCGGCAACCACCTCCACCCCGGTAATCCCGGCCTCCGCGATCAGGACCACGACCTTGCGGGCATAGGGTGAATTCGCCGAGTGATAGAGTTTCATGCCGTTTCCTTCAGGCGCCAACGGGCGATTGCCCCGGCATCAAGGCACCAGGTTCTGCCACGGAAACGAATCGTGCGGGTAATGCGCAGGGCCGCGCTGCGTTGGCCCGGAGCATCCTTTGGGCTGTGCAGGCCAAGGCCTGCGTCCAGATCGTCCAGCGCATCCTCGGCCCGCTGGTCGGTGCGCCCCGGATGGACATGCGACGCCATGGCGCGGCGGGCGGCATAGCCGACCGCAGCCACGGCCCCGAGGCGCAGGGCAAGCGGAACAAGCGGGACAAGGGCAAGGGGGAGTGGCATGGGGATCCTTTGGGTGCGTGGGGCCGACGCAAAGTCTAGAAGCGGCGGCGGGTACTGTCCAATCAATCCGGCACGGGCAGGCCCAATGAAAAAGGCCGCCCGGTTCCCCTTGGCGGCCTTTATTCCGTGCGGTACAGCGCGATCAACCCTGACGGGCCTTATAGCGCTTTTGCGTCTTGTTGATCACGTAGACGCGGCCTTTACGGCGCACGACCTGGCAATCGCGGTGACGCGTTTTCAGCGAGCGAAGCGAGTTTGCAACCTTCATGGCTGTTCCCATCCTGTCGCGGCGCGCCTGAGCGCCAGTTTAGATCTTTACCCCCGGACCCGGGGGCGGCGAATGGTGGGCGGTACTGGGATCGAACCAGTGGCCACTACGATGTCAACGTAGTGCTCTACCGCTGAGCTAACCGCCCACGCTGCCCATCGCATCCTGCCCATACGCCCCAAACAAAAGGGACGCGGGGGCAAGCCGCGTCGGTGTGGGGGGTCTATAGCCAAGTGGGGGGCTGGCTGCAAGAGGGTTTGGACCCTGCGCGCAAAGGTTAAGCGCGGCCGTATTGCGGCGTTTGGCAAATCGAAAAACCACCCTATAGTCAGACCTCAGCAGGAGTGGGCATGCGAAACGAAGCCTTTACCCTTTACAGTCCGGCCGTGCGCGAAACGCCGGTGATTTTCTCGTCGCCACATTCGGGCCGTGATTATTCATCGGCCTTTCTGGGCGCGTCCGTGCTGGACCCGCACATGATCCGGTCGTCCGAAGATGCTTTTGTCGATGACCTGTTCCGTGCTGCCCCCGACCATGGCGCCGCCCTGATTGCCGCCCGAGCGCCACGCGCCTTTATTGATCTGAACCGGGCCGCGGACGAACTTGACCCCGGCGTGGTCGAAGGCGTGGCGCGCAGCCCGCACAACCCGCGTGTTGCCTCGGGCCTTGGGGTGATCCCGCGGGTGGTTGCAGGGGGGCGCGCCATCTATCGCGGCAAACTGACCCGCGCCGAGGCTGACGAAAGATTGCGCCGCTACTGGCACCCCTATCACGCCGCGCTGAAGACGCTGACCGATCAGGCGCATGGCGCGTTTGGCCAGGCGGTTCTGATCGATTGCCATTCGATGCCGCATGAGGCAATCGAATCACATGCCCGCCCCGGCACGCCGCACCCGCAGGTGGTACTGGGCGACAGGTTCGGGTCCGCCGCATCGCGCGATGTGATCGACCAGGTCGAGGCGGCCTTTCTGCGTGCTGGTCTGCGCGTGTCTCGCAATGCACCCTTTGCCGGGGCCTATATCACGCAGGCCTTCGGGCGCCCGTCGCGCGGCTATCATGTGGTGCAGGTCGAGATTGACCGCGCGCTTTACATGGACGAGGCGAAGATCGTCCCCGCAGCCGGGTTCGATGCCTTTCGTGCCCTGCTGACCGGGGTGATCGCCGAGATCGCGGATATTGGCCGTGTCGGTCTGCCCCTGGCAGCCGAATAAGACCACCAGTGCGGACGGCAGCGGGTCAGTGATGGCCCGTGCGGCCCTTGGGACGCGGATGCACGCCGATCAGGGCGACTGCACAGAGCGCCAGAGCAAAGGCCAACATCGTAGCCAGCACCGGCAAAACGGCAGCAAGAATGGTGGGAACAGAGATGTCCATGGCAGCCTCTTTGGGGTGGCCGGTCAATACAGGTGGCCGAAGTTGAAAATTTCGCTCGAAAGCAGGTAGCGTTACGGTTGCAGCCAAAATCGCCGCCTCCTATATAAAGCACGCAATGGGACCCGGACGCAGTCTGGAATACCCTACACACTCCATGGGCACGGGCGCCAGTTTGGGCCCTCGCCACGACAATCGCCTGTAGAAAGGGATACAAACATGGCCAAGATCATCGGTATTGACCTCGGTACAACCAACTCATGCGTCGCCATCATGGATGGCTCGCAGCCGCGCATCATCGAAAACTCGGAAGGCGCGCGCACCACACCGTCGATTGTGGCGTTCACAGAAACCGAGCGTCTGGTCGGTCAGGCTGCAAAACGGCAGGCCGTCACCAACGCCTCAAACACCGTCTTTGCGGTCAAGCGCCTTATCGGCCGCCGCTTCGACGATCCGGTGATCCTGAAGGATCAAAAGAACATGCCCTACAAGATCGTCAATGGCGGCAACGGCGATGCGTGGGTTGACGTGCGGGGCGAGAAATACAGCCCCAGCCAAGTGTCTGCGTTCATCTTGCAAAAGATGAAGGAAACCGCCGAGGCCTATCTGGGCGAGACAGTAACGCAGGCTGTCATCACCGTGCCCGCCTATTTCAACGACGCCCAGCGTCAGGCCACCAAGGACGCAGGCAAGATTGCCGGCCTTGAAGTGCTGCGGATCATAAATGAGCCGACAGCAGCCGCACTTGCCTATGGCCTCGACAAGAAAGAGACCAAGACGATTGCGGTCTATGACCTTGGCGGCGGCACGTTCGACATCACGATCCTCGAGATCGACGATGGCCTGTTCGAGGTAAAGTCGACCAACGGCGATACCTTCCTTGGCGGCGAAGACTTTGACATGCGAATCGTCAACTACCTGGCCGATGAGTTCAAGAAAGAGCATGGCGTTGACCTCAGCCTCGACAAGATGGCGCTTCAGCGCCTGAAGGAAGCGGCGGAAAAGGCCAAGATCGAGCTGTCGTCGTCGAGCCAGACCGAGATCAACCAGCCGTTCATCAGCATGGACAAGAACACCGGCCAGCCGCTGCACCTTGTGGTCAAACTGACCCGTGCCAAACTGGAAAGCCTTGTCGACGACCTGATCAAACGCTCCATGAAGCCGTGCCAGGCCGCCTTGAAGGATGCGGGCCTGTCCGTCGGCGACATTGACGAGGTGGTGCTGGTTGGCGGCATGACCCGGATGCCCAAGGTCATTGCCGAAGTGACCAAATTCTTTGGCAAGGAACCCCACAAGGGTGTGAACCCGGATGAGGTTGTGGCCGCCGGCGCCGCCATTCAGGCAGGCGTGCTGCAAGGCGACGTCAAGGATGTCGTTCTGCTGGACGTGACCCCCCTGTCGCTTGGCATAGAGACGCTGGGTGGCGTGTTCACCCGCCTGATCGACCGCAACACGACGATCCCGACCAAGAAAAGCCAGATCTTCTCGACCGCCGAAGACAACCAGAACGCAGTGACGATCCGCTGTTTCCAGGGCGAGCGTGAAATGGCGTCTGACAACAAGATGTTGGGTCAGTTCAATCTTGAGCAGATCCCCCCCGCTCCGCGCGGCATGCCCCAGATAGAGGTAACGTTCGACATCGACGCCAACGGCATCGTATCGGTCAAAGCCAAGGACAAGGGCACGAACAAAGAGCAGGCGATCACCATTCAGGCCTCGGGCGGTCTGTCGGATGAGGACATCGAAAAGATGGTCAAGGATGCCGAGGCCAATGCCGAGGCAGACAAGGAACGCCGCGAGTTGGTCGAAACCCGCAATCAGGGCGAAAGCCTGCTGCACTCGACCAAAAAGTCGCTCGTCGATCATGGCGACAAGGTGGACCCGACCACCGTCGAGGCCATCGAACTGGCGATGCAGCCACTGGAAGAAGCGCTGAAAGGCGAAGAGGTTGGCAAGATCCGCTCTGGCATCCAGAACCTGACCGAAGCCGCGATGAAACTGGGCGAGGCGATCTACAAGTCCTCGCAAGGCGAAAGCGATGCCGACCCCGATGCCCCGCGGGATGTTGACGAAGACATCGTCGACGCCGACTTCGAGGATCTGGGCAACAACAAGCGGAAGTAAGACCGCAGAAATCGGATGAGGGGGCGGTCCGGCAACGGGCCGCCCCTGTCCGGTTCAGGAAAGGGGTTCGGACCCATGGCAAAACGCGACTATTACGAGACTTTGGGGGTGGCCAAGGGTGCTTCAGCAGAAGACCTGAAAAAGGCGTACCGGCAGAAGGCGAAAGATTATCATCCTGACCGCAACGCGGACAATCCCAACGCGGAAGCCAAGTTCAAAGAGGTGAGCGAAGCCTACGAGGTGCTGAAGGACGCTGAAAAGAAAGCGGCCTATGACCGCTATGGCCACGCGGCGTTCGAGGGCGGCATGGGTAGCGCGCGCGGGGGCTATCCGGGCGGTGCCGCCGGGTCAGGCGATTTCGGCAGCGCCTTTTCCGATGTGTTCGAGGATCTTTTCGGCGATTTCATGGGGGGCCGTGGCGGTGGCGGCGGGGCGCGGTCGCGGGCACAGCGCGGATCAGACCTGCGCTATAACCTTCGTGTCAGTCTGGAAGAGGCACACAAGGGCGTGCAGAAAACCATCAACGTGCCCTCTTCGACCGCCTGCGAGGTGTGCCGGGGATCAGGTGCCGAGGGTGGGGCCGAGCCGACGACCTGCCCGACATGCTCGGGAATGGGCAAGGTCCGCGCGCAGCAGGGCTTCTTCACGGTCGAGCGCACATGCCCAACCTGCAACGGAATGGGCCAGATCATCAAGAACCCGTGCCGCGCCTGTGGAGGCCAGGGCCGGGTCGAGAAAGAGCGCGCGCTGTCGGTCAATATACCGGCGGGCGTGGAAACCGGAACGCGCATACGGCTGGCGGGCGAGGGCGAGGCAGGGCTGCGCGGCGGACCGTCGGGTGATCTCTATATCTTCATCGAAGTGAAGGAACATGCGATCTTCCAACGTGATGGGATCCATCTTTTCTGCCGTGTGCCGGTGGCGATGACCACTGCCGCCATGGGTGGCGAGGTGGAAGTTCCCACGATCGACGGCGGCAGAAGCCGGGTGAAAGTGCCCGCAGGCGCCCAGTCGGGCAAGCAGATGCGTCTGCGCGCCAAGGGTATGCCCGCGCTGCGCGGCGGCGGTGTGGGCGATATGTTGATCGAGTTGGCGGTTGAAACCCCGGTCAATCTGACGGGCCGGCAAAAGGAGTTGCTGCGCGAGTTTGAAAAGCTGTCCGAAGAGAACAATCCCGAGGGGCAGTCGTTCTTTTCCAAGGTTAAGGGCTTTTGGGACGGGATGAAAAGCTGAGGGCGCAGCCCTCAGCCATATTCCGATCCGGTTTTCCTGAACCTGAAATCCGAAGATGAATTACGACCGTTCCCTGGCCGCCAAGTGACGTTTCTCTTGCTTGCGTTAACCGAATATTCACCGTCCGTATTCATGCTGCTGCCATGGCACAGCGCGGTTTTCAGGATGGCTCGGGGTCGCTCTTCTCTGGGGTCGGAGATGAGGATGAAGCCGTTCCTGCCCCGGTTCCGGGCCGCCTTCCTTCATATATTGCCGACCACCGCAAACGCCTGCGCGCCCGGTTCACCGCAGGCGGTGCCACGGCAATGCCGGACTACGAACTGCTGGAGCTTTTGTTGTTCCGCAGCATACCACGGCAGGACGTCAAGCCGCTGGCCCGGCTGCTTCTCGATACATTTGGCGACTTGAACCGCGTGATCACCGCTCCTCTGCCGCGCCTGATGGCGGTCAAGGGGGTTGGGGAATCTGTTGTGCAGGATCTCAAGATCCTTGAGGCTGTTGCGCAGCGTCTGATGCGCGCACGGGTCCTGAACAAGCCGCTTTTGTCGTCTTGGGATGCGCTGATCGATTATTGCCACACCACTATGGCCCACCGTGAGACCGAACAGTTTCGCATTCTTTTTCTCGACCGCAAGAACACCCTGATCGCGGATGAAGAGCAGGCCAAGGGCACGGTCGATCATGTGCCCGTCTATCCGCGTGAGGTTGTGAAACGTGCGTTGGAACTGAACGCCTCGGCCCTCATCCTTGTCCACAACCACCCTTCCGGCGACCCGACGCCAAGCCAGGCCGATATCAGCATGACGGTCCAGATACAGGACGCCTGTCAGGTTCTGGGCCTGACCCTGCATGACCATCTGATCATCGGCAAAAACCGTGAGGTCAGTTTTCGCTCGGGCGGGTATCTGTAAACGACGGGCGCAACCATACCTCGACCCTTCGGTTCAGTCGCCGCCCGGCTGCGGTTTCGTCACAGGCCATCGGCATCGCTTCGCCAAACGCCATGATCTGCGGCAATGCCTCTGCGGCAAGTTCCGGAGCAAGCGCCTTGAGCGCGATCAGAATGCTCTCGGCCCGCGTCAGGCTGAGGTCAAGATTGGCCGCAGCCGCCCCCGACCCGTCCGAGAACCCGACCAGCACCACCGCCGTGTCGCGAAACACCCCGGCTTCGATCAATTGCGCGAGATCGGTCAGGTTTTCGCGTGAATGGGCATCCAGATCATTCGATCCGTCCTTGAACCGAAAGGTCAGTGAAAGCCTGTCGGCGCCGTCCATTGCATCCACCAGCCGTTTCAGATCTGACAGCGTGGTTTCCTCGCCGGCTCCCTGAATGGCGTTCATCAGACGCAATCCGTCCGCTGTCATGGGCTGACGCTGGGGCTGGCGGTCGATCCAGCCTGCCGCTGCAACAGCGGACTGCGCCTGCGGCAAGGTCAGAAAATCCAGAAACTCGCGCAGCATCAAGGGCAGACGACGTTTGGGCGTGACCAGATAAAGGGGCAGCGACAGGGGGTAATCCTCGGCCTTGATGGCAAGAGGCGTCGGCAGCAGCGCAAAGCCGCAACTGTCGGTCAGGGGCACCAGACGCGCACCTTGCACGCCTGCCAGCACTGTCATGGCGACGGCCCACGGGTCAGCGGCCACGGCTGCGCCCAAGGTTGTCGCGTCGGGGTGAACCACTGTCGCGGCCACATCCCGCCCCAGCCGAGCTGACAGCGCGCGTTGCAACGCCGAGTCTTTGGCAAGACCGTGCAGCACCAGCGGCATGTCGGGCCCGCCTACCTGCGCCCAATTGCTTACCTCGCCCGACAAAATTCGCGCCAGATCACCCGTCGAGATTTCGGGCAGCGGGTTATCAGCTGCGGAAATGGGTACCATCGCATCCATTGCCACTACCCGTGCTCCAAGCCCCGGTTCGGTCGCGGCGGAAAGGATCAGTTCGGCAGCACCAGTAACCAGCGTTGCCCGCGCGGTATCGGGGTCTTCGGCAGCAAAGCTGATCTCGGCCAGCGTCTTTTGCGTGACGGGATCGGTTATCGTGGCAGAAAAACCACCCCCGGCACCTTCGATATAGGTCAGTCCGCGCGCATCGGCAAAGGCGCGAAACAGGCCGGGCAGTAGTGCCTCGCCCACGCCGGCAAGGCCAACGATGCGGATCCGGGCCTTTGGCGCTGTCAGATCAGGGCAAGCGGGGCCGTCACAGATGACTCCCGACGCGTCGATAGTCAGAGGGCCATAGACGCTGGCAATCCGGTAGAACTCTCCATCATAGCCCTGCAGCGTTCCGGCAATGGAAAGCCCGCCTTCGCGGGCGGTCAGGGTGACGTCCTGCGCCCCGGCGATACTTGGGGCAAAAAGCGCAGCGATGACTGCCGATTCGCGCCAGACCTTACCCCACATGAACGCTTGGACACCCCTTAGTTTGCGGCGGCAAGTTTCGTGTTCTGATCTGGGTTTTTCAATACCAGAATGTCACCAACAGCGTCGCAATCGGGCATCGCAAGAATGAGATCGGTGATTTTAACCTGTCCATCGGTCACCTCGACCGTTTCACCCAACATCTCGCGGCCGCAGGTGCCTGCCGTTATGGCAGCCTCGATCACGATATCGGCCTTGGGATCGGCGCCAAAAGTGTAGACCTCGGCCAGCAGCGGCAGATCGGTCGACGAGTCGCCAAGAATGGTCAAAAACGCACCAGAGCCAGGCGTTCCGGTAAACGCAGCCGAAATGTGGCCCGGCTGATCATAGCCCGCACCGTTTTCAAACGCGTTCAACTGAAACGCATCGGCGGCCTGCCATTGAACCCCAAAGCGGCGGAGACCGGCCGCATCGGGCATGGCAATGCTGGCCGAGGCGGTTTCCCCTGTGCTGAACAGGATCTGAACCTCAGACACGGTTGTCAGGGCCGGAAGCGTGGCGAAAAAGGCGCCGCTGGCGGTGGTTTGCCCGGTGACTGCCAGGCCCGCGTGGCGAAGAACGATCCGCTCATCCGGGTTGCAGGGTGAAAGCAGCGTAAGGCCGATGATCGCGCCGGGTTGAGCGATCAGGTCGAGCTGGCGCGTGCAGTCAATCGCTGTTTCTGCAATTGTTTCAGCGTCAGGTTGCATTTGTGGGGCCGGAGCGGCCATGGGCGGCGGCAGCGTGACCGGTGCAGCGGCAAGCAGGGGCGGCGTCACATCTTGTTCCGGCAGGGCAACCTCTTGGGGACCGGCTGCCAAAGGCTCGACCGCCGTAACCACCACGGGCGCGGCCGCGATCATGCGGTCGGCTGCGCGTTTTTGCACAAAGTGGCCCGCACCAAAGGCCACTGCGCCTGTGGCCACCACCAATGTCAGTTTGCGTTGCACGTTCATCTTGACCCTCACCCGACTGTTTCACGGTAAGGTGTGGCCCCTAATCGCGGCCATGGCGTGGCGCTGCCGGGGAATGAATCTGCGCAACAGGGCGGAATTGGGGCAGCAATCGCTGCCCCTTCAGTGTTCAGACAAGGCGACCGTGGCAGTGTTTGAACTTCTCTCCCGAGCCGCAAGGACAGGGATCGTTGCGTGCCGGATTGCCCCAGGTCGCGGGGTCGGCCTCGTCAAAACCGGCAAGGCGTGCCTCGGGCGCGCCGACGGGCGCCGTCTGGGGGGCTGCGTCCGCCGCTGGAAGGCCCGCCGCCGGGCGTTGCTGTGCCGTGATCTGCGCCAGCATGGATTGCTGCTCTTCCTCGGTCAGCGGCCGAATGGCCGACAGCTTTTGGGTCACCTCATGCCGTAGCGAATTGAGCAAGGATTCGAACAGCGCAAAACTTTCAGTCTTGTATTCGTTCAACGGATCACGCTGCGCATAACCCCGGAAACCGACGACCGAGCGAAGATGTTCCAGCCGCAAGAGATGCTCACGCCATTTTCCGTCGATGGACTGCAACAACACCTGCTTTTCGATCGAGCGCATGTTGTCTGCCCCGAAGGCATCGGCCTTTTGCGACATCTGGGTAGCGCTCGCCTCTTGCAGACGCTCTTTGACCACATCCTGATCAACGCCTTCTTCGGCGGCCCACGCAGCGAGGGGCAAATCAAGGTTCATCTTTTCGCGTACTGCGGTCACAAGGCCGTCGACATCCCAGCGGTCGGCGTAAGACCTGGGTGGCAGGAACTGGTCAACGACATCGTCGATCACCTGAACGCGCATGTCTTCGGCAATCTCGGCCACCTCATCGGATTCCATGATCTCAAGCCGCTGGCCAAAGATGGCCTTGCGCTGATCGTTCATCACGTCATCGAACTTCAGCAGTTGTTTGCGCATGTCGAAGTTGCGTCCCTCGACCTTGGCCTGCGCGCGCTCAAGCGACTTGTTGACCCACGGGTGAACAATCGCCTCGCCTTCCTTCATGCCCAGCTTGGACAAGACGGCATCCAGCTTTTCCGATCCGAAGATGCGCATCAGGTCGTCTTCGAGCGACAGGAAAAACGCCGACCGGCCCGGATCTCCCTGACGGCCCGAACGACCGCGCAGCTGGTTGTCGATCCGGCGTGATTCGTGCCGCTCGGTGCCGAGGACAAACAGGCCGCCCGCGGCGATCACCCGGGCCTTTTCATCGGCATGTTCCGCCTCGATACGGGCACGCACATCATCGGGGTTAAGGTGTGGATCGGCAGCGATCGCCTCCATCACCTTCATCTCGACGTTGCCGCCCAACTGAATGTCGGTGCCACGACCGGCCATGTTGGTCGCGATGGTCACGGCACCATAACGGCCTGCATCGGCCACGATCTGGGCCTCTTGCTCATGCTGGCGGGCGTTCAGAACGTTGTGGATGATCGCCTCGGCCTTCAGCATTTCGGACAAGGATTCCGACTTTTCGATGCTTGTGGTGCCTACCAGGATCGGCTGACCCTTTTCTGTCGCTTCCCTGATGGATTTGACGATGCCTTCGTTCTTCTCGCGCGCTGTCCGGTAAACGGCGTCGTCTTCGTCTTTGCGGGCAATCGGGCGGTTGGTCGGCACTTCAACCACACCCAGCTTGTAGATTTCCATGAACTCTTCGGCTTCTGTCGAGGCGGTGCCGGTCATCCCGGCAAGTTTGTCATAAAGACGGAAGTAATTCTGGAACGTCACAGAGGCGAGTGTGATGTTTTCAGGCTGGATAGCCACGCCCTCTTTCGCCTCGATGGCCTGATGCAGACCGTCTGAAAGACGGCGGCCACGCATCATGCGCCCCGTGAATTCGTCGATCAGCATCACCTCGCCATCCCGCACGATGTATTGCTGATCGCGGGTGAACAGTTTGTGGGCGCGCAGGGCCTGAGTGACGTGGTGCACCAGAGTGGTGGATTCAGGATCATAAAGGTTCTGGCCATCGGGCAGCAGGCCAGCCTCGCGCAGCTTTGCCTCGATCACCTCGTTGCCCTCGTCGGTGTAGGTGACGTTACGGGTTTTTTCGTCCAGGGTGAAATGCTCGGCAGTCAAGGTCGGGATGAACCCGTCGACACCCATGTAAAGCTCGGACCGGTCCTGCGAGGGGCCGGAAATGATCAGGGGGGTGCGGGCTTCATCCACCAGAATCGAGTCCACCTCATCAACGATGGCAAAGAAATGACCGCGCTGCGACATGTCGGCAATGCTGCCTTTCATGTTGTCGCGCAGGTAGTCAAAGCCCAGTTCGTTGTTGGTGGCATAGGTCACATCGGCACGGTAGGCGGCCTTCTTTTCGTCGTCGGGCTGATAGGGATAGACCACACCGGTGGTCAGCCCCAAAGCGCCATAAACCTTGCCCATCCAAGCGGCATCACGTTTGACAAGATAATCGTTGACGGTGACGATATGAACGCCCTTGCCCGCAAGCGCATTCAGATATGCGGGGAACGTGGCCATCAGGGTCTTGCCCTCGCCCGTCTTCATCTCGGCGATATTGCCCTGATGCATGAAGATGCCGCCTTTCAGCTGTACATCAAATGCGCGCAGGCCAAGCGCCCGGCGTGCGCCCTCGCGGCAGTTGGCAAAGGCTTCGGGCAGCAGATCATCCAGACTGGTGCCGGACTGCGCGCGCGCGGCCAGTTCTTCGGTTTTTGCCTTCAGCCCGTCATCGCTGAGGGCAGCAAACTCCGGCTCAAGCGCGTTGATCCGGGCGACCAGCGGGCGAACCGATTTAACCTTGCGATCATTGGGGGAACCAAAGACCTTGCGCGTAAGCGTTCCGAGACCAAGCATGTGCTCTCCGTGGGCGTTCCTGACAGGATCGTGTGATGCAGGGGCCTTGCCCGCCCTTGACGCCTTCCATAGAAAGCCAAAGGAAAGGTCGGCTGGCCCCTTCACACGCGACCCCCGCGATTTAAGGGACAGGCCCGGCATAGTCAACGCGTGGCAGGGTCGCTGCCCGATCAGGAGGGTGTGAATATGACGAAAACAGCAGGATTTTGGGCTGGCCTAATGCTGGCAGCGGCCCTTGCCGCCCCCGTTCTGGCGCAAGAGCCGACCTCGGATACCGTGGTGGCCACGGTGAACGGAACCAACATCACGTTGGGGCACATGATCGCCCTGCGCGGCAGTCTGCCCGAGCAGTATCAGTCGCTGCCGGATGATGTGCTTTTCAAAGGTATCCTTGACCAGTTGATCCAGCAAACAACGCTGGAACAGTCGGTGACCGACATCGCGAAGTCCGACCAGCTTGCCATAGAAAATGACCGTCGTGGATATCTGTCGGGTGTGGCCCTGCAGCGGGTCGTAGAAGGCGCCGTGACGGACGCGGCGCTGCAGGCGGCCTATGACGCGAAATACACCAGTGCAACGCCCGGCAAGGAATACAGTGCCGCGCATATTCTGGTGGCGGATGAGGCCAAGGCCATCGAACTCAAGACCGAACTGGACGGCGGCGCAGATTTCGCAACGCTGGCACGCGCCAATTCCATCGATACCGGCTCGGGCGCCAATGGCGGGGATCTGGGCTGGTTCGGCCTGGGCATGATGGTCAAGCCATTTGAAGAGGCCGTCGTCGGCGCTGAAGTGGGCAAGATCGTCGGGCCGGTCAAGTCAGACTTTGGCTATCACCTGATCATGGTCAAGGAAACCCGCGCCATCGCTGCACCCGGACTGGACGACGTGCGCGATGCCCTTGCTTCCGACATCGAGCGTACCGCAGTCGAGGCGCACATCAAGGCGCTGGGGGATGCCGCCAAGATCACGCGCCCCGGTGAAGGGCTTGACCCGGCGCTGCTAAAGGATGCTACCCTTCTGACCAGGTAAATCCAAAAAGGGGGGGGAAAGCATGGGAAAAACCGATTGGAAGTCTGAAGCAAAGGATCTGAAGAAAAAGGTCCGTAAACTGAAGGCGCGGGTCGAAGGGGCATTGTCCGAAGGGATGGTGGCAGTTTCAGGCGGGGTGGAGGCAGTGGTTGCGGCCTCCAAACCCGTATCGCCTCTGGCGCCCAAAGGCGGCTTTCCCAAGTTGCCGGTCATCGCGGGGGTGGAGTTTGCTGCCGCCGAGGCCGGGGTGAAGTACAAGAACCGCAAGGACGTGATGCTGATCCGTCTGGCGCCAGGAACGTCGGTGGCGGGAGTATTCACCCGCTCGACCACGCGGTCGGCCTGCGTTCGTGATTGTCAGGAAAAGCTTGCAGCAACGACCTCGCCAGAGACTGGGGCGGCCATCATCGTAAACTCAGGCAATTCAAACGCCTTTACCGGCAAGGTGGGCGATGCCGCTGTGGCTGCGGTGACAAACGGGGTTGCACAGGCCCTTGGTCTGGCGCCCGAGCGGGTGTTTTCCTCATCCACCGGTGTGATTGGCGAACCCTTGCCGCATGAGCGCATCACCGCAGCCATCCCCGATCTGGTGGCAGGCCTGTCCGAAGGTTCTATCGAAATGGCAGCGCATGCCATGATGACCACGGATACTTTCCCCAAGGGCGCGGCCGCGGTGGTGCAGGGCGACGGCGGGCCGATCCACATTGCGGGCATCGCCAAAGGCTCGGGCATGATCGCGCCGGATATGGCCACGATGCTGGTGTATATCTTTACCGATGCAAAGATCCGGCCAGCCGCGCTGCAAAAGATGCTGTCGCGGACTGTGGACGCCACGTTCAATTCCATCACAGTCGACAGCGATACCTCGACCTCAGACACGCTATTGCTTGCGGCCACGGGCCAATCGCCCGCGGGCGTAGTCAAAGGCCCCGTGGCCAAAGCGTTTGAAGCGGCGCTGAAGGGCGTCATGCACGATCTGGCATTGCAGGTGATCCGGGATGGTGAGGGTGCAACCAAGCTGGTCGAAGTGCGGGTGACCGGCGCAAAAACCCCCGAGGATGCGGCAAAGGTAGCGTTTGCCATAGCCAACTCACCGCTGGTGAAAACGGCCGTTGCCGGACAAGATCCGAATTGGGGACGCATTGTTGCAGCCATAGGCAAATCCGGGGCCGAGGCGGATCGTGACCGATTGAAGATCTCGTTCGGGGAAGTGGTTGTGGCCAAGAACGGCTGGCGCGATCCTGATTACCGCGAAGAAGACGGCGCCGCGTTGTTCAGCGCGGACGAGATCACGATTGCAGTAGATATGGGTCTCGGCCGCGCCGCGCGCACCGTATGGACCTGCGATCTGACCAGCCGCTATATCGAAATCAACGCGGATTATCGTTCGTGAAGATCGTGCTGGTCGTGGCCGTTGCCCTGATTGATGGCGACGGCCGCGTGTTGCTGGCCCAGCGTCCACCCGGAAAATCCCTGGCTGGTTTGTGGGAGTTTCCGGGAGGCAAGGTCGAGCCGGGCGAATCGCCCGAATTCGCGTTGATGCGAGAGTTGAAGGAAGAGATTGGCATCGATACCTGGGCGAGTTGCCTGGCCCCGCTGACCTTTGCCAGCCACGCCTATGAAGATTTTCACCTGCTGATGCCGTTATTTGCCTGCCGCCGCTGGAATGGCATCGCCGTTGCCCGTGAGGGGCAGGCTCTTGCCTGGGTACGGGCGCAAAATCTGCGGAATTACCCCATGCCACCGGCGGACATTCCCTTGATTCCCATCCTGCAAGATTGGCTTTAGGACACAAAAGTTCGTGCGCTGCTCAAAATTATGCACTTTGTGTGAGTTTTGAATGGTTTTTTAAACTTTTGTGACTAACTTGATGCTGTGCAAAGCTGACGGGGGTTTGCCTATGCTAAGAACGATTGCGGTCGGAAGTTGCGTTTCAGTACAGGGTTTGTTTGTCCGGGCACTGTCCGATGGCAAACTGGTCGTGAAGGTCGATGAAAAGCTGTTTGTCGGGCATCCGGTTTCGGCCGCCCGCGGCTCTTGATCTCACACAGATGGTACGAAAAAGGCCGGGGTTGCCCCCGGCTTTCTTTTGTCGTGCTGACATAATCAGGCCAGAGAGCGCTGGATTTCCTCACGCTCGAAGATCTCGATCACGTCATTTGGGCGCACGTCGTCGTAGTTTTCGAATGCCATGCCGCATTCCTGACCAGACTGCACTTCCTTGACTTCATCCTTGAACCGCTTGAGCGTTTTCAGCGAGCCCTCGTGGATCACCACATCGTCACGCAGCAAACGCACCCCGGCAGACCGGCGGGCAATGCCTTCGGTCACCAGACACCCCGCGACCTTGCCCACGTTCGACACCTTGAACACCTCAAGGATCTTGGCGTAGCCGATGAACGTCTCACGCACCTCTGCCTTCAGCAGACCCGAGGCTGCGGCTTTGATATCGTCCACAAGATCATAGATGATCGAGTAATATCGAATCTCGACGCCCTTCTGATTTGCGGACTGACGGGCCGAGGCGTTGGCGCGTACGTTGAACCCGATGATTGGCGCGCCACTGGCTTCGGCCAGGCCCACGTCCGTATCGGTGATGGCACCCACGCCGTGGTGCAAGACACGCACCCGCACCTCGGCGTTGCCGATCTTGTCCAGCGCCTGCACGATTGCTTCAGCCGAGCCTTGGACGTCGGCCTTTACCAAAACCGGCAGTTCGGCAACCGACTGGTCGGCCTTGGCCTTGGCCATCAGCTGTTCCAGTGTCGTGGCTGCGCCGGCCGCAGCCCGCTTGTCCTTGGCTGCTTTCTCACGGTAGGTCGCAATTTCGCGCGCCTGACCTTCGGTGGCCGTCACGTTCAGAACGTCGCCCGCCTCGGGCGTGCCGTTCAGGCCGAGAACCTCGACCGGAACCGAAGGGCCAGCTTCGTCAATCGTTTCGCCCTTGTCGTTGATCAGGGCGCGCACTTTGCCCCATTTTTCGCCCACAACGAAGATGTCGCCTTTGCGCAACGTACCGTTCTGCACCAGAACCGTGGCTACAGGGCCGCGGCCGACATCAAGTTTGGCTTCGATCACGGCGCCCATGGCAGCGCGTCCGGGGTTGGCCTTCAATTCCAGAAGCTCGGCCTGAAGCGCGATGGCCTCAAGCAAGGTGTCCAGACCCTGACCCGTCTTGGCCGAAACCTCGACGTCCTGCACTTCGCCCGACATCGCTTCGACCACAACTTCGTGCTGCAACAGAGCGGTACGCACCTTTTGCGGATCGGCATCGTGCTTGTCGATCTTGTTGATCGCCACGATCATCGGCACGCCTGCCGCTTTCGCATGGGCAATTGCCTCGATCGTCTGAGGCATCACGGCATCATCCGCCGCCACCACCAGAATCACGATATCGGTCACATTGGCGCCACGCGCCCGCATCGACGTAAACGCCGCGTGGCCGGGTGTGTCGAGGAAGCTGATCCTGGCCCCGGTATCGGTTGTCACCTGATAAGCGCCGATATGCTGGGTGATGCCGCCAGCCTCGCCCGAGACGACATTGGCCTTTCGGATCGCATCCAGAAGCGAGGTCTTGCCGTGATCGACATGGCCCATGATCGTGACAATCGGCGGCCGCGTTATCAGATCTTCGTCCTTGTCCTTGCTTTGGACAATGACTTGCTCCACGTCCGAATCCGACACGCGCACGGCCTTGTGGCCAAATTCCTCGATCACGAGTTCCGCTGTATCGGCGTCGATGGGCTGATTCATCGTGACCATCATGCCCATCTTCATCAGGGATTTGACGACGTCGGCGGCGCGTTCCGCCATTCGGTTGGCAAGTTCTGACACGACAATGGTTTCGGGCAGTTGCACATCGCGCACCTGCTTTTCGGGCTTTACTCCAAAGCCCAATGCTTTTTGACGGGCTTTTTCCTGCTTGCGCTTCATCGCGGCAAGGCTGCGGGTGCGGCCACCCTCGCCTTCCAGCGCGGCTGACAGGGTCAGCTTGCCGGCGCGGCGGCTGTCGTCCGTCTTGGCTTTGCTGCCGCGATCGCGGTCTTCACGCTCACGTTCGGTCTTGCGCTGTGGCAGCGGTGTTTTGGCACTGGCCGGGCCGCGGGGGTCTTCGCCCGCAGCAACAACCGGAGTGCGCGGGCCAGCCGCAGCAGGTGTCGGTTCAGCGGCCTTCGCAGACTCGGGCACGGCGGCACCGCGCGGACGGGTGCCCAGAACGTCGGCCTTGCGTTGCGCGGCCGCACTCACCTTGGCGTCAGCCTCGACGCGGGCGGCACGGGCGGCTTCTTCGGTCTTGAGGCGCAGGGCCTCGACACGCTCACGCTCTTCGCGATCCTTGGTCTCGATGTCGTCGCGGCGGCGCTGACGATCTTCTTCGCGCTGACGCTCATCTTCCGCGCGGCGTTCGGCATCCTGAACCTCACGCGCCTTGGCGGTGCGCAGGGCTGTCAGGCGGCGCTCCATCTCGGCATCGGAAATCCCGGCCGGACGCTTCGACGGATCGCCCAGATTGGGGGCTCCGCCTGACGTGCCTGCGGGTCCGGCTGTGCCCGGTTTTGTGGGAACCACGACGCGCTTGCGCTTGGTTTCAACCACGACGCTTTTTGTCCGGCCATGACTGAAGCTTTGCTTCACCTGACCTGAACGGGGTGCGCCTCCCAAACCGAGGGGTTTTTTGCCGTCTGTATCGCTCATGCGTCCTTCGTATCCTTCCCGGCGACAACTTCGCCGACCTGCTCGCCCGGTGCTATTCGCAATCCAGCAAGCCTTGCCGCTTCCTCTACAACACGGTCGTTGAGTCCACCAGCCGAAAGCGCGGCGTGTATGGCACGTTCACGACCGAATGCCAAACCCAATTCCTCTGCCGAAAGGCAAGCAATAAGGGTTCCCGGCCCGTTCGGGGGGCGAAGCTTTTCTTTTCCCCTGTCCGAACCGTCGCTGGCCTGAACCAATGTCGCGGCGCGACCTTTCTTCAGCCAGTCCTTCACTTTCTCAAAGCCCGTCACGGCCCCGCTGGCTTTGCGCGCCATCGACACAAGGTCAACCACACGGCGCGCAAGAAGGGCCTCGATCAAACCCGCCAGATCTTCGGGGGTCTTGACTGGCTGGCGCGCAGCCCGCGCGAACAGCCCCTTTTTCGCCGCCTTTTCGATGGCGGCCCGGTCTGCACTGACATAGATCCCGCGCCCCGGCAGACGCCCCAGAATATCGGGAACGATCATGTCATCAGGGCCCACCACAAAGCGGATCAATCCACCTTTCGGTTGGCTTTCACCCGAAACGATGCACTTGCGTTCCGGTTCTTCTTGCAGTTTTTCCCGGCCGCCGCGCGTCATGCGCGTTTCCCCGAGGCCTGCGATCAGGCCTCGGTCTCCTCGGCTTCGGCGTCACCCACGTCGTCGGGCTCGGCCTCGGTGGGGTCGACCCAGCCCAGCATGACGCGTGCGGTCATCACCAGGGTCTGCGCTTCTTCCAGGCTCATATCGAACTTCTCGAGCAGGCCTTCATCCTTTTTGCGTTGCCCGTTTTCGGTGGTCCAGCCGCCGGCCAGTTCCCAGTCGGCGCATGTCGCAAAGTCTTCCAGCGTCTTGATACCGTCATTTGCAAGCGCCTCAAGCATCTGGGGAGTCAGGCCTTCAAAGTTGATCAGGCTTTCCTCGACACCCATCGACCGGGCGCTTTCGAGCGATTTTCGGGCCTGTTCTTCCAGATAGTCGCGGGCACGCGCTTGCAATTCCGCGGCTGTTCCTTCGTCAAAGCCATCAATGGACAGAAGTTCATCCGCCTCGACATAGGCTACTTCTTCCAAGTTGGTGAACCCTTCGGCGACCAGCAACTGCGCCATCATTTCGTCCACATCCAGAGTGTCCATGAACAGCTTTGTACGCTCGGCAAACTCGGCCTGACGACGCTGGCTTTCCTCGCTCTCGGTCATGATGTCGATATCAAGACCGGTCAGCTGGCTGGCCAGACGCACGTTCTGGCCACGGCGGCCAATCGCCAGCGAAAGCTGCTCGTCAGGTACGACGACCTCGATCTTGCCAATCTCTTCGTCAATCACGACCTTTGATACCTCGGCCGGCTGCAGAGCGTTCACAAGGAACGTTGCCTGATCCTGATTCCACGGGATGATGTCGATCTTTTCGCCCTGTAGCTCGTTCACGACGGCTTGAACACGGCTGCCGCGCATACCTACGCAGGCGCCGACCGGATCAATCGAGTTGTCATAGCTGATCACGGCAATCTTGGCACGGCTTCCCGGATCACGGGCGACGGCCTTGATCTCGATGATGCCATCATAGATTTCCGGCACTTCCATCTTGAACAGTTCGGCCATGAACTGCGGATCGGTACGTGACAGGAACACTTGGGGGCCGCGCACTTCGCGACGTACGTCCTTGATGAAACAGCGCACCCGGTCCCCGATGCGATAGCTTTCGCGGCCGATCTTTTCGTTGCGGCGCAAGATACCCTCACCGCGACCGATGTCGACGATGACGTTGCCGTACTCCTCACGCTTGACCACACCATTGATGATGGTGCCCTTGCGATCCTTGAATTCTTCGAACTGACGGTCGCGCTCGGCTTCGCGCACGCGCTGAAGCAGCACCTGCTTGCCCGACTGTGCGGCGATGCGGCCCAGATCGACGGGGGGCACCTCGTCAATCACTTCATCACCGATCTGCGGGTCGGCAAGGTAATTCTTGGCCTGCTTGACGGTCAGATGCGCGTGGTGATTCTCGATTTCTTCGTCGGCCATCACGGTGCGGATCCGCGCGAATGTGGCGCGCCCTGTCTTGCGATCAATCTTGACGCGGATATCAAGCTCGGACCCGTAGCGCGATTTGGCAGCGCGCGCGAGGGTTTCCTCCATCGCCTGAATCACCAGATCGGGGTCGATCATCTTTTCGCGCGCAACCGCCTCGGCGGTTTGCAGAAGTTCAAGCTGGTTGGCAGAGGTAATCGCCATCGGTCAACTCCCAGAAAGTCAGTGTTTGGTTTCGGGGGCGGGATCTTCTTCCTCGCCTTCAGACTCTTCGATTTCGTCAAACTCGGTCTCGTCGAAATCGCCGCTGGCTTTCTTCTGGCGCAGCATTTCGGCGATCAGATCATCGGTCAGAATCAGCTTTGCGTCCGAAAGCCAATCGAACCGCAGGCCGATCGTCACCTCGGTCCCGTGTTCTTCGATCTCGATGAGGACCTCATCGCCTTCCGCACCGGACAGATTGCCTTTGAACCGGCGGCGCCCGTCGATCAGTTCGGTCGTCTCGATCCGCGCCTCCCAACCCTTCCACATCTCGAAATCTTTCAGACGGGTAAGGGGGCGGTCGATGCCGGGCGACGACACCTCAAGCGTATAATTGTCTTCGATCGGATCTTCGACATCCAGCACCGCCGACACTGCGGTCGAGATCTGGGCGCATTCGTCTACAATGATGCCGCCATCAGGCCTGTCAGCCATGATCTGCAGAATCCGCGTCTTGCCACCCATCAGACGGACGCGCACCAGTTCAAAGCCCATGCCCTCAATCACCGGAGTGATGATATCGGCGAGGCGGCGGTCGATAGCGGTTTTTGCGATCAGGTCAGACATCGGGGCAATCAAGGTTCCAGAAATGAAAAACGGGCCTAGCGGCCCGCGAAGAACGTTCGGGGGTTTCGGGTGTGGACCCCGGAACCGCTGTTAAAATCCGTCTACTGCCTGTGCAGGGATTGTGCAAGCCCATTCATGGAATCCGTTCGAAAAGCAATAAGGCCCGCCGAAGCGGGCCTTATTTCCATTCAACGGCCTTAGTGGCTGCCGGAAGAGTTCTTCGACAGTGCACCGATGATCAGGGCGGCGCCGATCACGCCGGCAGCAATCGCAGCCGGGCTGAGAGCACCCGAAGACGTCGGGCCAGCAACAACGAGAACCGGAAGTTCATCGTCATCGTTGATGACAACGGGACCACCGGCTGCTGCCATCGAAACCGACGACACCAGTGCAAGCGAGGCAATAAGGGCAGTAATACGCGACATGATATTCTCCGTCATTTGGATTATTGGCTAAGGGATAGCATAAACGGTAGCGCAGGAAAAGCAAAGATGCGCCGCGTCAGCGACGCAAATCTTCAATGAGCAAATAACCGACTTCCGGGCTGACCCATTGCCGCGATTTGCGAAGTTTTTGGGCACCTTCGAACCAGAATTCGTTTTCAAAAGTCGCATTGCCATCAGAGCAGGACTCGACCACATGCGTGGTTTGGTAGGATACTTCAACTACAACAATGGCTTGCGGTTGGCGACTCATGACCGAACAAGAATATATGGTCCGGATGGGCTGATCGGTGCCATCCAGCAACGTGTGCGCGCGGGAATATGCCGATCCGCCCTTTGCGAGGGTCGCCGCGCCTGGAACATCGGCAGCCATAAGATCTGCGCCGAAGCCACGTGTTGCAAGAAGGACACCTTGACGCAAGGAAACGGTCACCTTGTCGACCGAAGACCAAGTTTCAACCCCCTGATTGACCGCGACACTGCCGACCAGGGCCTGTTGCGCCGTCACCTCTCGGGTCACCATCAGAACCGGGGTCAAAACATTCGCCAGCGTCGCACGGGTAATACCCGGCGATGCCGCAACCGTCGCACCCCCGGCACCTGACACGCGATCCTTGACCACGGCGCTGGCCAGCCGCAGCGTTGCGAAGGATTCGGTATCGTTTCCGCAGGCGCCAAGTGCAAGGCAGGCAAGGGTGACCGTCGCCAGAAGGGTTTTCATTTCCAGAACCGTCCCCATTGTTCGGTCAGGCCATCCTGCCGATAGTCGCGCACCGTCCCGTAGAGCCGGCCTTCAACATCGAGCCGTTGCCCGCCATCCCGTCCAAATGGGCGCAACACGGTCGAACGAACTTCCCGAGTCGGTTTGCCGGAAAAGGCCGAAAACGGAATCTCGAGGGTGATGCCCTTGTCGAACGATCCGCTGCCGAAATCGGCGGATGACACGTTTGTCTTGGTGACAAACGCGCCCACTTTCCAGCCATTTTCGAATTCGCGATTGATGGACAGCGTGGCGCCAAGATCACCAGCCAGATAGCGCCCAACATCTACCTGAGCGTGAAAACCGCTATCGAACTTGTAGTATCCTGACACATGACCCGTCAGGACGCGATAGCTTGACGGCGCGGCGCAGGCTGGCTGACCCACCCCGCCGCATGCATCTGTGTCAAACATCTCTGCCGGAAGATTGAAGCCGAACTGTTGATCTGGCGCACGCTGCGCGACATAATTCACCTCGGCGCCGATGGCCCAACGACGGTTGGTCGGCATCCACAAGACCTCGGTCGAAATACCGCCAAACATCCGCTCTAGATAGCCAAGCGACACGCGGCCGTACACCTCGGGTGCAAGTTTGTGGTAGAAACTGAGAGAAAGTGTTTCTATCGCCGGATCGCCGAGGCTGTCATAAAAATAGTTTGCCGACCGGACCGGTTGCAGTTTGCGGCCCGGAATCGGTGGCCGGTCGTCAAGATTGCCGACCAGTTGTTTTGTAACCTTTCCGGACAGAATAAGGCCCGGTGTGATTTCGTATCTGGCATTGGCCTGAATACCGACGCCGGCTTTCAGCGGCGCGTTCTGATCGAACAGACGCAGCCGTGCATAAGGGCCAACCGACCACGTCAGGCGCGGATACGTTTCCGTCTCGCGCGCACCATCGTTCAGAGACACCGGAGTGGATGAAATTGTCACCCGATCCAACAGTTTTGCCGTGGCAAGGCTGTCGAATTCCAGCGCCTCAAGATCAGACCGGCGCACCGTCACCTTGGACACAGGCATGCCGTTCACGACCGAGACGATCTCGAAGGTTTCAACCGATGCCGGCATCACATTCGTCATAGCCCGCGCCGTGCGGCCAACCGCCTGCGCCTCGGCGTCGATGATGGTGTTGCGGATACGCACCTGCGCCGTACTGCCATTGTAGCTGATGGACGCGACCTGGATGCCATCATCGCTGAGGCGTTTGCCAAGGTTCGTGCGCAAGATGTCCCCGGCATCGGTCTGCGTCACCCATTCGGAAGACCAGGCATCAGGGTCGCTTTGCCGCGACGGGCGCACCGCAACCGAATCAGGCGCCGATACAATTATTCCGCCGCCACTACGCTTCTTGGGGTTCAGAAAGAAATGCGCGGCAACACCAACCTCGCTGCCATACATGTAATAGGCGCCGAGGCGTACCAGCTCACTATACTGATACTCCAGCCCGAGGTTGAGCGGGCTGCGGCGGTCGAACGTACGGCGGGCGCCCGCCTCTTCTGCATAAGCGTCAGATGAATATTCGGCCTTGAACGTCCAGGCATCATTGATTGCCCATTCGACCCCACCGAAGGGGGCAGCAGGTCCACGAAACCATTGTCCGAAATTGAAATTGCCGCCACTGCCGACCACCAGGTCCGGGCGCGAACCAAAAGGGCTGCCGATCGGGCTGTTCGTGCCTAGGCGCCCCCAACCCAGACCGGCCGAAACCTTCACATTCGGCAGAAGCTGCTTTGTGGCCACGATGTACTCGCCCGCAATCACGCCGGTGCCGACAAAGTCCTGCAGGCCGATGGCCACTGAAGGCAGATACTTGCCCTCTTTCAGGATTTGGTACCGCAAATCGAAAGACCGGTCATAGTAGGTGTCGAACGCATCGATCCCCGTGCAGGCGGGCAGACAGCCGACATTCTTGTTCCAGTCGCGGATGCCGAGAAAGCGAAAACTGCCGGACAGGCGTTCGGAAATCTGGAAATTCAGCGTCGTCCGGCTGATCGGTCCGAAACGCGACGATGTTATGCTGAGCATGCCGTCTGGCTGCACGTCGGCCGAGGGCATGTCGATCAAACCGGTCGACCCATAAAGGTTCAGACTTGGGCGCGTCTGCGAGAAGACGGGGGCCGCCAAACCGGCTATAAGTGCTGCAAGCACCGCGGGGCGAACCGACTTAAGGGGTGTGACGGTCATACTATGCCTCTTTCGGCTTCAACATCAGGGATTGTCGGCATTGGCACAATAGCAATGCGTCACCGAAAGCTGTTTGTGGTGCAGCCGTGCACCAGCACCGCAAACTCATGCCGACTTTGACCCGGCCGCACGATACCCTTGATACCCCTCAACATAGGTCTCGATGACCAACATCGCGGCAGAAGTGTCTCCTGTTGCTGCCGCGTTGCGCAGATCGCGCAGCGCCGATGCCATCTGAATCGCGGTCAGCCCTTTTTCCTGAACACGCAGGATCTTTTCATGTGGCGTGGTCAGCATGCCCGGCTCTATCAGCAACTCTTCATGCAGCTTTTCGCCGGGGCGCAGACCAGTAACCACGATCTCGATATCGCCCTCCGGGTTGTCCCGGGTGCGCACCGTATATCCCGCAGTTGTTATCATGCGTTCGGCCAGATCGCGAATACGGATCGGTTTGCCCATGTCGAGCACGAACAAATCCCCGAAATTCTCTGTGCGGTTTTCAGACAGACCGCCCGCGATCAGCACAAGGCTTGTCGCTTCGGCAATGGTCATGAAATAGCGCGTCACATCTTCATGAGTCAGCGTAACCGGCCCGCCTTTGCCGATCTGCTCTTTGAACAGAGGCACGACCGAGCCCGAACTGCCAAGCACGTTACCGAAACGCACGATGGAAAAGTCGGTCGTGTCCGATTTCTGGGCCATGTCCTGAATAACCTGTTCAGCCATGCGCTTTGACGCCCCCATCACGTTCGTCGGGCGCACAGCCTTGTCCGTCGAAATGAAGATGAACCGCCTGACCCCTTCTTGAAGGGCTGATTCCGCCATCGTGCGCGTACCAAGAACGTTGTTGACAAGGCCCGCAATCGGGTTCGCCTCGACCAGCGGGACATGCTTGTAGGCTGCTGCATGCAAGACCACATCGACCTTGTTTTGTGCGATCACGGCCCGCGTCAGGCGCGATTCCGTAACCGAACCCAAAACAGGTATGACTTCGATCCCATCAAGATCCGGGCGATCAGCAAACTCGCGGTCAATCGTGTACAGCGCAATCTCGCTGACCTCGAACAGAACGAGCTTTGCGGGTCTGTAGCGGATAAGCTGCCGGCACAATTCGGCGCCGACCGATCCGCCCGCGCCCGTCACCATCACCGATTTGCCGCTGTATGCCTCGCTTGCCATGGGTTGCAAGCCGGTCAGCTGGGCCCGGCCCAGAAATGCACCCGGCGACACGGGTTCCAGCGTGTCGATCAGCGTTTCCGCTCCGACAAGTTGCGCGAACGAGGGAAGCGTCTGAACCTCGATTCCCTTGTCCATCAGGCTGCGCGCAATGGTTACCTGCCGGGCTGGTGGTGCCGACGGCAAGGCCAGCAGAACCCGTGCCACGTCATATTGCGCGGCCAACCGCTCGATCTTGATTGGGCTGTAAACGGTCAACCCCTGAACCGTCATGCCCTGAATCTTCTGGCTGTCGTCAACAAACGCAATCACCCGAACCGTATCATGCCCGCGAAGGGCCGCGGCCAGCTGACTGCCAGTGTTGCCTGCGCCATAGATGATAACATTGCGCCGTACTTTTCCGACACGCAGGATGGCCAGAAAAAGATTGAGCATCACAAGCCGAGACATGACCATCAAGATGAAAAAGATCAGGATGAACAAGATGATGCCTGACAAGGGCAGCATGAACCCGCTGGTCTCGCGCACTGCCAAAAGGCCAAAGGCCGACGCAGCAGCAATCAGGCCGCTTTTCAACGCCCCTAGCGCCTCATAGGACTTCAGCTTTATTTTCGGGACACCCAAAAGCAATGACGACACTGCGGTGATGGCGATGACTGTAACGCTGCCAACAAACGCTGCTTGAAGCACCCCCGTGACTGGCATGAACGGGAATACGAACATGAATGCCATGCCCAATGACACCGGGGCCAGCACGATGTCGACCAACAGCAAGATAGCTTGTTTGTGCCACCGCGAGAGGCTTTCTAACAGCCGGAGGAAGACGCCAGTGAACCGCTTTGCCAACTGGGTTCGCCCTTGTTCAAAAGGATAAGGTCTGACAAAAGATCAAATACTTCAAACGTGATTAAACCGGTCCCCACCCAAATACAACTGCTGTGCACCACGAGCGGCTTATTTGCGCCGGACAACGACGCGGCGCACGGTTTCGACCATCAGCGCAACATCAACGCACAAATTCCGGCGATTTTGATAAATCAGATCCAGCCTTGCCTTTCGGGGGACACAGCGCGTGGCATAGACGTGGTCGGTTTCGTCTCGGGTGGAGCAGGCGCGCAGAAGGCGGTCCTCATGCCGATGATAATGGATCGTCGCCAGACCCGTAACGCCGGGCCTGCTGCGCAAGACCTGCGCATAGAGCTGCGGGAATCGCTCGACATAAAGCCGAAGAGGCGGGCGCGGGCCGACAAAACTCATGTCGCCTTTCAGGACATTCCAGAGCTGGGGGATCTCGTCCGCGCGATATTTCCGCAGCCATGCACCCATGGGGGTGACACGGTTGACCTTGTCGCCCCCTGACACGCCGGAATCACCCGACGCCGGACGCATCGTGCGCAGCTTCCACAGCCAGAAGGCCCGGTCAGGCGCGCGCATCCGTTCCGAGACATAAAAGACGGGCCTCCCTTCGCGAATCAGCAAATAGACCAGCAGCGTCGAAAAGGGAATCAACAGGAGTGACCCCAGAAAAGCCACCGCGGCGATATCAAAGATGCGCTTGGCGGGCGTCATGGCCAACCCCGCGCCGCACGCAAATCTGCAACCAGTCCGGCAGCACTGGCAGGGGGCAGCGCCAGGTGCGCTGATTGCACTTCCGTGCAAAGAGAAACCCGCGCCACAACTCCCGACCGCGGCGGCCCGAATGACCAGTCAAGTCCGCCCGCGTCCATCAGGTCTGCCATGGCCACCGGGCCGGGCTGGCACAGGTTCATCACGAGGGGCAGCGTTTGATCCTGCGCCAGCTTGTCACACAGCTTCGCTAAAGCACCGGCCAGCACCTGCGGGCCGATGTACGACCTGACTGGTCCGCGCGTGCCATCGTTCACCGGATCAAGAAGAATGGGAGCACTCGGATCACGCGGACCAAGCACAGCGTCAGCGCCCGCCACATTGCCCAACCGCAACACAGTCGCGCCCGGAACATGGCTGCGCAACACCGCCTCGGCGTCCCGCTTCGACGCCCCATAGGCCGAGAAGGGGGCGGCGGGCATCGCTTCACACATCTCGCCCGGACCACCCGAATACACCGATGCGGATGACAGGTGGATCACTCGCGCGCCAACCGCGAGCGCGAGGCGCCCCACTGCATCGGCCAGCCGGGGGTTCAAGCTGAAATCACCTCGTGTCACCCCGGCAAGATCCAGGATGACCGCCCCCTTGGGCAGGTCGGGCCATGGGGACGTGAGCATGCCCCATTCGGCCCGCGTCAGCCATATCGCAGGCTGCGTCCAATGAAGCCGCAAAAGCCGCCCAATCCGGCCCCCGGCACCGGTCACGACCAGCGGCCTAGCCATCGCCTTCCAACCGTGTCCGCATTTCGCGCAATACCGGCAGAAGGGCACGTACGCGGTCGGCGCCCAACTGGTCTACCACTTCGGCAATCAGGGGCGCCACCGCCTGCACTGCCGCATTCCTCGCAGCGCGCCCCGAGGGGCTGATCGCCACGAACTTGCGCCGTGCATCGTCCCAGTCGGGGCGGATATGAACATGTCCGGCCCACTGCAGCTTGGCCAGCGTATTGGTCATCGCCCCGCGTGTGACATGAAACGATCGTGCCAGTTGCGCCGGGGTGCGTTCATCATTCAACCGCGCCAGATGGTTCAGCACGCCAAAGTGCGACAATTCCATTCCTTTGGGCAGCACCTTGGAGATGCGGTTTCGGGCCAGCTGATCAGTCATGAACAGCTCGCCGAACAAGGCCACCGCGATATCCTCGGTCGGCTTGCGGTCGCTCATGGTCCGTTGAACCCTCGGTCATGGGTGATCGAGGGCACGCGGCTCCGTGCTGACTCCACTGAAGCCAGATCGATCTCGGCGAAGGTCACACCCGGTTCCGTTCCGCCATCGGCCAGCACCTCGCCCCAGGGAGCGATCACCATTGAATGCCCGTGCGTCTTGCGGCCCTTGCCGTGCGCCTCGGGGTGAAAGCCGGTTTGCGCCGGGGCTAGGACAAAGCATCCCGTCTCAATCGCGCGGGCTCGCAGCAACACCTCCCAATGCGCGGCGCCTGTGATGTGATTGAAGGCGGCGGGCACGGTCAGGATTTGCGCGCCAGCCTGTGCAAGGCGGCGAAAGAGATGAGGAAAGCGCAGGTCATAGCAAACCGTCATCCCGACGCGGCCAAAGGGTGTTTCGGCCAGCACCGCCACATCACCGGGCCGGTAGCCAGCCGATTCGCGATAACTTTCGGTCGGCGACACATCAACATCAAACATGTGGATCTTGTCATACCGCGCGAAGATGGTGCCATCAGGCGCGATCAGAAAAGACCGGTTCGCAAAGCGCCCGTCCGGATCATGGGTCAGCAGCGCCAATGAGCCGATCAGCAGCCAGATGCCAAGGTCTTTCGCCTCGGCCTGCAGCGCGGGCAGGGTCTGATCCTGCGCCTCATGGGCAAAGACCTGCCGCTGGTGATCACGGCTTGAGGACAGGCCATTGGTGCATTCCGGGGTAAGCACAAAATCCGCGCCGCCCGCTGCGGCCTCGCGGACAAGCGCCAGCGTTCCGGGCAGGTTCACAGCCGGACTGTCGGAGACGGTCAGTTGCACCAGCCCCGCACGCATCAGCCGGCCAGCATCGCATCAAGCGCGCGGCGATCGTCCAGATCGTGCAGATCGTCGCTGCCGCCTACATGCAGCCCATCGATGAAAATCTGCGGCACCGTGCGCTGCCCGCCCGCGCGCCTGGTCATTGCCGCACGCAATTCACCATCGCGGCTGACGTCAATTTCCGTGAACGCGGCGCCCTTTTTGGTCAGAAGCCGTTTTGCGGCAACGCAATACGGGCAAAAGGGGGTGGTGTAGATTTCGACAGTTTTCATGGCCCGGCATTCCCATTGCGCCTGCATCAATGCGCGCAACTATAGGCATTTAGGCATCCTTCGCAACGCGCGTCAGGCACAGGACCGAGATCTCGGCAGCGCCCCCCGCCAGACACGCCTCGGCCGCCGCTGACAGTGTCGCACCCGAGGTCATCACATCGTCGATCAACAGGATATGCCGCCCCGCGGCCATGGCCGCGCGCCGGGGATGCAGTTGCATGGCGTCGCTCAGGTTGGCAAAGCGCTGGTCGCGGCTGCGGCCTTCCTGACTGCCGGTGGTGCGCGTGCGCCGCAAAAGGTCTGGCACATGCTGAAGTCCCGCAATCCGGGCCACATGGGCAGACAGCAGGGCGGACTGGTTGTAGCGGCGGCGAAACAGGCGGAACCAGTGCAGCGGGACGGGCGCCACCAGCATGCCGGGGCACAGAATCGGCGCCACCGCACGGGCTGCCCAGTCTCCGGCGGGGCGGGCAAGATCGAGGCGGTCGGCGTGCTTCAATTGCAAGACCAGATCTCGCCCCCGGTCTTTGTAGAGCAAGGCCGCCCGCCCCCGCGACCATGGGCGCGGCGTGGTCATGCACGCATCGCAGTGGGCAACCTCGGTCGGATCCTGCCCGGGCAGCGGGCTGCCGCACATGTCGCAGACCATACCTGTTATAAACGGCGTCTCGCGCCAGCAGTCGCCGCACAGGCCGAAATCCGATGTGACCAGCGTGTCACAGGCAATACACTGCGGCGGATAGATCAAGTGCAGCAGTGCCGCTTGCATTCCCATGTCACCCGCCCCACGTTCCGCGCCATGCAAGCGCCGCCCCAGATCACCGATCGCGCCACCCTTGAGAACCACCGCCGCCGTGCGACGGCTCTTTTCCTGCACGAAGAGGTTTTTGCCGAGTCCAAGGAAAGACTGATTGAGGTTAACAGAACCTTTACAGCGCCTGCTGTCGTTTCGCCTTTTCCCGCCCTTTGGGGCGATTTCGGCATGGTGGTGCCTGATGACGACATTCTTGCGCTGACACCGGGCGCGCATGACCTGGTGATCCATGCACTTTGCCTGCACTGGGCCAGCGATCCGGTCGGTCAACTGGTGCAGTGTCGCCACGCCCTGCGCGCCGACGGGCTGTTTCTGGGATTCCTTTACGGCGGACAGACACTGCACCAGTTGCGGACCTGCCTGGCCGAAGCAGAGATTGACGTGACGGGGGGCCTGTCGCCGCGTGTGCTGCCGATGGCCGAAATCCGCGATCTTGGAGGGTTGTTGCAACGGGCGGGGTTTGCGCTGCCTGTCGCGGACAGCTTTACAAAGACCGTGCGTTACCGCGATGCGTTGCACTTGATGCATGATCTGCGGGCCATGGGCGAGGGCAATGCCCTTTCGGCCCGTTTGCGCCACCCCACGAGGCGCGCAGTGATAGCGCGGGCATCGGCGCTGTATCACGCCCGCTTTGCCGATGCCGAAGGATGCATCCCCGCCACGTTCGAAATCATCGCCCTGACCGGATGGGCGCCCGATTCCAGCCAGCAAAGGCCGCTGCGACCCGGTTCTGCTGCCCAAAGTCTGGCAAAAGCCCTGAAAACGTCAGAAACGCCGCTGCCGCGCGAACCGGGGGATGGTTGACCCCGGTACTCTGACCTATATGTCCCCCTTCATTCAGCTATACCGGGGAACCGAACTATGCTTGACGCGACCAAGGGCAAAGCCACTGTCACTCCACCTATGGGGTCCGAGGTAGCGCCAGGCTCGGGCCGTCTTGCCCATGCCCCCTCTGATCATCCCGCGGTACGCAAGGCAAGAATCGGTGTTTTGCTGGCCAACCTCGGCACGCCAGACAATTATGACTATTGGTCGATGCGCCGCTATCTGAACGAGTTTTTGTCCGACAAGCGCGTTGTCGATTACTCAAGCTGGCTTTGGCAACCCCTGTTGCAACTGGTGATTCTGACAAAGCGTCCCTTCAGTTCGGGTGCGAACTACAAGCTGATCTGGAACCACGACAAGAACGAAAGCCCTCTGCTGACGATCACCAAGGACCAGACCCGCAAGATCGCAGATCAGATCGCCGCGCTGCATGGCGACGGGGTGATGGTGGATTTCTGCATGCGCTATGGCAACCCGTCCACCCGGTCAAAGGTGCGCGAAATGGTCGAGGCGGGTTGCGAGAAGATTCTGTTCTTCCCGCTCTACCCCCATTACGCTGGTGCCACCTCGGCCACGGCCAACGATGAATTCTTTCGCGCATTGATGCTGGAAAAGCGCCAGCCTGCGGTGCGCACGGTGCCTGAATACTTTGAACATCCGCTGTACATTGATGCCCTCGCGCAATCGGTGGAACAGGCCTACTCCGGGCTTGCTGTGAAGCCAGACGTTCTGGTCGCCAGTTATCACGGCATGCCGCTGCGGTATCTGATGGAGGGCGACCCCTATCACTGCCAGTGCGCCAAAACCTCACGTCTGTTGCGCGAACGCCTGGGTTGGGAAAAGGGCGCTATCGACACCACGTTTCAGTCCGTCTTCGGCCCCGAGCAGTGGCTGAAGCCCTACACGGTTGAGCATGTGGCCGAATTGGCACGGCACGGCAAAAAGAACATAGCCGTCATCGCGCCCGCTTTTTCGGCAGACTGCATCGAAACGCTGGAAGAAATCAACGGCGAGATCCGTGAAGCGTTCGAACACGCGGGCGGAGAGACGTTTACCTACATCCCCTGCCTCAACGACAACGACGCACACATAACTGCCCTGACGGCAGTCATTCAAGAAAACATGGCAGGTTGGGTGCACTGACACCCCTGCCGGTTGGGGCGGGACACCTTGCCCGCAAAAGAAAAGGACGGCAGGTTGCCCTGCCGTCCTTTGGGTAGCCACGCTTCGTCAGATCAGTTCGACGAGACGGCAGCTGCAATGACCAACAGCAGCAACAGCGGAACCACGATGCCACCAGCCGACGACGACGTCTCAGCGGTAATGATCGTTGGTTCCATTATTGGTTCTGCCATGCCGCCAGCGAAAGCGGTAGAAGCAGCAACCGACAGAGCGGCAGCGAGCGCAAGTTTCTTCATAATAACCTCCAGTTATCGCATACCGCCGTTGTTGCAGAGGCGACGGCATGCACCCAAGACTGTTCCTCGTGCTCCTTCATAATCAGCTTGCCGCGCGATTTGCAATCTGGGACGTGGGTCGAACACGCGCTTGGCCACGTTGGCGTCAAATTAGCAACACCTGAGTGCCCACCTTGGCAAAGCCGAACAGCTCCTGAATTTGTTCGTTGTAAAGGCCGATGCAGCCGTTCGACGACCGGCGCCCGATCTTGCGCGTATCGTGGGTGCCGTGGATGCGATAATACGTCCATGACAGATAGAGCGCGTGCGTCCCCAAAGGGTTGTCCGGCGCACCACCCTCGACGACATCGGGCCATTCGGGGTTGCGGATTTTCATCTCGGGGGTCGGGCGCCACGATGGGGCCACCACTTTTTGAACCACCGACGTGTTGCCGAGGCGGGTCAGATCTTCGGACAAAGGCACCGAGGTCGGATACAGCCGGTAGATAGACTGATCTTCGGACCAATAGTGCAGCGCGCGCGACGTGATATCCACCAAAATGGCCCCGTTTTGCGTGTTGCTGAAGTAATCCTGCCAGTTCAGCATCCGAAAGCTAGAGATGTTGTTGCGGGTAGATCCGCCGTTCGTGAACTCGGTCGTGTTGTCCTGCGCGTGCGCTGGCAGCAGGCCAGAACCGAGGCCGGCGGCGGCCGCGCCAAGAAACAGGCGGCGGTTCAAAGAAGTTTTGCGCTCGACGGTCATCTTTCAGGTCTCCTTTTGACTTGTTTTTCAACGCCCATACGCCTGTCGGGCGGCACGTTCAAATCAAACCGGCGTCAGCAGGCGTGGTCACGCAGAGTTGGGTTTGAAAAGTCGCAATGCTTTCGTTACACAGCCCGAGCGCCGATAATGGCGCCAGCAGGCAGAAAATTGGACGGAAACCCGGAATGAACAGACGTATGGCCCTTGGTTTGGGCGCGATGGGGCTGCTGGCAGCTTGTGCGGCACCTGGTGGTGGTGGCGTGCAACTTGGGTCGGACGGGCAGCCCTTGCCGCAACTGTACCAGATCCGGGCGGGCACCGAAAACGAGCTGTCCTTCCGTCTGCTCGACTCGGTCAATTCCGTGCGCCGCGCCCAGGGCGCGCAGCCACTTGCCTTCAACGCGGCCCTGAATGCCGCGGCAGAAACCCATGCTCGTGACATGTCTGTCCAGAACCGGCCCTGGCACTTTGGCTCGGACGGCTCGTCGCCGCTGCTTCGGGTGCAGCGCGTCGGCTACACCGGCCGGCTGGTGGGGGAGTTGATATCTGAAACCTTCGAGACCGAATTGATCACGCTTGCCGCCTGGATGAAACAGCCCGATACGCGTCAGGTGATCGTGGACCCGCAAGCCCGCGATCTGGGGTTTGCGTGGTTTCAGGAACCGAATGGCAAGATCTGGTGGACGCTTCTGACCGGCGCCTGAGAGCCTGGCTGTTTGTCGGGTCCGGACCCGTCAGGGCAGGATATGAATGACGGTGCCATCACGTACCATGGCATAGACCATCTCGATTTCCTTGTCCTTGACGGCAATGCATCCTGCCGTCCAGTCGGCGCGTCTGATCGGGCGGCGTGACCAGCCATGAATGAAGATATCCCCGCCCGGAGGCTGGCCGATGGACTCGGCATAGGCACGGTCAGCATCGTTGGGGTATGAAATGCCAATCGAAAGGTGAAATTCGGAATTCGGGTTGCGGCGGTCGATGCGGTAGGTGCCCTCGGGTGTCTTGCCGTCACCCTCAAACGACTTGTGCCCCTGCGGCGCAAAGCCAAGGGCAACATCATACGTCTGCAACACCTTGTCGTTGTGCAGCAAATACATCTTGCGGGCGCCCTTGTGAACCTGCACCGAGGTCACTTCCGGCCCATTATACATGCGGAACTTGGAATTTCCGCACGCCACAAGGCCAAAGGCCAGTGCCAGAACTGCCAGAAAACGAACCATCCGCATGCCTCAACCGCCCTTATTCTTTTTCTTGGCCATAGCGAAAAACCGCGTCCTTGCCTAGCGGTCGATTGGACGCGGCCCCTCACGGATGTGTCATTGCGGGTTTTTTGACATCCGGGCTTCAATCGCGGTCAGACGGGCAAGAACCTCGTCGCGGTAGGCATCGGTCTTCTGATTGCCTTCGGCGGAATGGGCATCCTGCATCGAATTCACGATCAGGCCGACCAACAGGTTCACGACGGCAAATGTTGTGACCATGATGAAAGGCACAAAAAACGCCCAGGCATAGGGATAGGCCTCCATCACCGGGCGCACGATGCCCATCGACCAGCTTTCCAGGGTCATGATCTGGAACAGCGTATAGGCCGAACTGCCCAGATCTCCGAACCAATCGGGAAATGTGCCGCTGAACAGCTTGGTCGCCATGACTGCGCCTATGTAGAAGATGATCGCCATCAGCAAGAACACCGACCCCATGCCCGGCAGTGCGGTCACAAATCCCTCGACCACCCGGCGCAAGCGCGGCGCGACCGAGACCACGCGCAGCACACGCAAAATCCGCAGCGACCGCAGGACTGACAACCCCTGCCCCGCAGGAATAAGCGCGATGCCCACGATCACGAAATCGAAGATATTCCACCCAGACCGAAAGTACCGCAACCCATGCGCATAAAGCTTCAGCGCAATTTCGGCCACGAACACCGACAAACACAGCATGTCCAAAGCCAGAACCACTGGCCCGACCCGTTCCATCACAGGGGCCGAGGTTTCCAGTCCGAGGATCGCGGCATTGAACAGGATCACGCCAAGAATCACATTTCGCACCGGCGCAGACTCCAGCCACGCGCCTAGCTTTTCCCGCGTCATTCCTGCCCCCTACTGACCCTTGATTCGCGCAATATGGGGGGCGACAAAGCGGGCGACAAGCTCGACGTGGGCAGACCAGCGGAATTGATCGACGACCTGAACCCAATCAAGTCCGTAGCCTTCTGCGACCAGGACACGCGCGTCGCGCGCAAATGTGATCGGGTTGCAGGATACCATGGCAATCACCGGGGGTTTGGCCTGCGCCAGGCAGGAGATCTGCGCCTCGGCGCCCGCGCGGGGCGGGTCTATCACCACGCCGGTCACGCCCTTGAACTCATCCGGCTCTAGTGGCCGGCGAAACAGATCGCGCGTCTCGACCGTGACCTTTTTCAGACCGTCGGTGTTGCGTGCAGCCTTGTCCAGCGCCTGAGCCATGGCGGCATCGCCCTCAACGGCATGCACCTCGGCATCTTCAGCCAGCGGCAGCGCAAAGGTGCCACAGCCTGCAAACAGATCCACGATCTTCTTCTGCTGTCCCAAAGCGGCTCTGACACCGGCGACAAGCGCCGCTTCGCCCGCTTCGGTGGCTTGCAGGAACGCGCCCGGAGGCGGGGCGACCATGGCACGGCCCATCCGCTGCATCGGGTGCGCACGCAAGGCGACCGTTTCGCCATTCCAGGTCAGCCGGGCCATTGCATGCGCCTCGACCACGCGGGCAAGCTCCATCCGCAGACCGCCATCCAGCGGTTTGCCGCCCTTCACGTCCACATCCGGGCCGCCCATCGCCCGCGTCACCGTCAGCGACACTTCGGCGCTGCGCGACCCGCCAAGTCGCACCAGTTCTTCCAGACCCGGCATGGCCGCCATCAGATCGGGGTGAACAAGCTGGCACTGCGGAATGGCCACAAGCGCATCGGACCCGCGTGCATGAAAGCCGATCAGCACCCCGCCCTTGGTGCGCCGCGCGGCAAACGTAGCCCGGCGCCGCGTGCGGGGGGCAGAGGTTTGCATGGCCAGAAATGTGGCCGAAAGGCCCTGCCCCGACAACGCGCCATGCACGATCCCCTGTTTCCACTCGGCAACAAAGGCATCCGACGCGTGCTGCATCAGACACCCCCCACAGGTGCGCGCATGCACACAGGGCGGTCTGATCCGCATTGCGCTGGGGGTAACGATCCGGGGCGCGGCAACACGGTCACCCGTTATTTCGCCCTCGATCACTTCGCCCGGCAAGATGCCAGACACAAACACGGGCCCCCCGGGCCCTTGCGCCACTCCATCGCCAAGGTACCCCAGGCGGTCAATCGTCAGCTTCACACGGTCACTTTCTTGCTGCCGCAATCATTCGGCGGCTTCCTTTTCATCGGCCCCGATGAATCCGCCCGATTGACGGTTCCAGTAGCGGGCATACAGCCCACCCTTGGCCAAAAGGGCCTCATGCGTGCCTTGTTCGACAATCCGTCCGTCGTCAAGCACCACGATCCGGTCCATCGCCGCAATGGTAGACAATCGGTGCGCGATGGCGAGCACCGTTTTACCCTTAATCACCCGGTCAAGCGCAGCCTGTATGCTGGCCTCAACCTCACTGTCCAAAGCCGAGGTCGCCTCATCCAGCACAAGGATAGGCGCGTTTTTCAGGAACGCGCGGGCCAGCGCGATACGCTGCCGCTGCCCGCCCGAAAGCTTTACTCCCCGCTCGCCCAGAAACGCATCATAGCCGGTGCGTCCGTTATGGTCGATCATCCGGCGGATGAACCCATCGGCCTCGGCCGCACGTGCGGCGGCAACGATTTCGGCCTCGGTCGCATCGGGGCGGCCATAGGCGATGTTGTCCCGGGCCGAACGGTTGAACATCGCCGTTTCCTGCGTGACCATCCCGATCTGGCGGCGTAAACTTTCCTGACTGACACCGCGCACATCATGCCCGTCAATCAAGACCGCGCCTTTTTCGGGATCATAGAGCCGCAGCATCAACGCTACGAGGGTCGATTTTCCCGCCCCCGACGCGCCGACTATACCCAGTTTTTCGCCTGCGCTGATCGTCAGATCCAGCCCTTCGACACCGCCCTGAGTTCGGCCATAGGCGAAATCGGTGTGATCGAAGCGAATCTCGCCGATCACGGGCGGAAGGTCGGGTGCGCCCGGCGTATCGGCCAGCTGGTGCGGGGCCGACAGTGTACGCATCCCGTCCTCAACTTCGCCCACCGAAGTATAGATCGACATCAGAGTAAAGCTGACCCAACCCGACATCTGCGCAATCCGCATGGCAATGGCGCCCGACGCCGCAATCGCCCCGGCTGTGGCCTGCCCTTGCTGCCACAGCAGCACCGTGCCGCCGATCAGAAGAACGGGAAGCACCCCGGCCAGCGTCATCAGCGACAGTCGGAAAAATGTCGAGATCACACCAAACTCCAATGACCGGGCCCGAAACACCTCCATCGCCTTCAGGGCCACACGGTCCTCGAAAGCGGCATGGGCAAACAGCTTCACCGTCTTTATGTTGGTAATGGTGTCTACCACCTGCCCCGAAACCATGGCCCTGCTCGACGCCCGCGCTGCCGAATTGATCCGCACACGCGGCATGAAGAACCGGATCAGCACGACATAGGCCACCAGCCACACCGCAAGTGCCACCGCAATGCGGTAGTCAATTGCGATCAGGAACACGACCGACCCTATGACGGACGCCAGCGCAAAACATACGGTGTTGATCACCTCGGTTGCCACATCTGTGACTGCACGCGCGGCCTGCATCTGCTTTTGCGCAATGCGCCCGGCGAAATCGTTGTCAAAGAACGTGACTGCCTGCCCCAGCGTCCAGCGGTGAAGCCGCGACAGCACCAGCGGCATCACGTTCGGCCCGATGATGATCGAGTTCGAGGCCGCCGAGATGCCAAACGAAAGCGGCCGGATCACCATGTAGAAGACGACAAACAACAGAATCATCGTGCCGTTATCGGCAAAAAACGTAGACGGGCCGGACGACACTGCTGCATCAATCACCCAGCCAAGGATCAGCGCGCTGACCACCTCGGTGGCTCCGGCCACAGATGACAGGATGCCCGCGACCCACAGCATTTTCCACGAACCCGAAAGGCACCAGCGCATGAACGCGCCAAGGGTTTGCGGCGGGGCGCCGGCAGCCGGGCTGAACGCGTCGATGGCGTCACCCATTCTGGTCAGTGCACTCACTCTGCTGCCTCCTCAAGCCCGATAAATCCACCCGATTGGCGGGCCCAGAAGCGGGCATAAAGACCGTTCAACGCCAGCAACGCGGCATGGGTTCCGTCTTCGGCGACATGTCCGTTCTCCAGCACCACGATCCTGTCCATCTCGGCGATGGTCGACAGACGGTGCGCAATCGCAATCACCGTCTTGCCTTGCATCACGCCATAGAGCGCATCCTGGATCAGTTGCTCAGCCTCGGAATCGAGGGCCGACGTGGCCTCGTCGAGGATAAGGATGGGTGCATCCTTCAAGATCACCCGCGCCAACGCCACCCGCTGCCGCTGGCCACCCGAAAGTTTAACCCCCCGCTCACCCACATGTGCGTCATAGCCCGCGCGACCTTCGGGGTCCTGAAGCGTCAGGATGAAACCATGCGCTTCGGCTTGCTGTGCTGCTGCGATCATCTGCGCCTCGGTCGCATCCGGGCGGCCATAGAGCAGGTTTTCGCGGACCGAGCGATGCAGAAGGCTGCTGTCTTGCTGCACCATCCCGATCTGACGGCGCAGACTGTCTTGCGTGACGCTGGCAATATCTTGCCCATCGATCAGGATCTGTCCGCTTTCGGTGTCGTAGAACCGCAGCATCAGCTTGACCAGTGTCGATTTCCCCGCCCCGGACCGTCCCACAACGCCGATCTTTTCTCCGGGCCGCACCGTCAGGCTCAGGTTGTCCAACCCGCCGGTTTCGCGCCCATAATGATGGCTTATCCCCTTGATCTCGATCAGGCCGCGGTCAAACACCAGCGGCTTTGCGCCCGCGCGATCAACCAATTCAATCGGATGGGTGATCGTCTCCATCCCCTCTTGCACCACGCCCAGCGCCTGTACTAGCGATGTAAAAGCCCACATGATCCAATACGTCATGTTGTTCAGACGCAGCACCAGTGCCGTTGCCGCAGCAACCGTGCCCACCGTGGTCTGCCCCTGATACCAAAGCACCAGCGCCCAGCCCGTCACCCCGACGATCAGCCCGCCATTCAGAATCGTCAGCGTCAGATCCATCTTGGTGACAATCCGCATTTCCGCGGCAAAGGTGGCGCGGGCATGCTCGATAGCCTGTTTGGCATAGGTCAGTTCGGCGTCATGATGGGCAAAAAGTTTGACCGAATGGATGTTGGTATAGGCATCCACCACCCGTCCGGTCACTGCCGATCGTGCATCCGAACTAGCCTTTGATGCAGGTCCGGCGCGCCGCACCGTCCAGCGGACCAACGCAGCATACAGCGCAAACCAGATCACCAGTGGCACCAAAAGGCGCGGGTCGGCGTCCGCCAGCAGGATACCCGCACCCACGATGGTGACCGAAGCAAAAGCCATGGCATCAAAGGTTTGAAACACGGCATCGCCCGCCGCCGGCGGTGTCTGCATGATTCGGTTGGCGATGCGGCCGGCAAAATCAGACTCAAACCAACCCACGGGCTGACGAATCACATGGACATGCGCGCGCCAGCGAATCATGGTGCCAAAGTTTGGCAAAATGGTGTTGTGCAGCAGCGCCACATGGGCCACGAGCAGGATGGGCCGCAAGATCAGAACAGCCGCTGCCACCCACAGAATCTCGGGCCCGTACCCCGCCCAAACCTCTTGCGGACCCAAGTTTGTCAGCAGATCAACCAGCCGCCCGACATACCAGATCAGTGCCACGTCCGCGAAGGCTGACACCACCGACAATAGACCGGTCACCACAAAGACCCCGCGAAACGGGATCATGTATTCCTTCAGAAACGGCCAAAGCCGCCTCGGGGGCGTATCTGTCTGCTCGTAGGGCCCATATGGGTCGACGAGACGTTCGAAAAAGGAAAACACGGGCAAACCGCCTCTCGCGCGTTACCACGAACATATAGCCGGTTGCATGGCAAAGGAAAATCCCTCAGCCCAAAAGCTGGTCACGCGTAAGCGCAAGGTCGCTGCGCAGCCAACGGTCCTCTATGTCTTTCAGCGCGGCCCCCAGGGCAGGGCCCTGCAGGCCGGGCATCAAATCTGCCGCGGTCACCGGACAGCTTGCCGCAACGCCACGGGCGATGTCGTCTTGCCACCCTTTGGCCAGCGGCTCTTCCAGAATCGCTGCGCGGGCAAGCACGACATCGCGTGCCAACTCGGCGCCGTACAGGCAACCTAAAGGGGCGGGACGGGTCGTTGTGCCAATTTCGTCTCTGATACGGCTGATTTCGACATATTCGGTCCGCGACAGGCGCAGGGAGCTATGCATATCTTGCCCACCCAGCACCGCTAGCCGCCGCTGCCAGCGGGGCGGCAGATACCCTTCAAGATGGACAAGAGGGGCGAGGGCGCGCGAATCTGCGCCACTAAGGGTCCGTTGCAAAACGCCGGTATGCACCATCGCGGCGACCGATGGCGCAGGATCCGGAGCAGCGAGCAATTTGCGCATCTCGGCCCCCACCCGTTCGCGCGAAAGCGTGTCCATGCCATCTACATTTGCAGCAATGGCGGCAAGCGCGTTGGGGTCCAGGCCGCCCGCTGGATCGCCAAAATAAGCGTGAAATCGGAAGAACCGCAAGATGCGCAAGTAGTCTTCGCGAATGCGGGCATCCGCATCGCCGACAAAGCGGACACGCCGGGCCATCAGATCGGATAGCCCGCCAAGCGGATCAATCACCTTGCCTGTGCGGTCAGCGTAGAGCGCGTTCATCGTAAAGTCGCGCCGCGCGGCATCCTCTTCCAGACGTGACGAAAAGGCCACCACAGCATGGCGGCCATCTGTGGAAACATCGCGTCGGAACGTTGTCACTTCGTGCGCGCGGGACTGGGCGATGACTGTAACGGTGCCATGTGCCAGCCCGGTTGGAACCACCCTGTATCCTGCATTTTCCGCAATAACAGACACGTTTTGGGGCGTCGCATCGGTGGATAGATCAATGTCGGATACGGCCATTCCGATAAGGGCATTTCGCACGCAGCCCCCAACCAGCAGCGCGCGAAAACCTCCGGCCTCCAGCACATGGCACAGGCCCTGCGTTCCTGGATGATCCAACCAAAAGCCCGAAATCTTCATGGCGCTGAGCGCTCGGCCAGGCTGCGAAGAATGCGCGCGGTGGCACCCCAGATATAGTAGGGGCCGTAGGGCACAGCGTAGTAGTGGCGCCACTGTCCCAGCCACCGCCGCCTCTCAACCACAAAGCGGGCCGGATCCAATACATGCGCCAACGGAACGGTAAACACCTCTTCAACTTCTCCCGCTTCGGGAATCGGAGAGAAATCGGCTCTGACGCGGCCCACAAAGGGGGTGATACGAAACCCGGTCACCGTTTCATGTGCGGGCAGACTGCCGATCACCTCTACATTTGTCTGGGCTAGACCCACCTCTTCCCGCGCCTCCCGCAGAGCAGCATCTTGTAGCGAGGCATCGCCCGGATCAACTCTTCCGCCAGGAAAGGCAATCTGGCCAGGGTGGTGCTTCAGATGAGATGCGCGTTTGGTCAGGATAAGGCGCGCGCCCTCTGGCGCGGGCCAGACGGCAATCAACACTGCCGCCGGCCGAAGGACTCGGTTTGGCAGCAGTTCCAACCCCGGGTTCAGATCGAAATCAGACGAACAGCCCGCGGGACGCGCAAGCGCGAGGTGCAGGCGGTCAATCTCAGTCATTCTTGCCCTCAAACCCCAGAGTAGTGGGGTCAAGTTCGTAATGGGCGCCACAGAACTGGCAATCTGCTGTCACCACACCCGCATCCGTGGTCATCTTGGCGATGTCCTTCTGTGAATAGATCGACATGGTGTTGCGAACCTTGTCGGCCGAGCATGAGCAGCCAAACCGAATCGGTTGCGCGTCAAAAACTCGGGGCCCTTCC
This sequence comes from Rhodobacterales bacterium, assembly GCA_038205925.1. Lineage (GTDB taxonomy): Bacteria > Pseudomonadota > Alphaproteobacteria > Rhodobacterales > Rhodobacteraceae > Pseudotabrizicola. The sequence continues at coordinate 34,464 of JBBRBJ010000001.1, read as the reverse complement.
TCGTGGAACAAGCGCACCAGCAGGTCCGAAGGCGTGACCGAGGGGCCGACAAGCTCGATGTCCTCAACGGTATCCAGCAAGATATTGGCACGCGACCAATCTTCGGCCTCATCCCCCGACAAGATATCGCTGTGGGTCAGCAACCCTCCCTCGCCCGATCCTTCGGACGCCGCCACGGCCTCGCCTGCCTTGGGCATGTGCTGCAACATCACGCCGCCGCCACGCCATTGGGCCGGGCCGCCCGGTTCCTGACTGCGACCAAAGGTCAGCGAGAACCGTGTCGGTAGCTGCTCGGATTGCGCAAAATACGTCTCTGCACACGAGGCCAAAGAGCCGCCGGCGATAGGGGTAAACCCTTGATAAGGCACCATTCCCTCGCCCTGATCAAGCATTACAGCGAAATACCCCTCGCCCACTTGGGAAAACGGCACGGCGGCGGCATCAAGGCGGTCAGGATCAAAGCTGGCATAGGCGCGGATGCGTGCGGGTTCGCCCGTATCGGTCGGCCCATAGTAATCCGTCGCGATCAGGCGCGCGGGCCCTTTGCCGCGGATTTGCAGGCTCAGCTTCCAGCGCACCTTGATGGCCTGGCCGATCAGCGCGGTCAAGAGCGCGGCCTCGGCCACCAGTGCCTCGATCTGCGGCGGGTAGTTGTGTTGTTTCAGCACGTTTTCCAGCACGCCATCGAGACGGACAACGCGGCCGCGAATATCGCAGCGATCAAGCTGAAAAGGCAGGACGGTATCGTCCCAGGCGATTTGAGAACCAGTAGACATGGGGTTTCCTTGAGGCAATTGCCTGTGCATACCTTGCCTATATAGGCGGAGCAACCGGGCGACAAAGGGGGCAGACTGATGCGGCGGTTTGGTGAGGCTGTGAAGCCGGGGCAGCGCTATCGTCCCCGTCCGGGGGTTTACGCGATCTTGCTTGACGGGCGCAATTTGCTGACGACGCATCAGGAAAGCCCGCTGTCCGAATACCAATTGCCCGGCGGCGGGATTGATCCGGGAGAACATCCTGTGGCGGCCCTGCACCGCGAAGTGTTCGAGGAAACCGGCTGGCGCATTGCGATCACCCGCAGGATGGGGGCGTTTCGCCGCTTTACGTACATGCCGGAATACGACCGATGGGCAGAAAAGGTGTGCGCGATCTATCTGGCCCGACCGGTTCGACGCATCGACCCTCCATCTGAAGCCGGACATACCGCCGTCTGGATGCGGGCGGAACGGGGACTTGAAATACTGGCCAACGAAGGCGACCGGGCGTTTCTGGCGCGCGCCTTGCGCCTTTCGCGCGGTCAAGGCCCGCGATAATCGAATAGCAAGCCCGAAACATCGTCCGGAAACTCTTCTGACCCCATGTGAGTTGCCAGATCCCAGATCAGCGCGTCCAGCAGGGCCGAGCTTTCCAGATGCCGGTTCTTGAACAACAACCGCTCAACCCCATCTTCGCCCAACTCCTCGCCTTCGGGTGAGGGGCATTCGGTCAGCCCGTCGGACAGAAGAAAGAGGCGATCCCCGGCGTACAGTCGTGTCTCGACCCGGTCATGGTGCGAATCAGGAAGCAGTCCGATCGGCATTCCACCGCGGCCGATACGCTCAATGCTGCCGTTGCGGCGCAGTATCATGGGATAGGGGTGCCCCGCCTGCACCAGAGATACCCCGCCTGACGCCAGATCGACCTCGGCATAGGCCATAGTGAAATACTGATCGACCTGAATATCCTCAAGCATGGTGCGGTTGAAGCGCGCGGCCACTTCTTCGGGAGGCCAGGCGTCCCGGGTGCCATCCGCACGTTTTCGCAGCGCGATGTTCTGGTCGGGCGCAGCATTCGACAGATAGCCCGCCAATCGTGCCGTCATCATGGCCGAGGCTACCCCGTGCCCTGACACATCGACGGAAAAAAGCGCGACGCGCGCGTCGTCAATGTCGAAAAATCCCGCCAGATCGCCCCCGACATGGCCGGAAGGGCGCAAAAACAGCGTAGCCGCGCCAGCGCCCCAGTCCCGATACCGTTCACGGACCAGCGTCTGCTGCAGCTTTCGCGCCTCGATCAGGTCACGGTCGAGCGATTCGTGAACTTTTTGCAACTGCGTCAGTGTGGCCCCCAGAAGGCGGTTTTTCTGAACCAGCTCCTGGTGCATACCGACAATCCGCTCACCCGCGCGCAGACGGGCGCGCAACTCATCCGATGACACGGGTTTGGTCAGAAAGTCATCAGCCCCGGCCTCAAGCCCGTTGGCCACTTCGGCCTTTTCGGACTTCGAAGTGAGCAGAATAAAGTAGGCATAGCCCTCATGCTCCATCTTGCGAAAGGCGGCACAAAGGTCCAGCCCGGACATTCCATCCATCATCCAGTCCGACAAAATGATATCGAACGCCTGGGTCTCACACGCAAGCAGCGCCTCTTCCCCCGAGGCTGCCTCGGTCACCAGATACCCCCAGCGCGACAGAGACATCAACAGGATCTTGCGCTGTGCCTTGCTGTCGTCGACGACAAGCACGCGCAGCAGCCGGGCCAATGCAGGCCCGTTGTCGAGCAGTCTTTCGACCCTTACGCTGTGCAAAGCCATGACCCCGGTTTCCTCAATCCGGCCACCATGGTTGCGGTATTCTGTTAACGCAGAGTGAAGTCTAAAATTTAACCCTAAAGTCATGGGAAAGCCCATAATGCCTTACGCGGCGTTAAGTGGCAGTGCACGATCCTTGGTCTTTCTGTGGTTGTGTCAGGGGGCCGGAATCGCGGTGTGCGTATGATTGATTGGCAGCGTTTAAGGGACCTTAAAGGGGAAATCGGCGCCGAGGACTTCGGCGAGGTGGTGGCCCTGTTTTTGGAAGAAGCGGATGAGGTGGTGGCTCGACTGACGGCGGCCGACACCGCCAGGGCTCTGGAAAGAGATCTGCATTTTCTGAAGGGCAGCGCACTGAATCTTGGGTTCAGCGAACTTGCGCAGATTTGCCAGATTGGCGAACACAAGGCTGCCGCAGGAGAGGTGGATGTGTTGCTGGAACAGGTTCAGGCCGTCTATGCGACGTCGCGCACAACTTTTCTGGGCAGGCTGGACGCAATCGAAGCTGCCTAGATCAGGAACTCCGACAAGATTCCGTCACTGGTGATGTCGCGGTAGGGAAAGGCCGCCTGATCGAGCTTTGCGAAAAGTATGGTGAAATTCTCGGGCCGCTTTGTCTCGATCCCGATCAGGACGGAGCCGAAATTGCGTGCCGATTTCTTGAGGTATTCGAACCGGGCGATGTCATCTTCTGGGCCGAGCATGTCCAGAAAATCACGCAGCGCACCGGGGCGTTGCGGCATGCGCAACACAAAATACTTCTTCAGTCCGGCATAGCGTTGTGCCCGCTCTTTCACCTCTGGCAAACGCTCAAAATCGAAATTTCCGCCTGAGGTGACGCAGATCACCGTCTTGCCCGCAATCTCGGACACCAGGTCTGGCAGCACGTCCAGCGACAGTGCCCCTGCAGGCTCCAGCACGATGCCTTCGACATTCAGCATCTCAAGCATGGTAATGCAGATGCGGTCTTCGGGTGCCAGAAACACATGTTCGGGTTCAACCCATGACAAAAGATCAAAATTGTTCTGCCCCAGACGCGCCACCGCCGCCCCATCCACAAAGCTGTTCACTTGCGCCAGCGTCTCGGGTGCGCCGGCACGCAAGGCGGCACGCAAGGATGCGCCACCAAGGGGTTCGACAAAGCGATATGCTGTCTCTGGCGCCGCCTCACGCAAAAAGCGCGTGACGCCAGAGGAAAGCCCGCCCCCGCCCACGGGCAAGATCACCAGATCTGGCGCGCGGCCAAGCTGCTCAAGGATCTCGACACCCACCGAAGACTGCCCGAGGATCACGTCCGGATCGTCAAAGGGCGACAGGAAATGGGCCCCGACTCCCGTGCAAAAAGACTGCGACGCCGACAGGGTCTGATCGAAATAATCCCCGGTCAAGGTGATGTCGACCTGACCCGCACCAAAAATCCGTGTCTTGTCGATTTTTTGCTGAGGTGTCGTTACCGGCATGAAAATCGTCCCGCGCACCCCGAAATGGCGGCAGGCGAAGGCCACTCCTTGCGCGTGGTTGCCGGCGCTTGCGCAAACGAAGTGCCCCTGATCCGGGCTATCGGCCAACACCTTGCGCATCGCGGTAAAGGCGCCCCGCAGTTTGTAAGACCGCACCGGCGACAGATCTTCACGCTTCAGCCAGATCTCGGCGCCATACCGCTGCGAGAGGTGGTCGTTCCGCTGCAGCGGAGTGGGATCAAACAGATCGCGCAACGCGGAGGTGGCCTGACGGGCAAGGGGGGCAAAATCGGTCATGGGTTCCCTTGCAGCAATGGCCCGATTTTGGCAAGCGGGCTTGTGTTTTGTACCCGACACGCCTGCTTTCTTGCCCTTGCCCGCGTTTCCCATTAAGCCCGCGCGAAACCATCCGCGGAGCGTTCCATGACACATCCGAAGAAAGTCGTCCTTGCCTATTCCGGCGGCCTCGACACCTCGATCATCCTGAAATGGCTGCAGACCGAATATGGGTGCGAAGTGGTCACCTTTACCGCCGATCTGGGGCAGGGCGAAGAACTGGAACCGGCCCGCGAAAAGGCCATTCTGCTGGGGATCAAGCCTGAGAACATTCACATCATCGATGTGCGCGAAGAGTTTGTACGTGACTTCGTGTTTCCGATGTTCCGCGCCAACGCGCTGTATGAGGGGTTGTATCTGCTGGGCACCTCGATCGCGCGGCCGCTGATTTCCCAGCATCTGGTGCGTATTGCGCATGAAACGGGTGCCGATGCGGTGGCGCATGGGGCCACGGGCAAGGGCAATGATCAGGTCCGGTTCGAATTGTCGGCTTATGCGCTGGACCCGTCGATCAAAGTGATCGCACCTTGGCGGGAATGGGATTTGTCCAGCCGCACCAAGCTGCTTGAATTTGCCGAGGCAAATCAGATTCCAATTGCCAAGGACAAGCGCGGCGAGGCGCCGTTTTCGGTGGACGCGAACCTTCTTCATACCTCGTCCGAGGGAAAGGTGTTGGAAAGTCCGGGGGATGAGCCGCCCTCGTACGTTTGGCAGCGCACCGTCGATCCCGAAGATGCACCCGACACGCCCGAAATGGTTGAGATCACGTTTGAGCGCGGGGATGCCGTGGCTATTGATGGCAAGGCTATGTCGCCCGCCACGATCCTGACCCGTCTGAACGCGCTCGGCGGAAAACATGGCGTGGGGCGGCTAGATCTGGTCGAGAATCGCTTTGTGGGCATGAAATCACGCGGCGCCTATGAAACGCCGGGCGGCACAATCTTGCTGGAGGCGCATCGAGGGATTGAGCAGATCACGCTGGATTCCGGTTCCGGGCATCTGAAAGACAGCATCATGCCACGCTATGCCGAACTGATCTACAACGGCTTTTGGTTCAGCCCGGAACGCGAGATGTTGCAGGCCTTGATTGACAAATCACAAGAACATGTGTCCGGCACGGTGAGGATAAAGCTGTATAAGGGCCTGGCGCGAACGGTGGCGCGCTGGTCTGATCACACGCTATATTCGGAAAAGCATGTTACCTTTGAAGAGGACGCTGGCGCCTACGATCAGAAGGATGCTGCAGGGTTCATCAAGCTGAACGCGCTGCGCTTGAAGTTGATTGCCACGCGTAATGCGCGGGTAAAAACCTGACTCCGTAACGACCAGTCCGCATTTTCGCGGCTGTCCTTCAAGGTAGGCAAGTTGAGGGGGAAAAGTTTCAAGCCCGTGGAGAAAACTTCAAATGCTATAGTCCGCTAGTCGGTCGTAGTACGGAAGGGCTTGGGCTACAAGATCCGCGTAGGGGCCGGGCACTTCTGGCAAGGGGCCTTCAGCGCCATCGAAACCCGTTGAAGCATGGACTGCGCCATACCAATGCGGGGCCCAGATACCGTCATAGGGTTTGGGACCGGCGGGCCAGTGCAGCATTGCGTCAGAAAACGGAATTCCAAGGGCACTGCAAAGTTTTGTCAGCGACTCCTGTGGGTTGGCGCGAATATCGGCGCTGTCGATGACCAGGGGGGCGTGGCCGAGGGTATCGGCTACATGGTCAAAAAGTCTCGCCTGCTGGACAAATCCTATGTCCAACAGCGTGGGACCTTCTCGCTTTTTGGCATAGCTGGCGATAACGCGGGCGGGATGGCGAATCAGAAAGACGTTTTCACACGCCGCCATGAAGCCTCGGTCGAACGCCGGAATCATGTGAAGGGTCATATGCTTGTGGTAGGCGATGGGCGTGTGGATATCAGCCAGAAGGCGGGCCGAAACGGCCGAGGGGTCAACCTCATCCGCGGCCAGAATTTCGTTTTTCATCGGGTGATCGATGCCGGTGGCGGCAAGATAGGCGGCGTAGAACGGTTCATCCCAGACGGTGCAGTCGCCGCGCGCGGCGAAAGCATACATCAGGGCAGTAGACAGATTGCGTGGGCCGCTCCACATGGCTATTTGTCTGGTTCGCACCGTGTCACCTTTCATTCGTGCCCGTGCGGGACATCAGCGACCGACGAGGTCTTTGTAAAGGGTGCGCAGACGCGTGGTCACCGGTCCCATCTGCCCGGTGCCGATAGTACGGCCATCGATGCTGCCGACCGGCGTCTGTGCGCCGAAAGTGCCGGTCAGAAACGCCTCATCCGCGCCGTAGGTATCGACAAGAGAAAAGTTTCGCTCGTAAACCGGGATGTCGTTGGCACGGCACAGATCGATGACTTTCTGGCGGGTGATGCCGTTCATGCAGTAATCACCCGTGCTGGTCCAGACTGCGCCCTTGCGGACGATGAAGAAGTTGCACGCATTGGTGGTGTTCACAAAGCCATGCAAATCAAGCATCAGCGCCTCGTCCGCGCCAGCCTTTTCGGCAGCGATGCACGCAAGGATGCAGTTCAGCTTTGAATGCGAGTTCAGCTTCGGATCTTGCGTCATCGGCAGGCCGCGCAGGTGTGGCACGGTGGCAAGGCGGATGGGGCGCGGCAGTTTCGGGCGCGAATGCTCCATGATGATCACAATTGTGGGGCCGCGTTGTGACAGCTTGGGGTGCTGAAAGGGACGGGTCTTGACGCCGCGCGTGACCATCAGGCGGGCGTGGGCGTCGGTGGTCATTCCGTTTGCCTTCTGCGTGTCGACAATCGCTGCAATCAGTTGGGCAGGGGTCAGGCCGATGGCGATGTCGATGGCCTTTGCGGCCTCGAACAGACGATCCATGTGTTCGTCCAGAAAGGTCCAGCGGTTGTTATACAGACGCACGCCTTCCCAGATGCCGTCACCCAGCATGAAGCCGGAATCATAGACCGACACCATGGCCTGCGCCTTTGGGACGATCTGACCGTTAACCCAGATCAGGATCTGCTCGTTGCGGGCGTCATCCTCGGCCTGATGGGTGGAAACATGGTCTGTCATGGAAGGGCCCTTCAATTTCCTGGTAACGCTATGCCGGCCCAGACCGAAGTGAAAGGGGAAGGTTCACCTGTGCGTGAGGTCACGGCAGGGTGAGTGGACGTCAGATCGGGATGCGCGATGCTGACGCGACAAAGCAAAAAGGAAGAGCGACATGTTTCGGACAATGAAAATGGCGGCGGGATTTACCGCACTGGTTCTGGTGACGGCCCTTGGAGGAGTGGCCCATGCGGCCACGGAAAAGGCTATCGTAGCCGGAGGGTGCTTCTGGTGCGTTGAGGCAGACTTTGAAAAGGTGCCGGGCGTGAAATCTGTGGTGTCCGGCTATACCGGCGGCAGCACGGCAAACCCGACCTACAAGGATCACCAAGGACATCTTGAGGCGGTCGAGATCACCTTCGACAACGCCAAGATCAGTTATGACGACCTGATTGCGAAATTCCTGCGCTCGGTCGATGTGACGGATGCGGGGGGGCAGTTCTGCGACCGGGGGGCTTCGTATCGCACGGCAATATTCGCCCTGGACGGGACGCAAAAGGCGGCGGCGCAACGCGCCTTGGCCGATGCCGAGGCGACACTCGGGCAAAAGGTAGTGACGCCAGTCGTCGGCGCCAAGACCTTCTGGAAGGCGGAAGACTACCATCAGGGCTACTACAAGAGCAGCGACATTGTCCTTACGCGTGCAGGACCGAAGCAAAAGAAGAACGCCTACACCTTCTATCGCGACTCCTGTGGGCGCGACGCGCGGGTGAAGCAGCTTTGGGGCAAGCAGGCGCTGACGCACTGACGCGGATCAGACAGCTTTCTGAAGCCAGCCGAACGCGGACACCATCCGGTCGGCCCGGTCAGGGAAGTCGGCGCGCAACAGGGCAAGCGCCCAGCGGGTGATGCGGGCATTATCGACCTTTCTGGCATACCACAGAATCTGGACGAGGGTTTGCCAGCGTGTCGGATCGGCCTCGTACGCCGCGTGCAAGGCGATGAACTCGGCGTTCCATTCCTGGCGATGCTTGTGACACTCTGCGCGCAGCAGGCACAAATCGACATGGCCGGTCATCAGGGCCTCATGGCGCGCAAAGAGGCGTTCGGCGCCGTCATACGCGGCGCAGGCTATCAGTTGCTGCGCAAGGATCAGAAGATCGGCTGCGCGTGCGAAATTGGGGACATGGCCAAGGGCGGCCACAATGAACGACATCACGCGCGCGCGGCCGTTCGCCGAAAGGTGCACTGGCACTATGGATTCTTCCGAGAACACCGGCTCTTCCAGCGGGTCATCCTTGTTGAAATCGGCAAAAAAGCTGACGTAGCGGCAACCGGATACATGCGCCAGACGCCAAAAATCGCCCCAGCGCCAAATGGCGGTTTGCAGGGTTCCAATCTCGACCACCCAAGCGTCCGGTGCGGCGAACAGCATGTTGGTAAAGCCGGCGCCGTGATACGACACCATCATCTCGGCGTTGGCCATGATGGCGATTTGTTCCAGCGGGCTCAGACGCTCGAACACGACCGATTCAAATTCGAAGAGGCCCAGCATATCGATGAGTTCTTCTTCGCCTTTCATCAGGCGGGCACGACTGAGGGTATCGTCGCGGCCCACCCAAAAACGGCGAGGAAGGTGCGAGGTGTCCATTCCTTCGATCGCCTTCAGCGCACGGTCGCGCAATTTGTATAGGTTCGAGTCGACCGAATTAATCTCCAGCACTGAATGCGAATTGCGGGTGGCGGTGCGGCCTTTCCAGTAGTGGGTCGAAGGCGCCTCGGCATCAAGACCGGCGCTTTGTGCGTCTGGCATATGGTAATAGCTGGACAGGAAGTTGTAGACGCCGACGGCCAGCGGATGGTGGAACGGCGCACGCTGCAAGATGATGCGGTCGGCCAGTTCCGGGAACAGCGCGCGAATGAAACCCATCACGAAGCCGCGGGTTTTGTCGTCGCGGTTGGGGTAGTGAATGTAGATCGGGCCGGTAAGCGGCGTCTCGGCTACCGAGCACAATTGGCACAGGGTTTCCGAGATGAAGTGGAAATAGTTGAACGTGTTGCGCGATTCGATGGCAAAGGGCGTATCAGGCGGCAGCGGGCCATTGTGAAGCGGCAACTTAGCACCGATGGCCGCCGACTGGGCATGATCAAAGTATGCGTTCAGGGCGGCCTCGGGGTCAAAAGCCGCGGTCGCATTCTGAAAGCTGTAGCGATTGAGAAGCCGGATGCCGGACGCGCCTCCAATCACGCATTTGCCCATGGCCGTGGCGTGAGATTTCTTGAACCACGCATCCGTCAGGACAACGGGAAAGGTGTTGAACTCGACCGCGTTGCGAAAAACCTTGTGGCGGTGAACGCGGGTCAGAAAAGCCTCGATCTTGGCATTGATCGATGCATGCTCGCTGGCGGCAAAGCCCTGGATGTTGGCGCGGGGGCGGGAACGCCAAAGAAAGTCGGGCGCCGACAGGGCGCAAAGTCCCGGATCTGAGTAGGGATTGAGGATAAGGTTGTCAGGCTGCTGATCGAAGCTGATGAAATTTAGCATCGGCCCCCCGTCCACCGTCTATTGTCCCCAGATAAGCGCTACTATGACAATAGGCTGCCGTCGTTTCAATTCTTTCCCGCCAAAGGGGTTGGGGAGGCGGTTTTCTTTCCGCGTGCAGGGTGCTTTGGTGGCGGAGGCATGGCAGAGACGGGTCCAAGAAGGGGGGGCAGAGTGACGGATGATGCGGTGACGCCGATGATGGCGCAGTATCTGGAGATCAAGGCTGAAACCCCCGGCGCGCTGCTGTTCTATCGGATGGGAGATTTCTACGAGATGTTCTTCCAGGACGCCGTCTTGGCGTCCGAGGCGTTGGATATAGCGCTGACCAAGCGGGGATTTCACAAGGGTGAGCCGATCCCGATGTGCGGTGTACCGGTGCACGCGGCGGAAAGCTACCTGTTGAACCTGATCCGCAAAGGCTTTCGCGTGGCGATTGCCGAGCAACTGGAAGACCCGGCAGAGGCGAAGAAGCGCGGCGGAAAATCGGTGGTGAAACGGGGGGTGGTGCGGTTGGTGACCCCAGGCACCCTTACGGAAGAAGCTTTGCTGGAGGCGCGGCGCCACAATTACCTCTGCGCCTGGGCCGAAGTTCGCGACGAGGCGGCTCTGGCTTGGGCCGATATCTCGACCGGTGAGTTCCGGGTGATGGCCTGCCCGCTGGTTCGGCTGGGCCCGGATCTGGCGCGGCTGGGCCCGCGTGAGGTTTTGGTCAGCGAGGCGCATGAAACCGCGCTACGAGGAATGATCGAAGAGATCGGGGCGGCGGTTACGCCCCTATCGCGCGGAAGTTTCGATTCGGCTGGAGCCGAAAAGCGGTTGTGCGGCGTGTTTGCAGTAGGCTCGCTGGAGGCGTTCGGGGCCTTTGGCCGGGCCGAAGTGTCTGCCATGGGGGCGCTGGTTGTCTATCTGGACCTGACACAGCGCGGGCGGCTGCCGCTGTTGCAGCATCCGGTGCGCGAAGTGTCGGGCGGCGTGATGCAGATTGATCAGGCCACACGGCGTAACCTTGAAATTTCGCAGGCGCTGTCGGGCGGGCGTGACGGATCGCTGATCGCAGCAGTGGACCGGACAGTGACGGCCCCGGGCGCGCGGTTGCTTGAACGTCGGCTGGCGGCACCATCGTGTGATTTGGCAGTGATCGCGGCACGACATGCGGCGGTGCGGTTCATGCGGGATCGTACGCGCGAGCGATCCGAACTGCGGGCGGCTTTGCGGCAGGTGCCGGACATGGACCGCGCACTTTCAAGGCTGGCACTGGACAGGGGCGGGCCGCGGGATCTGGCTGCGGTCCGTGCGGGGCTGGCACAGGCGGGGCGCTTGCCTGCGATGCTGGATGGCGCGCCCGGGGAATTGGCATCAGCCGCAAACGCGCTGGCTGGTCACGAGGCACTGGTGGCGCTGCTAGACCATGCGCTGGTGGCAGAGCCGCCGATGTTCGCACGGGATGGGGGATTCGTGGCCGAGGGCCATGATGCCGAGCTGGATGAAACACGCGCGCTGCGGGATGCGGGACGGGGAGTCATCGGACGCATGCAGGCGGACTACGCCGAGCGCGCTGGCATTGCAGGGCTGAAGATAAAGCACAACAATGTTTTGGGCTACTTCGTTGAAACGACAGCGACCCATGCCGAACGGATGCTTTCACCGCCTTTGTCCGAGACTTTCATTCACCGACAGACGACGGCCGGACAGGTGCGTTTCACTACCCTTGAGCTGAACGAAATCGAAACGCGAATTCTGAACGCTGGCAATCATGCGCTGGAGATTGAAAAGAACCACTTTGACTTCCTGAAAGGGGCAGTCATTGCGGATGCTGCAGCAATAGGTGCAGCGGCGCGTGCTTTGGCCGAACTGGATCTGGCAAGTGCGCTTGCCGACTTGGCCGCAGCCGAAGACTGGTGTGAACCGCTGGTCGATGACAGCAGGGCATTTGTGGTGAAGGCCGGACGGCATCCGGTAGTGGAGCGGTCATTGAAGCGCCAGGGTACCGGCGCGTTTGTGGCCAATGATTGCGCGCTGACAGAGGCGAACACGCCCGCGATATGGCTTTTGACCGGACCTAACATGGCTGGAAAATCCACCTTCCTGCGTCAGAACGCGCTGATGGCGCTGCTGGCGCAGGCGGGAAGTTTTGTTCCTGCGACCAGCGCGCATATCGGGCTGGTCAGCCAGTTGTTCAGCCGGGTTGGGGCTGCGGATGATCTGGCGCGAGGACGCTCCACATTCATGGTGGAAATGGTCGAGACGGCAGCGATCTTGAATCAGGCGGATGATCGGGCGCTGGTTATTCTGGACGAGATCGGTCGGGGCACCGCGACGTATGATGGGTTGTCGATTGCCTGGGCGACGCTGGAGCACTTGCGTGAGACAAATCGCTGTCGGGCGCTGTTTGCCACGCATTACCACGAACTGACCGCTTTGGCGGGCAAACTGGCCGGTATCGAGAATGCAACAGTAAGTGTGAAGGAGTGGGAAGGTGACGTTATCTTCCTGCATGAGGTGCGCAAAGGGGCCGCAGACAGATCTTATGGCGTGCAGGTGGCAAGGCTCGCGGGCCTGCCTGCAACTGTGATCGAGCGCGCAAAGCAGGTCCTCGAGGCGCTGGAAAAAGGCGAGCGCGAAGGCGGAAAGGCGGCAACGTTGATCGATGATCTGCCACTGTTTCGGGCGGCTCCTGCCTCTCGCTCACCGCGGCCGGCGACACCGTCAGAAGTGGAAAATGTGCTGCGTTGCATTCACCCGGATGAATTGACGCCGATAGAAGCTCTGCGGTTGATCTATGAACTTCGGGCAAAGCTGGTGTCCTAGCCGGCTCTTTCGCTTTGCTGCTTTAGAAATATTCTCGGGGGTCCGGGGGCAGACGGCCCCCGGGCGGCTGGCAATAGGGTCAACCTGGGGTAGACGAGACGCCGACCTGGGCCGGGCGCAAAAGGCGGTCATGCAACAAAAAGCCTTCCGTCATGACCTGAATGATCTGGCCGGCCTTGGTCCCTGCAACCGGCGCTTCGAACATGGCCTGATGCAACTGCGGATCGAAAACATCGCCAGCCGCAGGACTGATCGGCTTGACGCCGTGTTTGGTCAGCACATTCGTCAACTCTCGCAATGTCAGTTCGACACCTTCTATCAGGGCCTTGTCCTGATCTCGGGTTTCATCCGTGGCTGCATCCAGCGCGCGGCGGAGATTGTCATAGACGGGCAACATGTCGCGAGCGAGTTTGGAGCCACCATAATTCTCGGCCTCGCGCCGGTCACGGTCAGCGCGTTTGCGGGCGTTTTCGGCATCAGCCAGCGCGCGCATGAAGCGGTCGCGAAGGTCGTCGCGCTCGGTCCGCAATGCGTCGAGTTCAGCGATGTCGGTGACATCTGCGGTATCACCTGTTTCGACGTCGTCCGGGGACGGTTTTTCCTGCGCCATGGTCGTCTTCCTTGTTTTTTCATTCGGACGGATCACCGGTTGCTACGTTCGGACACGAGACGCCCGACGAGCTGTGCCGTGTAATCGACAATCGGAACGATGCGACCATAGTTCAGCCGTGTCGGTCCGATCACGCCCACTGCGCCAATGATCTTACGATCAGCGTTCATATAGGAAGAGACCACCAGAGAGGAACCCGAAAGTGAAAAAAGCTTGTTCTCGGAGCCGATAAAAATGCGCACACCTTCGCCAGCATCGGTGAGTTCGAGAAAATCCGAGATGTCGCGCTTGCGTTCCAGATCATCGAAAAGAATCCTGATCCGGTCAATGTCGACAGGCTCGGTCGCGCCGTCCAGAAGATTCGACTGGCCGCGGACGATCAGACGCTCGCTGCGCTCACCCGGATTCTCCCAGATGGCCAAACCGCTTTCGACCATGTCGCGCGCAAGGCTGTCAATCTCTTGCCGGCGTTGGGCAATCTCCGCGGCCATGGTGCGGCGCAGATCGCTTAGCGTGCGGCCCTCGGCAAGGGCGTTCAGGAAATTCGCCGCCTCGCGCATTGATGATGGTGTCTGGCCGGGCGGCGGGGTGAAGAGGCGGTTTTCGACATGACCATCACTAAAGACAAGCACGACAAGCGCGCGGTCAGGCGAGAGGCCGACAAATTCTATGTGACGAATCGGCGCCTCGTGTTTGGGCGAAAGAACAAGACTGGCGCCCCTGGTCAGCCCAGACAGTGCGCTACCAACGTGGTCAAGCAGCGATGTAACATCGCTGTCAGTTGCCTCGGCCGTCGAATCGATACGCGCGCGATCTTCGGTGGACAGGGTTCCTACTTCAAGCAGGCTGTCGACAAACATACGCAGGCCAAGCTGAGTGGGAATACGGCCTGCAGAGACGTGCGGGCTGTCAAGCAGGCCAAGGAGTTCCAGGTCGTGCATGGTATTTCGGATGGTGGCGGCCGAGACCTTTTCAGACATCGTGCGGGCAAGTGTTCGGGAACCCACGGGATCACCCGAAGAAAGATATCCTTCCACCACCCGGCGAAAGACTTCGCGCGTACGGTCGTTCATGTCTGGGATGGGGCGGGGCTGCTCGATCATCTGCTGCCTTCGTTGCTTTGATTGACACAGTATTCCGATGCGCCGGGACGTCAATCGGGGTTGCATCGCATGGGGTGCAGCACTTATCTGGCCGGAAGAGATGAAAAGGACAGGATATGCGCCCTTCAGGCCGGAAACTGAATGAAATGCGGGATGTCTCGATCGAGGCTGGAGTGATGATGCATGCCGAAGGATCTTGTCTTATCAAGATGGGGAATACGCATGTTCTGTGCTCTGCGACGATTGAGGACAAAGCGCCGCCGTTTCTGAAGAACTCGGGGTTGGGCTGGGTGACCGCGGAATATGGAATGTTGCCGCGGGCGACGAACAGCCGAACTCGACGTGAGGCGGCGGCTGGTAAACAAAGCGGACGCACCCAAGAAATTCAACGGCTGATTGGGCGGGCCCTGCGGGCAGGCGTGGACCGGAGTGCCCTTGGGGAACGGCAAATTGTAATCGATTGCGACGTGATCCAGGCGGACGGCGGGACTCGGTGTGCGTCTATCACCGGGGGCTGGGTGGCGCTTCGACTTGCGGTGAATCGACTTCTTGCAGCGGGGACAATCACCAGTGATCCAATTGTTGACCATGTGGCTGCGGTGTCCTGTGGCATTTATGCTGGACAACCGATTCTGGATCTTGATTACCCGGAGGATTCGACAGCCGGAACGGACGGAAATTTTGTGTTGACTGGCCGCAAACGGTTGATCGAGGTTCAACTGTCTGCTGAAGGTGCGACGTTTGCGCGTGATGAGATGATCAGCCTGTTGGATCTGGCGGAACTGGGCGCAGACCAGTTGGTCGAGGCGCAACGACGGGCAGTGGTTCGGTAGCATGAGGAAATTTGTTGAAAATCAATTAGTTGTAGCAACCCACAATCAGGGCAAGCTTGAAGAAATATCGCAGCTTCTGCTGCCATTTGGGGTGACGCTTCTCTCTGCCGCTTTTTGTGGACTGCCAGAACCCCTGGAAACCGAGAGCACTTTTGTCGGTAATGCCCGGATCAAGGCGCATGCAGCGGCGCGGGCAACGGGAATTGTTGCTTTGGCGGACGACTCTGGCATCTGCATAGATGCTTTGGGGGGTGATCCGGGCGTCAAGACGGCTGATTGGGCAGAAATTCCGGGTGGCCGTGATTTCCGTGTGGCGATGGAAAGAACGCGCCTGGCGTTGGTCGAGACTGGTGCGGATGAGCCATGGACAGCTCAGTTCCGATGCACGTTGGTACTTGCATGGCCAGACGGGCATGATGAGATTTTTGAAGGAGTTATGTCTGGCTGTGTCGTGTGGCCGATGCGAGGAAATCAGGGTCACGGATACGATCCAATTTTCAAACCGGATGGAAGTGCCGTCACTTTTGGGGAGATGGACCGATGGGAGAAAAACGCGGTTAGCCATAGAGCAAGTGCTTTTCGCCGACTGATCCGAGGTTGTTTCACGTGAAACATTGCCCCGAAGAGACAGTTCTGGCCATTGAACACTGGCAGCGAGCGGGCTTTGCATTGTACGTGCATTGGCCGTTCTGTCAGGCGAAATGTCCCTATTGCGACTTCAACAGCCACGTATCAGTCGATGTTGACCAAGAAAGGTGGCTAAAGGCTTATATATCTGAGATTTCACGATTGGCCTCCGAAACGCCCGGACGAATATTGCAAAGTATTTTCTTTGGCGGGGGGACACCCTCGTTGATGGCGCCCCGAACCGTTGCCAGCATCGTCGACGCCGCCGCAGGAGCCTGGAGCTTGGCGAACGATGTCGAAATCACCTTGGAGGCAAATCCGTCGTCAGTCGAACTAAGCAAGTTTCGTGCCTTTGCATCTGCGGGTGTGAACCGCGTTTCCGTTGGCGTGCAGGCCTTAAACGATATTGACTTGCGTCGCTTAGGGCGGCTGCATTCGGCGGCGGACGGTGTTGCAGCAGTTCACACCGCGCAATCAATATTTCAACGGTCCAGCTTCGATCTGATTTATGCGCGCCAAGATCAAACGATGAGTGCGTGGGAATCGGAGTTGCGGTTGGCTTTGTCAATGGAGCAAGACCATCTATCGCTGTATCAGCTGACCATTGAGAGCGGGACGGCCTTTGGCGCAAGGTTTGATAGAGGTGTGTTACGCGGCCTGCCAACCGACGAACTGGCCGCCGATATGTTTTTGCTGACCCAAGATCTGTGCGAAGGAGCCGGTCTGCCGGCCTATGAGATCTCTAATCATGCACGGGATTCCGGCCCTTCGGTTCATAATAGCATTTACTGGGCGTGTGGCGATTACGTGGGTATTGGTCCTGGCGCTCATGGTCGCCTTACTGACAAGAACGGCCAGCGAGTGGCAACCGCTTGTCCAAAAGCTCCAGGCCTATGGTTAGCCAACGTCGAATCCGGACGTTCGCAAGAGTTGCCTCGGGAAATGCTCACCGCCGACGACCAGGGGGCGGAGTTCATCCTGATGGGTCTGCGCACCGCCCGTGGAGTCGACACATCGAGATACAGAGAAATCACAGGAAAATCATTGAGAGAGGCCGCTATCGCCGATCTCATTGAACTCGGCCATCTCGAGGTGCAGGAAACGCAGCTTCGGGCCACCAATACAGGAAAATTGCTTTTGAATTCTGTGATTGCCGCCCTGTTGAAATAAAGGCGGCTAAATTCAAGGCGTAAAATCGCGTGGAATTACGGACAGGACTTGGCACACCATATCCAGTTGATCGAGGGTCCTATACCTGATTTGAATTGTACCGCTGCCATCGCTGCCCCTATCATGGTCGATTGATACCCCCATTCCAAGGTTCGCCGACAGATCCAACTCTATCGAACGGGTATCCGCATCCTTTTCTGTTCTTCTGCCAGAGCGTGTAGATTGCGCAGCCTTTGTAGCAATTTGTCGGACAAGTTTTTCAGTATCTCTAACCGAAAGTCCGGCGCCGATAACCTTAAGCGCTAACACTAGTGGGTCACCAGCACCTATCAGAGCCCGCGCATGACCAGCTGAAAGTTTTCCGCTAACGACAAGTGATTGCACATCATCAGGCAAAGTCAGAAGGCGCAATGTATTTGCTATATGACTTCGGCTCTTCGACAGAGCTTCGGCCACTTTGTCTTGAGTATGACCAAATCTGTCCATAAGTTGTCGAAATGCCATCGCCTCTTCGATTGCGTTTAAATCTGCGCGCTGAATATTCTCGATTATCGCGATTTCAATGACTTCGTGATCAGTGAAATCTCTCACCACCACGGGAACATCGTGCAGTTCCGCCATTTGAGCCGCCCGCCACCGCCGCTCACCGGCAACAATCTCGAAATCGTTACTGCCCGCAATTGGCCGAACAACCAAAGGCTGGATGACGCCCTTGGATCGGATGGACTGTGCCAGTTCCGCCAAGGCAACCGGATCAAAACTTCGACGCGGTTGATCCGGATTAGCGCGGATGTTTTGAACAGGCACGCTGAGCGGCGATCCATTGCGTGCGGACACGTCTCGACTGATTTCAGTATCTGAAAAGGCTACGTCGGACATTAATGCGGAAAGGCCTCTGCCCAACGCACGCCTGTCAGTCTTCTTTTCCATATTCGTGACCTTTTCTATGCGGCACGCCCTGCACTTTGACGGGATACGATCTCCATCGTCAGACTACGATAGGCCTCTGCGCCCTTCGATGTTGGATCGTAAGTCAGGACAGGAATCGAGAAGGATGGAGCCTCTGAGACACGAACATTTCGCGGAATTGTCGTACGAAATACCAAATCCCCAAGGTTTGCTCTGGCATCGGCCTCAACCTGCTGCGAGAGCCGATTTCGACCGTCCGTCATGGTAACCACAATGCCTTCTATTCTAAGCGAGGGATTGGCCGTGCGCCGAATGTCGCGAATCGTGAGCATCAGTTGTGACAGTCCCTCAAGTGCAAAAAATTCACTTTGCAAGGGTATAAGTACCGAATCGGCCGCAACCAGCGCGTTCACTGTCAACAACGACAAGGATGGAGGACAATCTATAAGAATATAATCGAACCCAAGCGCCGTCGTTCTCGGGTCTCGTATTGCATCCTGCAGCAAAAATGATCGCTTCTCGTTTGAGACCAGATCTATGTCCGCAGAAGCCAAGTCTGCATTCGCCGGGCAAACAGAAATGTTTGGAACACTGGCCGGCAGGACCAGATCAGCCATAAGTGTCTGTTCTAGCAGAAGATCGTAACTCGTAAGCTTGCGGTCTGAGCCAGCTATTCCCAAGCCCGTAGATGCATTGCCTTGTGGATCCAAGTCAATCAAGAGAACCTTATACCCAAACTCTGCCATACCTGCCGCGACGTTAATAGTCGTTGTTGTTTTGCCGACGCCGCCCTTCTGGTTGGCGACTGCAATGACGCGAGCCCTTCCGGTCAATGAGGGCTCAAGCATGGGTAATGTCCTTTAGTAACAGGATCGCCGCTTTGGGTTCTGTCACGCTTGGCGTTGCAACAACGGAAAAGCGCCAACGCACCAGTGCTTCAGTAACTTCCGATTGGTAATTCTCACCTTTCGGAAAAACAGCCGTGCCACCGGCTTTCAAATGCAGGCTTGCATACTCGCAAAGAGTTGCCAACGGAGCGAGCGCGCGCGCGGACAGCACGTCAGCTGCAAGAAATTGAACTTTGTCGATTCTCTCTGAAATTACGTCCACGGACAGCCCGAGTTCCCGGACAGACTCACGTAAGAAGACTGCCTTTCGCTGATCAGATTCCACCAGCGTCACACGACTGGGAAAGGCGGAATTATGGCGGCAAATTGCAACGACAAGGCCAGGGAAACCACCGCCGCTGCCAACATCAACCCAGTGATCGCATTTCACTGGCGCCAACTCCGAAAGTTGAACAGAGTCTACAAAATGACGATCCATTAAATTTCTGACGCTGCCCTTGGAAACAAGATTTATCGTGGGGTTCCACTTCGCAACTCTCACTGCGAATGAGTCAAGCATATGTCTTGTTTCGCATGAAACAATTAGGTCCGCCCACAATGACCTAGCCATTTTGACTTGCCGTTGCTCGTAACCCGGCCTTTCGGACGTTTACCAGAATCAATGCTATAGCAGCCGGGGTCATTCCTTCGATTCGCGTTGCTTGCGCTAGCGTGGTCGGCCTCCGAACCATTAACTTACTTCTTAGCTCATCTGACAGTCCTCGAATCAGCGCATAATCGAACTCCTCCGGTATCGTTATGCCTTCATGCCTCCTTGCTGCTTCGATCTCATGTTGTTGCCTGTGCAGGTACGGTTCATAGAGTGCATCCCGCCCTACTTGCTCTCTTATTCCACGGTCCACCTGGGCCAACTCAGGGACAAGCCTGTTCTGATCGGCCTCCGCCAGCGCATGAGTACCAAGTACATCGAATCCAGTCCGACGTTTGCCATCGTCTCTAACATGTATGCCGGCCGCAGCCAGGTCCTTCGAAGTGAATAATTTCGTCCTCAGCAACCGCACTACGGACTCGAGCAGGGCAGCCTTGTCTTGGAATGACTTCAAGCGCTCATGGCGTACGACGCCCCAATCTGCACCCCTTAGCGTCAACCTTTGATCTGCATTATCCGCGCGCAAACTCAGACGATATTCAGCCCGCGATGTAAACATACGGTATGGCTCAGTCACACCGCGGGACACCAGATCATCGATCATTACACCAATGTAACTGTCTGACCGTTCGAATAAAGCTGCTTCCTTGCCCTGAACGTGCAGGGCGGCATTCAGCCCTGCTACAAGACCCTGTGCCGCAGCCTCTTCGTAACCGGTGGTGCCATTGATCTGACCCGCCAGATACAGACCGGGCACGTCACGCACTTCCATCGTGGGAAGCAACCCTCGCGGATCAAAGTAATCATACTCAATAGCGTAGGCCGGTTGAACAATTCGGACGCGCTCTAGTCCCGTTATGCTACGCACGAAAGCGTCTTGAATGTCACGCGGGAGAGATGAAGAAATTCCGTTCGGATAGACGGTCTCGTCTGAAAGTCCCTCTGGTTCCAGAAATACCTGATGACTTGATTTTTCCGAAAATCGGACAATTTTATCTTCAATTGACGGGCAGTATCGAGGACCAACGCCCTCAATTTTCCCTCCGTACATGGCCGATTGTGCTAAATTTCTTCGCACGATGTCATGCGTCTCTTCATTCGTATGGGTGATGCCGCACTCAAGTTGACGAACTGCCGGGCCTTTGCTCAGGAAAGACAACATAACCGGGTCAACATCTCCAGGCTGCATTTCCAACCTTGTCCAGTCTATCGTGCGCCCATCCAGACGAGGAGGCGTTCCAGTTTTCAGCCGACCACTTTTCAAACCAAGGTCTGCTATTCTCGCGCCGAGCAAATTCGAGGGCCGTTCGCCGATCCGCCCCCCGGAATGCCTCTCGTGCCCGATATGGATGGTGCCGTTTAAAAACGTACCTGCAGTCAAAACTACAGTTTGCGAAAATAGTTGCGTACCGTCAGCAAGCCGCACCCCAGAAACCTGCCCACCGGTCACCACAAGATCAGCGACTTCCCCTTCAATGATTCTGAGCCCTTCCAGTTTTGCGAGGAATCCTTGGACCGCACCCCTGTATAAAGCTCGGTCAGTCTGAGTTCTCGGTCCCTGAACTGCTGGCCCTTTACTCCTGTTCAAAAGACGAAACTGGATACCCGCCATATCCGCAGCACGCCCCATGAGACCATCTAGCGCATCAATCTCTCGGACCAGATGGCCCTTCCCCAGCCCTCCAATTGCCGGATTGCAGGACATCACTCCGACGCTTGCCGCATTCAATGTTACCAGTGCCGTGCGCGCGCCGACCCTGACGGAAGCTGCTGCCGCTTCGACACCGGCGTGTCCCCCTCCGATAACAATCACGTCGAATTGTTTCACGTGAAACACCCTACTTCCCGATGCAAAAACTCAAGAAAATCTCATCCAGCAACGTGTCGACTCCCATCTGACCAACCAGAATTTCCAAAGACTGCGCTGCCAGCCTCAAGTCAGACGCCGCAAATTCGACGTTCTGGTAGCCACCATACAGCCAATCTCGCGCAGAGTCCAAAGACCTCAGACCTTCGCTAAGCGCTACGCGTTGACGCTCTCGCGTGAGGGTCCCCGCAATTGCCACTCTCCTCTGCAGGACGCCCTCTACCTCGACAAGTAACGAATCCAGACCCTCTCCGGTTCTACTTGAGATTCGGCGGAAACCCGGAAAAATGTCACCTTTCGTTTCCACAACGATATCGTCCTCACTCAGATCGAAGGTCGCTGCTGTGGAACCAGGTTCAACCAACAGGATACGCAGATCCGCCAGCCTCGCCCTCTCCATTGCCCGATTCACACCGACGCGTTCAATTTCATCGTCCGTTTCACGAAGTCCTGCGGTATCCAACAACGTTACAGGCAAACCACCTATATCCATTCGGACTTCAATTACATCCCGTGTCGTCCCAGCGACTGCCGAGGTAATCGCCGCCTCCCTTCCTGCCAAAGCATTCAGAAGACTTGATTTTCCTGAATTTGGCGCCCCAATCAGGGCCACCTCGAAACCGTCCCGAACCCGCTCTGATACATGGAACCCCGCGATCTCGCGCTTGAACGCCGCGCGAAGACCTTCCACAAGTGCAAGCGATTCGCCCAGTACATCCGCCGGGACATCTTCTTCGACAAAATCAATGCTGGCCTCGATCAACGCCGCCGCGCGAATAAGATCGCGACGCCAAGACGCTACTTTGACGCCAACCGCACCAGAAAGCACCCGCTGAGCCTGCTTGCGCTGAGCTTCAGTTTCGGCATCGATCAGGTCTGCCAGGCCCTCTACCTGTGTAAGATCGAGTCGCCCGTTTTCGAGGGCGCGCCGAGTGAACTCCCCAGCCGTGGCCGGTCTGAACCCCTCAAGCCCGGTCAAAACCCTCACCACAGCACCAACCACCGCGATGCTGCCGTGCAATTGAAGCTCGACCACATCCTCGCCGGTAAAGCTCTGGCCTGCTGAAAACAAAAGGACCAACGCCTCATCAATCAGATCACCATCGTGCACCAGCTTGCGCAGCGATGCTCTCCGGGGAACCACCGGGCTTGCCCCGAACGCCTCTAGCGCCTCAATTGCCCGCGGCCCTGATATGCGAACGACCGCCACGCCTGCCTTGCCACGCGCCGTCGCCACTGCAAAAATCGTCTTCGCCATGACCTTGCCTCAATAAACCTTGGGGTGGCCTCAGGTGTTCATCGATTCAAAGAATTCGCTGTTGGACTTCGTCTGCTTCAACTTCGATATCAGGAATTCAATCGCGTCCGTGGTCCCCATAGGATTCAGAATGCGCCTCAAAACATAGGTTTTCTGAAGATCCACCTTGTCCACCAACAGATCCTCTTTCCGTGTTCCTGACTTGATGATGTCGATGGCCGGGAATACGCGCTTGTCCGCTACCTTCCGGTCCAACACGATTTCCGAATTGCCGGTACCCTTGAATTCTTCAAAAATAACCTCGTCCATCCGGCTGCCTGTGTCGATCAAGGCAGTCGCGATAATGGTCAACGATCCACCTTCCTCGATGTTTCGCGCTGCACCGAAGAAGCGCTTCGGGCGTTGCAAAGCATTCGCATCCACACCACCCGTCAGGACCTTGCCCGAAGACGGCACCACCGTGTTGAACGCCCGACCCAAACGCGTGATGCTGTCCAGCAAGATCACGACATCCCGCTTGTGCTCCACGAGGCGCTTTGCTTTCTCGATCACCATCTCGGCCACCGCGACGTGCCGCGTCGCCGGCTCATCGAAGGTCGAGGAAACGACCTCTCCCCTCACCGACCGCTGCATGTCCGTTACCTCTTCCGGACGCTCATCGATCAGCAGAACGATCAGATAACATTCCGGGTGATTGGTCGCGACCGAATGCGCAATATTCTGCAACAGGACCGTCTTGCCGGTCCGGGGTGGCGCCACGATCAGCGCCCGCTGCCCTTTCCCGATAGGGCAGACCAGATCGATGATCCGGGCCGAGCGGTCGCGAATCGTCGGATCTTCGATCTCCATCTTCAACCGTTCGTCCGGGTAAAGCGGCGTAAGATTGTCGAAGTGCACCTTGTGCCGAACCCGCTCAGGATCGTCAAAATTGATCAGCGTCGCCTTGACCAGGCTGAAGTAGCGCTCATTCTCACGCGGGGCCTGAATAACTCCCTCAATCGAATCTCCGGTGCGCAATGAAAACTGACGTATCATTTCAGGGCCCACATAAATGTCGTCCGGCCCCGGTAGATAGTTTGCTGAAGGGCTGCGCAGGAAGCCAAATCCGTCCTGCAAAACCTCCAGAACGCCGTCGCCCCCGATCTCGAAACCTTCTTCTGCATGTTCCTTCAGAATCTGGAACATCATCTCGCCTTTGCGCATGCTCGGCGCGTTTTCTATCTCCCACTCCTCTGCCATTGCCAAAAGATCAGCCGGCGTCTTGGCCTTCAGGTCCGCAAGATTCAAACGTTCGATTTCCATGAAAGCATCCTGTGCCCATCCCATCCAGTTGACAGGTGGCATATCTCTTGAAAGGGGAAGCGCAGCAGGCCGGATGGCCCCGCACGCACATCCCCTAAAAGTCTTCGCGCCACTTGTCAACAAATCCGCAGATTCAGAACTTCACGATCACCGAAACCACGATGACCAGCATCAGCAGCGTGGGCACCTCGTTCATCATCCGGTACTGCCGCCCCGTCACCGTATTGGCGCCTGTCATCAGATCCTTTCGCCGCTGCCCCAGCCATTGATGAAACCACGTCATCCCCAACACGGATGCCGCCTTCGCCCAAGGCCAGATCTCAGACCAGTCTACAATTCCCGGTGTCATCACCAGGGCCAGACCAAACACCCAGCTCGCCACCATTGCAGGTGTCATGATCGCCTGCAGCAACCGACGCTCCATGGTCCCGAAAAGAGCGTCCGTTGCGGAGCCGGGTTCCACCACCTCGACGTGATAAACAAACAGCCGCGGCAGATAGAACAGTCCCGCCATCCAGGCGATCACGGAAATCACATGCAGCGCCTTCACCCAAAGGTACCAGTCAGAAAGCATATTGCTCAAGTCATCTCTCCTCGTCTCCCTTTCTTCTATAAATAAGAAGAGAGAAAAGTAATGTAGTTGTTGTAGGGGCTGTGGAAAAGCCGTTGTACAACGATCTCATCAGATCAGTCCACATGCTCTTCCCTTGGGATAACGCTGTAGATAACCTGGAGTGCAAAAAAAATATCAAAAAATAAGTAATTAATTCAATTATTTATGACGGAATATCGACTTCACTGCAGGTCGTCGTCGCGATCCACGCTCATGCGGCCGCGACTCTGTGCACATCCTGCCGGTCACCTTGCACACATCCGGATATCCTGTGCCCTTTGCTTGACAACCCGTACATTCCGCGCACCTTGATGCCGTGATAGCGCGTTAACCAGAAATACCGCCCCGAGAACATAGCGAGACTTTCCACAGACCTGTCCTCCGACCTTCAAGTCAAAGCGTCATGCCCCTTATACTTGCATCCACGTCGCCGATCCGTCTGCAACTCCTGCTTGCCGCCGGGGTTCCCGCCACCGCACGTCCTGCCCGCGTCGACGAAGAAGCCATTCGCCGCACGCTTCAGGCAGAGGGCGCCAGTCCTCGGGACGTGGCCGACGCCTTGGCCGAAATGAAGGCCCGCAAGATAGCCGAGCGTCTGCCGACAGCGCATGTCCTCGGATGTGACCAGATTCTTGATTTCCAGGGCCAGATCTTTTCCAAACCCGAAACGCCCGATCAGGCGCGCGACCAGTTGCGCATCTTGCGTGGCAATACGCACCGGCTGTTTTCCGCCGCTGTCCTCTATCACGATGCCCAACCCATCTGGCGCACCATGGGCGAAGCGCGCCTGACCATGCGCCCCATATCGGACACCTACCTTGACGATTATGTGACCCGTAACTGGGACAGCATCCGCCACAGCGCCGGCGCATACAAGATCGAGGAAGAGGGGTCCCGGCTGTTCGCCGCCATTGACGGAGATACATTCACTGTGCTTGGACTTCCCCTGTTGCCGCTCTTGGGGTATCTGGGAACCAGAGGCATCATCCCCACATGACAGACTATCTGCGCATTCCTCTTGCTGGCGTCATCGGTCACCCGGTCGCCCACAGCCGCTCTCCGGCGCTGCACGGCTATTGGCTGAAACGGTATGGAATCAAGGGCCACTATATCCCGGTGGATCTGGCACATGCCGATCTCGCCACCATTTTGCGCATCATGCCTCAAATGGGGTTCGTGGGGGCGAACGTCACAATCCCGCACAAGGAAGCCATCCTTGGTCTTGCCGACATGGTCTCGGACCGGGCCGCCCTGATCGGTGCCGCGAATACTCTGATCTTCCGCAAGGATGGACGCATCCACGCTGACAACACCGATGGCGCGGGGTTTGTCGCCAACCTTCGTCAGAACGCCCCCAACTGGGTCCCCGCAGCAGGTCCAGCCGCGATCTTCGGCGCTGGTGGCGCGGCCCGCGCCGTCATCGCCGCCCTGATCGAGGTAGGTGTTCCCGAGATCCGCCTTGCCAATCGCACCAGACCAAGGGCCGAGGCGATCCGCGCCGATTTCGGCGCAAAGATCGTGGTCAGTGAATGGGTACAGGCTGCCAACATGCTCGAGCACGCGACAACCGTGGTCAACACCACGTCGCTCGGCATGGTGGGCAAGCCTGATTTCCGTGTGCCGCTTGATGCGCTCAGCCCGCGCGCCACAGTAACAGATCTTGTATACACCCCCCTTATGACGCAATTATTGCTGCAGGCACAGGCTGTGGGCTGCACGGTTGTCGATGGCCTTGGCATGCTGCTGCATCAGGCCGCCCCTGGGTTTGAGCGGTGGTTTGGACATCGCCCGGAGGTGGATGAGGCCACGCGGCAGGCGGTGCTTTCGGCATGACATTCCGTCTCGGCCTTACCGGGTCCATTGGCATGGGAAAATCCACCACCGCGGCGATGTTTGCCGATCACGGCATTCCCGTTTGGGAGGCGGATGCCGCTGTCCATCGGCTTTACGCCCGTGGCGGGGGCGCCGTTGCCGCGCTGGCCGAAGTTTGCCCCGAAGCGTTTTCAAAGGGGGGTATCGATCGGTCTGGGTTAAAGGCATGGATCGCCCGTGATCCGGGTGCCCTTGCCGTCATCGAGGGCATCGTCCATCCTCTCGTTGCCGCAGACCGCGCCGATTTTACCACCCAAAATGTGTCTGATATCGCTCTTTATGACATTCCGCTGCTTTTTGAAACCCACAGCGAAGTCGAGTTTGCTGCCACCCTGTTGGTTACAGTCCCCGCCACTTTACAGCGTGCCCGCGTCCTCTCGCGTCCCGGCATGACGCCCGACTTGCTGGCTTTGATCCTTTCACGTCAAATGCCCGATGCGGAAAAGCGCACGCGTGCAACCCATATCGTCGAGACCCTGACCACCGATCAGACCGGCGCCTATGTCACCGCCCTGATCGCCTACATCCGAGGCTTCCATGCGTGAGATTGTTCTTGATACCGAAACCACGGGGTTCGAGCCTTCCGAAGGCCACCGCATCGTCGAAATCGGCGCGGTTGAGTTGATCAATCACATGCCCACAGGCCGGACCTATCACCAATACCTGAACCCTCAACGCGCAATGCCCAAGGAAGCGTTCGAGGTGCACGGCCTTGGCGACGATTTCCTGCGTGACAAGCCCCTGTTCAAAACGGTAGCCCACGCGTTCATCGACTTCATCGGCGATGCAAATCTGGTGATTCACAACGCCAGCTTTGACATGAAGTTTCTGAACGCCGAGCTGAAGGCCGCGTCCTTCCCGCCTTTGCCGAACAGCCGCGCCATAGACACCCTGCTGATCGCGCGGCAAAAGTATCCCGGTTCGCCCGCTTCGCTCGACGCGCTGTGCCGTCGCTTTGGCATCGACAATTCAAAGCGGGAAAAACACGGCGCCCTGCTGGACAGTGAGATCTTGGCCGAGGTTTATCTTGAGCTTATCGGGGGCCGTCAGCCCGACTTTGCCCTTGCGGCGGCTACAGTTGAGAACCGCATAAGTGGCCGGCATGTTTTCGACGTGCATCAGCAGACACGCCCTGCGCCGCTGCCTCCTCGCATCACCGATGATGAGACCGCAGCGCACGCCGCCTTTGTCGCTCGGTTGGGTGAGACGTCTATCTGGAACCTGCGCGGCTGAACGCGAAAGACCGGCCCAGTGGACCGGCCCATCCTAAACCTATCGGCGTCAGTTAGGCTGTGTCGTATCGGCCTGTGTCACCTGCGCGCGTCGGGCCATTTCTTGCCGATACAGCGCCAGATAATCCACCGTGTCGATGTTAAGCGGCGGAAAGCCGCCGTCGCGCGTCAGATCCGAGATGATGCGCCGCACAAACGGAAACAGCAGTCGCGGGCACTCGATCAGCAGGAACGGGTGCAGTTGTTCCTCGGGTACGTTCTCAACATGGAAGATCCCACCGTAATCGACTTCCAGCAAGAAAAGCGTGTCTCCGTTCGCCTTGTTCTTCGATGTCACCTTGAACTTCTGGATCACTTCGAACTGATGGTCCTGCGTCCGCTTGCGCGCGTCCATGCTGACCGCCACCTGAATGTCGGGCTGCACATCGCCGCCGCTCAGGCCTTTTTGCGCCACCATGTTTTCAAACGACATGTCGCGTACGAATTGCGCCAGCACACTCATCTTGACCTGTGCCGCTGCCGGTTCTGCCTGCGGTGCCGTCGCGCCATTTTCTTCAGCCATGATGGCTTCTCCCTCAAATCCGTTCGGCGGCCTTCCTAGCAGGTTGCCTGCCCGCGCTCAATGCTTGGTCCAGCCCGAAGGTCCGCGCGGCGGCGGATTTTCATCCACTTCGAAATACTCGCCATCGATGATGCCGGTTTCCCGTCGCGCAGCCGTCGCCTCTTGCATGCCAAAGGTCTGCACCGTGATCCGCGCGCCGACAAAACGGATGATGAAGGCCCTCACCGCAGGCACCATCAAAAGGAAGCCTATGGTGTCGGTAAAGAAGCCGGGCGTCAGCAGTAGCAGGCCCGCAATCACGATCAGCGCTCCATGCGCCAGCGGCGACAGCGGGTTTTTCAGCTGCCCCATGTCGCCACGCAACTCAGCCAGCACGCGCAACCCCTGCCAGCGCATCAAGGCGGTTCCGATGACCCCGGTAAGCAGCACCAAACCCAGCGTCGGCCACAGCGTCAGCCATCCACCCACCGTGACGAAGAGCGCGATTTCAATCAGCGGCACAGCAAGGAAAAGCAAGAAAAGCCACATGGCGGCCTCCATCACGGTCGATTGCGGGGTGGGGCGGTAGACAGTCCACCCCCTCGGCCCTACATAGTATGCGATGGTGCAAGTTACCAACCCCAATGCCAGCCGGCCCCCGTCCGGCCACCCGCCCGAGGTCTCAGATGAACTCTTCCATTATTCAGCTTCTTGTTCTTGCAGGGATTGCAATCTTCCTGATCCTCAAACTGCGCTCGGTGCTGGGCACCCGCGATGGCTTTGAAAAGCCCCCCGTCCCCGTGGAGGAATTGCGCCCGCGCGCCCGTCGCGATTTTGAGGTGATCGAGGGTGGCCCCGACCGTGACATAACCGACCACGCGGCCGAAGGATCAGACGCCGCCCGCGCCTTGGCGCAGATGAAACAGGCCGAACCAACGTTTTCCGTGAACACATTCCTTCAGGGGGCGCGCGGCGCCTATGAGATGATCCTGATGGCTTTCGAACGCGGCAACATCGACGAGATCCGTCCCTTTCTGGAAGATGAGATCGAGGCCGCATTTGCCCAAGCCATCAACGCCCGCGAGGCCGAGGGGCTGACCATCGAATCCACCTTTGTCGGGCTCAAGGAACTGGCCCTGCACACCGCCACATTCGACGCCACCACAAAGCGTGGCGAGGTTTCGATCCGCTTTGTGGGCGAGTTGACGCATGTCGTGCGCAACAAGGCGGGGGAGATCATCGAAGGTGATCCCAAAAAGGTTAAAGCTCAGCGTGACGTGTGGACATTTGCCCGAACCATGGGCGCGACCGATCCCAACTGGCAACTTGTCGCCACCGGCGATTGATCGGGCAGTGGTGGGTGTCCGGCTCAGGCTTTTTGCACTGTTCGCGGCGGTCCTTGTGACCGCCGCTCCTTTATCTGCCCAGATGCTTGATTTCGAAGCGCTCGATGGCTGGCGCGAGGATGATCACCGTGCCGCTCTGACCACATTTCGTACCACCTGCGACGCGCTTGACGCGCCCGAATGGCGCCCCTTGTGCCGTCTGGCCGCCGATGTGGGAGGCACCGACGCCAGCGCGCGTCAGTTCTTTGAACTGTTTTTTCGCCCCGTCATGGTCGGCGCGCCGCCTGCGTTGTTCACCGGATACTACGAACCTGAACTGCCCGGATCACTGACCCGCACCCCACGCTATGCATACCCGCTTTATGCCAAGCCCCCCGAGTTGACCGAAGGCGAAGCCTATCACCCCCGCGAGGTGATAGAGGGCGGCATCTTGCGTGGGCGCGGGCTGGAGCTGGTCTGGCTGGATGATCCGGTCGAGGTGTATTTCTTGCAGGTTCAGGGCTCGGGCCGCATCCGGCTGCCGGATGGACGTGTATTGCGCCTTGGCTATGGCGGTAAGAACGGCCAGCCCTACCGGTCGATCGGCAAGGCTTTGCTTGGCCGTGGCGTGCCGATCACCGACGTTTCGGCTCAGGACATCAAGGCTTGGGTGCGTGCCAATCCCGGTCCGGGACGGGCGCTGCTGTACTCGAACCCGTCGTATGTCTTTTTCCGCATGCTGCCCGATCTGCCTGCGGACCGTGGTCCTCTGGGTGCCATGGGCCGGTCGATCACCCCGCTGCGATCGGTGGCAGTCGATCCGGACTTCACCCCACTTGGCGCGCCTGTGTGGGTAGAAAAGGACGGGCCCGCACCAATGCGTCGCCTGATGGTCGCGCAGGATACCGGCGGCGCGATCAAGGGCGCGCAACGCGCTGACATCTTCTACGGCACTGGCGTGGGCGCTGGCGAATCTGCGGGGCGCATAAAGGATGGCGGGCGGATGGTGCTGTTGCTGCCCATAGACCGCGCCTTTGCCATGCTGCCCGAAGGATAACGCCATGGCCCGCCGTCGCCCCCTGCGACCCGATGAGGAAGAACTGTGGCGTGCCGTTGCCCGCACCGCCCGCCCGATGCATTCCAACGCGCCTCATATGTTCAGTCGCAGCGCCCCGGATGAGCCAAAGCCTTTGACCGAGCCGCAGCGTCCGCCGCTGCCCTCGTTTCGGCTCGGTGAAAAGGCGCGGACCTCGTCTGGCCACAGCATGGCGCCCAGCGTTTCCCAGTCCCTGGCACAATCCGGCCTGCAAATGGACGCCAAGGCCTTTGCCCGCATGACGCGCGGCAAACTGGCGCCCGAGGCAAGAATCGACCTGCATGGCCTGACCTTGGCCGAGGCGCACCCGGATCTGATCCACTTCATCCTCAGCGCGCACGCCCAGGGTCTTCGACTGGTGCTGGTGATCACCGGCAAGGGCAAGATAAAGGATGATTACGGCCCCATCCCCCAGCGTATGGGCGCGCTGCGCCATCAGGTGCCGCAATGGCTGCGGCTTTCCCCTCTGGGGCCCATGGTCCTGCAAGTGACCGAGGCGCATCTGCGCCATGGCGGCGCCGGGGCCTATTACGTGTACCTGCGCCGGGGCCGCTGACGCGCGGCTACAAGACGTAACGCGACAGATCAGCCGAGCGTGCAAGTGCGCCGACATTGATCTCGACAAACTCCGCGTCGATCACCACCGCCTCGCCAGAACGGTCCGGGGCGGTGAACGACAGCTCTTCGAACACCCTCTCCAGCACCGTATAAAGCCGTCGCGCACCGATGTTTTCGACCGATGCGTTCACGTCAGCCGCGATGCGGGCCAAAGCTGCGATGCCGTTGGTGGTGAACGTGACGGTCACCTGTTCGGTCGCCATGAGGGCGCTGTACTGCAGCGTCAGGGCATTGTCCGTTTCGGTCAGAATGCGCACGAAATCGCCTTCGGTCAGTGGCTTCAGTTCCACCCTGATGGGCAGACGCCCCTGCAATTCTGGCAGCAGGTCCGAAGGCTTGGCCACATGAAAGGCACCACTGGCGATGAACAGGATGTGGTCGGTTTTCACCGGCCCGTATTTGGTGGAAACCGTGGTCCCTTCGATCAATGGCAACAGATCCCGTTGCACGCCTTCGCGGCTGACATCGGCCCCGCGCGCATCGGCGCGGGCGCAGATCTTGTCGATCTCGTCCAGAAACACGATTCCGTTTTCCTGGACGGCCTCCATCGCGGCGGCCTTCACCGCCTCATCATCCAGCAGCTTGTCGGCCTCTTGCCCGATCAGCAGGGCATAACTGTCTGCAACGGTGACCCTCTTCTTCGCCGTCCGCTGACCGAACGCCTTGAACAGATCCTGAAGGCCCTGCATCTGCGCCTCCATTCCCGGCGCGCCCATCATCGGCATGGGGGATGAGGTATCGACAAGCTCAAGCTCGATCACGGTGGCATCCAGCTCGCCCCGCCGGAGCTTGCCGCGAAACATCTCGCGTGTCTGGTCGCGGGCATCTTTTCCCGCAAGCGCCTCGATCACCCGCTCTTCTGCCGCAGCCTGCGCGCGTGCCCTGACATCGTCACGCATCCGCGCGCGCGTGTCGATCATTGCGGCATCGACAAGATCGCGGATGATGCTTTCCACATCGCGCCCGACATAACCGACCTCGGTAAACTTGGTCGCCTCGACCTTCAGAAACGGCGCGCGGGCCAGTTTCGCCAGACGACGGCTTATCTCGGTCTTGCCCACGCCCGTCGGCCCGATCATCAGGATGTTCTTGGGATAAACCTCATCGCGCATGTCGTCGGCCAGTTGCTTGCGCCGCCAGCGGTTGCGCAGCGCCACGGCCACGGCGCGCTTGGCGTCGTTTTGGCCAATGATGAACCGGTCAAGTTCCGAGACGATTTCGCGGGGGGTCAGGTCTGTCATGTCAGGCTTCCATAGGGGGGTAAGCGGTCCTTGCCAGCAAATTCCGGCAGAGCGCGCATGATGGCACCGCGCAAACGCTCCCACTGCGCGCCAAGCAGCACAAGGCCGACGCCAAGGAAGACGATCACAAGGGCTGATCCGTCAAACAGCGAGTAGATCAGCCAAACGGCATAACCCGCACCCGATACAAGGAATGATCGCCGGTCGATCACGATGGCCACCACCGCCAGACCCAGCAGCACCACCATCAGCGCCAATTGCCCCAACTGCCCGCCGTCCAGCAACCGCATCGCCACCGTGTTCACGATGGCAGGGGCGGCGACGACATGCAGCCAGAAGCCGGTGGTGGCACGGGTAGACACGCGGTGTGGGTCCGACATGTCGAACCGCATGGCGAGGGTAAAGCAGGCCACACCAAACACGATCGACAAGAGCGCCAGCGGCCCGTCCTTTGACATGTGCAACAGGTTCGGTCCGTCATCGGGCAAGATCCCCGCGCCTGCAAGCAGCGCCCACAAGGTTACGAAAACCGACGTCGCCAGAATGGCGACCGCAAAGGGTACGCGAAACACACGATAATGCAACGCCATCACCGCCGCGACAATACCCCAGATCAGGGCCTGTGCGCCCAGCACCCCTAGGCCTCCGATATCAGCAAGCGCCCGGCCCAAGGTTCCCGCCGTCAGCGCCACCATTATGGAAAGCGCGATCGACGGTGCAATCATCCGCCGCACGATGGTGAAGTATCGCTGGACCCACGCCAGACCCGCCAACGTGACCAGCGCGATAAGGATGGTGTCAGCCCCCGCTGGTGACACAAAATCAGCCCCAAAGGCGGCCGACAGGGCCACCCAGCCCACGAACAGGATTGTCAGGCCAATGACGATGAAAATCTCATTGAACCCCTTGAACAGCACGAACGGCTCTTCGCCCTCGGCCACCTGAGTGCGCGCCTGCCGGCGGGCATCGGCCATGCCGGTCAGGGCAGCCGCCTGCGCCTCGGTGATCACGCCCCGCTGAACGGCGGCGCGAAGATCCTGGGTTTCGATCATGGTGCGCTGATCCTTTCGACCGTCAGATTGCCGTTGGTATACACACAGATATCGGCAGCAATCGCCATCGCCCGGCGCGCCACGCTTTCAGCATCAAGATCGCTTTCCATCAGCCCACGTGCTGCGGCCAGCGCAAAGTTCCCGCCCGAGCCTATGGCGGCCACGTCATGTTCAGGCTCCAGTACATCGCCCGCCCCGGTAATCACGTACAACTCGCGCCCGTCGGTCACGATCAGCATGGCCTCAAGGTTGCGAAGATACTTGTCCATCCGCCAGTCCTTGGCCAGATCGACGCAGGCGCGGGCCAACTGCCCGGGCGCGGCCTCAAGCTTCTTTTCCAGGCGCTCCAGCAAGGTAAAGGCATCAGCGGTTGATCCAGCAAAACCTGCCACCACCTGATGCCCCCCGGGCGACAGTCGGCGCACCTTGCGGGCCGTGCCCTTGATCACCGTCTGGCCCAGGCTGACTTGGCCGTCGCCTGCAACAACCACTTCGCCCCCCCGGCGAACCGCCAGAATGGTCGTACCATGCCAGCCGGGAAATCGGTCTTCTGCCATCGGTCTCTCCATCGTCTTTGCGCCTATATGGCCGCATGGGGGGCAAAACAAAAGGGCGACCCCGCAGGATCGCCCTTTTGCCGATGTGCCACGCAGACTCAGATCGCCGATTGAATCCAGGTGGCCAGTGCGGCCTTGGGCGCGGCGCCGACCTTGTTGGAAACCACCTCGCCGTTCTTGAACAGGAACAGGGCCGGAATGCCGCGAACGCCCAACTGTGCCGGGCTGTCCGGGTTCTCGTCCACGTTGATCTTCACGATTTTCACGCGGCCGGCGTATTCGGTGGCCAGTTCTTCAAGTGCCGGGCCAATCTGGCGGCACGGGCCGCACCATTCGGCCCAGAAATCCACCACAACCGGAAGCGCCGATTTACGGACTTCCGCGTCAAAGGTG